>DAOUIF010000088.1:0-14545 GCA_034423575.1 Dehalococcoidia bacterium | reverse complement strand
AGGCGTCGTCTATCTTGCAGTAAAGCTCGGTGATAAACTCGGCAATGTTCATGGGGTTCCTCGCTGCTGAGTGTCGTCAACCAGCAGGTTGCGGGAACTCCATGACAATTTCAACTTTTTCTCAAACTAGCACCAATGGTTACTACCATAGCGTCCCAAGATACCGCTCGCTGGCGCAGCCGCTTGGCGTTGCCAGCCTATCATTTCCGCGATGCCGCGAGATACGCCGGGGTTCCAACGCGCACTGTTACGTATTGGCATCAGGCTGCTTCTAGCCGTCCGGCGACCCTTCGCGGTCGTGAACTGCGACGTTCGCTGTCGTATTACGAGCTCATAGAGGTCGCGTTTGTAACAACTTTCAGGCGTCTCGGCATTTCGCTACAAAACATTCGCGCTGCTTGAGACTACGCGGCCCGGGAGTTGAGATCAGAGTTTCCTTTCGTCCAATACGCCTGGAAGACTGAAGGTTCTCATCTCATGCTTAGGATGTACGATATTACCGGCGATGTTGAAGCTGGAAAGATGGTCGCGGCCGACATGAACGGGCAAGTGGCTTGGGGAGATGTGATCGCAGATCGATTCACTGAGTTCGATTACCAAGACGACATTGCCGTCGTTTGGCACGTTGCCCGCAGGGGAAACCCCATTTCAATCGACCCTCGTGTCGCGTTCGGCGCTCCTTCGGTGAGTGGGATCCCAACCTGGATATTGAAGGGTCGGTGGGACGCGGGAGAAACCATCAGGCATATTCAGGACGATTACGGTCTCTCGCAGGAAGATATCATCCATGCCCTCCGCTTTGAGGACGTTCCTCAAGATGAACTGACGACGGTACGGTGAATGGCATCAGCTATTCCGTTCCCGGCCCACGCTGATGACGTCCCGGTTCTGTTCTTTGACCGGGACGTTGGCATCAAGCTCCCTTAAGCACTGATATCTGTGGGATTGCCGGTACCCGTTGAGTACCATCAGTTGTACTTCCCACAGAGTGCAGCCGACGACCTATGGATGCCTATTGTTGGTGGTCTTGGATGGTTTGTCCTCGGGCAGTCACACTCGCGAGTCAGAGCGAGCAGCTGTGCGAGATTACGGTATAGGCTGCTTCTACCTGTGGGGCGGCGATAAACCCAGCTACGAGAAAATGCGTTGCTTCCTCGCTGCCCACGACAAGATCATCGAAGCCGCGCGCACGACGCCGCGGCCTTTTGTTGATCGTGTCAACAAAGCAGGTAATTTGCTCAGATTGGACTAGACAATGCCGGGTCACCACGAACGGCCGTGTCCGGGGATTCCTTACCAATTGAACCGGGCCACCCGACTGGCCGATGCTTGCAGCCAGGGGTGCCCCCGACCTCAATGGGCAACGGGGAGAGGTCTGATGCCAGCACTGCCCATGCCGGTGGCAGGGTACAGTTCCCTGCCCTACGGTAGGTCCACGGGGTCGGTCTCGGCCAGACGGCGAGTGTCGATGCCAAAGGCTGCCTACACCTACGCTGTCCTCCACGACCCGGTCTACCGCCACGACTACCGCGTCGACCTCCTCCGCGAGTTCCCCCGCCTGCCCCTGTACCACGACTTCCAACACTGGGCCGCAATGGGCCGGCAACTGCTGGACCTGCACATCGGCTTCGAATCCGCCGAACCGTACCCCCTGGATCGGGTGGAGCCACCCCCCCGCTGGTCGTAAACCTTCACCCCCGCTCGTCCTGAGCCTGTCGAAGGACGTCCTCCCAGAACCATCCTGCGCGCCGACCGGGAGCGCGGCGTCATCACCCTGGACGAGCAGACCGCCCTGACCGGCGTGTCCCCGGACGCCTGGCGCTATCAACTCGGCTCCCGCTCCGCCCTGGAGTGGGTCCTCGACCAGTACCGGGAGCGCAAGCCCCGCGACCCCACCATCCGCGAGCGCTTCAACACCTACCGTTTCGCCGACCACAAGGAGCGCGTCATCGACCTCCTCCGCCGCGTCTGCACCGTCAGCGTCAAGACCATGGCAGTGGTGGACGGCATGGCCTACTGGAAAGACGGCCAGCCGAGGAAATCGTCGGAACCAGGATTTTCAAGATTAACGGATTACCAGGATTGAAACCTCCCCGCGATGAAGATCCCACAATCCTGTCAAATCATAAAATCCCGCAAATCCTGCTTCAGACAACCCCCCGGACCGAGAACCGTTTCCCGAGCGTCTCTCCCCAATCTAACGAGATTGCCGCGCTGCACTCGCCACGACGGTCCACCACAACCCTGAACAGTTGCTCAGTTTCGCTTCGCTTGCAGCCTAGTGCTGCTGAGGGCTAATATGAGCTGCCCCCCGCAAGGCCAGGCAAGCTTGGCGGCTGTACTCCGAACACCTGGACTCCGAACACAAGGACGCCCGACGATGACCCGAACCGGACGCGCTGCTCTCACTCTGGCGGAGCTTGACGCCATGCGCATTGAGGAGGCCCAAGCCCTACCCTTCGACGAGCGCGACCAGCTGCTGGACCTGATTATCGCCGACGGGCGCCACGACGCCACCGCTTCCGTCTCCTACCGCACCGGGTTGTACAGCGACTACTTTGAGGAAGACCTGACCCGGATGCTCAAGGTGCGGGCGGTCAGGGTACATTGCCGCGGCACCACTTCTTCCAACTTCGACGGCGTCACCGTCGGCGAGACCTACCAGGAACAATACCGCGCCTGCTTCCGTCACGTTGAGACCATCCTGAGCGCGGCCCGCACCAACTTCGGACGGGTAGTCAAGATGGTGGTGTTCCTGACCAACATGGACCGGTGGGAAGAATTCAACACGGTGTACCGGGAGTTCATTCCCAACCCGCCCTGCCGCGCCGTCATCGGCACTACCGGTCTCGCCCAAAAGCCGTTGCTCATCGAAATAGTCGAATGCGTCGCCTACCGCGTCGCTGACTAGAGAATGTCGACAACTGGCAAATCATATCGTCACTCCTGCTTGCGCAGGATTCCAGAGAAGGTGTGGCGAAAGTCGCGTTCCGGGGCAGCGAGGCGCCCCATCAACTGGGCCACTTTTCCGCCTCTTGCAGATTGTGGGAGTATCGGCGGAACCCCGTGTCGGGGCACGGGGCAGGCTCTGGGCTGGGACGGTTGGCGGGAGGCTCGGCAACTGCTGCGGGCGCAGAGGCGTGCCGCTGCCATCTGCCGGGCGCGGCAAATTATGGCGTTGACCGAAGGTCGGGGTCGGTACTGGTGTGAGAAAGCCCTGGGGCACGGACTGTCGATTGCCTGACCTTGTCCATGGCATTGGGTACGTCGCGGTAGTGCAGCGCCTGATGAGGCTCCTTGGTTCGAGGCATCCTGGGCAATGCCTTGGCAATTGAGCGCGAGGCGGGGTTGTCGGTCCGATAACATTGGGCGATTGCCCAGTCCAGCACCGCTTCAATGCGTTGTCTTACCCGACGCGCGGTCTCGGGCTTTTCCGTCCAAATCGGCGACAGCACGGCCAGGATGTCCGCGCTGGTGATGTCGGTGACCAGCTGGGACCCGGTCTTTGGGAACGCGTAGGTCTCGAGCGTGCCGCTCCATTGGGCGGCGTGTTTCGCGTTGGACCAGGTCGGTCTCCGTATTGGTATGACGATCTCCGACTTTTTGGAGAAGGTTGAGGTGGGCGGACGTTGCCTAGCCAGTTTTTCCTCTCGCTTTTCCGAGATGGGATCCTGCCATTCGATGATCATCGTGACGTCGGCCCATGCCGCCTTCCGGGCTTCGGCCAACGAAACCGACGGTTATTTGCCGAGTCCCACATTTCTGCGTTTACCGCTGATGGAGACACGCCGAAACCAGTACTGGCCACCTGATTCGTCAACCCGAAGGTTCAGGTCATCCCCGTCCGAGTAGGTGCTGGTCTGTGTCACCGTCCGGACGAGCGCCGCGCAAAGGGCGTAGCCCCTGCGTTTCGAGGTAGTCATGGCGCCGTTATAAAACATTGCTCCGTGTGCCAGTTTTCGTGGATTGAGCCGGATTTCACTGGGCTGTGTTGGTCATAAAAAGCCGTTCCCTACTGGCGTCAAATAGGAAACGGCCGATTTTGCCGGGGATTTACGATGCAAAAATGGCGGAGAGGGCGGGATTCGAACCCGCGAGAGGCGTTAACCCCTACGCGATTTCCAGTCGCGCCCATTCGTCCACTCTGGCACCTCTCCGCGTCTATCGGCGCGTCCGGACGCACCGCGTTCTTGCACGAACTGAAGAGCGAGCCGAGATTATAGCACGGCGGCTCCCGTCTCCGCGTCGCCGAGGCTACGGCGCGTCCGGTTGGTAGATCGCAGTCTCCGGGTGGTACTGGAACCACCCAAACCAGAAAGAGGTCAGGCTGGGGATGCGCGGGAGAATTCGCGAAGAGTCGGACTGATTGACCAATCCGGTCTCGGTGACTTGCCAAGCGGCGCCGGTTTCATCGACCAATACGGACGGAGGAACATCAGGATCATCCGCTGGCGGCAAGGAAAAAGCAGTGTCGCCGCGCTCGTATATTCTGCCGGCTCTGGACTCGGGCGACGCGACTACAACTACGTTGACCCCACCCAGCGTGTCGTTGACCAACCGGACGCGCTGGAGGTCGGCCACTCGGTAAGCCCTGGCGCGGTCCCCGACAGACAGGCCCACCACTACCTCTTTAGGGTCGAAAGTCACGTCCCGGTTCCAAACCGGGAACATCACCTCGTCCGAGGTGAAATAGTCGTAGTAGATGGCGCGCGGGTCGTTCTCCGGCACGTAGAAATCGGGGGGATAGACGCCGGTGTTGCGGTCCACCACCGTGGTGTCCGGGTGTTCGGCCAACCACTCCGCCCAGGTGGTGACCACCGACGGGAAGAATGGCTGACGGATGCCCGAGTCTGCCAAGGGGCCGATGACCGGTTCGCCGATGAACTGATTCCACAGCGATCGGGTGGCGCGGTCGTACATCACCTTGTTGCTGCGGTAGAGCAGACCCGAGGTGCCGAAGGTGGTTGCTTCGCCGTTGACGATGCCGGAATACACGATTCCGGTGCCGCAGAGGGTTCAATACACCAGCGAGATCGGCTCGCCGCCCAGCACGTCATTGGCCAGCTCGTGGGCGTTCATGATGCGCAGGGGATACGCGCGGTGCTCGCCGTTGATGGACACGCCGAATACCCGGTCGCCAGGCCACAGCCAGGTGGCCTGCTCCGGCAGGATATGCGGAGCCTGTTCCAGCGGCGGGATGCCGTCCAGGCGCACGCCGCCCCATACCACCTCGGTTAGATCAACCCGGGAGTGGGTGATGCCCGGCTCCAGGATCGCTCCGATAGCCGGGTCGATGAGCGCCAGAGAGTCCACCTTCCAACGTGGATAGTCCGATGGCGGCGCAAATTCCTCCATCCTGGGTCCAATCCACTCTCTCCATAGCCGGCGGTCAAAATCGAAGTCCTGTCCGGTGAGCGCTGTCAGAGTGTCTATCCCCTGTCGGAGGGTATCCCGATTGCGGAAGAACTTGAGGGCCTCAAGAATTACTACAACCTGCGATTTGTCGCCGTACTCCTGCGTGTCTGCCAACGCCCCC
This sequence comes from Dehalococcoidia bacterium, assembly GCA_034423575.1. Taxonomy (GTDB): domain Bacteria; phylum Chloroflexota; class Dehalococcoidia; order Lucifugimonadales; family UBA3495; genus Bin87. The sequence goes on along the minus strand of DAOUIF010000088.1, from coordinate 9,009 downwards.
AGCGTCGTCTCTGAGGGGTGCTCTGGGCCGTGCCAGATGCTGTACATCGTGCGGTTGGCGTCGTACGAAACTGCGGTTGGTTCTGCGACGGGGGCCGGACCGGACACGGTTGGTTCGACCGTGGCATCCGCGGGGACAACCGTCGGCGCCGCGGTGGGTATTGGCGGCGGTAGGGTCAGCGCAGGATCTTCCGGCGCCGGCGCCGGCGCCGCGGGGCGACCGCAAGCCAAGACGAGCAATCCAACCATAAGGAGGAGAAATGGGATGGCTTTGGACAATTGGATACCCTTGGTTGCCAGTGAGCAACTGAGGAACGTAGAGACGCGACAGTACGCAGGCCGGGAAATCTCCCTCATTCGGGGGAACTGTGTTGCTGCACTTCTATAACTACGACGTGACCCGGGAGACTTGAGCCCGAATCCCTGAGAGCATGGGCAAGGCCCTGCACGTCGATCACGTACAGCTCTACTCGGTTATCGGGCACGCTGATCCCCGATTCGACCGTGATACCGGTGGCGCCGGCAATCGCGTGCGCTCGGTGCTGGGCTTGTTCCAGGTATCGCAGCGACGCCTGGGCCTTGCGTGCTTTGATGACCCCCTCCAGGGGATGATCAATGATGTACGGGGCCAGTGTCGTATCAGGGTTTTCGGTGAACAATACGGTCACGCCAAAATCCGGCTCGTGGTGGATCCACAATCCGGCGTAGGTGTCAGGCTCTCCCGACCGGAGGGCCGGGCCCAGTGGTCCAACCTCGCCCTGTAGGGTGAGGCGGCACACGGCTTCCTCGACACTCACCCCAAAATCGCTTGCGTAGTGTTGAGCATCTATCCTCAGGGCGTGGTTCTCCGGTAAGGTCGGACATGTGAGCGGTGCATTTGCGGTTCGGGTCGATGATGAGTCCGGTAGCAACCAGAACGTCGCTACTATGATTACGACGAGCGCACCCGCGAGGATGTACGACCTAGGCGAAATTGACACATCCATGCCTCAGCGCACAAAGGCTCGGTCCGCACTCACGAATCAGGGGCAGGTGCTAGCCCTGCCCCCGGCCATCAGGTGTCTACCGGTGTGATGCTAGTCAGCCGCAGCGGCGGCCTCGGCGGCCGCGTACCACTCGGGGCCTTCCTGCCCCGGCTCAGGCAGCACGAACCCGCCCTCCATAGTCCAGGATGCGGGGTTTTCGGTGATGCGTCCCGGGATATCGTTGGGCGAAACGCCGGCGACGCGTGCGAAGGCGCCGGTGAGGTCGGCCAGGAGCTGCTGCTTGACTTCCTCAGACCGGCCGGCGCGGTTGCCGCCGTCCAGGTAATAGCCCTCCCCGTGCTCGTGGGTCTGGCCCTCCGGCGTCTCCAGGAAGGTGACCGACACGAAGCTGCGCGGCGCCCCGGTGGAGCCGCAGTGGATGTCGGTGAAGGCCAGGGCGATCTCCTGCCTCTGGTCGAAGGACAGGGCGTCTTGGGGGATGAAACAGCGATAGTGCGGCATTGTCTGCTCCTTGTGCCGTTTTGTCGGGCTAGTTGTCGCGTCGGTCGCGGGCGGACACGACCAGTTCGTCGGTGGTGCAGCCGGTGACGTCCATCCACATGTCCTGAATGGACTTCATCAGTTCTACGCGGGTTTCCTGTTGCAGGCCGGGCGGAATCTCCCCGCGCACGGCGGAGGTGGTCGACAGCTTGCCGCCGCGGAAGCCGAAGCCATGGGGGATCTCGATCCAATTAACCGATACCCCGTCAGGATTGCCGCCCACGAATCCGGTGCTGATACGGGCCAGCTCCGAAGCTAATCGAGGCCGTAGATCTTCAGGGACAATCCCTTCCTGAATGGTGCAGTTGAACGTGATCATCAGCGCTTCCGAACACGACGGATTGGTGTCGCGGCAGGGTAACATAGCGGTGAACAACCCGGCAAACACGAACGCTGGAGGCAGACCACCATGTGCCGAAGCATCAAGACGTTACGAAAAGCCGACCCTCCCGCCACCGATCTTGAGGTGAGAGAGGCCGCGTTGCAGTTCGTGCGCAAGATCAGCGGGTACCGGCAGCCGTCGCAGGCCAACGCACTGGCCTTCGAGCAGGCTGTGGATGAGATCGCGTTGGCAACACGGGCGCTGCTGGATGCCCTGGCTGCGCCGGCCACGCGCGACGGCTCACTCAAATGACATGCCGGGGGCGCTGTGCTATCGTAAGCCAGCCCGTTTTTGCGGGCCATAGTTTCGTCAATCAATCCAACCCATTCAGGAAGGTTTCATCATGCCCACCATGACCGGCGGCCAGGCTCTCATGCGCTCGTTGTACCTGGAGGGGGTGCGCGTCATCTTCGGGCTGCCGGGAGTGCAGCTCTACCACGCGCTGGACGCGCTGAACGACGTGCCGGGCATTCGCCTGATCACCACGCGGCACGAGCAGGCCACGGCCTACATGGCCGACGGCTACGCCCGGGCCAGCGGCGGCGTGGGCACGGCGCTGATGGTGCCGGGACCCGGCCTGCTCAACGCGTCGGCGGCAATCAGCACGGCCTACTCGGCGTCGTCGCCGGTGCTGGTGGTGTCCGGCCAGATCGAGCGCGACCTGATCGGCGCGGACCGGGGGATCCTGCACGAAGTCAACGACCAGCAGGACTGCATCCGACCCATCACCAAGTACGTGCGGCGCATGATGACCGCCGAGGAGACGCCCGAGGCGGTGCACGAGGCATTCCGGCAACTGACCACCGGCCGGCCCCGCCCGGTGGAGATCGAGATGCCGCCGGAGACCATGGCGGAGCAACGCGAGGTCTCCCTGATCGAGGCCGAGGGCTATCCCCGCGTCGCGGCATCCGATGAGCAGGTCGCCGAGGCCGCCCGCATCCTGGCCGGCGCGCGGCGTCCGCTGATCTGGGCCGGCGGTGGCGTGATCTCGTCGGAGGGCTCGGAGGCGTTGGTACGGTTGGCCGAGCGGTTGCAGGCTCCGGTGATCACCACCGCCGAAGGCAAGGGCGCCATCGACGACCGCCATCCCCTGGCACTGGGCGCGCTGCGTCTGCGCAACGACCCGGTGGCCAAGGAGGAGCCCCACTTCGACGTAATCCTGGGCGTAGGCAGCCGCATGGCCTTCCCCATGTGGCTGGACGGCCAGCGGGTGGTGCAGATCGACATTGACCCCGACGAGCTGGGCCGCAACTGGGAGAACACCTACGGCGTCGCCGGCGACGCCCGCACCGTGATGGAGCAGGTGGACGCCAGGCTGGCCGAGAGCATCGGCATGGGCTCCCGCCCGTCCTTTGCGGCCGAGACTGAGGCCCTGCGCCAGCGTCGCAAAGAGTCCGCGCTGCGTCCCGAGCCCCAGGAGTCCTACCTGGCGGCGGTGCGCGCCGCGGTGCCGGAAGACGGCATCCTGGTGTCGGGCATGACGCAGTTGGGCTACTACGCCCGCGCCTTCTGGCCCACCTACGAGCCGCGCACCTTCATCACGTCCAGCTACTCGGGCAACCTGGGCTACGCCTACCCCACGGCGCTGGGCGCCAAGGTGGCGCAGCCGGACCGGCCGGTGGTGGCCCTGTGCGGCGACGGCGGGTTCCTGTTCAACTCCCAGGAGCTGGCCACGGCCGTGCAGCACGGCATCAACGCCGTGGCGGTGGTGTTCAATGACAACGCCTACGGCAACGTGCTGCGCGATCAGGTGAACCAGTTCAACGGCCGTGCCGTGGGCGCCGATCTGCACAACCCCGATTTCGTCAAGCTGGCCGAAGCCTACGGCGTCCGCGCCGCCCGCGCCGAGGGCCCGGAGGCCTTGGAGTCAGCCCTCCGCGAAGCCCTCTCCGCCGACGCCCCCAGCCTCATCGAGGTGCCCGTGGGCATGATGCCGACGCCGTTTACGTAGGTGCCGCGCTGACGGCGTTCGGTTGAGCCGTATGGCACGGGAACCTATAATTGTTTGACAACCTGTGTGGCTCCTGCCGATGGGAGGCCCGACTTATGAACGACACCAACAACAATGACGGCGCCGCCGAAAACCGCCCGACGCCTACTGCTGACGATGCGGAACTCCGTGCTCTGGACGAACGGCTGGCCGAGTTGCGCGCCCGGGGCATTATCGGCGGCGGCGAGGGACCCCGGGGGTCTCTGCGCGCCATCGCGCACGTGCCCGGCGCTACGGCGCGTCTTATTGAAAGGCGGGGATAGGCGATGACGCCACAGCCGCTCCCCCTGGTTGCATACGTCGATACCACTGCGGTATCTCCCGTAACATTCAGGGAAGAGCCGGCTGGAACTGCGGTGCGACGTCGCTTGGACGTATTCCCGCATCTATTGTCCGCAAACCTGCTGGAAACGGAACTGCGCGCATCGTTCAAGGCCGAAGGGGCGCGCTTCGACGCCAGTACAATCGCCGAAATCAATTGGATTTTCCCCAATCGACAGCTGGACGCGGAAATGGCGACAGTGTTGGAGATTGCCTATCTTTCGCCCATTCGCGTGTGGCATCTGGCTACTGCCCTGTTCTTCCGTGACGTGCCGCAAAGCGACTTGGCCTTCATTACTCTGGACGAGCAGCAGGAAACGGTGGCCCGCGATCTGGACTTCCGGATTCCATAGGCGAAGCAACGATGCCCAGGCTGGACTTCCACACCCGCGCCTACGCCCTAGAAGCTCTGGCCGCCGACGCCCCCAGCCTCATCGAGGTGCCGGTGGGAATGATGCCGACGCCGTTTACGTAGGGGATAGAGCAATGAAACTCACGGTAACCATTGACCGGGACGAAGATGGCGTCTGGGTCGTGCAATGCCCGGCCATACCGGGCTGCGTCAGTCAGGGCGACACCAAGGATGAAGCGCTCGCCAACATCCGAGAAGCCATCGCCCTCTGCATCGAAGTGCGCGCCGAACAGGGTTTGCCCCTGACTGTCGAAACGCGACAGGTAGAGGTCGCACTGTAGTGCCCAGGCTGCCGGTACTCAGCGGTGAGGAGACGGTGCGCAATTTTGAGCGTTTCGGTTGGGATGTAGCGCGCCAAAGGGGTAGCCACATCGTGATGACCAAGCCGGGAGAAATCGCGACGCTTTCAGTACCCGATCATTCCACCGTGGCCAAAGGCACCCTGCGCCGCCTTATCCGAGACGCTGGACTGACCGTGGCCGAGTTTTGCGCGACGCTGTGACAGAAGCGCCGGTGAATATGATGCCGACGCCGTTTACGTAAAGGAGGATGATCGCCATGGCTATTTTGGGAGAAATGGTAGGATTCCTCGACAATCAAATTAAAGAACGTATAGACGTTGATAAAGATCGCAACATCAAAATGATCTGTTATTACTATGGGTTTGGTGGGGTAGCCTTACCCACTTTGGACGATACCGCACAGCAATTCGAAGGTCTCGGCACGCGGCAAAGGGTGCAGCAAATTATCGACCGTGATTTTCGCAAGTCGGCGACGCCCACGGAAATTCCTTCTGCGATCAGTTTTCAGCAAGCTTTGCATTCCCGACCCCATTGGGCATTGTCAGAACTTGACCGAATGGTTACGGAGCAAGGAATTGCTGGCGGATCGTTTACGCTTCCTGGGCTACTGAGACTAATTAGAGACCTGCATTTGCAGACAGATTACGGCATTTACACGCCGGATTTACAATCCGCGACCCGCGTGGAGCTAGGTGAAGACAGAGAATTGTTTTTGCTACGAAGGCACCAAGTACCACTGATTCGCAAAGTTTTGAACGCTACCAAGCGCTCGCAAGGGTTGAGGGGGATCGTCAAGGTTGACGATTTCGGAGACGAAAACCACGACTTCGCTAGTCACAGAGATTTGATGCTTCACATCATGCGTCACAGTGATACGGTGTGGATGCGAGCAGTAGAGGGTGAGCTTTGGTATCTATTCGAAGACTACGAAAATACGTTGATAAATCACGCTAGAAAAGCTTTGACAGCGTATGGCGAATGCGACCTGACCAAACTCGCCCACTCGATCCTCGCGGCCATGCATCGGCGCCACAACAAGTACGATTACCCCTCTGTCGATCTGATCACGGACTACCTGCGCAGCTCCGTGCATTTTGAAGCCCACGGCAATAGTGTAAGCCTCTTATGCGACCCAATACCACTTACACCAATTGAAGATGACATCAGCAGATACTTGAAAGAACACGCGAATGTTCACTATCCTGAGGCGCGAGATTTTCTCACGCATACAGGAAATGCAAAACCAAATATAGATCGTATATTATTTCAATCAGCCTTGGTGTTTGTCGACAAGACGCTGGGCCGCGGCAACTACACCTTTCACCCTACGGGCGCACCGAGTTTGTCGAAGGATCAACAGGCGACCGACCAACGGTATGCAACCTTTATGCAGAGGCTACGCGACCTCCGCAATACGGATGCGCGCTCGGAGCAATCTGGACGCAGAGAGCAGCATATCCTGAGGCAATGGCTTTTCGAAGGGAAGTCGGATGAGAATTGTGCAATTTGTGGTAAGGCTTTCTCCACAGGTGCGCTAGTGGCAGCCCATAAGAAACGGCGGGCAGACTGCAACGAAGCCGAGCGACGAGATCCGTATATCGTGATGCCTCTGTGTTTATTCGGATGCGATTACTTGTATGAAAACAGACTTGTCGTAGTGATCAACGGGATGGTACAAATGGGGTCATCGTTCAGTGGCGGTGGTATGGAAGAGGAATACGCTCAGAAACTGATTGGAAATGCGTTACATCCGAAATGGATGCACGGCGATCTTCGGTATTTCCAAGAATACCACTAGAGATACTTAAATGTATGCTAATGATCATGATCAGGATTAATTCGATGAATGTAACTGCAATCATCGAGCGCGAGGGCGATAGCTATGTCGCACGCTGCCCTAAGTTGGACATAGCGAGTCAAGGTGATACGGTACCTGAAGCTCGCGCCAATATGGTTGAGGCCCTGATGCTGTTTCTTGAAGAGGCTCCGGACGCCGAGGTCCACCGTCGCCTAGCACAAGGTCGTCTATAATCCCCGCTATTCGCGGTCTACCATGTCCACCACCCGCATCCTCGTAACCGACTTTGTCTGGCCCTCCACCGCGCCGGAGCGGGAGGTTCTCGCGGCTGGCCTGGGCGACGGCGTGGAGGTCATCGAGGCGCCGGACGGGTCCGAGGACACGCTGGCGGAGCTGGCGGCGGACTGCGATGGCATCATGACCTGCTTTGCGCAGGTCACGCCGGCGGTGGTACGCGCCGCTGAACGGTGCCGCGTCATCAGCCGGTACGGCGTGGGCGTGGACAACATCGCTGTGGACGTGGCCACCGAGCTGGGCATCCCCGTCACCTACGTGCCCGACTACTGCGTCGATGAGGTCAGCGACCACGTGATGGCGCTGCTGCTGACGTGGAACCGGCAGGTGGGGTTCTACGACGGCGTGGCCCGGGCCGGACGCTGGGAAGGCACGCCCTCGCCGCACCCGCTGGCCCGCCTGCGCGGCCAGACCATCGGCATAATCGGCTTTGGCCGCATCGGCCGCGCGGTGGCGAACAAGGCGCGAGCCTTCGGCTTGGAGGTGATCACCCATGATCCGTACCTGCCGGCCGATGCTGCGCTGCCCAACGGGGTCACTGCGGCGTCGCTGGACGACCTGCTGGCCGCGTCCGACTGCGTGACCGTCCACACGCCGCTGAACGACGAGACGCGCGGCCTAATCGGCGCGGCCGCGTTCGAGCGTATGAAGCCGTCGGCGTACATTATCAACTGCGCCCGCGGCCCCATCATCGACGAGCCGGCGCTGATCGAGGCGTTGCGTGGGGGACAGATCGCCGGCGCCGGTCTGGACGTGATGGAATCGTCCGCACCGCCGGCCGATCACCCGCTGTTCGGAATGGACAACGTGATCGTCACGCCCCACGTCGCCTTCCTCTCTCAGCAATCGGTGTTGGAACTGGAGGTGCGCACTGCCCAGGCCACGGTGGACGTGCTGCAGGGACGTATGCCGGAGTTCCTGGTCAATCCGGCGGTGCTGCCGCATTCGCGGGTGGCGCTGGGATGATAATGTCAGAATCAGGATTTACGGATTATCGGGATTAGAGCCTTCCGTTGGGAAACAACGCCCAATCCTGAAAATCCTGGAATTCAGCAAATCCTGATCCTGACAACTTGGGAGGGAGTATTTTGACTACGGCTGGTTTCACGATAAGTTACCTGGGCACCGGCGCGGGCGGCTGCATCATGCGCAATCACACCGCCATCGTGCTGGACTGTCCCACGGGGGAGCGGATCCTGCTGGACGCTGCCTCAGGCAACACGGTGCTTCGTCATGGGCACGAGCTGGGCATGTCACCCAACGAGTTTGACCTCTGCCTGTTGAGCCACAGCCATGCCGACCACTGCGAGGGGTTGCCGCACATCGAAATGCAGCGCAGCCGAAGAATTGCGGAAGAACAACCCATGCAGGTCTACGGCTCCGAGCAGGCGATGGCCGACATGGGCACGCTGCTGGCGCTGCCGACTCGCGGGCTGGTCGTGGACTCCGAGGGAGCCCTCAGGCGTGACGGGCGGAGGTCCATCCTGTTCCGTCCCACCGAGCCGGGAGAGTGGGTGCAATTGACCCCTGGCGTGCGGGCCCGGTCCACGCAGGTCAACCATATCCGGGGAGCGCTGGCCTGGCGGGTCGAGTCGGGTGGGCATGCCGTGGTGTTTTCCGGAGACACCCGCTGGTGTCCTGAGCTGGCCGAACTGGCCCAGGGAGCGACGCTGCTGATCCACGAGGCCCTCTGCACCGAAGCGAAACGCGAAATGGCCGATGGCACCGCGCACTCCACGGCGGCGGAAGCGGCGCGCATCGCCCAGATGGCCGGCGTGGGCGGATTGACCCTCACTCACATTCACAACGATTACCACGCCGACACCGAACCGCTGGCGGTGGAAGCGCGGTCCGTGTATGACGGGCCGGTGACGGTGGCCGAGGACTGCTGGCAGCAACAGGTTTAAGTCGACCGGAACCGGTGCGCGCAGGCTGTCTTACGAAAAGACTTGCAATTTATCGTGTTATATAATATACTATATTCG
>DAOUIF010000087.1:0-8899 GCA_034423575.1 Dehalococcoidia bacterium | reverse complement strand
AAACTAGGAGGAAGGACGGATCGTCGCATTGGCAGCATCTACAACATTGGTAACATTTGCCGCTAATATTGCATCGGTCGCTTGGTGTTTGGTGTTTGTCGTTCGCCGGACGGACCAGCTTTTGAAAAGGTATCATCTGACATTGCGGTCCTCGCGGTGGGAAGTCTCCAACTCCAGCCATCATTACTATACCATCATCCAATGTCAGTCCTAACCGTCAACAGACGTGTTCTGCGACATGCCGATGCGTGGGATGCAGCTATAGACCACAAAGGTGCGCCGGCGGTTGCGACGAAAGTGCGCTTGAAAAGTTACGGGCGACCGCCAAAGCAATAGGCGGTCGCCCGTGAGCCGACGAGTCAGTCATTGGGTATCAGCGGCATCACCTCGCGGGAGAAGCGCTCCATGGCTTCCTGCTGCTGGGCGGCGCTTTCGGCGGGGAAGCTGAAGATGAAGTGCTGCACGCCCAGGTCCTGGTACTGGCGCAGGTCGGCGGCGATCTGCTCGGGAATGCCCGACACCATGCGGCGGTCGCTTTGCGGCGCGTCGTGGAAGACGCAATCGGTGCTGAAGACCAGATCGACGGCGTCCTCGGCACGGCCGGCGCGAGCGCTGATCCGGCGGAGGCGGGCGATCTTCTCGGACAGTTCTTCGGGCTCGAGGATCGCCGGCGGGCGCAGGCCGATGGGCATCCAGCCGTCGCCCAGGGTTGCGGCGCGGCGGATGGCCGGGTTGGTGTGACCGCCGATCCAGATGGGCGGGTGCGGTTTCTGTACGGGCTTGGGCAGGAAACCGGCCTCGCTAATGTCGTAGTGCTCGCCGTGGAACTCCGGGTTGTCTGAGGTCCACAGCTCCTTGAAGATCTGGATGTACTCGTCGGTGACCTGGCCGCGCTGGGCGTAGGTGTCCAGTCCGAGGGCTTGGAACTCCTCCTCCATCCAGCCGACGCCGGCGCCCAGGATCAGGCGGCCGCCGCTGAGCACGTCCAGGGTGGCCAGGATCTTGGCAGTGAGCACCGGATTACGGTAGGGCAGTATGAGGACGTGAGTGCCCAACTTGACGCGGGTGGTGCAGCCGGCCAGGAAGTTCAGCGCGGCCAGGGGCTCGAAGTAGGTGTTGTCGCGCTGGAAGGGAGCCACGCCGTCGGCGGCGTAGGGATAGAAGGACGATACCTCGTGGGGGATGATGATGTGGTCGCTGACCCAGACGTGGTCGAAGGACAGGTCCTCGGCGCGCTGGGCCAGGCTGCGCAGGTTTTCGGGTGAGGCCATGGCTCCCCGGCTGGGCAGGGAGCATCCAAAGGTGACGGGCATGGGGTTGCCTCCGTGGTGGTATGCGAGGTTAGGTTCGGCTGGGTGCATTGGGCCGATGCTATACTAGCCGTACCGTACCCGCAACCGCGCTGCGATTTCAGAGAAACCCAATGCCGCCCCGAACCCGACGCGAAACGCCAACCCGCCGGGATAATCGTATTCGCAAGCACCTCCCGAAGTCCAAAGAATATTGGTCCAAATGGCCGGCGCATCTGGCCGAAGATGACCTGTGCCAGGCCGGCGGAAAGGGCTGGGGAGCCGTGGCTCAACTGACCAAAGCGGTGGCAACCCATCGTGGATGGAACCATTTCGGCCACGAGGAAATTCGCGCCATCATCCGCCAGATAGCCGATGAGTCAGCGGACGAACCAGCAATACGACGGGCTTTGCTGCAAGCCGAATCATTGCACGGCAATTTTTACGAAATACACCTGGATCGAAGGGGAACCGAGCTCGCCCTTGAAGACGCGAAGTTCCTGATGGTAGTGCTGTGGAACCTTCTGCCGCAGGAGTACACGGACGGGATGCCTTTTGACGATTGGATTACATCCAGTGACAATTGAAGCATGAGCGCCGTTTCGAGCCATACCATTCCCAACCGCGTCGTCGTCGCCATGAGCGGGGGCGTGGACTCTTCGGTGGCCGCGCTGCTGCTGCACGGTCAGGGCTACGACGTCATCGGCGTGACCATGAAACTGTACGACATCGACCAGGCCGACCTGCCGGAGTACTACCGGGGCTGCTGCACGCTGGACGATGTGGAAGACGCCCGGGCGGTGTGCCGCATACTGGGTGTGCCTCACTACGTGCTGAACGTGCAGCGGGAGTTCCGCTCCTTCGTCATTGATTACTTCCGGCGGGAGTATGAGAACGGGCGGACGCCGCACCCGTGCATCGCCTGCAACGACAAGATCAAGTTCAGTTTCCTGGCCCAGCGCGCCCGGATGCTGCAGGCAGCGTACGTCGCCACGGGGCACTACGCCCGCATCGAACCGGACGGGCCGCGTCAGTGGGCTCTGCGCCGCGGGGTCGACGCCGACAAGGACCAGTCCTACGTGTTGTTCGGCATGCGCCAGGAGCAGTTGGCCGCCACCCTGATGCCAGTGGGTCACTACCCGAAGTCGGAAATCCGACGTCTGGCGGAAGAGGCCGGCTTCCCCAATGCGGAGAAGCCTGACAGCCAGGACATCTGCTTCATCCCAACCGGAGACTATCGCGAGTTTCTGCGCCAGCGCATCGACGAACGGCCGGGCGACATCGTGGACGGCGACGGGAATGTTCTGGGGACCCACGAAGGCATCCAGTATTTCACCGTGGGCCAGCGACGCGGCCTCGGGCTTTCCGGCGGGCCGCCGCGTTTCGTGATCCGGCTGGAACCGGACACGCGCCAGGTGGTGGTCGGCTCCGAAACGGACCTGTACCAGGACACGCTGTACGCCGATCCGGTGTCGTGGGTGTCCGGCGTTCCGCCGACCGGACCGGTGGAGGTGACCGTCAAGATACGCTACAAGTTCGCGGAGGCTGTGGCCACCGTAACCGCCGAAGGCGACGGTGCGGTGGTACGGTTCCGGGAACCCCAGCGTGCCATCACCCCGGGTCAAGCGGCGGTCTTCTATCAGGGCAATACCGTCCTGGGCGGCGGACCCATCGCCGGACACGAACCGGCGGCGCGTGCCGAGCTGGCCGCCGCCGCCCTGGTCGATGCCTGACCTGTCCCTGGAAGCGGACTTCCGCGTCCAGGGCTATCGCCTGATTGCCGGAGTGGACGAAGCCGGTCGCGGACCGCTGGCCGGCCCGGTTGCCGCCGCCGCCGTGATCCTGCCGCCGGAACTCACTGGAGTCGAACCGTGGCTGGCAGCGATTGACGACAGCAAGCGTTTAGCGGAGCGGCGACGCACGGAAGCCGCAGGACTGATACGAGAGAATGCCCTGGCTTGCGAAGTGGAACTGGTCTCACCCGAGATCATCGATCACATCGGCATCGGTCACGCCGTAATCAGAGCGATGCTGGCAGTGGTGGAGCGGCTGCGTCCGGTACCGGAAGCGCTGCTCCTGGATTGGGTGCCCATCAAGGAGTGTCCGCTGCCGCATCGGACCGTGATCAAGGGTGACGCGAGATCGTTGTCCATAGCTGCGGCCAGTATCCTGGCGAAAGTGGCCCGCGATGAACTCATGGTTCGGGCGGACGAGAGCTACCCCGGCTACGGGTTCGCAGACCACAAGGGCTATGCGACGGCACGGCATCTGCGCTGTTTGGCCGAGCTGGGGCCGTCGCCTATACACCGCCGCTCCTTCAGCCCTTTGCGACAGGCGAGGCTTTTGCAAGATGGCAGCCAGGGATGATGTTTCCGTGCCCCATGATGCCGGGCATATTGAAGTCGGACGCATCGGCGAGCGCATTGCCCTCCACCATCTGGGAGGCAAGGGCTACCGCATCGTGGACGCCAACTATCAATGCAGGTGGGGTGAAGTTGACCTCATAGCCCGGGATGGTTCGGTCTGGGTTTTCGTGGAAGTGCGCACTCGACGGAGCGCCGCGTACGGCTCGCCGGAGGAATCGGTCACGCCGGCCAAAGCGAGACGCTTGACGCTAACGGCGCAGGATTTTCTACGGCAGCGCGCCGCGGCCTGCGCCAACCTGGAATGGCGCATTGACCTGGTTGCCATACGCCTGGGGCCAAACCGACAGGTCTTGAGCATCAATCATCTGGAGAACATAGTCGAAGCGTAGCTAACCCACAAGGCTATGGCATAGGGCAGGTTGCTCCTTTGCTTATGGTTGACTGTGCCACCCGCTGCTAATAGACTAATTTCCGCCTCGCTGCGGATCGTCTAAACGCAGGGGCACTTTAAAGTGTCATTGCCATGCCTATTGATCTCGCCGAACATATCCGGAACGTTCCCGACTTCCCCATCCATGGGGTTCAGTTCAAGGACATTACGTCGCTGCTGCTGTCTCCGGACGCGTTCAACGAGACCATTGACCAGATGGTGATGCGGGCGAGCCGCACGGAAATCGACTGCCTGGCAGCCATCGACTCCCGCGGGTTCATATTCGCCGCTCCGATGGCAACGCGCATGGGGCTGCCGCTGGTGTTGTTGCGCAAAGCGGGCAAACTCCCGGGTACAACCTTGTCCTACGAGTACAGCCTGGAATACGGGCAGGCCGCGCTGGAAGTGCACGCCGAGGATGTGCCGCCGGGAGCTCGCGTGTTGATCATCGATGACCTGGTGGCGACAGGCGGCAGCCTGCAGGCTGCGGCGAAGCTCATCGAAAAGGCCGGTGGCTCCACCGCCGGCATCGGCGTTGTAATAGAACTGATTGGTCTGGGAGGCCGGGATGCGCTGGCCGACTATGACCTCTTCTCGCTGGTCACATTCGAAGTCGACGAATAGGCCGCACGGGCCGTTTGCCGCGTACTCAGGAGGATTTTCCCAATGGCAGACCAAGCAACCATCGGTAACGTTAAAGTCACCGCCGTCATCGACATGGTGCCGCCGCCGCGCGAGCCCTCGGCGATGTTCCCCGACGTCCCCGACTCCGCCTGGGCGGACTATCAGGACACCCTGGAAAACGGCCAGCTCCAACTTTACTACGGCGTCTTCCTTCTCAACACCTCCGAGCACGTCATCCTGGTGGACACCGGCATGGGGCCTGGGCCGCATCCGGACCGAGGCAATGTCACCGGCAACCTTTACGAGGAGCTCCGGCCTCACCTGGAATCCAACGTGGGCGTGAACAACACCAACGTCGGTCCCAGCGACTCGGTGAACTACATCATCCACACCCACTTGCACGGCGACCACGTGGGCTGGAACCTGCGCTACTCCGGCGGCATGCCCGCCCCCAATTTCCGCCGCGCTCGCTATGTCATGTCGCGGCCGGACTACGACTACTTCACCTCGGATGAGGGGCGGCAGATGTACCCGTACATTGACCGCCAGGTGATGCCGCTGCGCCGGCTGCGCCTGCAGCAGATCCTGGAGGAGCCCGAGCACACCATCAGCGACGAGATCTCCATCGCGCCCGCGCCCGGTCATACCCCGGGTCATCAGGTGGTGCTGATCAACTCCAACGGCCAGCGCGGTGTCGTCATGGGCGACGTGCTGCACACCATCGCCCAGGTGAGCGAGCCGAGCTGGTGCGCCGGCGTGGATACCGACAAGGAGCAGTCCGCGGCTTCGCGTGCCCAACTGCTGGACGCCGCCGAGGAAGGGGACTGGACCATCTGCGCCGGCCACTTCCCGCCGGGCAAACAGATCGGCAAGATCGCCCGTGTGGACGGCAAGCGAGTCTGGCAACCGCTCTAATCCCGAAATAGCAACACGGCAGGGGCGAATGATTATTCGCCCCTACTAGATTGACCGGAGCTCAGGACATGACGCAACTGCGCAGCCTATTTGAGCGCATTGAAGCCGGCAGCGGACCTTCGCTGGGGTTCGGCTCCACGCAGTCCGGGAGATTACCGGGCATGGCGCTGATCGCCCGTTGCTCGGGCGACCTCGAGGCTGCGCTGGTTGCGGCCGGCGAAGCTGCGGACGCCCTGGTCATCGCGGCTCCCGGTCTCTCCCCGGACGGTATTCCGGACGTGGGCGACCGCATCTGGGGAGCCGGCGGCGCGCTGCTCACGCCTGAAAGCGTAGCCCAATGGCAGGAAGCGGGCGCCGATTTCATGGTATCTCCTCCGACCGGCGCCCGCGTGGATGCCATCAACATCGCCGGCCCGGGCATGACCCATGGAATGCGCATACCGGACGAGCCTAACGACGTTATCTGGCGCATGCTCGCCGCCGCGCCCGTGGACTTCCTGGTGCTGGACAAGTCCGCGATGACCGAACCATGGACCTTCGCGGACCTGGGGCAGGTAGCGGACGCTGTCAGCCGCACCGACAAATTCCAGCTTGTGCGGATCGGGCCTCGGCCCAGCGCCAATGAACTGCTGGCGCTTCGCCAGGCCGGCGCTGTGGCCATCGTCGCCGAGGCCAACGAGCACGGGGAGAAGGGCCTGGCCGCGATCAAGGCGGATTTGATGGCCATGCCCCGCGCGCAGCCGGCGTCTCGACGCGGCGGGCGCACCGGGTTGGAAAGCAGCACTACGTGATCCTCCAGAGCCTCGACCTGCTGCGGGAGAACCCCGCCGCGTTTGTCCTGGTGATCGGCATCGGGCTGATCGGCCTGATCATCGGCTTCACCGTGCATGAGTTCAGCCACGCGCTGACCTCCCACATCGAGGGCGATGACACCGCCCGTCGCATGGGTCGGCTGACCTTCAACCCCATCAAGCATATCGACCTGCTGGGGTTCATCCTGCTGCTGGTGGTGGGGTTCGGCTGGGCCAAGCCGGTGCAGGTGGACCCGTACAACCTGCGGCACGGGCGGTTCGGGATGTCGATGGTGGCCTTCGCCGGCCCGTTGTCCAACTTCGTGCTGGCCTTCGTGTTGGGGCTGGTATTTCGGCTGGACCTTTTGCCGGTGGTAACGGACACGCGGTTTATATCCGGCGTCGTTGAGGTTTTAGGTTTCGCAGCGTTCCTCGCGATTTTTTTCAACCTGATCCTGGGGATATTCAACCTGATCCCGCTGCCGCCCCTGGACGGGAGCAAGGTAGTGGGCGGCTTGCTCCCGAGCCCGCTCTACCGGTCGTACTTGCAATTTGAGCGATACGGCTGGATACCGCTGATCGCGCTGATCGGCGTGAACCTCTTCCTGAGCTACGCCTTCGGCATCAACTTCCTGGGGCGGATACTGATTCAACCGGCGCTGTTTGTGTTCCGGCTGGCTACCGGATTGAGCTGAATCGTCAGAATCAGGATTTTCCAGATTTTGGGATTCACAGGATTGAAGCGTTTCAGCGGCAAGGTCATCTCAATCCTGGCAATCCGCAAATCGGGTAAATCCTGATTCTGACGGTTCCAACCGAAGCAAACGTCAGGGGCGGGTTTCAAACCCGCCCCTGCCAATGCTTTGGAGTGCGCGTACCGTGCTACGGGCGCAACGGGATGGGCCGGTTGGTCTGGTTCTCAGCGATCTGGTCCGTGTCCCACAGCTTGGCGAAGTTGTAGGCGCGGGGGCAGTGGCCGTAGGATTCCTCGACGTTGATGATGATCCCCTGGAGGTGCTTGGAGTTGTCGTCGGTCCAGTAGAGCTCCAGCTCGACCTTCTGTCGTTCCAGTTCCTCCTTGCTGACGATGGTCACGGTGCCGTTGACGCGCACGGTGTCGTTGACGCCGGGGATCATGAACAGCAGGCCCACGTGGGGGTTGGAGTCCATGTTCTGGTAGGACTGGAACAGGCGGTTGCCGGCGACGTCCGGAAAGAGCAGGCGAGTGCTGTCGATGACCTTGACGAAGCCGGGCTTGCCGCCCTTGGGAGAGGCGTCGCAGTTGCCGTCCGGATCGGACGAGGCCATGACGACGAAAGGCGAGGCGGCGATGAACTTCTGCACGAAGTCGGACATTTCCCCCTTGACCTTGATCTTGGCCCGGGGGCTCATTTCGCCGAACTCGTCGTTGAAGCGGCTCGGCTCCTGTTCGATGGTGCAGAGGTCGTCGGTGGTTGGGGCAGCGGTGGTTGTCATGGTCACAGACCCTCCCGGCATTCGGTTCCGTTGATGTGGGGCACAGAATACCGGATTCGACCGTCGCACGCCACTGGAGAAGGGCCCTCACGCGCACCCGGTTTGTCATCGCGAGGAGCGCAGCGACGTGGCGATCTCGTTATTTGAAGAAAGGCTCCTCAAGCAACGAGATTGCCGCGCTCCGCTCGCAATGACGGTTCAAATCAGACCGGGTACGCTCTCGGCTAGATGCCCCTGGACTAGGCCGGGGGCCGACGAAATTCGACGCCAACTTGACTTTTGCGGCCCCGGCAGGTAGCATTTATGACAGTTAAAATTCGGATACGCTGCTGGAACCCTTATTCAGACAGGCGGAGGGAACGGCCCTGTGAAGCCTGGCAACCTGTCCCGCTCACCCGGCGGGATGAGGTGCTAAATCCGGCGTCCCCGGTGTTGTGGAGCTTGGTGCGCACACCGATATACGGGCGGGACGAAAGATGAGGGGAGGATTGTGATGGTGGCTCTCCCGGTGCGGGTGAGCCTTTATTTTTATGCCTGTTCGAAACCCAGAGTTCACCAGTGTGACCGCAGCGTAGCACAGCGTGATACTGACGCGCTCCGCGTCTTTCTCCCATTTATGAACGAAATTCGCCCCATCAACTGGACGAGTGGCCGGCTGGAGCTGCTGGATCAAACGCTCCTGCCTCACGAGCACGTCACCGTCCGCATCACTGATTACCGCGCTGCCGCCGCAGCCATCACCGAGATGCGCGTTCGCGGAGCTCCCGCCATCGGAGTAACCGCCGGCTACGCTATGGTGCTGG
Organism: Dehalococcoidia bacterium; assembly: GCA_034423575.1. Lineage (GTDB taxonomy): Bacteria > Chloroflexota > Dehalococcoidia > Lucifugimonadales > UBA3495 > Bin87. The sequence goes on along the minus strand of DAOUIF010000087.1, from coordinate 205 downwards.
CCGCCGCTGAGTTACAGTCCCGGGAGCGGGACCACTTCATCGGCGCGCTGCGGCAGGCCGGGGCCCACATCGCCGCAGCCCGGCCCACCGCCGTCAACCTGGGGTGGGCGGTGCGCCGCATGATGCGCGTGGCCGAGGCCGAGCCGGATCCGGGCAGCATCCTTCCCCGGCTGGAAGCAGAGGCCCGCCGTATCCAGGAAGAGGA
>DAOUIF010000086.1:0-64765 GCA_034423575.1 Dehalococcoidia bacterium | reverse complement strand
CTTCACCCACTCCGCCACCTCCCCGTCAAACGCTGGTTCCGGCGGCGGCTCGTGGTAGCGGGTTTCCTGGTTGTAACGCGCGGTGTGGTGCAGCCGGTCCACGATGGCGCCCAGGTCCACCTCCGGCGCGTATTCCCCGTCCTCGGGCAGCAGGGGCAGCGTGAACTTGGGGATGGGCTGCTGCACGGTGAACGGATACAGCGGCGCGCTGGGATGCTCCAAACCTCGGCATACCAGAATGCGGTAGTCGCTGGCCGGCGACGATGTTTCCAGCGGCATCGGTTGCCCGCGGCGCAGCAGGTCTATCTCCACCAGGTTGACGTAGCCGGCGGAAATCGCCTCGCGCTTGCGGAGGTAGCGGTAACGTCCTGTCCCCGGCGCTTTGTTGGTAGGCGATAGAACTTCGATAACGGTGACAACTTCCCGGTCAGGCGCGGCCTCAACCTGCAACCAGTAACCTTGACTTCCCGGGGCATCAGAACCCGCACCGCGTTGGTTTCTTCCAACGAGGGAGTAGGGGCCTTGCGCGTCAGGCTCTCAGCCTGACCGCACAGGTACTCAACTTCTGTGCGCTGTTTTAGGTCAGCGCGGTATTTGTGAGGCAGCCGCGGCCCTATGTCAGCAGCCAAGGCGGCAATTAACGCATTGTGAAAATCCCGCCATAAATGAGGCCTTTCCAAGTACGGATTCATCCCCGGGAACGGGTTGTCGTACTTCATGGCAACCTGTCCCGTTCCGTTGCCGGCCTACCGCTCAGGTCACCCGCCCCGTCGCCGCTTGTGCTGCCTCAGGATGCAGTCGTCCATGATCACGCCCAAGCCGGCTCCCCGCGCCCGCTGCGCCGCCGCCTGGTCCACCACCCCGTCCTGCATCCACACGTAACGCGCCCCGATGCTGACCGCGTCGTCCGTGACCGCGCCGGCGAACTCGCTGCGCCGGAACACGTCCACCAGGTCGATGCTCAACCCCTCCGCCTGCGCCGCTGCCAGCGCTGCATCCAGATCGTCATAGGACTGCTCGCCCAGCACCGTCGCGCCCTTCAGCGCCGGGTTCACCGGGATGATCCGGTACCCCTGCGACTGCATGTAGGCGGTGACGCCATAACTGGGTCGAGCCGCGTTGTCCGACAGACCCACCACGGCAATCGTCTTCACGTTATCGAGAATCTCGTCAATCAAGTCCATTGCACTACTCTCTTTTACTGGGATTTACAGGATGTACAGGATATTGTCGTCTTGATGAAGAATTCGCATCCTGTACATCCTGTGCATCCCTGTAAATAAGACTTACCGGCTGGCGGTGCTGTCGCTGCTCGTGATGGTGATGTGCCCCATGTAGCCGTTGGCCGTGGCGCCGTGCCAGTGGTTCTCACCGGCCTTGATCTGGACCACGTCGCCCACGCCCACGTGATGCTCCTCGGTCTCGTTGGCCACGATGCCGTTGCCCACCGTGATCACCAGGATCTGGTCGCTGCTGTGCACGTGCCACCCGGTCTGGGCGCCCTTCTCGAAGTTCACCACGCTGGCGTTGAAGAAGTCGCTCTCTCCCTCGGGGATGATCGGCTGGCGGGTGCGGTGCACGTCGCCCCCGGTCCACCCCGGCACTGCCTCCGCCGTTCCCAGCGGTACGTGCTCCACGTTCGCAATCCGTACTACGCGCATCTTGTTGCCTCCTGTTGTGTTTGTGTGGTTTGGTCGTCAGGCGGAAATCGGCTGCTTCAACAGTTCCAGCAATTCCGCGTCGGTCTCAAACTCCAGCTCCAGCAGCCCCCGGGCGATGTTGTGGGCAACCCGCCGATCTTCATCGTCGCCGGTGGTCAGGAGTTCTTTTACGCCCGCCACGGTGAGAGCAAAGTACTCCGGGTCGCGTTTGAGCGCGCGACGTTCTGCGATTTTCCAATCTTCAGACAACGGCATCGTTACCACCTCGCGCTTTCCGCATTCTGTAGTCTCTCCATCGCTCCCGGGCTCTGGGGATGTCATCGCGTTGAGCGCTCTTGTCACCTCCGCCCAGCAGAATTACGAGGTCTGGACCATCCCGGGCAAAGTAAATCCTATAGCCTGGCCCAAAGTCGGCACGGCGTTCAATCACTCCTTCGCCAACGCCGCGAACATCGCCAAGATTTCCATCGGCCATTCTGCCCAGGATTTGTTGGATGCGATGGCGCACCGTTGGGGTCAGGTCGTCCATCCAGAGGCTAAACAAGTTGCGCCCCCGGTGATCCAAATATGCCCGAATTTCCGGCATACCAACATTCTAGCACCGAACCCCAACGACATTTCACGTCAGGCGGAGATGGGTTGCCGCAGCTGCTCCAGCAACTCCGCGTCCGTCTCAAACTCCAGCTCCAGCAGCCCTCGGGCCATCCGACGGGCTACCCTCTGGTCTTCGTCGTTGCCAGTCGCGAGCAGTTCGCGTATGTCCTTTTCCGTCTCAATGCGAAACTCCGGATCCTTTTTCAACATCCGGCGCACGCCAATTTTCCAATCTTCAGACAGAGGCACAATACGCTCCCTTGGCGGGGGCGTGCCGTTCCTGCCCCCGCCGCGTCGTCTTTCCCTCTTACTTCTACTTCGCCGGCACCGGAACTCCCGCGATCTTCACGGGCACGCTGCCCACGGTGTTCCGGCTGGTGAAGTACAGCGTCTTCCAGTCGGCCCCGCCGAAGCACAGGTTGGTCGTCGCCGGCTGCCCGTGCACCACGATGCCCAGCGTCTCGCCGCCGGCGTTCATGATGTGCAGTCCGCCAGACCCGCCGCAGTACACGTTGCCTTCAACGTCCACCTTCATCCCGTCCGGCACGCCTTCGCGCTCGCCGCGCAAGTCCTTGAACAGACGGTCCGACGCCAGGGCTATGCTGCCGTCGTCCTGCACGTCGAACGCGCGGATGATGCCGCGCCGAGAGTCGTTGATGTAGAGCACGGTTTCATCCGGATTGAACGCCAGCCCGTTGGGCACCACGAAGTCGCTCACCAGCAGCGTCAGCGTCCCCAGGTCCGGCGAAATGCGGTACACGCCGGAAATGGTCTGCTCCCACTGCTCCCGAGGCCGTCGGAAGGTCCACGGATCGGTGAAGTAGATGCTCCCGTCGGACTTGACCACCACGTCGTTGGGGCGGTTGAGTTGCCGACCCTGGAACTGGTTGGCCAGCACGGTAGTCGACCCGTCGTGTTCCAGCCGGCTGACCCGCCGGCCGTCGTGCTCCGCGGCGATCAGCCGACCCTGCTGGTCGCGGGTCAGCCCGTTGTGCCGGTTCACCGGCTCGGCCTCCACGGTCACGCCTGATCCCGGCGTATAGCGCATGCGCCGGTCGTTGTGAATGTCGCTGAACAGCAGGTAGCCGCCGTCGCTCCACCACACCGGACCCTCGGCGGGTCCTTCCGAGCCTCCGTATCCGGAGCCGTGCTCCTCAATCGGTGCGTCGGTATCGATGATGGCGTCCAGGGCGGAAGATAGCTTTTCGATGGGCATGGTTGCGCCTCCTGGTGTGTCCGGCGTCGGTTCCGGCGGGCCGGCGACGCCTGCGAGACTGGGGTAGTTGGCGCCGCCATTGTATGCCCGTCAAATAAGCCGCGCAAACCGCGGAGGCCGCCGAGCTTCCGAGCGCGACTCCCGATGGCAACCAACTTGCCGTAACACATCCGGCCTTGCAATAATGAGCGCAGATTTTTCGTGCTAGTCCCGACCCGGGACCATAACATATCAGGGAAACCCGAGCCGCCGCGCCCGGTCATGCGGGAAATGACTGAACACATGTATTTGGAGAGTGTCTCTTGGCTGCGTCACCCGTAAACGAAAACATCCGATACGAACCGGACGAACATCCCCCCGCCCTGCTCACCGTCGGCGCCGGCTTCCAGGCCGCCCTGCTGATCATCGGGGGGATAGTTCTGGGCGTCGTCATCGTCTTCCGCATCGCCGAACAGCCCGAAAACTACATCGCGTGGGGCGTATTCGCCGCCCTGCTCATCAGCGGCATCACGACCGTCCTCCAGAGCGCCCGCCTCTGGCGCATCGGCGCCGGACACATCCTGATGATGGGTACCTCCGGCGCGTTCTTCGCCGTCTGCGCCGCGGCGCTCATCCAGGGCGGTCCCGCCCTGATGGCCAGCCTGGTCGTCGTGTCGGCCCTGTTCCAGTTCGCCCTGGCCGCGCGCCTGTCCGTGCTGCGAGGGATCTTCACCCCGGTGGTCTCCGGCACCGTGATCATGCTCATCGCCGCCACCATCATGCCCATCGTGTACGACATGCTCAGCCACGTTCCCGAGGGCACCGCATCGTCCGCCGCTCCGATCGTGGCCATCGTCACAATCCTGGTTATCGTCGTGCTGGTTCTCCGCGCTCCGGCCTCGTGGCGCCTGTGGTCGCCGGTTATCGGCATCGTCATCGGCTGCGCGGTGTCAGCCCCCTTTGGCATGTACGACGTCCAGTACGTGAAGGACGCCCCCTGGATTGGCGTGCCCTTCGGCGCCTGGCCCGGCTTCGACTTCACCCCCGGCGTGGAGTTCTGGGCCTTGCTGCCTGCATTCATCGTCGTCACCTTCGTCGGAGCCATCGAGACCATCGGCGACGGCGTCGCCATCCAGCGCGTCTCCCGCCGCCGGCCCGGAGCCACCGACTACCGCGTCGTCCAGGGCGCCCTCAACACCGACGGCGTGGGCAATTTCCTGTCCGGCCTGGCCGGCACCCTGCCCAACACCACCTATTCCACCAGCATCAGCCTGGCCGAGGTGACGGGTATCGCCGCGCGCCGCGTGGGCATCGTTGTCGGCGTCATCTTCATCGTTCTGGCCTTCTTCCCGAAGGCCGCCGCCCTGCTCATTGCCATCCCGTCCCCCGTGGCCGCTGCCTACGTGGGCATCCTCATCGCCCTGCTCTTCGTCCAGGGTCTGCGGATCATCGTCCAGGACGGCCTCGACCATCGCAAGGCCACCGTCGCCGGCATCGCCTTCTGGGTTGGCGTCGGCTTCCAGAACGGCGTCATCTTCCCGGAACTGCTGGGGGATGGATTCATAGGCGTTCTCCTCGGGAACGGCATGACCTCCGGCGCCATCATCGCGGTTGGGCTCACGGCCTTCGTCGAGCTCAGCAAGCCGCGTCGCCGCCGACTGCGCGTGCCGCTGGACGACGACGCGCCCCAGCAGGTGGACGACTTCCTGCGTGGCTTCGCCTCTCGCATCAACTGGAACCCGACCGCCTCGGATCGCCTGGCCGCCGCCGGCGAGGAGACGCTGGTCATTCTCTCCCAGGACGAGGAGCCCACCGAGTCGGATTCCCCGCGCCGCCTGACCGTCAGCGCCCGCCGCGAGGGCAGCAACGTGGAGCTGGAGTTCGTCTCCGCCCTGGAAGGGGAAAACGTCGAGGACCGCCTGACTTACCTCAGCGCCCTCCCCGCCGTGCCCGACGACGGCGAGGTATCCCTGCGCCTCCTGCGCCACTACGCATCGTCAGTCCGCCACCAGAAGTACCACGGCCTCGACGTGGTGACCGTGAGCGTCGCCAACGCGGCTTGACCTTCCTCCCACGGATTGCTCCAGGCCGGCTGCTCGTAAAAGGCAGCCGGTCATCTTTTGTTCGCAACGCGAGGCGAATCGCCCTCACGCGTACCGAGTTTGTCATCGCGAGGAGCGTAGCGACGTGGCGATCTCGTCGCCCGAATAATGGCCCCTCCAGCAACGAGATTGCCACGCTTCGCTCGCAATGACAGTTCGGGCGAAACTCGGTACTTATGAGGCGAATCGCCAACTTGCATACGCCTGCACTCGGTTGCAATAATGGAATACATACAAATGTGAATGTGATGAGGTCAATGAACAAATACGGAATGAACTCAACTCTGATCCTTCAATTGCCGATACACGACTTGGCAGGCATAGATCATGGCTGAAACTTCCATAAACGAGAACGTCCGCTACGAACCCAACGAAAACCCACCAAACTCGCTCCTGATCGGCGCCGGATTCCAGGGTGCGCTGGTCATGGTCGGTAGCATCGTCCTCACGGTAGTGATCGTCTTCCGCATCGCCGACCAGCCGGCCGAGTACATATCCTGGGGCGTATTCGCTGCCCTGCTCATCAGCGGCGCCAACACCATCCTGCAGGCGGTCCGGTTCTGGAGATTCGGCGCCGGCCACGTCCTGGTGATGGGCACCTCTGGCACCTTCATCGCCGTGTGCATCGCGGCGCTGGTGGAAGCCGGCCCGGCCGTGATGGCGAGCCTGATCGTCGTTTCTTCCCTGGTCCAGTTCCTGCTCGCCGCGTGGCTGCCGGCGCTGCGCCGCGTCTTCACTCCCATGGTCACCGGCACGGTGATCATGCTCATCGCCGCCACAGTCATGCCCATCGTGTTCGACATGCTGACGGAGATCCCGCAGGGCGCCCCCAGCATGGCCGCTCCCGTCGTCCTGGTCGTAACCCTGTTGACGATCCTCGCGCTGGTGCTCCGGGGACCCAAGGCTCTGCGGCTCTGGTCCCCGGTAATCGGCACTGTCGTCGGCTGCGTGGTTGCAACTCCCCTGGGGCTGTATGACTTCCAGCTGGTGGTGGACGCACCCTGGTTCGGCGTTCCCTTGGGATCATGGCCGGGGCTGGACTTCACGCCCGGCCCCGAGTTCTGGGCCCTCCTGCCCGCCTTCATCGCCGTCACCATCGTCGGCGCGATTGAGACCATCGGCGACGGCGTGGCCATTCAGCGGGTTTCCCACCGCCGTGCACGTGCTACCGACTATCGCGTCGTGCAGGGCGCTCTCAACGCCGACGGCCTCGGCAACCTCCTCTCCGGCATCGCCGGAACCCTTCCCAACACCACCTACTCCGGCACGATTCCCCTGGTCGAAATCACCGGCATGGCGGCGCGGCGCGTCGGCATCGCCATTGGCGTCATCCTGCTGGTCCTCGCCTTCCTGCCCAAGGCCACCGCCCTGCTGATCGCCATTCCCAGCCCGGTGGCCGCGGCGTACATCGCCGTTTTCTTCGCCCTGCTGTTCGTACAGGGCATGCGCATCGTATTTCGCGACGGTGTCGACCACCGCAAGGCCGTGGTCGTCGGCATCTCCTTTTGGGTCGGCGTGGGTTTCCAGAATGGCGTCATCTTCCCCGATTTGATCGGCGATGGCTTCTGGGCCGTGCTGCTGGGAAACGCCATGACCGCTGGCGGCATTGTGGCGGTGCTCATGTCGGCCGCGCTGGAACTCACCAACCGCCGGGGCCGCCGCCTCCGGCTCGCCCTGGACGAGGAGGCGCCAAGGAAACTGGAGGACTTCCTGCGCGCGTTCACCGCCCGCCTGGATTGGGACGCCTCCGCCGCACACCGGGTGACCGCCGCCGCCGAGGAGACCCTGGCCATCGTGTCCCGGGACGACGCGCGAGATGCCGGAGCGCCCAGCCACCTCACGGTTCGCGCCCGCCAGGACGCCGGCAACGTGGAGTTGGAATTCGCCTCATCCCTGCTCCGTCCCAACGTGGAGGACCACATTGCCCGCCTCGCCGAACTTCCCCCCGAACCCAACGAGGGCGAGGTCCCCTACCGCCTCCTGCGCCACTACGCCGCAGACGTGCGTCACCAGAAGTACCACGGCCTGGACGTGCTAACCGTCAGCGTTTCGGCCGCCAAGTGAGCGGGTTGGACTGGCCCCGCCAGCGTTTCACTGAATCCCGGCCAGGGCGGTTGGTGGCATAATGAGACTATAGTCGGTCAACGACCCTCACGACGCAGGCGTATCCTGATGACCACACTACCGGCAACACATCCCATCGACCATCGCGCGCTGCCCGTGGCCCGAGCGGCCTTCGATGCTTCGTAGGCCAGGTTGGTTATACTGTTCGGATCCCGCGCCCGAGGCGACTATCAGGAGCAATCGTCGGACATCGACGTCATGCTCGTCCAGGAGCTGGAACCCGACGCCGGCCGCAAAAAAGCCGTTGCGGATACCGTGGCCGCGGCCGCGATGCAAGCCTACGGGCGCCGAATTCCCGTCGAGCTAGTTTGGCGCACACCGGAAGAGTTCCGCTTCAATCGACGCTACATCAACAGCGTCGAAACCAACGCAGCACGAGATGGAATAGTCATGCCCCGCGACCCGGATAGATACCGTCCCCGCGATTACGAGGACGAACATACCGCATACGCTTACGACTGGTCGAACTACGACGAGAGGCTCCGACACGCCGAGACTCATCTGGACGAGTTCATTTTCCTTGCGGAACACAACCGCAGCGACCTGGCAATTGGACAACACGCACAGAACGCGCTGGAACACGGGATGAAGGCGCGATTGGCGGCTGCAGGCGGGCAGTACGCCAACACTCACGACATCGGTATCCTGCTCGGCAATGTCCTGCATTTCGACTCTGGCCTAAGAGACTTCCGACTAGCCATACCTCCGGATGTATACACTGAATACGAAGGCGAGGCGGAATACCGGGCCAGGCGACAGCCGCAACTCACCCAATTCCCGGACTTTGCCGACAAAACCGCTTCAGACATCATACAGATTATCGACCGGGCTAACCTGCTCCGCGCCCAAATGGGTGACCGCCCCAAGTGACCTTCGCCAGTCTGGTGCGGCGCGAGTGATCGTCCGCTCCGACCGCCGTTCACGGTCGCGCAGCAACCCACCTCTACCATCCAATTTGGAACTCTCGCCGCTCACCCATCCTTGACACCGCCAAATCCCCAAACCTACAATAGTAGGCCGTTTGGGAGATTACCGAAATGGATTACGCAATCGTGAAAACCGGCGGCAAGCAGTACCGCGTCTCGCCCGGCGACGTGCTCGATGTCGAGTTGCTGGAAGCCGAGGAGGGCAGCGCCACGGTGCTCGATGAGGTGCTCGCGGTCTCCCGGGACGGCCAGATGCGCTTCGGCTCCCCCACCGTGGAAGGCGCCCGGGTCATCGCCGAGGTCCAGTCCCACTACAAGGACCGCAAGATCATCGTCTACAAGTACAAGGCCAAGACCCGGTACCGCCGCAAGAAGGGGCATCGGCAGAACTACACCCGCATCCGCATCCAGGACATCGACACCGGCAGCCCGGCTCCAGCAGACGAACTCCAGGCCGCAGCCGAGCCCGAGACAGGAGAATAGCGACATGGCCCACAAGAAGGCCGGCGGCAGCACCAACAACGGCCGCGACAGCAACGCCAAGCGCCTGGGCGTCAAGAAGTACGGTGGAGAACGGGTGACCGGCGGCTCCATCATCGTCCGCCAGCGCGGCACCCGCATCCATCCCGGCACCAATGTCGGCGTGGGCAAGGACTACACCCTCTTCGCCAAGATCGACGGCCAGGTGACCTACGAGTGGAAGGCCAGGGGCAAGCGCCGCGTCAGCGTCTACCCGGTCGCCGACGCCGTGGCCGCCGCAGCCTAGGGGTGGCAACATGAAAGCAGAAATCCATCCCCAGTACTTCAAGGCCACCGTGACCTGCTCCTGCGGGAACGTCTTCGAGACGGGCGCGACCAAGCCCGCCCTCCGCGTCGAGATCTGCGGCAAGTGCCACCCCTTCTACACGGGCGAGCAGCGCATCGTCGACACCCAGGGCCGCATCGAGCGTTTCAGCCGGCGCTTCAACCTGGACGGCTAGCGCCCAACCCCAACGAGAACCTTTTGGTGGGAGCCGGTACCGGCTCCCGTTTTGCTATAACCACATAGCCCGACCAGCGCGCCGCACTCCGTAGAAAATGTCATTGCGAGCGAGGTGCGGCAATCTCGCTCATGCGTACCCGCTTTCGTAAATCGTCAGAATCAAGATTTACCGGATTTTATGATTAGGCAAGATTGGGATGTTTCCGTCATTGAACGGTTTCAATCCTGATAATCCCACAATCTTGAAAATCCTGATTCTGACGTTTCCTCATCGTGCCTGCGCAACCAACCGCCGCGCCCCACTCCTAATCACCATCCCAAACCACCCGGGGAGTCAGCCCCATGCCGCGCTACGTGCCTAAAACCGTCCGCGAGTACGGACGCATCTACCTGGCGGAACGCCTGGCCGAGCACGGCTGGCAGTGCTTCATCGCGCGCCGCAGCCCCAACGAGGACGAGGTTATCGCCGGCATCCCGGAGCGGGGCAGGGAAGTCCGCCTCAAGTTCCACTCCCAGGAACACAGCCAGGCCGTGCGCTTCTACGACGCCGACGGCCTAGACTGGGACTGGGAGTACCTGGTCATCAGCACCGAAATCCTGGCTGACCTGCCGGTGACCTACCTCCTCTCCCGGGACGACGTCCGCGAAGACGGCCGGCTGGACGAGGAGTTCGGCGGCGCCCTGTGGCTGCAGCCCGATGCCTTCTCCGAAACGGCGTTCCGGGAAGCCTGGCACAAGCTGGATGGCTAACTCCGCCACAGACGGCAAGCCCGGCGATTCCGGGTCCGCTCCGCCGCTGTACGGCGGCCAGGCGGTGATCGAAGGCGTCATGATCCGCGGGGTGCGCCACTACAGCCTGGCCGTGCGCCAACCCGACGGCCACATCTTCTGCGACACCGAGCCCGTCAGCGCCCGCTTTTCCGGACGGGTCCGGCGCGTGCCCTTCGTTCGCGGCATCCTGGTACTCGCCGAGACGCTGTGGTACGGCATGAAGTCGCTCCAGCGTTCCGCCATCATCGCCGCCGGCGAAGCCGACAGCGCTGACGGAGCAGATTCGTCCGCCAGCAAGTGGGTCATGGTAATGACCATGGCCGTCGCGCTGGCGCTGGGCATCGGCATCTTCCTCGTTCTGCCCCTGCTGGCCGTGCGTCTGCTCGAGCCTTTCGTAGCGTCCCTGCTGGTGAGCAACCTGATTGAAGGCATCATCCGGCTGGTCATCCTGGTGGGATACGTGGCTGGAATTTCGATGATGCGGGACATCCGCCGCGTCTACGCCTACCACGGCGCCGAGCACATGGCCGTACACGCCTATGAGGCCGGCCAACCGCTCACCGTGGAAAACGTGCGCCGGCATCCCACACCGCACCCGCGTTGCGGCACGGCGTTCCTGATTACGGTGGCAATCGTGTCCGTGGCGGCCTTCGCCATTCTGGATGCCGTACTGTATTCGGGGCTGGGCTGGCGAGTCTTGTCTCGCATCGTACCGATTCCCGTGGTGGCGGCGGTCAGCTACGAGATAATCCGGTTCGCGGGAGCCCACCGGCAGGCGTGGTTCGGCAAGGCATTGTCCTGGCCGGGTCTGGAGCTCCAGCGCATCACCACCCGCCAGCCCGACGAGGACCAGATCCAGGTCGCCATCGCCGCCATGGAAGCCGCTCTGGCCGCCGACGGACAAACTTCGCCGGATTCAGTCGAAACCGGGCCGGTGGCGGACGTTCATCGTTGAACGTCAACCGCGTGGGTCGAACGAGCTTTCGCCGTCATCCGGCGAGACCGAGTCCTGTGATACAGTGACCCGAACCCGCTAACCACGCCACGCGCGACACACAGGTGCACCATGGCCGACGTTCCCGACATGCAGATGATCCCTTACCTAACGGCCACGGAGCCCCGCAACTTCGTCGAGCAGGGCCTGCAGCGTTACAACGAACTGCTGGAGCGCTTGGCCGGCCAGATGGACTCGCTGCTGGAACTGGCCCGGGAGGGTCATCCCATCAACCCGCAACTGTCCGAGCAGCTGATCTCCCTACGGGAAGCCCTGCGCCCCCGGCACGGCCTGTGCATCGACCGCGCCTGCTTCTCCTGCCGCGTCCACGAGGAGGCGATCAAGGAGCACGTCCTGCTGTACGTCGACTGGAAACTTCCCGGCACCGTGCAGCAGCTGGAACGCCTGAAGAACCGGAATTGACTCGTTCCCCCGCCGGCTAGCGCGCCACTGCCACGATGTGGAACATGTGGCGGAAAAGCTGCCCGGCTCCCCGCAGCAATGACTTAAGATCGCGGTTCGCATCCGGGCGGACGTGCCGGAAGATGTCAGTCTCGGTGTAGTAGACCTCAACCTCCGGCCTCTGCTCCCCAAGCGCCTCGACCAAGCGCCTCGACTCCCCCACGGGTATCAGCGGGTCGCCAACGTCGTGCATGACCCGCATCGCGGTGTTCGCGCTCCACTGCTGCACGTGGTGTGACGGCGCGATGGAATCGACCTCTGCCCGAAAGTCCTCCGTCAGCTGGGCGTACCGCCATCGCGCCTCACCGATGTAGCCCACGCCGGCCAGCATCGCGAACGCCGCCTCGGAAGACAGGGGAACCCGCTCTTCGGGTTCATACTCCCCGCCCTCGGCGATGGCCCGCGCCGCTTCCTGATGCGTCGGGTCGTCGATGGAATCGATGAGCATGTTGTTGTAGACGCGGCGCGTCAGCCGGTCCACTTCCCAATCCCGCTCTCCGGCATCGTCAATGGCTTTGCCTGCGGCGATCTGCACTACCAGGTCCGAAGTGTCGAAGTAGCCGCCGAAAGCGTTGACGAAGGCGATATCGTCGGCTATCCGCGGGTCGGCTGCCGCCACCAGGGCGAACGACGCGCCCACGGAGAACCCGGCCAGCCCAACCCGATCCGGGTCAACGTATTCCTCGCCACGCAGATGCTCGAAAGCCGCCACCAGGTTGGCTATCTCCCCGGCATCGATCTGTGCCCGTTCTCCCATCGTCGGCGACCAGTAGTACATCACCGCAAAGCCGGTTCGCGCCAGGGACTGCCCCAGGTTGATCACGTCCGGGTCGTCGGCGCCGGCCGCGTTGGCGCCCAGGAACACCAGCAGGGCGGCCCTCCGCTTTCCGTCGGCGATCACGTACACATCGGCTTCTCCGGCCGATCCGTCGTCCCGCTGGAACGTTATTTCGCGATGCTCCGGTTCCCGCGCCAGCCAGTGCTGAAACTTCACCGGGGACGGCAGCACCTGGGCAGCGAACGCGGCGGTGTGGATCGCCGTGGTCGCCGGTTTGAACAGCGCCAACACGGCCACTAACGCCACGCCGGCCACGATGGCGACCAGGTACCAGCGGTAAGCAATCCGTCCCAGGATGCGCAACATGACATCCGCAGATTGCCACGCCGCGCCAATCGTGACAACCGCCGGAAATCTAGACCCGCACCCGGCTGATCATCGCCGCCGAAATCAGCCGCGTCACCGCCATGGCCAGGAACACGATGGGCCACGGACTGCCCGTCATGTCCAGCAGTACGCTGAAGATCAGGGCCTGCGCACCCGCGTACAGGTAGCCGTGGGCGTCCAGCACACCGGCCCCGGTGGCCGCCATCTTGCGACCCGACAGGTCGACCGAGATGGTGGAGATCAGCGACACCCCCATGCTCACGCCGCCCCATAGCATCAGCGCCGCCCCCAGCCAGGCGTTGGACGGCGGGGCCACCGCGATTGCCACCAACGCTCCGGCGGACAGGAAACAGGACGCGATCACCAGCGGCCTTCGCCGGCTGCCCAGCAACCGGTCCGATATGAGGCCCGACAGCGGCGGCGCGATCAGGTATCCCAACGGCAGCAGGAAGGTGATCAACACGGTCTGCGTGATGTGCAGTCCGCCGGCCTCGAAGTAGTACAGGGGAACCCACGTGGTCAGCCCGTAGCGGGCCACATTCTCCAAACCCTTCACGTGGCACGCCAGTTGGAACCGCGAGTTGGTCAGCAGCACCTTGTAGGGCCCGAAACCCTTGAGCCTGGCTTCGTCCACTGCCTCGGGGGCGGCGGAAATCTCGTCCTCCTCGATGTACTCCGGCAGTCCCACTTCCCGGGGACGATCCCGCGTGGTGAAGTAGAAGGCGATGCCCAGCGCCATGATGATCAGCGGCGGATACCGGAAGGCGGCGCGCCAGCCCCACTCGGCAGCCACCCAGCTGCTCAGCCACCACATCAGCAGCATCGCTCCCCCGCTAACGGTACCCACGAAGCCCATCGCTATCCCGCGCTCCCGCCGGGGCCACCACTGGCTGATCATGCTGATCGCCGGCGACCAGCAGGCCGCGTTGACGAACCCCGCCATGAACCACGGAATGGCCATGGTCCACGCTGACGTTCCAAAGGACGTGGCCCAGTTGAACACCGTTGTGAACACCGCCCCCAGCGTCACCCACAGCCGCAGCCCATAGGCCTCCGACAGCCGCCCGTGCACCAGGTCGCCCAGCATGAACCCCCACAGCAGCATGGCGTTGATGATGCCGATCTCGATATTGGTCAGCTGCAGGTCGTCCTTGATCAGGGGCGACGTGGGCCAGAAATTGAACCTACCGGTGTAGACGAACAGGTAGAAGGCGCAGAACGAAACCAGCACCTGCCACTTCCACCGATGATACCGGCGCGGCAGATCGCCATACGCAACCGGGCCGGATGCCGCTTCGATTTCACGGACCATATTTCGTCCATGTGCCTGCTGCCGTCATTCCTGCGAAAGCAGGAATCCAGTGTCCCTCGAGTGCAGCCTGCTCGACATTAGCTGCGCTCGCATCGAGCCCTGGATTCTGGCTCAAAGCCGGAATGGCGGAATATCGTTCCAAAGTGACAACGTCGTCCAGATCAACCGAGGTCATCGTATAAGTCTCGCCAGGAAGGGTTGCTTCGTTGAAGCAACTCGATCTTCCAGTCCCGCTTCCACCGATTAACCGCTTTTTCACGTGTGATTGCGCTCTCCATGGTCTCGTGGACTTCATACCAAACCAAAGTATGCACTCCGTATCGTTTAGTGAATCCCGTGACCAAATCGTTCTTGTGTTGCCAAACTCGTTGGAGCAAATTCGACGTCACGCCAACGTACAAGGTGCCGTTGAGTTTGCTGGCCAGCATGTAAACACAAGGTTGCTTCATGTCGGTAACTTATGGATGCCTGCTTTCGCAGGCATGACGGCCTACGCTGAACGGCCGTTTGAAAACGCGAAGCCGCCGCTGCCGATGATCCAGCAGCGGCGGCGATGCCTCGGGGTTATTCGGTTAGCGCTTGGTGTGGAGCAGTTCCTTGGCCTCATCCAGCAACTCTTCGTCGCTGCGGCTGAGGTCCAGCGGGTCCCCATGTGGCTGCGGTACCGGGAAGCCGGTCTTGTAGTACAGCTCGATGCGGTTGCCTTCCGGATCAAAGAAGTACATGCCGAAGGCGTTGCCGTGGCTGACGATCCGGTCGATGGTCAGGTTCTCCTCGTCGATGCGCGCTTTGAACTCGCGCATGTCCTGGATGGACGGGACGGCGAAGGAGATCTGCTGGATGACCTTGGCGTCGTCGGACGTTACGCGGCCTTCCATCAGCACGAACTCGTGGTGCTCGGCCACCGGGTCGGAGCTCATGAAAACCATGCGGCGCTGTTCCAGGTCCTCGTCCGCGATCTTCAGTCCCAGCACGCGGCTGTAAAAATCGCGCATCTTCATCAGGTCGGTGGCATAGATGCCTACGTGTCCAAGTCCGGCAATCTGGGCCATGGGGTTACCTCCTGGGGCGTTCTGAATGTTGGCGCAAAGTTAGAGCAGGCTGCGTTGAGTGTCAAGGCCGCGACCTCCTCAAGCGTACCCCGCTTCGTCTGAACTGTCATTGCGAGCGAAGCGCGGCAATCTCGTTGAGGCAAGGAACGCTGCCTTGGGCGCGAGATCGCCGCGTCGCTTCGCTCCTCGCGATGACAAAATGGGTACGCGTTAGCGCGACCTCTTACCGCAACTGCACCACCGTGACGCCGGCGGCGCTGCCGCCCTCGCCCGGCTCGGTGGCGGCAACCAGCGGATGTCCAGACAGGTATTCGCGGATGGCGCGACGCAGCGCGCCGGTGCCCTTGCCGTGCACGATCTTGAGGGACGACATCCCTTCCAAAGCCGCATCATCCAGCAGCGAGTCGATCACATTCAGCGCCTCGTCCACCCGGTACCCGTGCAGGTTCACCTCGGGGCTTATCGTCCGCTTGGTCTCGGGCCGCCGATAGACCACGCCGGCCTGCTCTGCCACCGGGTGCAGCCGGTCGGCCGGTCGATCCAACTGGTACACCGGCAGTCGGGCCTTCATGCTCCCGATCAGCACCTCGACCTCCTGCTGCTGGTCGGGCGCGGTAACCACCTCGACCGGACGCGATACACCTCGTATGTACACCCGGTCGCCAGCCCGCAGGTCGTGATACCACGGCGGACGCTCCACCGGGATCGGTGCCCAGTCCGGAGAGACCACCTCCCGCTGCGCCTCGGCCAACTGCTCCCGCTCCGCCCGCAGATCGACCTCGCGAGCCTGGGCGTCAGCGGTTACGGACGCACGTTCCAGCGATCGTTCGGCGCGGCGGATCCGCCCGGCCAGATCCACAATCTGTTCGGCGAGCTCGCGGCGGGCATCCTCCACCAGCTGGGCCTTGGTGTCCTCCACCGTTTCCAGTTCGCGGGCGATGTCCTGTTCGCGAGCCCGCGCCGAGTTCAAAGCCTGCTCGGCCTGCAACCGCAGCTCGGATACGGTCAGCCGCTCTTCCTGCAACTCTTGCAGCAGCTGGTCGGTGCGCACGTGGCTCGGTTCCAGGTGCGACTGGGCTCCGGAGATCACCGCGTCCGGCAGGCCCAGCCGCGCAGCGATGGTCAGCGCGTAGCTGCGACCGGGAATCCCATGGGTGAGGCTGTAGGTGGGTTCCAGGGTGCGCGGGTTCAGGTCTACGCTGGCGTTGACCATTCCCGGCTCCTCCTGGGCCAGGCGCGCCACGTTCCGGTGGTGGGTGGTCGCCACGACCATCGCTCCCAGATCGCGCAGGTGCGACAGCAACGCGATCGCCAGCGCCGATCCTTCCTCCGGGTCGGTGGCAGAACCCAACTCGTCGATCAGGATCAGGGAGTTGGACGTTGCCGCAGACATGATGCGCCGGATGTTGCTGATATGGCTGCTGAAGGTGGACAGGGATTCAAAGATGCTCTGCTGGTCGCCGATGTCGGCGTAGACGCCGTCCAGCAGCGGCACAACCGCGTCATCCGCGGGCACCTGTAGGCCGGCGTGCGCCATCATGGCCAGGAGGCCCACCGTCTTCAAGGCAACGGTCTTGCCCCCCGCATTGGGCCCGGTGATGACCAGCACCGGCTGGCCCTCGGCGATGCCGATCGTGGTGGGCACGACGTCGCCCGTCAGCAAGGGGTGCCGCCCGCCGGTAATCTCCATGCGACGCGACTCGTCAGCGCCCAGCAGGGTGGGCGGCACGGCCCGCAGCGATGCCGCGTAACGCCCTTTGGCCGCGGCCAGGTCCAGCCTCGCCAGCAGGCTCAGCATCAGGTTTATGTCATCCGAGTACCGGCCCACCATTTCGGACAGTTGGCGCAGCACTCGTTCCTCTTCCCGCTGTTCCGCCAGGCGGGTTTCCCGCCAGCGGTTGCCCAGGTCGATGGCCGGCATGGGCTCGATGAACACCGTGGCCCCGCTGTCGGACACGTCGTGCACGATGCCCGGAGCCTGCCCCTTGAACTCGGTCTTGATCAGCAGCACCATGCGTCCGTTGCGCTCGGTGACGATATCCTCCTGGGCAACGCCCGAGCGCTGGTACCGGCGCAGCGAGCGTTGCATCACGTCGTTCAGGGAGGACCAGGCCGTGCGCGACTCGCGGCGCAGGCGGGCCAGTTCCGGCGACGCTTCGTCCAGCACCTCGCCCGAAGGGCCGATGGCGCGATTAACCCCGCTCTCCAGGTCGGGTAGTTCCGGCAGGTTCTGGGCAATCGCCGCCAGCACGGGCAGGTCGTCGCGTCGTGCCAGGGAGTTGCGGTTCCATCGGGCGGCGGCCGCCAGCGCGCCCACGTGACGCAGTTCCTCGCCGCGCAGCACGCCGCCCAGCAGTGCGCGCTGCACGGCCGGCCGCAGGTCTTCCTCGGGTCCAAGTTCCACGTCGCCGGTGGTATCCAGCAGGCGGCGGGCTTCGGCGGTTTCCTGCTGCCGCACGGCGATGTCGCGCGGATCCGAGGAAGGCGTAAGTTCGGCGGCCAGCTCTCCGCCAAGAATGGTGCGGGTGGTCTCAGCCAGACGGAGCCGGATCTGGTCAAATTCCAACAGCCCTATAGCGCGCTGGAACCCTGCCTCGGGTGGAATTGATTGGTCCTCCGCCGATGTCATGGCGGAATTATAGCACCGGCGGCGCGATCCTCTCTCTAGCCGTCCCAGCTCAGCGGGTACAAGCGGCACTGGTACAGCATCGCCCCCACATCATCCAGCGAGGCGCGGTTGGGCTCACGGACATCCAGGCGGCGATCCAGGATTATCGGAGAAAGGCGGGACAACGTCTGGCTCTCCCGGAGGAAACCGTTGACCGTCGCGGCCTCGCCGCCCAGCGCGACGTAGTCCAACTTGTGCATCCAGGGCCGCCACTGCTTGTCCAGGACGCCGGATGCCTCCGCGTACAGACGGTGAATCTGGTTTTCCCGGACTCGTTGGAACCTGCGCTGGGAAGTGCCGCCGGCGTGATGCTTGCCTTTCACGTAACGGGTATCGGTCTTGGACACGGCCAGGCGTTGGCCCTCGTAAACCGCAATGGCGTACCGCCCCAGGCGCACCAGCGCGACGCCGATAGTCAGTTCCGCCGACAGCATCGTGCGCAACGGCCAGTCGTAAATGATGTCCCCCATCCACATGTTGTTCAGGGGAAACGGGGGCAGGACGGCCAGGCCCGCGTTGCCGATCCGGAATGCAACAACTCCGGTGGGAGAGCGCAACACCCGACCGCCCGCTTTCTCCAGGGTCGTGATCCAGGAGTCTGGGTTCCTGTCCCGAGACAGGGCGAGCATGGCGGAGTCGTCCCGCACCGCTTCGCCGGGGAAATAGAGCGTCGCCGACCTGTCGGCGGTCTCCGAACGCGTTCGGAGTTCGGCCAGCACCTTGTCCATGCGATGCGCCGTTACCGTCTGCCCGGCGCGGATGTTCAAGTCGGTCAGCACACTCTCTCCGCCCATGCTTAATGATAACCGATTCCGCAACCTAACCGTCCCAAGGTATGTGCAATAATGCTACTCCAGCGAAAATGATCAGCAAATCGAAGAGGATTTACGATGGTTTCCCACGACGCGCCCACCGATACCGGCTCAGAGGTCCTGTCCGCCCACGAACGGCAAATGCGGGCACTGCAGCGGCTGGACGACGGACACGCCGCGCTGCTCGACGCCCTGGAAGGCTTGGGCGAGGCGGAAGCCTTCCAGGGATCGCGATGGTCGGTCTGGGAGGTCATGCAGCACCTGCTCACCGAGAGCTTCGTGGAAGCGTTGGAGCAGATCGCGTCCGGCGAACGTGAGATGCTGCCCGCCTTCGACGCTCGCACCGATCGCATCACCGCCGACGTATCCAGGCTTGAGGCCAACTACCAACGGTTCCGCAGGCTGATATCGGGCCTGACCGAGGAGCAGCTGGACCTGCCCGCCACGCCGTACAACCCCGAAAACAACTACCCCGCGCTGTCCTTGCTGGATCTGATCGAACGAGTATCGGGACACGAGGGCAATCACGCCCGACAGGTGGTGGAAACGCGGAAGTACGTGGCCGCGTTCCGCTCAGCCGAGCGCGCTGTCACCGTGGCGGGATTGGGGACCGGCGACCGTCAGGGAGTGCCCGTCGCAGCCCGCGAGCTGCTGTCAAACGCCGATTATGTCATCGGAACCCAGTCCGCCCTGGCGGTCGCCCGGCCGTGGATCCGCGCGGTGGAGCTGGAGCTGCGCCCCGACAATCGCGACGAGTTGGTCAACCGGCTGGTCCGCGACATCCGGGCCGGCCTGTGGTCCATGGTGGTAACGCTGGGAGACCCGGCGGAGTCCGCGCCCGGCCTGATCGGCCATCTGGAGCAGGAGGTGGGAACGGTTTCCACTGTCGCCGCGCCCGGTTTCTACCGCCTCGCCCTGGACCTGGTCGGCGTCTCACCCCTGAGCGCTGTCTGCGCATCCGTGGAACGGATCGGCGATGGCGCGGGGATAACGGATGCCCGCGGCCGGGCCGTGGTGGTGCTGGGAGCCGAGCACGCCGGACCGTGGCGGGAGTCTGCCGCTGCGTTGATCGCCTCCGGTATTGATGCAACCCGATCCGTGCGGCACTTCGCGAACCTGTCCGGACAGGCAACGGTAGCCACCACGACGCTCCGGGATGTGTTGGAAACGGAGACCGGAGACTCTCCCGCGGCAGTTGACTCGGCCCTCGTGCTGGACCGGAACTAACCACCCCGACCGTTGGTATGCGACGGGTATAATACTTGGGCAATACCGTACATCATCCGGGTCCGCCGTGCGGCGCACCCAGGACGGAGGAACAGAAATGGCAGAGCGGATTGGTTTCGTCGGGTTGGGGATCATGGGCAAGCCGATGGCGCGGAACCTGATGGCGGCCGGCTACGAGTTGACCGTGTACGACATCATCGGCGAGCCGGTGGAGGAACTGGCTACTGAGGGAGCTACCGCGGCATCCTCCCCGGCGGGTGCCGCTCAGGGCAGCGCGCGGACCATCACCATGCTGCCGGACTCGGCCGACTCCGAGCGTGCGATCCTGGGACCCGAGGGCGTGCTGGAAGGCGCCGATCCGGGATCGGTGATCATCGACATGAGCAGCATTGCTCCTTCCATGTCCCAGAAGATCGGGGCTGCCTGCGCCGACAAGGGCGTAGAGTTCCTGGACGCGCCGGTGAGCGGCGGCGAGCCTGGAGCCATCGCCGGCACGCTGGCGATCATGGTCGGCGGGGACGAGGGCGTCTTCAACGCGTGCGAGCCGTTGCTGCAGGTAATGGGCGGCAACGTGGTGCTCACCGGCGACGTGGGCGCCGGAAATATCACCAAGCTGGCAAACCAGATCATCGTCGCCGCCAACATCGAGGCCCTGAGCGAGGCCCTGGTGCTCTCCCAGAAGGCCGGCGTGGACCCGGAGCGGGTGTTCAACGCCATTCGGGGCGGCCTGGCCGGCAGCGCGGTCATGGAAGCCAAGGGGCCGATGATGCTGGACCGGAACTTCCGCGCCGGCTTCCGCATCCGCCTGCACCAGAAGGACCTGCGCAACGTGCTGCAAACGGCCACCGAACTGAACGTGCCGCTGCCGGTGACGGCGCTGGTGCAGCAGATGCTCGGTTCGCTGGTGAACGACGGCGAGCAGGAAGCAGATCACTCGGCCATTCTGCACTTCATCGAGAAGATGGCCGACGTGGAGGTGAAGCGCGGCGGCTGATATGCTGGAAAAGGCCCGGAGGCAGGTCAAGGATTTCGCGTCGGATTGGGCCATACCGATTTCCCTTGGTCTGGCTGCCGCGGCGACGGTATGGGGCATTTGGTATGTGACCAATGCGCCTTGCACTGCCATTGCCGCAGCCAAGGGATCGTGCAACCCAAACGCTGTTGCTCGCTTTATCAACGTAGAAATACTGCTGCAATCCGGGGGCTCCGCGCTGGCCGTGGGTGCGCTCAAAGGAGGTTACGACCGGTTTATCATGCGTAGAACGCTCAACGAGGAACGCACAGCTCGGCAGCAGGCGGAATTGGAGCTCGCCGAGGCACGCAAGCGAAACGAAGAAAACTTCGCTCGAATCCTTGCGCTTCGAGAGGAAGCGCTCCGTCAAGCGGAAGCGGCGCGAGAAGAAGCCTATCGCCAAGCCAATGCCGACCGAGAGGAAGCTCGCCGCCAGGCCAATGCCGACCGAGAGGAAACCGCCCGTATGTTTGCTGAAATCCTTAACGAACTGCGCGCGGAGCGACGGGAAGCAGCCGAAGAACGCCGCTTGAACGTTGCCGCTCAGCAAACCCTGATCGACGCCGTCATCCGGCTGACTGAACAGGGCAACGGGCACGCCGGGAACGACGGCGGCTAATCGGAGAACCGCGCGCGGTTCCACGCCAAGGCGGCGCGCAGGCCCCGCTCGCCGCGGATGCGGGCAAACTCGGCGTGTTCGGGCGTGTCCGCAGTGTCGAACTGAGTCATCAGCTCCAGATTGTGGTTCAGCGCCGAGAGGAACCCGGAGGACTCCAGAGCGCGGTTCACGGAGATCTTGGTGGTCTTGATGCCGATGGCGGGAATGTTGCAGATCTTGCGGGCCACTCGTTCGCACTCCGCGACGAGATCTTCATGGGGCACGACGCGATTCACCATGCCCAGGCGCGCGGCCTCGTGGGCGTCTACGATGTCCCCGGTGAGCATCATCTCCTTGGCCATCGCGAGGTTGATCGAGTACGGGGTGATCAGGAAGGGCGCCCCGTAGCCGAGGCGGATTTCGGGCTCGCCCAGCATGGCCTGATCGGATGCGATCTTGACGTCGCAGACCTGCACCAGTTCGCAGGCCCCTCCCAAAGCGTAGCCATTGACGGCGGCGATGACGGGCTTGCTGAGGTTCCACACCATCAGAAAGGTCTCGATGTTGTACTTGAGCCGCGAACGACGGCCGTCAACCGAAAGCGGCTCTCCGTCCGGTCCGCCGGCCTCGGACTCAATGTCGAAACCGGCCGAAAAGGCCCGGCCCGCGCCGGTCAGGATGATCGCGCGCACGTCGGGGTTGGCCTCGATGCCCTCCAGCGCTTCCCGGAACTCCGCCATGAGGGTCTGGCTGAGGGCGTTGAGCTTGTCCGGACGGTTGAGGGTCAGATAGCCGATGCTGTCCTGCTCGTCGTAAAGCAGGGTTTCAAAAGCCATGATGCGCTCCTCGCTGGCGTTGGATCAGGGTGCCGCGCACACTGATCTCTTCGTCGCGACCACAGCCGGGAACTAAGGGCCGACGATCTCTACCGACTGGATGGTCACCGGGTTCACCGGGGACGAGCCTTCGCCGCCTTCCCTGGTGGGCGCGGTGGCAATGGTGTCGATGGTCTCCACGCCGGCCACCGCTTGCCCGAATATGGTGTAGTTGGGAGGCAGTGGATAGTCGGCGTGCATGATGAAGAACTGGCTGCCGTTGGTATTCGGGCCGGCGTTGGCCATGGCCAGAACGCCCCGGGTGTAGGGGCGATTGACCGTCTCGTCGGCAAAGCGATAGCCGGGGCCGCCGGCACCCGTGCCGGTGGGGTCCCCGCCCTGGATCATGAACCCGGGTATCGTGCGGTGGAAGATGACGTTATCGTAGAAGCCCTCTCGGGCCAGGAACACGAAGTTGTTGACGGTGTTCGGCGCGTCGCTAGCCAACAGCTCAATGGTGATGGCCCCTGCGGTGGTGTTCAGCACCGCGGTGTAGGATGCGCTCGGGTCGATGGACATGGCCGGCGGAGAGGACCATTGCTTGATTGAACGCCCGCCGGTCACCACGACCGCGGGAGTAGGCGCGGCGGCGGAACCTGCGCCGGAGACGGGCGTTGCCGTTGGCAGCGGAGTTGCGGCAGCGGCGCCTGCCGCCGCCGTGGGTGACGGCGCGGCCTCAGGCTGGCCTATAGGGGGCGGAGTGATGAGGTTGCAGGCCGCCAAGCTCAGCACGGCGACGCCGGCGAGCAGCAGCGCGGACAGGATTTTGGTTGGAGTTATCATGGCACCAGGTCAGTAAGGGCGTGTGATCTTGGCGACTTCTTTCAGGGCGTCCAGCGAAAAATCGGGCGACTGGCAGAGGCCGATGGTCTTCTGCTCGTAATCGGCGATGGTGCTGACCATATCGGGGATCCGGTCGGCCAGATCGAAGGGAATATTCGTGACGCCATGCTTGTCGCCATGGAGCAGGTCTCCGGTATGCACGGTGAGGCCTCCCACTTCGATGGGAATGCCCATGTCCACCATGTGGACGTATGCGTGGGACACGGACACTTCCTTGGCGAAGAACTGGAACCCCAATTCGCGCACTTCGTCCAGATCGCGGACCGTGCCATCGGTCGCCACGGCCACAGCGCCCAGCGCCTTGTGGATGTTGGACTGGACCTCGCCCCAGTAGGCGCCGATGGGTGGGTTGTCGATGTCGTGCAGCACGATGAACCGGGGCTCGGGCACTGACACGATCAGGTCCCACCAGTCCTCGCGGGCAACGCTGCGCCCCTCCGGCCGGTTGGCGGAGATGACGCCGGTGACGGCGTAACCCACCAGAGGAGGGTACTCCTGGAACACGGTCTTGATCTCCGGCATCATGAAGCCAGCATTCTTGGGACGGAAGTTGAACCCTTCGATAGCGTTGCAGATGCTCGGAGAGTCGATTTTGGACAGAGCCTGCAGGGTGGCATCGCTTACGGTCTGGTACAAAGCGCAACCTCCGGTGATGGCTGACAGAATGCGCGCCGGCCCTCCGCCGGCGCGGGCAAAGGATACCACAAATGCCTGCCAGCGGCGAAGACGATCGCCGTGCCGGAGTCATCACGGGGTGCGCGATCGGGAGGCCCGCGAAGGCCGGTGTTATAATGGGACCATAACTAACGAGTATGGATAAAAGCGGGTTGGCCGGGAGAGGGTTATGGCCGTTCTGGTAACCGGTGCCACGGGACTGTTGGGACGACGGGTGGTCCAGCAACTGCTGGAGACCAACCATGAAGTGCGCGTCATGGTGCGCCGGCCGGGTAGCGAGAGCGCACTCGCCACGCCGCCCACGGACGTTTGCTACGGGGATGTGAGCGACCCCGACGCCCTGGCCGAGGCCTGCCGCGACGCCACCGCTGTGGTCCACCTGGTGGCGGTGATCCGCGGCGGCCCAAGGCAGTTCGACGCCATCAACCGGCAGGGAACCGCCAACGTGGTCGAGGCGGCCAAAGCCGCCGGCTCGGTAAAGCGGGTCATCCACGTGAGCGCGCTGGGAGCCGATGACCGGCCGGGGCTCCAATACCTGTACTCGAAATGGCAGGGGGAACAGGCAGTGGTGGGCAGCGGGCTGCCTTACGTGATCCTGCGCCCGTCGCTGATTTTTGGTCCGGGCGACGAGTTCACCACCGCAGTCGCGGCATTGGTGCGCACCATGCCCATCGTTCCGGTGATCGGTTCGGGCAACAACCGCCTGCAGCCCATCCACGTCGATGATGTGGCCCGCTGCATCGCCCTTTCCATCAGCGGCAACATTCGTGGGAACCATACTATCGAAATCGGCGGGCCGGAGCAGTTGTCCTACAACGAGGTCGTGGGCGTCGTGGCGCGAACGCTGGGTCGCAAGGCCCGCCGGGTGAATGTGCCGGTGTGGAAGATGCGTCTCCCTGTGGCCATCATGGAGAAGATGACGCCCCGGGCGCCCATCAATCGCGCGATGCTGCAACTGGTGACCCTGCGGAACGTGGCCGAGCCGAATTCTGTGGAACGCGCCTTCGGGTTCCGCCCCAGACCGCTCTACGGGAACATCGACCACGTCCGGGAGATCACTGCCGGGCAGGCCTTGCGCATCAACCTGGGCCTGTCCACGGGCAGCTAGAAGGGATTGTGCCGGCAAGTTACGAGGATTCGGTCGCCCGGTTGCTGGGCCTGGTTGACCACGAGCGTTCGGTCCCCGCCCAACCGCGGCAAAAGCGGATCTACGACCTGCGCAACGTGGAGCATCTGCTGGCTCGCATGGGCAACCCGCACCGGCGCCGGGGAGTGGTACACGTGGCCGGGACCAAGGGCAAGGGCAGCACGGCCGCCATGGCGGAGTCCATCGCGCGAGCGGCCGGATATTCCACCGGATTCTATTCCTCGCCGCACCTGCACTCCTTCTGCGAGCGCATCCGGCGGGATGGTGTACCGATTTCCAAGCAGCAGTTCGCCGATCTGACCGACACTGTGTGGCCACACCACCGGGACAACGCGGCCGATCCCGAGGCCGGGCCGGCGACCCTGTTCGAGTACCTGACGGCCATGGGTTTCCAGTGTTTCGCGCAGGACGGCGTCGACGTCAGCGTGATCGAGGTCGGCCTGGGCGGGCGCCTGGACGCCACCAACGTGGTGAGACCTGAAGTCAGCGTGATCACCCCCGTGAGCCTGGACCACATGGCAATCCTGGGCGACACCATCGGCGAGATCGCCGCCGACAAGGCCGGGATCATCAAGCCGGGAGTGCCCGTGGTGGTCGGCCCGCAGTTTCCTGACGCCCTGGAATCTATCGAACGGGCCGCTACCGAACAGTCGGCGCCGGTGACGCGGGTGGGGGACACAATCACTTGGGAGGTTAAGGAGGCTTCGATGGAGGGCCAACTCCTGGAAATACGCGGTCGGCGGGATGCCTACCGGTTGCGGCTGCCCCTGCTGGGAGATTTCCAGGGAGACAACGCGGCCACAGCGGTGGGCGCGGTGGAGGCCCTGGCCGACGCGGGATACGCCATCGACCGCCACGCGATCGTTGAGGGGCTGGAGTCGGTGGAGTGGCCGGGACGCATGGAAGTCCTGGGCCGCGAGCCGACGCTGGTGGTGGACGGCGCGCACAACGACCATTCCATGGCGACGCTGCTCGCAACCCTGGATGCCTACGTGCCGCACCGGAACCTGATAGTGGTGGCGGGGTTCTCACGGGACAAGCAGGTGGACGCCATGGTCGAGCTGCTGGCGCAGCGCGCGCACCGGGTGATCGCCACGCGCTCCCGGCACCCGCGTTCCATGCGGCCAGCGGAGATCGCTGAACAGCTCCTGCACCAGGGGATGCCCGCGGGCAACGTCGAGGTCACAGCACACACCGGAGACGCGGTGGCCGAGGCAATGAAAGCAGCCGGCGTAGATGAACTGGTGCTGGTCACCGGCTCGCTGTTCGTGGTCGCGGAAGCGCGGGAGGCCGTCCTGGGTATAGAACCCGAGACGTATCCCGACCTGCTCCCGCCCGATTTACGTTGACCCGAACGCGACTGCTACAATTGTCGCCATGATGCAGACTGAAAGCGGGCGACGGCGGGTGGTGGTGACCGGCTTGGGCGCGATCACGCCGCTGGGACTGAGCGCGGACAAGTTCTGGGCTAACCTGGTGGCCGGCGTGTCCGGCATCGGGCCGATGACCCTGTGCGATCCGACGGATTATCCCTGCCGGATCGCTGGCCAGGCCGACGATTTCGACGCCACCGACTACATCGACCGGCGGGAGGCGCGCCGCATGGCCCGGTTCTCGCAGATGGCGGTTGCGGCGGCGTTGCAGGCCGTGGAGGACGCCGGGCTGGACATGGCGCAGGAAGACCCTTATCGCGTTGGCGTGCTGCTGGGCAACGGGAACGGAGGTTTCTCCACGCTGGAGGAGAACTGTCGGATCCTGGTCGATAAGGGCGGCATGCGCATGTCGCCGTTCTTTTTCCCGATGGTGCTGCCGAACATGGCGGCCGCGAACGTGAGCCAATACGTGGGAGCGCGGGGCTACAACTCCACGGCTACTACGGCCTGCGCGGCGTCCAACAACGCCATCGGCGAGGCTCTGCAGGCCATACGGCACGGCGTGGCCGACGTCATGGTCACCGGCGGCACCGAGGCCGGCATCAGCCAGCTCGGGTTGGCTGGATTCGCCGTCATGCGCGCGCTGAGCACGCGGAACGACGAACCGCAGCGGGCCAGCCGCCCCTTCGACGCCGAACGGGACGGATTCGTCCCGGCGGAGGGGGCCGGCATCCTGGTTTTGGAGGAGTTGGAACGCGCGCACGCACGTGGCGCGAATATCCTTTGCGAGCTGGCGGGGTTCGGCGCCACGTCGGACGCCGGCCATCTGGTACAGCCTCAGGAAACGGGAGAAAGCGCGGCCCGGGCCATGGCGGGAGCGCTAGCGGACGCCGGACTGCATGCCGACGACGTTCACTACATCAACGCCCACGGCACCTCCACACCGCTGAACGACGCGGTGGAAACCGTTGCCATCAAGCGCCTTTTCGGCGAAAAGGCGTACCAGGTTCCCATCAGCAGCACCAAGGGGATGATCGGCCACGCGCTGGGCGCGTCGGGCGCGCTGGAGGCGGTGGCGTGCGTCAAGACAATCACCAGCCAGCGAATCCACCCCACGGTGAACCAGGAGTCGCCGGACCCCGACTGCGACCTCGACTACGTGCCCAACAAATCACGCGCGACCGATGTCGGTGTCGTGCTGTCGAACGCCTTCGGGTTCGGCGGGCAGAACGCCTGCCTGGTATTCCGGCGCTGGCAAGAATGACCCCGCGCCCTGGGCCGGGGTAAAAATCCGCCGGCGCGATTGCTTGACGCCGGCGGCAGGGGTGCTCGGGTATCTGGCGCAGAGCGTCGGCTAATCTGCGGCGACTCCGGCGGTTCGTCCTTCGAGCATCTCGTCGAGCATACGCTGCAAGGCCATTATGTGGCTGCACACCCGTCGGGTTGCGAAGAAGGCGCACTCGCAGCGCCACTCCCCGTCGCGGTAGGAGACCCTGTAGGTGTTGTGGTTGCCGATGAAGGAAGCCTCAAAGGTGTGGATGTTCACCCGCTCCGGCTCCTCGGCGTACCTGCGTGCCTTGTCAACCTTGCCGATATAGCTCGAACTCATTTCAACCCCCGCAGTGTGATAGGACGGGGATTGAACCCCGCCCGTGCCTTAATGGTACGGGCAACGGCCCATACCGGTCAACCGGCGGAAGCGCTGGTATAGGGTTTTTCCAAAGGCCGTCATTCCGGTGAAAGGACAGCCTGCCCCGCACTCCGCTGCGGGGTCACCCCGTACTTGATACGGGGCCGGAATCCAGTGACGTTTATGCTACCGGCCCTCGCGCAGCCGGCTCACCTCTGCTTCGAGCTCCTGCACCCGCGCTTCCGCGCGGACGCGGGCAGCTCGCTCCGCTTCGGTCCGGCTTTCGGCGGCGTCGGCCCGGGCCCTTTCCGATTGAAAGGTCGGGATGTGCTCCCCGGTGGTTGGGTCGTGCCAGCCCAGGCAGCCACCCTCGGCCCTCAGGATCAGGTTCAGCGCCGCGCTGTAGCCCTGGAGCACCCCGGGGCGTGATTCGTTCGGCTCGATCTCCTCATACCTGCCGTCCACTAACCGATACCCTCGCAGCGTGAATCCGTAGAACTCCCCTTCGCTGTCGAACAGCCAGTACCCCTACCGCCAGACGCTCGTAGTAATCCTTCTTCTCTCCCGGTCAGCGCTGGCGGTATGCCGGAACGCTACTTCCAGAATAAAGTCCGGCGGCTTGCCCAGCTCAGAGATGACGTAGCCATTGCGAGCTTCGTAGGTGGCGGGGTCAACATTGAAGGCCACCAGCAGGTCGGGGTAGCGGCTCTCTCTGGCGTCGAAGTCCGGGCCGAGTATTACGCAGCGGTCCCCAGTGACCAGGGTGGTGTCATGGTTGCCCAGGTATTGCGATACGTGGTGCGTCTGGCCGGGTTGGTGCAGGTGTTTGAAGGAGGTCGTGTCCTCGGGGTGGCGCTGTGGGATGCCAGGGAGGACGAAGGGTGGGACCGACGGTTGGGCTGGTAGCGCGGCGGTTCGGGTAGTGGTCATGTTGAACCTCGACGGGCCGGGTTGACGCGGGTCAGACGACAATGCGCAACTGTACTCGTGGAACGGACCATAACGGTGCGTCAGCGCGCCGGGCGGCTCATCATCAGCCCCTTTGGCTGCCGGTTGGATCATCCCGCCGCCCCGGGATCTTCTGCATCTGCCTCCTTCCTTCGCGAGAGGGGCAGCACCAGGAACAGCACCGCCGCCACCGCGAACAGCGCACCGATGTAGTAAATGGACGCCTCGAATCCGAAGCTTTCGTACAGAGCTCCCGCGATGAGCGGCGACGCCACCGACATCAGGAAAGCGAACGACTGCACGACGCCCAGGCCGGTGGACGCAACGTCCCGGCCCACCACGTCAAACACCGTGGCGGTCAAAATCGGCTGGTCCGGGTAGAGGAACAGCCCCAGCAGCGCGATCACGATGGTGAGCGGAATCCCGGTGTCGAAAACCGTCAGCGCCAGGGTCGCCAGGCATGACCAGACCAGTCCCGGCACCAGCACCTGCTTGCGGCCTATCCGGTCGGACAGCGCGCCCGCCGCCGGCTTGGCCACCAACCCCACAGCGATCAGCAACCCGATGTGGAACCCGCGATTGGCGGGACCCATGTCAAGGTCGTTCCCCAGGTACAACGGCAGGATGGTAACCAGCGCCACCAGCGCCATGCTGCGCAAACCGCGCACCGCGGTCAGTACCCAGAGGGCCGGCGTTTTGAGCAGGCTACCGGTCGCTTCCACGCGCTCCGACAACGTAACTACGGGCTCATCCCGGCCGCGACCGATATTGCGCAGGGACCAGATGGCGCACGCGGCCAGGAAGAACGGGATTATCGCGTACACGCTGAGTAGTTCGCGCCAGCTCAAGAACGCCAGCAGCGCTCCGGTGGCCACCGGACCAACGACGTCGCCAACGCTGCCGCCAACGCCGTGGGCGGACAGCGCGACCCCGCGTCGCTCTGGGAAGTGGTGAGAAAGCGACGCCGACGCCGGCAGGTGCCAGATGGAGTGGGAGATCGCCACCACCGCCATGCCGACCAGGAGCAGCGGATACACCGGCGAGATTCCCATGGCCAGGCAGCCCAGGGCCGCAACCCCCAGGCACGCTGCCAGGAGCGGTCCCCAATATCGACGCAGGATGTCCACCACCACACCTGCGGGGAGGGCCACCAGCCCCGACGCCAGCTCCCGCGCGGACATGATGCCGCCAACGCCGACGGTGTTGAGCTGAAATGTCTGCTGGATCTCGGGCAGCGCAACGACGAAGCTCTGCACGATCCAATGAAACACCACGTGCCCGGTGGCCAGTCCGGGGATGATGACCCGTCCTCCCAAAGCGGGGGCAGGTTCTCCCGGTCGGTGAGCTGTTTCTGGGTTCTGCATCGGCGCGATCAACTTAAGCCTCATGGGCTGGTTGGGAGGCACAGCGCCCTGTCCGGGCGGCGGTGGCCGCTCAGTATAACAACCAAATACGGGGGCGTAAGCGGCGCCTGGTACGGTCTGAACAACATTCGCAGGATAGCCGCACTGCCTCTATCAAGGAGTTGCAGATATGCCGGATTCGATGCTGGCGGATCAACTCTTGCCGCAAATGAGACGCCCCATGAGATGGGACGTTCCTTGACTTTGACCAGGGCCAACACTAGGATAAGGTCAGGGCAAAACATCCCGAGCTAACGCTCGGACGGATTGAGGAGGATCTGATGCTTGAAATCGTCCTTTCCGTCCTGGCGGCAGCAGGGCTAGCAACAGGGACAGCAGCGGTGGTTTGGCTGCTGCTGTCAACCAAAAAAGGCGGAAATCAACTGGAGCGCAGCCGCGAGGAGGCTGCGGATACCATCACCCAGGCTGAAGAGGAAAAGCGCACCATCATCCTGCAGGCGCAGGAAGAGGCGTTGAAAATCCGCGAGGCCGGTGACAAAGAGATTACGGAGCAACGGCGCGAACTCAACCGCATGGAGCGCCGTTACATCCAGCGAGAAGAACAGCTCGACCGTAAACTGGAGTCCCTGGAGGAGCAAGAATCGGAACTGGAAAAGCGGGAAACGCACGCCAAGTCCGAGTTGCAAAAAGCCGAGGACCTGAAGCACCAGCACAACCGGGAGCTGGAACGGATCGCATCGCTGTCCGTCGACCAAGCGCGAGACATCGTGCTGAAGCGTGGCGAAGAGGAAGCATCTCACGAACTGGCTCGCCGCTACTATGAGTTGGAGAAGGAACACCAAACCCGGGCCGATGACAACGCCCGACGCATCCTCACCCTCGCCATAAACCGTCTTGCTACCGACGTTGTGTCGGAGAGCACGACAACTGTTGTTTCCCTGCCCAACGATGAGATGAAGGGTCGTCTCATCGGCCGCGAAGGACGTAACATACGGGCCCTCGAGGCCCATACTGGCGTGGACATCATCGTCGATGATACGCCCGGCATAGTAACGCTATCCTGCTTCGACCCGGTCCGTCGGGAGATCGCCAGGCTGGCGATGACTCAACTGGTCAAGGACGGGCGCATTCAGCCCGCCCGCATCGAAGAGGCGGTCAACCGAGCCGAACGCGACATCGAAGAGACGATGTGGCGGGCCGGAGAGGAGGCCACCTTTGAGGTGGGAGTGAGCGGGTTGGACCCCGAGCTTATCCGGCTGTTGGGGCGGCTCAAGTATCGCTACAGCTACGGCGAGAATGTGCTCACCCATTCCATCGAGGTGGGCCTGCTGGCTGGAATGCTGGCCTCCGAGGTCGGCGCCAACGTGCAGACGGCGCGGACCGGCGGCCTGCTCCACGATATTGGCAAGGCCCTGACCCATGAGATACCCGGTCCGCACGCGGAGATCGGCTACGACCTGACGACCCGAAACGGCGTCGGCTTGCTGGTCTGCAACTGCGTACTGGAACACCACGATGACGACCATTCCAGCATCGAATCTTTCCTGGTGGCAGCCGCCGACGGGATCAGCGCCGCTCGCCCTGGCGCGCGCAAGGAGTCCATCGAGCAGTACACCAGGCGCCTGCGGGAGCTGGAGGAGACCGCTTACAGCTTCGACGGCGTGCAGCGGGCGTTCGCCATCCAGGCGGGCCGTGAGGTTCGCGTGATGGTGAGCCCCAACGACGTGGATGACGTGGCCTGCGCCAGCCTGGCAAGAGACATCGCGGGCAAAGTATCCAAGGAGCTGCAGTTCCCCGGACAGATCAAGGTCACGGTGATCCGTGAAACCCGGGAGGAAAGCGTCGCCAGGTAGCCGCCCAGTTGGGAGCAACGGCGCGATTATGAGGGGCGACCGTGCGTCGCCCCTTACAGCGTAGCCCATTTCGGATCATGTTATGCGAGTGTTGATGATCGGGGACATAATCGGCAAACCGGGCCGGAACGCTCTTTCCCGGTTGCTGCCCGAGTTGCGCCGCGAGCTGGACATTGATCTGGTCACCGCCAACGCGGAGAACACCGCCGGTGGATTCGGCCTCACCCCCAAAACGGCCAACGCCCTGTTGCAGGCCGGCGTCGACGTGATGACCTCGGGCAACCACATCTGGGATAAAAAAGAGATCCTGCCCCACATGGAGGAGTTGCCGTTGCTCCGGCCGGCCAACTACTACGGCGCGCCGGGTCGCGGCTGGATGATGTTCGGCGACGTCATGGTGATGAACCTCCAGGGACGGGTGTTCATGCCGCCCATCGACTGCCCGTTCCGCGAGGCCGACAAGCGGCTGGCCGAAGCGGAAACCGAGCTGGGTTTCGCCCCGAAAACCGTGGTGGTGGACTTCCACGCCGAAGCGACCTCCGAGAAGCAGGGGTTAGCCTGGTACCTGGACGGCCGGGTGAGCGCCGTGGTCGGCACGCACACCCACGTCGCCACGGCCGACGCGCGCATCATGCCGGGAGGCACCGCCTACGTCAGCGACCTGGGCATGACGGGCCCTCAGGACTCGGTCATCGGCACCGAGGTCGCGCCGGTGCTGGAACGGTTCCGCACGGGCCTGCCCCAACGGTTCGAGCCGGCCAAGGGCGCATGCATCCTGAACTCCGTGCTGATTGACATCGACGACGAAACCGGCCACGCCACGGACATCGTGCGGATCGACCGCCGGATTGATGTATAACGAGAACGACACCCACGCATATGGGGAAACCTGATGGCAATATCTGTTGACCTGCACCTGCACACCACCGCGTCGGACGGACGGCTGACCCCGACGGAGTTGGTGGAACTGACCGCGTCCAAGGGGCTGCGGACCATTTCGGTGAGCGATCACGACACCACGGCTGGCCTGGAAGAAGCCCAGCGAGCGGTGAAACGGATCCAGGGCATGCGGCTGATTCCCGGCATCGAGCTGAGTTGCGACGTACCGGGCGGAGAAGTGCACATGCTCGGCTACTTCATGGACATCGAAGACGCCGGCTTCCAAGAGATGCTGGCGGGGTTCCGCGAGGGCCGCCTCGCCCGCGGCGAGGGCATGGTGCGCAAGCTGGCCGAGTTCGGCATGGAAATCGAGTGGGAGCGGGTGCTGGAGATAGCCGGCGACGCCTCGGTGGGGCGGCCGCACATCGCCCAGGCACTGGTGGAGAAGGGTTATTTCCCCGAGCCATCGGAGGCGTTCCGGGAATACCTGGGGCGCAACGGCAAGGCATACGTGGAGCGGTCGAAACTGACCCCACCCGACGCCGTGAAACTGCTGAACGACGTGGGCGGCGTGGCGGTATTCGCGCACCCGTGGTTCGAGCGGCGGGGCAACGAGCCCGAGCCGGAACAATCGCTGATCGAGACGGTCGAGGAGCTGAAGGCCGCCGGTCTGCACGGCATGGAAGTCCACTACGCCATGTATGACGAGGCAACGGTGGACTGGCTGGCCGACGTGGCGCGGGCCTACGACCTGATCCCGTGCGGCGGGAGCGACTATCACCACAGCGGGAACTCACGGGAGCCGCTTCCCGGCGTCAACGGGCCGCCCATGGAAACGGTGGAGCGGCTGGAGGAAGCCGCCCGGCAGTTGGCGTCGCGCCGGTAACGCGCGGCCGCACCAGGACGGGGCAACGGTGAGGTTGCCGACATGTCGGGCGATGCCGCAACGCTGATTGGCCTGTGGGTGGTCGCCTATCTCATCGGGGCGCTTCCGATCTCGTATCTTCTGGGTCGGGTCCTGGGTGGCATCGACCTTCGCCAGCACGGCAGCGGCAACGTGGGGGCCAGCAATTTCGCCAGCCAGATGGGAAGGAAGTGGTGGCTGCCGATCGCGGTCATCGACATGGGACGGGGCGCCGGGCCGATCCTGGTCGGGTATTACGCGCTGGGCCTGTCGGAGATGCCCTGGTGGCTGATGCTGACGCCGCTCTTCACGATTTTAGGCAACAACTGGTCGCCATTCCTCCGGTTCACGGGGGGCCGGAGCGTAGGCGCATGGGCCGGCGGCATATTGGGTATGTCGCCGATCTTTTTTGCGGCCTGCCTGGCCCTGTACGTGGTGGGATGGCGAGTGACGCGACGGTCGGCGGAATGGATGCTCGTGGTGATGATTGCGCTCCCCCTAATAGCTATGGCGTGGCCGGAGCGGTTGCTGCTGGTAGGTGGGAACGAGCAGTTGGCAGTGTTCGGGGCGGCGGGAGCGGTACTGATACTGCTGAAGCGCCTGGCGTCCAACGGGCAGCCGGCGCCCCAGGACTTGTCCCGGAGCACGGTGTTGCTCAACCGGCTGCTCCGGGATCGGGACATCGCAGACCGGGAGGAGTGGCTCGCGCGCACCGCCGAGTACCGGAACCAGGGGCGGTAACCGCCTAGTGCACTCAGCTTGGCATAGCCAGAGCCGTGCTTCATATCGAACGACAATTTGAAGATATCGGAAAGCGACCAAGGGATAACACGGGTATGGCAGAACAGCAAACCGATTCTCAGGCGATGACCTGCCACTGGCATCCGGCGGTGCCCACGGGGTTGTCGTGCAGCCAGTGCCAGCGGCCGATCTGCACGGAATGCCTAGTGCAGGCTCCGGTGGGCATCCGCTGCCGGGAGTGCGGAAGGCCGGTGCCATTGCCGACCTTCGACGTCCGGCCGGCGAACTACGCCAAGGCAGCGGTTGCGGCAGCCGCAATCGGGATCCTGGGCGTGATCCTGTGGCTCACCCTGCTGTTCTTCACCGGCACACGGCTCATTGCGCTGGTGGCAACGCCCGTGGTCGTGGGATACGCGGCGGGTGAGATCATCAGCCGGGTGGTCAACCTGAAACGAAGCAAGGGCCTGATGTACATCGCCGGCGGGACGGTCGTGCTCAGCTCGCTGGTGGCCATGATCCTGACCGGAGGTCTGGTGTTAAGCCTGTGGGGCATTCTCGCCCTGATCGGAGGCGTGCTGATCGCCATCGCCCGGGTCCGACTGTAAGGGACCGGCGCCGGATGGCG
Organism: Dehalococcoidia bacterium; assembly: GCA_034423575.1. Classification (GTDB taxonomy): domain Bacteria; phylum Chloroflexota; class Dehalococcoidia; order Lucifugimonadales; family UBA3495; genus Bin87. The sequence continues at coordinate 29,251 of DAOUIF010000086.1, read as the reverse complement.
TCTCTTCATCCGCTCATCCTGAGCTTGTCGAAGGATGGCTGAACCGGACGAGCATGGTTCGACAGGCTCACCATGAGCGGACATAGAGGCCTTTGCAATCTCCTGCTTCACTCCGCGGAGGAGCCTTCCGCCCAGAGCCGGCGCACGGTGTCACGAGTCACGCCGGACCGGAAGCCCCGACGCTGCAGGTAGTCCCACATCTTCCGGTGGAAATCCGTGTAGGGCATTGTTCCCTGAGCGAGCAATCGCTGGGCGCGCCGCTCCCCCGCACGATAGGCGGCGTCGGCCTCGTCCAAGCCAGCCAGGGCGTCGTGGATGATGGATTCGGCGATCCCCTTGGCGCGCAGCTCCCGACGGATGAGCGAGGAACCGCGCGGCTTGCGGCGATCACGGCTCTTGCGCCATTGGCTGGCGTACTCCGCGTCATCCAGGTAGCCGTACCGCTTGAGGGAGGTCAGCGCCTGCTCGACGGCGGGCTGCTCGAAATCTCGGCCCACGCGCCGCCGGACCTCGGCAACCGTCCTGGGCTTGAAGCTGACGTAGCGCAGGGCCACCTGTAGGGCATCCGGATAGGAGGCCGATTTCTCTAGCGTCTTCAAGCCGAACCTCCAACCACGCGTCTCGCCGGCCCTGCTAGTTCAGGCTGACGGAGTTGGGGTTGGCGATGTAGGCAGCGGCATCGGCAGCCGAGCCGCCCAGGTGACCATTGACGTCTGGCAGATCTTCGTCGGGCAGCTCGTCACCACGTATCAGGGCCTCAATCTCGTCGGCGATTTCGCTGTGCTCCAGGAGGAAGTTCTTGGAGTTTTCGCGTCCCTGTCCCAGGCGGGTTTCGCCGTAGGAGTAGAAGGCGCCGGCCTTCTTGATGATGTTCTGGTTCACGCCGATGTCCAGCAGGTCGCCCATCTTGCTGATGCCCTGGTTGAACATGATGTCGAACTCGGCTACGCGGAAGGGAGCCGCGACCTTGTTCTTCACTATACGGGCGCGGACACGACTGCCGATGATTTCCGATCCCTGCTTCAGCGACTCACTCCTGCGGAGGTCAATGCGCACGGAGCTGTAGAACTTGAGCGCTCGGCCACCGGGGGTGACCTCAGGACTGCCGTAGCTGATTCCGATCTTCTCGCGGATCTGGTTGATGAAAACGACCGCGGTGCGGGAGCGGTTGATAGTAGCGGTGAGCTTGCGCAGGGCCTGGGACATCAAGCGCGCCTGCATGCCGACGTGGACGTCGCCCATGTCGCCCTCGATCTCGGCCTGGGGAACCAGGGCGGCCACGCTGTCGATGACGACGGTGTCAACGGCGCCGCTGCTGACCAGCTTCTCAGTGATATCCAAAGCCTGCTCGGCGGAGTCGGGCTGGGAGATGAGCAGGTTGTTCAGGTCCAGGCCGCAGTTGGTGGCGTAGTGGGGATCCAGAGCGTGCTCAGCGTCGATGTAGGCGGCGAGGCCGCCCATGCGCTGGGTCTCGGTCATGATGTGGATGGCCAGGGTGGACTTGCCCGCCGACTCCCCGCCGTAGATCTCGGTAACGCGGCCACGAGGCAGACCACCGACGCCCAGGGCCAGGTCCAGGGACAGCGAGCCGGTGGGGATCACGTTGGTGATGAGGTGGGCGACCTGCTCGTCGCCGCGCATCACCGCGCCCTTGCCATGGTCTTTTTCGATCCGGCCCAGAGCGACCTCAAGGGCGGCCAGCTTGTTCTTGTCGAGATTCAGGGTTTCGGGGTTGATTGCCATCGTTAGCCTCCCGCACGGCTGGTTTGCACTTACGGGAAGTTTAGCACGCGCGTTCCATTAATGCAATGGAGCAATGTCGTTATTTTGGCGGGATTTGCGGGGCCCACGGCCCCGGGGTTAGAAGTCTCAATACCCGCCGTCGAAGCCGATGGTCACAACGCCGTTCTCGACGATGATCGGGGTGATCCGCTCGCCGCCGGACAGCTCCAGGAGGGCCGGCACCTGGTCGGGCTGCTTGGACACGTCAATCTCGGTGTAGGCCACGCGCTGGCGGCGGTAGTACATCTTGGCCTGCGCGGAGAAGGGGCAATCAGGGTGAGTGTAAAGGATGATTTCGGTTTGATTAGTGGTGGTCAATTTGCTCTCCTATGGTCCTATTCAGGGGTCGAGAACCGGCCGTGGGAAATCAGGATGCCCAATTCTACGCAGGGGCCGGGGATAACGCAACGAACGCGTCACCCGGGTGACGGCCTGTCAGGGGTGGCGCGGGCGGTATCGCCTCCCTGAGTCAAAAATGCGGTCAGACCGGCACCGTCTGGGCTTCGAGAACTTCGTTGACCACTGACTCCTGGCTGCGTTCGCGGAGGCGAGCCATGCTCTTGAGGATGATGCGGTGGGCCAGCGCGGGGGTTGCCAGGGTCTTGATGTCGTCGGGCGTGACGTACTCCTGGCCGCGGATGCCCGCCAGGGCCTGGGCACAACGATACAGGCCCAGGGTGGCGCGAGGGCTGGCCCCAAGTTCAACGTCGGGATGCTCGCGTGTGGCGCGGATCACCTGGACCAGATAGCCGCGGAGGACGGGATCGATGTAGACCTGGCGAACCAGTCCCTGGATGCGGAGAACATCGTCCGCAGACGCCACGGGCCCAAGGGAACCCAGCGGATCGGCGTCTTCGAAGCGCTCCAGCATGGCGGTCTCGTCGTCTTCAGAGGGGTAGCCGAGGCGGAGGCGCAGCAGGAAGCGGTCGATCTGCGCCTCGGGCAGCGGGAAGGTGCCCTCGAGTTCGATGGGGTTCTGGGTGGCCAGCACCAGGAAAGGCGCGGGCAACGGCACCGTATCCTGATCGACGGTGACCTGCCGCTCGGCCATGGCTTCCAGCAGCGCCGATTGGGTCCTGGGTGTGGCGCGGTTGATCTCGTCGGCCAGGACAACCTGGGAGATCACCGGGCCGGGGCGAAATTCGAACTGCCCGTTGTGCTGGTTGTAGTAATGGATGCCGGTGATGTCCGAGGGCATCAGATCGGGAGTGAACTGGATGCGGCGGAACTCGCAGTCCAAAGAGTAGGCCAGCGAGCGGGCGAGGGTGGTTTTGCCGATCCCGGGCACGTCCTCAACCAGGATGTGCCCCGCGCTAAAGAGGGCGGCCAGGGTGTACTCGATGACCTCATCCTTGCCCACGATGGCCAGTTGGATGTTGTCGCGGATCCTGGCGGCGGTGTCCGCGATCTGCTGCGCCTGGGCTGCGGTTATCACAACGACGCCTCGGTTGGTACGGCAACCACGGAGGACAGATATTCTTCCGCTTCGCGCAAGTCCTTTGGGGAGTCCACACTCCGCCAGAAGGCATCTGTCGACACGGCGGACATGCGGCCCTCGGCAGCCAGGTTGGGGAAAGTGGCGGTCTCGTGATCACCCAGCTCGGGCAACAGCTCACCGATGCCCGGGTGAAAAACGTAGACGCCTCCGTTGATGGCGTAGGGAAGCACCGCCTTTTCACGGAATTGGTCCACGAGGCCGTCGGCGCCGGTGTCCACGATACCGTAGGGGCTGGTCATGGGCGCGGTGAGGATGGTGGCGCAGTGGGCCGGGTTCACCCGGCGGCGGTAATGGTAGTCGGCGATAAGGTCGGCCAACGAAGCATCGGTGATGACGTCGCCGTTGGTGGCGATCACGGGGCGGTCATCATGGGGGACGGAGGCCAGGCCCTGGCGGAGCGCGCCACCACGACCGAGGGGAGCATCCTCGCGACTGTAGTGGGCGCGGATGCCGTAATCGCCGCCGTCGCCAAAATAGTCCTCCACCGCGTCGGCGAGGTGGCCCACCAGGAACACGACATCGGTGACGCCGGCCTTGCGGAGCCAGCGGACCTGATGCCAGAGGATGGGGCGACCGCACAGGACGATCATGGGCTTGGGCACGGTGTTGGTCATGGGCCGCAGCCTTTCGCCCTTGCCGCCGGCGAGAATCAGTGCGTACATGGCGAGGGTATGCTAATGCGGCGAATGGGGCAGGTCAATGGGAATTGTGGTTGCGCGGATCACAGCAGTTCGCGGAATTCTTCAACGGTGAGCCCGGCCTTGGTAATTATGCCGCCCATAGTGAAAGGATTTATCGAATTGTGCCGCGGAACGGACACTGTGATCCCGTTGTTCTTCATTACAGTGTGCTTCGTCTCACGATCCACCCAGAAGCCAGCCTTCTCCAACGCTCTAACTGCCCGGTGGTAACTGATACCTGGGACTCTGGGCATCGTTTAGAGATCCACCTCCTCCCCTTCGGCAACCTCGATAATCTCGACATCCGGCTCGCCCAACAGCAGCACTTCCTGGACGGAGATGAGCCACTCGCGGATAGCGATTTGGATGTTTGCCAGCGCCTCCTCGAAAGTGTCACCCTGGGAGACACAGCCGGGCAACATGGGGCAGGATACCGCGTAGCCTTCGCAATCCTTGATCATCCGTATCTGGTAGCGCATCGTCGTTTCCCGTACCGTGTCAACTTCAACGTCCACCGATTTGATGTTGTCGCTCCCGAGGACGTCACCCCAGCGCAAGTCTTTGCGCACGGCGAGGTGATCCTGTAGCGCGTAGCGGACAGTTTCCAATGCGTCCTCAGCCGTGGAACTCTGTGCGTTGCAGGTCGGGAAGTGGGGCGAAACCGCGAAGTAGCCTTCTTCCGATTTGTGCAGCAATACCCGGTATTTCATCGCATCACCTCGTCCCGGCCCGTAATCAAGCTGGGTGCGCAATGTATCAGCGCCCCTGCCCCCAACGGCGGCAGAGGCGCTCCCGATCATTATACGGCAGGAGAGCCGACGCCCGTGCTACTGGTACGCTCTGGGCCGGAACTCAGACGAGCAGTAACGGATATTCTCCCAGAACCCGGCGGCGTCCCGTTCGATGTTGACCGCCTGCAGGAAGTCTCTGCTTGGGTCGTCGTAGATGATGCACGGGGCCCACAGCGCGATGTCCGGAAACACGAACAAAAGTCCTATCACCAGGGCCATGCAGCCCATGAATGGTAAGACTCCAATATACACGTCGGTGATCGTGCTTTCTCGTAACGCCTCCTGTGCCGCGGCGGTCTGCTCCGCCATCTGAGCGTCAACGTCCTGTCTGACGCCGTGGAGGATGTACAGGTTGATCCCCTCGGGCGGGCTGATGAGCGCGGCCTCGACCAGGATCACCATGATGATGCCGAACCAGACGAGATCCACTCCCACCGCCTCCAGCGTGGGCGCCAGAATTGGAATGGTGGTCACCAGCATGGCGAAGCTTTCCATGAAGGTGCCCAGCAGCAGGTAGAAGAACACCAGGATGATCACGAACTGGAGGGCATTGAGGTTCAGGCCCGTAATCCACTCAGAAATGTCCTGGGAGATTCCCAGTCGCGCAAAGGCGAAGCTCAGCGTGAAGGCCGCCATGACGATCAGCATGATCATCGAGGAGGTACGGACAGTGGAAATGATGGCGTCGAGCACCATGTTCTGGACAGCGCCGCGGGTCCGGTTCCAGTCCTGGTAGGAAGCGGGAGGCAACTCGCCGCGTCTGCCGATGACATAGATGGCCAAGTACCAGGCGGGGAAGAAGATGAAACCCAAAAACACCAGCACGGCGGCGAGGCCCGACAGACGGCCGCGCCGCTGTTGGACATAGTCGTCCAAGGCAAAGACCACCACCGGGAAGAGCACAATGCCAACCAGAATAACGGCAGTCGTGCTGTTGCTTATCTTCCGATAGAGTTCGTTGGCGACGGCAACTACCAGGGCGCCAACCACTCCGAGAGCCGCGGCCTCGGTGGGGGTGGCCCAACCGGTATAGATAGAACCCAGCACGACGACGATGATCGCCAGCACCGGAACGATGGACATCATGCCGATGAGGGCTTCGAACAGCATCCGACCCCATTCCGATACTGCTTCATTGTAAGACAGTATCGAACGTCCCCTCCGATAGTCCTTGCGGTCGTTCAGATCGGCGATGGAGGCTTCCGTGGCCTGCTCCTGGCGCAGGACGTCCAACTGTTCTTCCCGGTAGCGGCGCACGCGGATCCCGTGGAACCAGGCGCGGTACAGGCGACGAACCTCCTCGTCCATGGGCGCGGTTCGGGGCAACAACACTGACGTTACGATCATCATGAGGATCATCGTGAAGGCCAGCAGGAAGCCGGGCAGGAAGCCACCCATGTACAGCCGGCCGATGGATTCCTCCACCAGCACGCCGTAGATGATGAGTCCGATGCTGGGCGGGATCAGGATGCCGAGAGTTCCGCCGGCGGCCAGGGAACCGATGACCAGGCGCTCGCTGTAGCCGCGCTGCCGGAAGGACGGCAGGGAAACACGGCTGATGGTGGCGGAGGTGGCCACGCTGGAACCGGAGCAGGCGGCGAAGACCGCGCAGGAGGCGATGTTGGTGTGGAGGAGACCGCCCGGCAGGAAGACCAGCCACCGGGACAGCGCGCCGTACATCCGCTCGCCCATGCCGGAACGCAGCATGAGCTCCCCCATGAGCAGGAACAGCGGCACCGCCACCAGGATGAAGTTGGTGTTGCTCTCCCACGCCTTGTTGCCCAGGATGTTCCACAGCGGAGCGTCCGAGAACATCTGCATCATCACCAGGGACAGCACTCCAAGCGCCCCGGCGACGTACAGCCCGATAATGAAGAAAACCCCCATCATGCTGAAAGCAGCGATGATTGCCATTTTTCAGATTCCTCGGTGTGATGACAGCCGCCGGTTCTGCGGCTGTCGCGGGTCGGAAAAGTCGGTTGGAACGGGCAGGACGGCTACACGCCGGACGCGGCTTCCTGCATAACCTCGGCTTCGGGAGCAAGTTCAGCAACGTCGCCGCCGGAGCGCCTGTGCCAGATTTCGAGCAGCCCGCGCACGATCATGCTGAGCATCCACTGGAAAGAGGTGAAGGCGAGCATACTGAAGCCCACGGCGACGATCATCTGGAACATCCACAACTCGGGCAAAAAGTTCCCAATCAGATAGGTGTTCGCCAGGGCGGGCTCGCACATGCCCTCGGAGTTGGTGCGGATGCACTTGGACTCGGCGACCTCCTCCCAGCTCTTGATTGCGGTGATGAGGCCGAAGAACCCCACGGATCCCAAAGCCAGCCAGTCCGCCGCCGAGCGCATGTAGGGATGAATGCGCGAGAACAGCGGGAGCAGCACGTCAATCCGCACGTGGGAACCCGTGCGCAGGGAGTACGAAAACGCCCAGGTGCCAGCGAAGGCGAGGATATAGCCGCCCACGAGCTCCTGGTTGCCCAACACAGGACCGCCCAGCTTTCGAACTATCACCTGGTACGTGATGTAGATGCCCAGAAGGAGCAACAGGCTCCCGCAGATATATCCAAAGATGCGGTAAACCCAGTCCAGGCCGCTGTCGATCTTGTGGATGAAGCGGGTCAGGAAAACCGGCGTGGGAGTGGCCGCGGATGGTGTAGTCAACTGGCGCCTCCGGAAAGCCGGGCAAAAGTGTTATAGGTGCGCCGGCATATCATCGAATGCTGTAGATACAAGGCAGAAACGGGGCAGAAGTGCCCACATATGACACGCAGGATGGGACTATATTGGCCGGTCTGATAAAAGTCAACCAGTGCGAAATTCGTCGCGATCCGGCGGGTCTTTTACCAGTCCGGCCTGAAGACGGGACGGCCCGAAACAGAGCTGTGCGCTAGTTGATGTCCTCCGCCTGTCCGTCGGCTCCGACGCGTACGCCGATGATGGGCGCGGCCTTCTGGTTGTAGATCTGCACGGCCTCGCTGTCGGGTCCGCCGGTGCGCTCCACCCACTTGGGAAGCACGTTGTTCCGGCCGGCCTGGAACAGCGCGTCCTGGATCTCCTGGGAGAATTCGATGTACTCCATGCCGCCCTCGGTGTTCTCGCTGATGCCCTCGTCGGTCCACACGGTCTCAACCCACTCGCGGGACGTGCGCTGGTGCCGCTCGCCCTCCTCCTTGATGATGGCCTGGAGGTCCGGCGGAATGGAGTCCCACACGTCCTTGTTCATGGTGATCCAGGTCACGCCGATGGCGACGATGGGGCCAACCAGGTAGTCGGTCACCTCGTACCAGCGAACGCCGGAGCCGCAGGTGCCGCAGGACACCGCAGCGTCCAGAACGCCGCGTTCCAGAGCGGTGTACACGTCAGCGAAGGCCATGAACTGGGGATCGGCGCCCATGCCGCCCAGCAGGTCGCTGAGCACCGTGCTGTGGCTGCGGGTTTTCAATCCCTCAAAGTCGGCCAGCGAATTCAACGGGCGAGAGGAGAAGTAGTAGTTGCTCTCGTAGTAGTTCTCCATCACGACGATGCCGTTGGACTGCTCTTCAATGATGCCGTGGATATCCTCTCGGGTGGCGTCGATGACCGCGAAGTTGGTCTCAGGGTCGGGATACAGGCCCCAGAGGTTGGCCATGTCGATGATGGGCAGGTCACCGCCGATGTATCCGGAGTAGATCTCGGCCAGCTCCATGGTGCGGTCCTCGATCAGCCGCAGGGAGTCCGGGCCGGCCAGGCCCAGTTCGGGGAACGAGCTGATCTGGAAATCGACCTGCCCCTCGGTGCGGTCGTAGACGCGCTTGATGAAGCCGTCAATCCCGTGTTCCGCCTCGGTGGAGTAGATTAGGGTGCAGGGGTTGCCGGTGCGGTTGATGCACACCAGCTGGATGTCGATATCCTCGCCCTGGGAGACCAGCTCGGCCTTCTCCATGCTGCCTTCCATCATGGCTCCGTCGAGTTCCTTTGCGGAGCCGTCGGGATCGATCGCGACGCCCAGGATGGGAGCAACCTTGTCGTTGTAGAGCCGCGCCGCATCACTGTCGGGGCCACCAGTGCGCTCGACCCAGTTCGGGAGGATCACGTTCAAGGCCACTTCCCGCATCTTGGTCTGGACTTCGTCGCTGAAGGGCCGGTGAATCATGCCGGATTCCACGTTGGCCTCAACGCTGTACACGTTCCATTCTTCAATGAGGGTTTTGCGGGCGAGTTTTTCGTGCTCTTCGCCCACGTCCAGGATGATTTGCTGAATATCGGGAGGCAGTTGGCTCCACGAATCACTGCCCATGGTGAAGTAGGCCACGGCGACGGAGCCGATGATGGGACCGTACAGGTAATCCGTGACCTCGTACCAGCGCTGGCTGTGTCCGGGTTCGCCGCCGGTAACGCCGGCGTCGAGGACGCCGCGCTCGAGGGCAGTGTAAACGTCGGCAAAGGCCACGAACTGACCTTCGGCGCCCAGGCCGGCCAGCAGGTCGCCCAGGATGGTGCTGTGCTGGCGGATCTGCTTGCCCTCAAACTGCGACAGCGAGTCCAACTCGTCCCGGCTGAAGATGAACTGGTTGGGATAGTAGTGGCGCATGATGGGCTGCCCGCCCGTGGTCTCCTTGAGCACCCGGACCAGATCGTCGTGGATGGCGTCGGACAGCTCCAGGTGGGCTTCCTCGCTGGGGGACAAGCCCCACAGGTTTCCGATGTCCAGCAACGGGAGGTCTCCACCGACGTATCCGCTGTACACCTCCGCGACTTCCAGCGTATTGTCCTCGACCAGCCGCAGGGTATCGCCGCCCGCGATTCCCAGTTCCGGGAAGGAGGATATGACGAACTGTACCTGGCCGTCAGTGCGCTTGGCCACTTCGGGAACAAAGAAGCTGTTGACCAGCTCGCACGCCGCCACACTGCGGTTGATACAGACCAGTTGGAACTCGAAGCTCTGACCCTGGGTTTCCAGCTGGGCTCCGCTGTCCCCGCCGGTGGCCGGCGCGGCGGCCATGGCCGTGGGTTCGGGCGCGGCCGCGCCACCCGAGTCGGTGGTTGACGCGGCGGGAGTTTCGCTGCCGCCGCCGCAAGCCAGCAGGGCAGCTACCAGAGCCGAAAGCAGGAAGGGTAAAAGGAACTTCGGCGCGACTGTCAGGAAACGGTGATTGATGGTGTCCTTCATATTCCCTCCTAGCCAAGCCTTGCCGTTGCAAGCAGCGAACCACGTAATAATTTTGATCGTGCAGCAGTGTATGGCAGCGAAAAAGTGCTGTCAAAGCGCAGCTTGCAATAATAATTGGCTGGAATTATTTGTAACGTTCCCGTACACGAAGGCAGCATCGACCCAACCACAACGGAAAGCGTAATCAAAAAGCGGAGCGAGTGTGAAACCCGCTCCGCTCGAAGACCCGTGTGTCGAGCCGTCGGCTATTCGGTCGCCGACGCCGTGCCGTCGGGATTGATCGTCACCTTGACGATGGGAGCCACGATGTCATTGAAGATGATCGCCGCTTCGGAGGTGGGTCCACCAACGCGCTCGACCCAGCCGGGAACAACGTTCTCGATGGCCGATTGCCGCTGCGCGGCTTTCATCTCCGGGGTGAACGTCACCTCCTGCATACCTTGCTCCACGTTCTGCGCGATGGCGTTGGGAGCGAAGTGCTCGAAGAGAAGCTGGCGGTTCAGGTAGGCGTGGCGGGCGCCCTCCTCCAGGACGATGTTCTGCAGGTCCTGAGGCATCTGGTTCCAGCGGTCGGCGTTGACCGCGAACCAGCTGTGACCGACCGACACGATGGGGCCGACCAGGTAGTCGGACACCTCGTACCAGCGCAGGCCGTGTCCGCAGGAGCCGCAGGAGATCGCGCCGTCGATGACGCCGCGCTCCAGGGCGGTGTACACGTCGGCAAACGCGATGAACTGCGGATCGGCGCCCATGCCGGAAAGCAGGTCGCTCAGCACGGTGCTGTGGCTGCGTACCTTGAGACCCTGCAAGTCGTCCAGACCATCAACCTGGGGCTTGGCGAAGATGTAGTTGTGGGCAGTCATCATGTAGGCGATCTGGATGCCGCCGTTCTCGGCGGTGACCTCGGCCATCTTGGGCTGGATGGCGTCAATGACGTCCAGCTGGTCCTGCTGCGTGGCGAAGAGGCCCCAGAGGTTGCTCATGTCCATGATGGGGAAGTCGCCGCCGACGTAGCCGGAGTAGATCTGCGCGGAGTCCAGCGTGCCGTCCTCGATGAGGCGCAGCGAGTCGGGTCCGGCGATGCCCAGCTCGGGGAAGGACGAGATTTCGAAGACGACCTGGCCGTTGGTGCGGCGCTTGACCCGCTCCACGAAGCCGATGTCCTCGGTCTCGGCGTAGTTGCCGATGGCGAGGCCGCAGTCGACCAGGGTGCGGTTGATGCAGGCCATCTGGAACTCGAAGCTCTCGCCGGAGGAGGTCAGCGGGGTGAGGTTGAAGTTGATGCCGCTCTCAACGCCGCAGGACCATCCCGCCGGGCTGCCGCCGCCGTGGGTAGCGGGCACGCTGGCGCCGGTTTCGCCGTCGCACTGCGTGGAGGCCATGGCTTCCTTCTCTCCGGTGGGAGAGTCCACGATGCTGATGCAGACCTCGCCGACGCTGCGGTCATCGCCGCAATCGATCCCGGCGGACATCGCCGGCATCATGGCCTCGGTTTCGCTGGCGGTGCCATCGGGGTTGATAACCACGCCGACGATGGGGCCCACCTTGTCATTGAAGATCTGGACGCCCTCGGAGCTGGGTCCGCCGGCGCGCTCGACCCAGTTGGGGATGATCAGGTCCAGAGCGGTCGCGCGCATCCTGGCCTTCACGTCGTCCGGGAAGTCGGAGTATTCCATGCCCTCTTCGACGTTGAGGTTGATGCCGTCCGGGTCCCACTGCGCCTTGAGCAGGCGCAGGTTCTCGGCCTCGTACTCCTTTCCTATTTCCTTGAGGATGGCCTGGTTTGCCGCGCTGATCGCCGACCATTTCTCGCTGTTGACGGTCACGTAGGTCACGCCGATGGAACCCACGATGGGCCCGTAGAGGTAATCGGTGACCTCGTACCAGCGCTGGCCGTAGCCGGGGGTTCCGCCGGTGATGCCGGCGTCGAGGACGCCACGCTCCAGCGCGGTATACACGTCGGCGAAGGCCACGAACTGGCCCTCGGCGCCCAAGCCAGCCAGCAGGTCGCCCAGGATGGTGCTGTGCTGGCGGATGTTCTTGTCCTTGTAGGACCCCAGGTCGGGCAGGGGCTCCCGGCTGAAGACGTACTGGTTGGGGTAGTAGGCACGGAAGATGGGCTCACCGCCGGTGGCATCGCGGAGGATGCGAACCATGTCATCCTCGATGGCGTCGGTGAGCGCGAAGTGGGCGTCGTTGCTGGGGGAGAGACCCCAGAGGTTGCCGACGTCGATGATGGGAAGGTCGCCGCCCACGTAGCCGGAGTAGATCTCGGCGAACTCCAGCGTCTGGTCGTTAACCAGCCGGATGGTGTCGGGACCGGCCAGGCCAAGCTCCGGATAGGACGAAATCTCAATGGTGACCTCGCCGTTGGTGCGCTCGCTGACCCGGGGAGCGTAGAAATCGCGGATCAGCTCGCAGGGCCGCAGGGTGCGGTTGATGCACACCACCTGCAGGGTGATGGCTTCCTGGGTGGCCGCAGCCTGAGGAGCGGCAGCAGCAGTGGTGGGTTGTTCGCCGGCGGCCGGGGCAGCGGCGGGAGCAGCGGGCTCCGGTTGCCCGCCGCCTCCGCACGCGGCGACAACCGTCATCAGCAGGGCCACGGCGGACGCGGCGAAGACCGCTCGCCACGGCATGGTAACCGTCCGAAATTGGCGCAATCTGCGTGAACTGTGCATAGGATCTCCCTCGTATTCGCGATTTGCGAAGCCGGCAGTAATAAGGTACGCGGCATGCGCCGGCCACGCCTCACAGTTTGCCGCAACAAACTACCAGCAGGCCGGCACAGTGTCAACGACGGGATGGGTTCACAGTAGCGTTCTGTTTCAGGTGGTTGCATTGCATGGATGGATAGGATGAATGGTAGGGGATTGATTGCCGGGGGTGGAGGGTTACCGTCGGACGGTGATGGTGTCGGGGAATACGGCGAGGTTTTTATTTCCGCACTATTTCCACCGCATGGGGCAGCGTAACCACCTGTTCGGGGTAATCCAGATCAAATACGCCCTGCACCACGTAGACGCCGGGCGGCGCCGGTTCTCCCCGGTTGTCCACCTGCTCCCACTCACCGGTAAACTCCATAGTCTGACCAGGGTTCAGGGTCTCGGTTATCAACGGCGCCGGGAAAATCTTGGCGCATTTCCAATGCCATACCTGTTCGCCGCCGGGCGTGGTGACCACGATGTTATGAGGAGATACTCCGGTGTGAAAACTTACCGGCTCTTCGCTGCCATTTTCCAACGTCAGCGTCATCTGGATCGTCTCCCCGTAAGGGGCTTCGGGTGGCACCTCCAGAGAGTAGTTGATGGCGTGGAGGAACGCTTCTGACGGCGTGGACCGGGAGCTGGGCGGCCATTGGGGGATACCTTCGCAGCCCACTTCGACGACAACGGCTTGTCGAGGAACGTCGACGGATGCTATGGCGGCCTCCATCTCCTCGCGACCTCCACGCTTCGGCTGCATGTGGATTGCGATGCGGTTGGCCTTTTCGTCAAGGTCGGTCATCATTACGCCGGGAACCTGCCAGATGACATCGCCCAACTTCCTGTACCAGGCGTCCAGATGGGTCATGCTGTAGTCGCCCTGGAGGACCCGGACTTCCCGGTTCTCCAGGAGATCCGAACCAAATACATCCGCCAGAACGCGCTCCGCCCTTTCCTGCATGGCGGCATCCTGGAGGTAGACGTACACCACGCCCTGATCCGGATCCAGAAAGACGCCGCCAAACCCGGGCACTCGTTCCGCAATCCGGACCATCGGGTCCTGGTGGGCATCTTGGGACGCCGGTTCCGCCGGCGTCGGCGCCGAGCTGGGCGCAACGGTGGCGATCGGTGTTGCGGTTGGTTCGGAGGGGACACCGCCCGTAGATGCAGGAATGTTTACGGATTGCGTACTGCTGAGGCACGCGAACGCTGGAACCGTCAAGAGAACCAGCAGACCGCAGACGGCGCATAAGGTAGCCGTTGTTCTTCGTTTTCTCAATTCTGGCCTCCTCATGACCTGACCCGTAGCCATTACATAAACGGTCAGAAGCAGGATTTGCGGGATTTTGTGATTGTGCAGGATTGGGAGACCTCTAGCATCACAGAACGCTTCCAATCCCGATAATCCATAAGTCTTGAAATCCTGATTCTGACGTTCCCATGCCGCAAGCTGGGTACGCGTGAGGGAGATGCACTTCGTTGACACTGCGTTGGCGCGGGTGATAGCATATCCGCCAGTTAAATCGCGGTGATGGGGAGTAGTAGGCTGGGAAGGCCGTATAGAGAACCGACGGTTGGTGGAAGTCGGGGGCCGGAAACGCTGAACTCGCCCCGGAGCGTCTCGGCTGAAGCGCGACAGCGTGCGTAGGGTGAGCGGGTCGGCTCCGATAACGGCTGTGTACAAAGAGTTTCGCGCGGAGCGCTCGCCGGGGATGTGCCAGGTAACGAGCGGGGCGCGAAAAAGAAGGGTGGTACCGCGGGAATCACAACCCGTCCCTTCGGGGTCGGGATTTTTTATGTTTCGACCGGATTGGAAACTGGCCGAACCGGAAACCGCAGAGCTCACAGGAGTAGCCTTACTATGGAAATGACCGGCGCGGAAATCATCTGCGAAAGCCTTCTGCGCGAAGGCGTGGACACGATTTTCGGACTGCCCGGCGGCGCTGTACTGCCGTTCTACGGCGCGCTGTCCGGCTATCCCAAGCTGCGCCACATCCTGGTACGGCACGAGCAGGCTGCCGCGATGGCCGCCGACGGCTACGCCCGGGCCACGGGCAAGGTCGGCGTATGCTCCGCCACCTCCGGGCCCGGCGCCACCAACCTGGTAACCGGGCTCATGGCCGCGCAAATGGACTCGGTGCCCATTGTCTGCATCACCGGACAGGTGCCGCGGGCCGCCATCGGGCGCGACGCCTTCCAGGAGACCGACATCACCGGCATCACCCTGCCGGTGACCAAGCACAACTACCTGGTGATGGACGTGCGTGACATCGCGCCCGCCATCAAGGAAGCCTTTTACATCGCCCGCACCGGCCGGCCCGGCCCCGTCCTGATTGACGTGCCGAAGGATGTCCTGGCCGGAGAGAAGATCAAATTCCAATGGCCGGCAGAGGTGGACCTGCCGGGCTACGTCCCGCCGGGTGAGCCCGACCCGAGGCAGGTCAGGGCCGCAGCGGAGTTGATCAACCGGGCGCAGCGGCCGGTGATACTGGCCGGTCACGGTGTCCTGATTTCCCGGGCGTGGGACGAGCTGCAGCAGTTGGCGGAGAAAGCGCAGATTCCGGTGATCACGACGCTGCTGGGCATCGGCGCGATGTCCACCGAGCACGTGCTGAACCTGGGCATGCCGGGGATGCACGGCATGGCCTACGCCAGCCTGGCCATCGACCGTTCGGACCTGGTGATCTCGCTGGGGGCGCGGTTCGACGACCGGGTCACGGGACGCCTGAGCGATTTCGCTCCCGGAGCCAAGATCGTCCACGTTGACGTCGACCCCACCGAGTTCAACAAGAACGTGGTCGCCGACGCCCCGGTGCTGGGCGACCTCAAGGCCAGCCTGCGGGCGCTGATACCCATGGTCGAATCCAACGTGCACCTGGACTGGATCAAGGAAACGGACACCCTGCGCGCCGAGCATCCCTCCCTGTTCATCCGCAAGTCGGACGTGCTCCTGCCCCAGCAGGTGATGAAGCAAATCTCGGACGAGACCAACGGCGAGGCAATCATAGTGACCGGTGTGGGCCAGCACCAGATGTGGGCCGCGCAGCACTACGGCTACAAGGAGCCGAATTCGCTGATCACGTCGGGCGGCAGCGGCGCCATGGGCTTCGAGGTTCCGGCGGCGCTGGGGGCCAAGGTGGGCCGGCCGGAGAAGACGGTATGGTCCATCGCCGGCGACGGCGGGTTCCAGATGACCCTGTGCGACCTGGCCACGGCGGTGGAGAACAACATCGACGTCAAGTACGCCATCCTTAATAATGGGTCGCTGGGCATGGTCCGGCAGTGGCAGGACTTCTTCTACGACAAGGACTTCTTCGCCACCATCTACAGCGGCAACCCTGATTTCGTGAAGCTGGCCGAGGCTTACGGCATACGCGGCATCCGCGTCACCAAGCAAGAGGAAGTATCCGGCGCGATCCAGGAAGCCATGGAGACGCCGGGGCCGGTGGTCGTGGACTTCGTGGTCAAGGAAGACGAATTCGTGTACCCGATGATCCCCGCCGGGGAGTCGGTGCACGAGATGCTGGAAGAGCCCGAGGCCGAGGGGGTGGGTTTTGAACGTGGATAGCGCACAACAACACACCATCATCGCGCTGGTGCATGACCGGCCCGGTGTCCTGACCCGGGTGGCCGGCCTGTTCCGGCGGCGCGGGTTCAACATCGCCAGCCTGGCCGTGGGCGCCAGCGAGCAGAAGGGTCTGTCGCGACTGACCTTTGTCGTAACCGGCGACCAATATACCGTGGAGCAGGCCACCCGCCACCTGGAAAAGCTGATCGACGTGGTCAAGGTGTCCAACATATCTGAGGAGGACGTGGTGGCGCGGGAGTTGGCCCTGATCAAGGTGCGGGCGACGCCCTCCAACCGCAGTGAGATCCTGGAGATGGTGAACCTGTTCCGGGCCAAGGTGGTCGACGTGGGCGCGCGTTCGCTGGTGGTGGAAACCACCGGTGAGGAGGACAAGATCGACGCGCTGTACGACCTGCTCCAGCCCTTCGGCATCCTGGAACTCATGCGCACTGGCCGCGTGGCCATGGTGCGGGGCAAGTCCGGCGGCAGGGTCAGCGACGACGTGGGCGCCGACGCCATCATCATGGGAAGAAACGGAGCCGTGGCGGCCCAGGCAGTGGGTTCCACGCCGGGGCACTACGAGGGAGTCTAAGGCAACCCAAACCGGCCCGCCAACGCGCCGGGCCCAAACGAAGGATGAACTAGCATGGCAGTAAACATTTACACCGATAAAGACGCCGACATGTCCTTCCTGGAGGGCAAGACCGTTGGCATGATCGGCTACGGCAGCCAGGGACACGCCCACGCGCTGAACCTGCACGACAGCGGGATCAAGGTCATGGTGGGCCTGTACGAAGGCAGCGCCAGCCGCCAGGTGGCCCGAGACGCCGGCCTCGCGGTCGGCAGCGTGGCCGAGGTCGCCAAGGAAGCCGACGTGATGATGGTGGCCATCCCCGACCACGTGCAGAAGGACGTGTACCGGGATGAGATCGAGCCCAACCTGGAACCGGGCAAGGCGCTGATGTTCGCCCACGGGTTCACCATCCACTACCAGTTCGTGGTGCCGCCGCCGACGGTGGACGTGATGATGGTCGCGCCCAAGGCGCCCGGCCACCGCATGCGGGAGCACTTCGTGGAGCAGGGCATCGGCGTGCCGTGCCTGCTGGCGATTCACCAGGACGCCACGGGCAACGCCAAGAACATCGGGCTGGCCTACGCCTCCGGCATCGGCTGCGCCCGCGCCGGCGTGCTGGAGACCACCTTCAAGGACGAGACCGAAAGCGACCTGTTCGGCGAGCAGTCGGTGCTGTGCGGCGGCGTTACCGCGCTGATCAACCTGGCCTTCGAGACGCTGGTCGAGCGGGGATATCCGCCGGAAATCGCCTACTTCGAGTGCCTGCACGAGCTGAAGATGATCGTTGACCTGATCCAGCAGGGCGGGTTCAACTACATGCGCTACTCCGTCAGCGACACCGCCGAGTACGGCGACCTGACCCGGGGCACCCGCGTGGTGGACGACCACGTCCGCGAGAACATGCACCGGGTGTTGGACGACATCCAGAGCGGGTCCTTCGCCCAGGAATGGATGGCGGAGTGCGACGAGGGTCGGCACAACTTCCTGCGCCTGCGCCAGGAAGCGCGCACCAGCCGGATCCACGAGGTGGGCCGGGGCCTGCGCGAGATGATGCCGTGGATGAACCCACGGGAGATCGAGTAACGTCCAATCGTTGTCATTGCGAGGAGCGGAGCGACGCGGCAATCCCGATGCCCTGAGGATGATCCACAACGCGGCGAGATTGCCACGCTACGCTCGCAATGACATGGCACATATATCCAAAGCAACCTTCGAGTAATCGAGGAGGTGACACATGGGCATGGAGGTACTGTGCAGAGCAGTTCACCATCGCAGTCTGGTCCTGGCAGGGCTGGCTGTGGTGGACTGCGTGTGCCTGCCCAGCCTTTCCCCATCTAGCACGACGTGACGATCAACGCTGACGCGCCCAATCCCTTGGATGAAAGAATACGATTTGCAGGGACACGACGGGCGCCCAACCCCATGGAGGGAAAGGAACCAATGGCTGCACAAGTAAAGTTTTTGGATACGACGCTGCGCGATGGCGAGCAGTCGGCCGGCATCGGCATGACGGTCGACGAAAAGATCCAGATCGCCCGTCAGCTGGCCCGACTCAAGGTGGATATCATTGAGGCCGGCTTCGCCGCCAGTTCGCCCGGTGATTTCCAGGCCGTCCAGCGCATCGCCGAGGACGTGCACGGTCCCATCATCTGCTCGCTGTCCCGCGCCGTGCCCGGCGACGTGGACGCCGCCTGGGGCGCCATCAAGAGCGCGCAGAAGCCGCGCATCCATGTCTTCCTGTCGTCCTCGGAGATCCACCAGATGCACCAGCTGCGGAAGGACCGGGAAGATGTGATGACCATGGCCGTGGAAATGGTCTCCCGGGCCAAGGGCTACTGCGACGACGTTGAGTTCTCGCCCATGGACGCCACGCGCACCAACCCCGACTACCTGTACCGGATGCTGGAAGAAGTGATCCGGATGGGCGCGACCACGATCAACATCGCGGACACCGTCGGCTACGCCATTCCGTCTGACTTCCAGACCATGCTGCGGGACATCCAGCAGAACGTCCGTGGCATCGAGGACGTGACCCTGTCGGTACACTGCCACAACGACCTGGGCCTGGCCGTGTCCAACAGCCTGGCCGCCA
This sequence comes from Dehalococcoidia bacterium, assembly GCA_034423575.1. GTDB lineage: Bacteria > Chloroflexota > Dehalococcoidia > Lucifugimonadales > UBA3495 > Bin87. The sequence continues at coordinate 10,407 of DAOUIF010000086.1, read as the reverse complement.
TCGAAGTCGGCGCACGTCAGGTTGAAGGCTGCATCAACGGCATCGGCGAGCGGGCCGGCAACGCCTCGCTGGAAGAGATCATCATGGCGCTGGACACCCGCAAGGACCTGTTCGGCGTTGAGTTGAACGTGGACACCACGCAGATCTACCCCAGCAGCCGCCTGGTCAGCCGCATCACCGGCATGAACGTGCAGGCCAACAAGGCCATCGTCGGCGAGAACGCCTTCCGCCACGCCTCGGGCATCCACCAGGACGGCGTGCTGAAGGACCGCTCTACCTACGAGGTCATGCAGCCGGAGCGCGTGGGTCTGCCGCCGGACGTGCAGCTGGTGCTGGGCAAGCTGAGCGGCCGGGCCGGCCTCCAGGCGCGCCTGGAAGCCCTGGGCTACTCGCTGACCCGCGAGGAAGTGACCGGCGTCTATGAGAGGTTCGTGGAGCTGGCCGACAAGAAGAACGAGGTCACCGACCGTGACCTGGAGATCCTCATGGACGAGGAGAACCGGACCGCGTCGGAGCCCATCAGCTACTCCATCGAGACGGTGCACTTCACCAGCGGGGACAAGGACATCCCCACGGCGACGGTGCGGCTCATCGGCCCCGACGGCAACGCCAAGACCGACGCCTCCACCGGCAACGGCCCGGTGGACGCCGTGTGCCGCGCCATCGACCGAGTGATTGGCACCACCGCCAGGATCGCCGACTTCCAGGTGCAGGCCGTGTCCGAAGGACGGGACTCGGTGGGCTCGGTGTCGATTCGCATCGAGAACAACGGCCGCGTATTCTCCGGCCGCGGCGCCAACACCGACATCATCGTCGCCAGCGCGCAAGCCTACCTGAGCGCGATGAACCGGATGCTGGCCGCCGACGAGGAGGCCGAGCTGCCGGCGGTGGGAACGACGCCGGACTAGGCTGCTGAACCGAACACGGCAAACACGACGCCCCTCTCCGAATGGTGAGGGGCGTTTGCTATCGGTCAACGTCAGCAGAAGAATTATCCCTGCTGATGATACCTGGATCGACCAACTTGACGATGCGCCATGTGCTGGGGCCAGCGGCACATCGAAGTGAAACTAACCGGAAATGAAACCCACCTTTTGGTATGATTTGTACGTGATATTACGAAATGAAGCGGAAATAAGCTGGAAATGACCCTGCCAAACGTCAGCCCTTACCTGCACCCAAGCCGGTGGATGCGATACGAACCGACTGCCGTCATGGAGCCCTTGGTAGCTGCCAAAGCCGCTGTGGGGGTGCTAAACAGCCTGCCACATTTGCCACAATGGATTGCGCAGGTCCATGAGGAACAACTGCGGCTGGAAGCGGTGGGTACATCCCGGATCGAGGGCGCAGAGTTCACGCAGCGAGAACAGGACGCAGCGTTGGCACCCCAGATAGGGGCGTTGGATGACCTAACTCGTTCTCAACGACAGCTGCGTGCTGCAGAGTCTACCTACCGGTGGCTACGTTCGCAGCCAGTCAACCGCCCTGTCGACGGCGAGTTCATCCTGGACGTGCACCGGCGTATCGTGACCGGCTGCGATGATGACCGATGTGAACCCGGAGCGTTGCGGCCCGATGGCTGGAATGTCACCTTTGGGACACCAACCTGCCGAGGTGTTTCCGGCGGCGATGAATGTCACGACGCGTTTGACGCACTGTGCAATGCAGCGGCCAGCGAGTTCCGATTACACGACCGCATCATCCAGGCAATGGCACTCCATTACCACATAGGTGCAATGCATCCCTTTGGGGACGGGAACGGCCGCACCGCCCGCGCAATGGAAGCGTTTATGCTCCGCCAGGCCGGGGTCAATGAACTGGTCATGGTCAGCCTGTCCAACTACTACTACGAGCATCAGGCGGAATATCGCGCAGCCTTGTCAGCATCGCGAGAAGGCCAGCACGATCTCACGCCGTTCCTGCAGTTTGCACTGCCAGCGGTGGCCCATCAATGCAATGCAGTAGCAGGAACCATAATCGACAATCACAAGCGGATTTTGGTACGGCAGTTTGCGTCAGCATTATTCGGTCAACTGCGTTCTCCGCGTCGACGTGTGATTGCCGAGCGACAGTTGGCGATATTGGATACTTTGCTAGCCGCTGGAGCATTAAGCCCGAATATCCTGATGGAACGTACTGAAGCACACTATCAGGCGCTCAAACATCGGTTTCGAGCACAGCTGAGGGATATCATGGGTCTGTTCGACTTGGGGGCGCTGCAGTACAGTGCTGAACAGATCAGTGTTAACCTAGACTGGCCCCAGCAATTCACCGAATCAGAACTGCTGGAGCGGATGGAAGGTACAACGTCGGCAGCTTTGACTCATCGTCCCGGGATGCCAGATTTGCAGGCCCTGCTCAACCGTCGCCGGTAGGTCACGGGTCCGCAAGATCATACCTGGCAGCTAGAGCCAGGGCTCGGTCGAATTTCCGTTCAAGTATTCTCCCAGGCGGGTCACCGCACAAGTGCGCCGCTTGACGCTTTGCCGCGCCATCGGGTACATTGCGACCATAATTCCGTCGTCGCCGGCGAAGAAGGATCATCTATGGCTACCTTGCAAGACCGCACCACTGTCGAGATGGAACAGGCGCTGCAAAACGGCTTCAGCCTGTCGTGGCTCCAGCAGATCAAGGACCAGGTCCCCGGCGCCGATGAAGAGTTGGCGCACGACCCCACTCTGGCGCAGTACACGCCCGACCTGCTGGACGAGTCGCCCAACCAGACCCAGCGGACCCGCGGCGCGATTCCCCGGGAAGGCGTCCCCCAGTTTTCGGCCTACACCTTCCGCGACAAGAAGGAAGTGTGGGGCTTCAACCTGACCAAGCTGTACCAGGAGGCGGTCTCACGCCAGTGGTCCTCCGCCACCGACATTCCGTGGGAAACGCTGCGCCCGCTGCCTGATGACATCGAGGCTGCGCAGTGCCAGTTGGCCACCTTCTTCGCGCAGGTCGAGTTCGTAGCCGCCGACGTGCCGGGCCGGTTCATCGCGCAGATGTCGCCGGACTATCACGAGGTGCGGATGTTCCTGCTGACTCAGGTGATGGACGAGTCGCGGCACATGGAAGTGTTCCGCAAGCGGGCGCTGGCCAACGGCGGCGGCCTGATGCGGATGATCGACTCCGTGAGCGACGTGACCGGCGGCAGCACCGACAACGCCCGCGAGTTCACCGAGCTTTCCAGCCGGCTGCACATCGTCGGTGAGGGCAACGTGCTGACGTTGTTCCGCCTCGGCGAGCTGATGGCGTACAACGACGCCGAGAAGGCCATCTACCGGCGAGCGGCCCAGGACGAGGCGCGTCACGTTGCCTTCGGCGTGCTGCACGCGCGCTACATGAACGAGTGCGTGCCGGAACGGCGGGAAGAGGTCCATGCCTACCTGGACGAGGCCGAGGACCGGCAGGCCACCGGCAACGGCGGCGAGAACCCCGCGGCCCGCAGCGCCAACCTGACCGCCGAGTCGCTGGCCATCCTGCTCGGCGGCGGCGCGGACAAAGCCGATGAAGGCCAGAAGATCCTGGCTGCCATCCGCCAGCGGCAGGTGAAGGAATACTTCCAGCGGCTGAAGTCCTGCGGCTTCGACGACCGCATCGAGAGCGGGCGGGTGAACCCGGCGCTGCTGGAGGTTTACCAGGCAGCGGCGTAACTCGCCATACATCGGCACTGGAATGCCGACGGCCCGTCGTCCTGAGGTCGGCGGGCCGTCTCCTATTGGGGGAAGGGTAATGACCACGCAGAATGATCCGCAGAACGGCAGTAACCCGGGAGAGCCCGTGGACGACAGCAATCCTACCGGGAATTACCGGTCGTCGGCCGCCGAGCGCGTCCAACAGGATGTGGCCGAGAGCACGGCGCCCGAGCCCGAGAGCGTCGAAACCGCAGAGGCCCCCGCCGAGGAGGAGGCTCCCCAGTCTCCGACCGACCGGTTCCCCTGGATGAAGGACACAAGGCAGTGGGGAACCCGCGCAGCGCCCACGGCCCACGGGCTGACCATCGACGGGATCAATGTGGGCCTGTACGGGGAAATTCCCGAGGAGAGCCGGGAGATGACCCGCATGCCGCGCGGTTCCTTTGCCACGCCCGGCATACCGCGTCTGGACAACTACTCGGTCAACCGCAAGGACGAACTGTGGTCGGACAACGCGGCCTGGCTGTACGAAGAGGCCATCCAGCGTCGCTGGAACGCCATGCAGGACATTCCGTGGGACGAGATCCCTGACCAGCCCGAGACCCTGGAGCTGGCCTGGTGCCAGCTGTGCACCGAGTTAGGGCAGCACGCCACCGCCGAGATCGACACCATCGGCCTGTGGCTGCACCGCATGAACTACGCCTTCATCGAGCCCAAGATGTTCCTGGCCACCCAGGAGTTCGACTCGGCGCGGCACTTCGAGGCGATGCGGCACCGTGCCCTGTGCAACGGTGGCGCGCTGGGGCTGGAAACGCCCGGCATGATGAGCCGGCGCATGGTGGAAACCAGGGCCGGCTGGCCCGAGGTCTCGGTGTCCCTGTACATCGCGCGCGGCACGCTGACGATGCTGCTGTACCGGTTCGGGGCGCACTATGCGACCAATGCCGTCGATCGCAAGCTGTTCGGCCTGTGCCTGCAGGACAAGGCGCGACACATGGCCTACGGGATGGCGATGCTGAAGCTCACCGTGGCGGTGAAGGGTGTGGACTTCGGGGTGTCGCTGCGACGAATTCTCGGATCCATCGAGAAGGACATGGCGGGCGAGATGAAAGACCCGGTGCTGTGGGAGGCCATGGCGATCATCGCCGGTGGGTCGGTCGCGGGCATGGCCGAGGGCATGACGGCAGTGAACCGGCTGCGCACCGACTACGTGCGCCAGTACCTGACCCGGCTGCACTACGTCGGCATCCAGAAGCAGGAGAGCGGTCTGCATCCCGACCTCGCGGCGGTGCTTCAAGAGGGGTAGGGAGCCATACCGCCACGAACCCGACGGCCGGAAAGGCCGGATCGTCGAGACGCTCGCGTCCAGAAGCATCTGGAGCAGGCACGCGATTACTGGTCGAAGTGGCCGGCGCACCTGGCCGAGGGCGACTATTGCCAGGCCGGTGAAAAAGGCTGGGATACGGTAGCGCAGCTGACCGAGGCCGTGGCAACCCTCCGCAGCTGGGAGCATCACGATCACGAAGCCATCCGGGACGCGATTACAGGGTTGATGGCAGAGGTGCCAGAGCAGGCCCAGATCATTGACCGGGGCCTTCGCGCCGCGGAGAGTCTGCATGGCAATTTCTACGAGGTTTATATGACTCAGCGTCGGGCGGCACTCGCTTTGGAGGATGTGCGGCCGCTACTGGACATCCTGTGGGAACTGCTGCCTGACCAATACACCGGCGGCGTGTCGTTTGACCAGTGGGCCGAGCAGGGCTGATCCAAGTCTGAATGATCCCATAACTCGCAGGCGGGTCTGCGGGCGTTGCGGCGGCTATGGCGTAAAATAGCCGCCGCTCATGCTGATATCGTCCGCGAACCTGTTGCCCGATGACATCGGGGCCTTCGTGCGTCTGGCGGTGCTCTGCGCTTTCTCCGGCGCCGTCGCCATTTGGGTCAACGGGTGGTTCCAGGCGCTGGTGGCGACGGTGTTGGGAGACCCCGCCCCGCGAGCTCAGGGGCGGTTTTTCGGCAATCCCCTGCGTCACCTGGATATCGCCGGGATAATCCTGGCGACGGTTTCCGGGTTCGGCTGGGGCCGCCAGTTGCCGGGCCCGCCGGGACGCCAGGGGCGATGGCCGTCGGTCGTGGTCGCGGCCGCCGGCCCACTGGGGAACCTGACGGTCGCGTTTCTGCTGGCCTCGCCGGTAAAGGCGGGCCTACTGGGCTGGACCTACCCCTCGCCGGACAGCCTGAACCTCGTGATGACAGGTGGCTTACGCTCCGGCATCTCCGACCTGGTCGGGTTGTTAATCATCTACAACCTGATGCAAGCCGCGTTTCACATGCTGCCCCTGGCGCCGTTGGCCGGCTACCGGGCTCTGGGCGCGCTGCTGCCGGCCTCGTCGGCAGAAGGACACCAGCGGTTTCAGAGGTTTGCGCCGCTGCTGTTGGTCGCATTGATCGCGTCCGACTTCGTGCTGCGGCCGGGCATCCTGTGGTCCACCCTGCTCCCAATAATCGAGTGGCTGGCGGGACTGGCCACCGGCTACTGAGTGGGGCCAAAACGCTCGGTACGAATGGCGGATTCGGCGACGCCGACGGATAGCAGGGCGTCAGCCGCGGCCTCCACGAAACCGGTGGGTCCGCAGGCGTAGGACAGGGGGGTGGCCTCGTGGCCGTGCATCACAGCAAGCTCTTCAATGCATTCCCGCAGCATGTCCGCGTCGACCCGGCGATCATATCCAATCCAGCCGGGCGGCTGCCGTCGGGTCAGCGTACATATCACGGACACGCCGATACCAGGCCGACCCACGCTGTCGAGGAACTTCCGGTAGATGATGTCCTCCGGACCGCGCGTCGAATACAGCAGCAGCGCGGAAGTGTCCGGCGCGGCCAGGATTCGGTGCATCAGTATCGACTTCAGCGGGACGATGCCCGAGCCGCCGGCGAGCAGCAGCAGGGGACCGGCCATATCGGGCGTCCAGGTGAAAGGACCGCCGATAGGGCCGCGCACTTCCAGGACGTCACCGGGCTCCACCACCTCATGGAAGTACGGGGACACCTCGCCGTCGGGTATGAGCTCCACCGTTAAATCGATAAGCTTGAAGTCATCGGGAGCGGAGGCCACCGAGTAGGAGCGCTGGGCCTGGTAGCCATCCGGGGCCGTGAGACGGACGTCGTAGTGCTGGCCGGCGCGAAAAGGACGCGGCTCAGAGAGCCGCAGGGTGAAGGTCTTGGCGCGGTAGGTCTCGACAGTTACCCGCTCCACCGTGGCAGGTTGCCAGGATGTGGCGGGCGCTGCCGCTGGGTCCTGCACTAATCACCCCAGTACCGTTGTTCCTTCCAGGGATCGCCGTACATGTGGTAACCGTACTGCTCCCAGAACCCGGGCTGGTCGTGGGGCATGAACCGGATGCCGCGCAGCCACTTGGCGGACTTCCAGAAGTACAGGTGCGGAACCACCAGGCGCGCCGGGCCCCCATGCTCGGCGGCGATGGGTTGTCCATCAAACTCAAAGGCGACCATGCCCCGACCCTCGAGCACGTCCCATGTCGGCAAGTTGGTGGTATAGCCTCCATAGGAAAAGGCCATAAGGTAAGGCGGCGGTTCAGAGACTCCAGCAGCGACCAAGAGATCGTCGATGGTGACTCCCTTCCAGGAGGTATCCAGCTTGCTCCACTTGGTGACGCAGTGGATGTCGGTATGGATTTCCGTCTCGGGCAACGAGCGAAACTGCTCCCAGTTCCACTCACCCAGGGGCTCGCCCTCGGCGCCCACCAACACGAAGCTCCACTGGTCCAACGGTACCCGCTGGGTTGGCCCGGCGGTCAGCACCGGGAATCCGCGTTCCAGGTATTGACCGGGCGGAATGGGACGCGGGGGCGTTTCGCGGCGTCGTCCGAAGAATCCTCGGGTAACCATCTGCGCGTACTCCTCATGCCGACGTTGTTTGTCGAGGGTATAAAATCCGCAGAATCCTGTCAAACGCCGGACGTCACTCGCGCTTAACCGATTTCTCAAATCCGTCATTGCGAGCGAAGCGCGGCAATCCCGCTGCCGGAGGCGTCCGTTCTTCGTGTAACGAGATCGCCGCGTCGCTGCGCTCCTCGCGATGACAAGCGGTACGCGCGAGCCGGACTCCGCACCCGAGTCGCCAGCGGCTGGGGACGTCAGCATTCGTAGTCGTATTCGTCGTACCTCTCGTCGTAGTACCGGTCGTCATCGGGTCGGCGGCGGAGTTTCCCGTAGAGCCATTTACCCACGACCACCACAACCGCCAGCATTACCAACCCGCCGATGATCCAAATGTCCAGATACGCCAGGAAAGACAAGTCAGCGGATCCGTCTCCGGACTGGAGGGCGACTGCGAGTAAAATTAGCGGGTTCATGGATAATCCGTTTGTCTTTGCAGAAGGCGGCCGCTCGGGACAGGCCAACGGCGAGTCGCTCCGCCGGCTCGGGAGGCCGCGAGTTTGTGGGCCAAGTACGTAGCGGTGGCGCTGACCGCGGCATCGCCCATAGGCGAGGAACTGGTCTCCATACCCTTGGGCGTGGGCCTGGGTCTGGACCCGATGCTCGTTGCCCTGGTGTCCGTGGTGTTCAACATGCTGCCGGCGCTGGTGATATCGGGGTTGTTTCGCAGGGCGGAGCAGGGTACGGGGGTGTTGAAGGTTATGCTGCGCATGCGTCCCGAGCCGGTTCGGTCGACGGTCCGATGGATGCTGCGTCGCCGCAGCCGACGGCTATTGCGGGCGCTGGACCGTTGGGGCGTGTGGGGAGTATTGATCGTCACGCCGTGGGCCGGGGTGTATGTTACCACGGTGACTTTGGAGGTAGCCGGAATGCGCCGGAGCCGGTTGTTGGCGTCAATCGCCGCGAGCTTGATCATCCATGCGGCGATCGTCACGCTGGCTTCGGTGGGAGTTTTCAGCCTCATATGACCGGGAATCGTCGAATCCCGCATCGTGCGCCGAATGACGCCTGCCGCTTGGATGTACAAAAATGATGCCGGACGCCTGCCGTACCACATGGCAAGCGGGGAAGGGAAGCAAAGCAAAGCGGGGCCGGGTACACCAGCCCACTGGCGGAGATCATGAGGCAAACGGTAAATTCGTTCCTGCAACACCTCATCGTTGAGCGGGGCTTTTCCCAGAACACGCTGGATGCGTACAGCAACGACCTGAACCAGTTCCGCGAGTTCGTCGCGGACAGCCTCAACTCCGAGGACCAGGAAGTTTGGCGTCTGGTCGACATCAACCTGCTCAACGCCTACATCAGCGAACTGCGGGACAACCGCAAGTATCGAGACACCACCACCGCACGCAAGGTTGCTGCAGTCCGGTCGTTTTTCGGATACCTCAGCGCAAACGGGCTGATAACCGAAGATCCGACCGAGAACTTGGGATCCCCACGGGTAGGACGGACGGTTCCCAAGTACATCTCTGAAGACGACGTGAGGCGTCTGTTGGCCACAGCGGCGGATACAGGGACGCCGGAAGGGCGCCGGGACGCCAGCATCCTGGAGTTGCTGTACGCAACCGGCCTGCGGGTGAGCGAACTGGTGGCGCTGAACGTCCAGGACATCGACTTTGAAGAGGGATTCATCCGCACCTGGGGCAAGGGTTCCAAGGAGCGGATCGTCTACCTCTACCCGGACGCCCTGTCGAACCTGCGGGAATACATCGGCGGAGCCCGGGTCGAGCTACTTGGCGACAAGCGCGGCGAGACGGCGCTGTACCTGAACCAGCGCGGCGAGCGGCTCACCCGGCAATGGGTGTGGAACATCCTGAAGACGGCGGCAAAGGCCGCCGACGTGGACCCGAAAATCACACCGCACACGCTGCGGCACAGTTTCGCCACCCATCTGCTGCAGAACGGGGCCTCGCTGCGCCACGTACAGGAGTTGCTGGGACACTCCAGCATTTCAACGACGCAGGTCTACACCCACCTGACCGACTCGCACGTCCGCGCCGAATACGAGCGGAGTCATCCACGGGCGTGACGGAGATGCAGAAGGAGCAGTAGAGGCTCGAAATCCACCGAGGCGATCGCGAACGGCGAGGGTTTGATCACCCTCGCCGTTGCAGATTCTTTATGGCCTCGTCGATGCGGCGCACCTGCTCCGTATCCCCGGATGAGAGCCGGTAGCAGCGATCAAGGTATAACTGGGCCAACTGCACGCCGTTGGGGGTGGTGTCGTTGGCGGCGGCCACCAGCGAGCCGATGCCAAACTCATCGGGCAGGTGCCGGCCCAGGGCGGTCATCTCCGCGATGATGTCGGCAATGGCGGTGGCATCGTTGCCTTCCTGGGCGAAGCGCAAGCGGCCCAGCAGCCGGCCCATCTCGGCCAGCCGGTCGCCCTCGCTCATGAAGCTCCAGAGCACCTCATTTACGCCCAAGCTGTCGCCTTCGTCGGCATCCACCGCACCCGTCAGGGGCGAGGAGCCGCCCAGGGGTATGGCGGCGTCCTCGGCAGGGACGGTGGAGACGCCTTCCTCTCCACTGGTGCGAAACCAGGAGTCAGCGTATTCCTGCACGGCCTGAGCCACCGATTCCATCATGCGGGCCAGGTCGTAGGAGAACATGCTGCCTCCGTAAACCAGGTCGTCGTTCCGGACGTTGGCCAAGCGGACTAGATGCTCGTAACCTCCCTCCACCAGCTCGGACATTGGCGGCATGGCGAAGGCCGAGAAATTGGCCAGCGGGCCGGAACCGCCGCTCCCCAAATGCGCGGCCAGAAAGGGAGGGACGTACTTGGTCAGATCGGCGGTGATGGGCAGAGTGATGATGTAGG
>DAOUIF010000085.1:0-51813 GCA_034423575.1 Dehalococcoidia bacterium | reverse complement strand
ATACTATATTCGTATACACGATATCATATCGTTCGCGTACCCAGTGGAGCAACATGCAAATTGATCCTGCGCGACCCCAATTCGGTCATAACGGCGACGACGGGCCGGCCGGCCAGGGCGATCCCGCGTTGTATAATTGGGTACGGACAGTCAATTTCAGGAGGTCTTACATGAACCGCACCCAACGTGATTTGATACTGCTGGCCGCTGGCATAGGCATCGGGGTTGGCCTCGGCATGCTGTTGGCGCCCCGCAGCGGACGGGAAACCCGCCAGGCGTTGACGCAGGGCGCCAACCAGGCCGTCGAACGCGGCCGCGATTACTGGCAGCGCATCCGCAGCCGGATCGCCGCCGGCGACAGCGACGCGGAGCTCGAAGCCGAGGATTAGCCAGAGCCGGTCGCCGGGGCGACGGTCCATCCGGCCGTCGTCCCGGCGTTTTTGTGTCACTACGCGAAGGACAGCTGTTTATGTCGCCCGACGTCGTGTCGATTATCCGGGATATCGCAATCATCGTTATGGCGGTCATGGTGACCGTAGCGGCGTTGGCGCTGACCGTGGTCACGCTGAAGATCTACCCGAAAATCAGGAGAGCGGCGACTAATTTCGAAGCATCCTCGTGCCTCATGCTCGACGCGGCGGCAAGAGTCTCCGCCCTGGTAACCGCCGGCAGTGAAATCGGATCGTTCGTCTGGGATCTGGTTGCGCGCTTGCGCGGCCGCAGTGACGAAAAGCCGGAAGACGGGAACAACCCGACCAACTAACCCATCGGCGCGCAACCCCAGGATCGGTGCCGCTATGTCCCTTCTGCGCCGGTACATCGTTGAGGAGCGTCATCGGGTCTCAACAATGTTCGTCTTGTAGACGTTTCGCGGGCTAAGTTATAATCTCGAACTAGTTTCCCAATATTGCGCGGTGTGTGATGGCAGATATAGCAGATATATTCGACAAGCTGCAGCCTATCGTGGATCGTTACCGGTCCATTGAAGAAGAAATGGCAAAACCTGAAGTGGCTGCAGACTATGCCAGGCTCCGCGAGTTGAACCGGGAACGATCCAGCCTCGAAGAGTTGGCGGGTATCGACAGCCAGCACCGGCGACTGGCCGAAGAACAAGCCGACCTGAAAGCATTGGTGAGCGAGGGCGGCGATCCCGAGCTCGTCGAAATGGCCCAAATGGAGCTGGTCGAGGTCGAGCAGCGCATTTCACAGTTGGCCCAGCAGTTGGGGATCGCGCTCCTGCCGAAGGATCCGAACGACGAACGGGACGTCATCGTGGAGATCCACGCCGCCGCTGGTGGCGAGGAGGCATCGCTGTTCGCCGGTGACCTGTACCGGATGTACCAGCGCTTCTCCCAGGAGCAGAGCTGGGCGGTGGAAATCCTCGATTCCAACCCGTCTGACCTGGGAGGTTTCAGCCGCATCGCCTTTTCGGTCGATGGCGCGAACGCCTTCAGCCGGCTCAAGTTCGAAGCCGGCGTCCACCGGGTGCAGCGCGTACCGGAAACCGAAACGCAGGGCCGCATCCACACGTCGACCGTCACCGTAGCGGTGCTGCCACAGGCCGACGAGGTCGAGGTGGACGTCAAGGAGGACGACCTGCGCATTGACATCTTCCACGCTGGGGGCCACGGCGGGCAGAACGTCAACAAGGTAGCGACCGCCGTCCGCATCGTTCACGAACCCACCGGCGTGGTGGTGGTCTGCCAGGACGAACGGTCACAGTACAAGAACAAGTCCAAGGCGATGACCATATTGCGCAGCCGGCTGTTCACGGCTGAACAGGAGCGCCACCAGGCTGCCATCTCCAAAAGCCGCAAGGCGCAGATCGGCAGCGGCGACCGCTCCGAGAGAATCCGCACCTATAACTACCCGCAGGACCGGATCACGGATCATCGTATCGGGCTGTCGATCCACGGGGTGCAGCGCCTGATGGATGGTGGCCTGGGTGACATCATCGATCGCCTGATTGCTGCCGACCAGGAACGTGCCCTGGCCAGCGTGTCCGCATGATCCCAAGATTTGTCACCAACATACTCGGGGGCGGCCGCAGGGTCGCCCTTGCCGATTGAACCACATGCCCAACCTTCGCACCGTCATCCAGGACACCCATCGCACCCTGGAGTCCGTCGGCATTCCGGACGCCCGCCTGGAAGCCGAAGTCATGGTGATGGACGTCATGCGAATGCCCCGCCAGGCCATCTTTGCGGAGCAGGAGAGCCAGGTCTCACCCCAACAGGAGGAGCAGTTGGCGGCGATTGTGACCCGACGGCTCACACGGGAGCCCCTGGCGTATATCCTGAACTATCGCGAGTTTTACGGTGTCAACCTGCTGGTGAACCGGGACGTGCTGATACCCCGTCCGGAAACCGAGACCATGGTTGAGCACGCGCTGTTCATGGCGCTGATGGGAATGGAAAGCCGCGAACTGGTCATCGCCGACGTCGGCACCGGAACCGGCGCCATCGCCGTAAACTTGGCGATCCACCTGCCGGCAGCACGCATTTACGCCAGCGACGCATTCGACGCCACCCTGGACGTGGCCGCGTACAACGTGCGCATGCACAACGTCGCCGACCGGGTCACGCTGTTGAAGGGCGACCTGCTCGACCCGTTGCCCGAGCCGGTGGACGTGGTCGTCGCCAACCTCCCCTATCTGCCCACCGATCGCATTCCCACCCTGCAACCCGAAATCCAGTGGGAGCCGGTGGCGGCGCTGGACGGCGGGCCCGATGGCCTGGACCACATCCGACGCCTGTTTTCCCAGGCCGCTGCCTCCCACGGCACTTCGGAAAGTCGCCTGAAATCCCACGGAGTTATCCTGCTGGAGATGGACCCTGAGCAGATCGCCGAGGCAAGGTCCCTGGCGTCTGCTGCCTTCCCCGAGGCGGAAGTCACCGTGGAGCCGGACCTCGCCGGTTTGGATCGGGTTCTGTCGGTCAGTCTGGCAGGAGACTACTGAGGCGCGCGTGTGGAGTGTCGGCGCGGTTACCGACTCGCCATTCTCCGCACGCGGTCGGCGAGCGCCCATGCGTGCCCTGATTGTCTCGGACATCCACTCCAACCTGCAGGCGTTTGAAGCCGTCCTGGCCGATGCGGAAACTGCTGGTGGATACGACGTCGTGTGGTTCCTGGGAGATTTGGTGGGCTACGGGTCGGACCCGGGCACGTGCATCAATCGACTGCGCAACCTGCCCCACATAGCCATAGCCGGCAACCACGACCACGCCGTCACGGGCAAGCTGAACCCCGACCTGTTCAACGGAGCCGCGCGCGCCGCGGCGCTGTGGACCACTCAACAGCTGTCCGGTGACGAAATGGCGTACCTGGCGGCGCTGCCCGAAGTCCGTCAGACAGGATGGTTCACTCACGTGCACGGCAGTCTGCGTGACCCGGTCATGGAGTATCTCATCAGCGAGCCGGCGGCCATGGCGACCTTTACCCTCATGGAAACTCCCTTCTGCCTCGTAGGGCATTCGCACTACCCGTTGGTCTGGACCGAGAACGACGGACGTGCCGGCGTTGAGCTGCTGGACCCGTCGGTCCCGCTACTGCTGGAACCCGGCCGCCGGATGATCGTCAACCCGGGCAGCGTGGGCCAGCCTCGGGACGGCAACTGGCGCGCTTCCTATATGATCTACGACAGCGAGTCTGGAGGCGCCGCCGGAGTGCTGCACCATCGTCGGGTGGAGTATGACCTGGCCGGAGCGCAGAATGGGATACTGGAGGCCGGCCTACCGGAGTCGCTGGCTATTCGCCTGGGTAACGGAAACTAGCAAACTTGACGGGTTTCGGCCCCCGCCGTTAAACTTTTTTGCGACACCCGCTCACTCGAAGAGCAAGTCGAGGTACCATCATCGCTATTCAACAGGTCAATGGCAACGCCGCATTCAGTGAAGACGTAGCATTATTCATAGATTGGGAAAACTTCAAGATCAGCTTGGCGGTACGGGGTAGAACCCCCAACGTGTCCGCGCTGAAGGAAGAGGTCTCCAACCACGGCCGCGTTGTCGTCGGCAAAGCCTATGCCGACTGGGTATCCCGAGCTCCCGAACTCAAGGGGGCCAGCCAGTTCATCCACGACCCGCCATCGCTGTACGCAGCAGGCATCGAGCCGGTTTACGTGCCCACGCGATTGCCCCTGCGCGGGTCTTACCAGTCGGGACGCACCGTCAGCGTCAAAAACAGCGTTGACGTAAAGATGACTGCGGATTGCATCGACACCGCACACAATTTCCCCAACATAAACACTTTCGTCCTCGTATCCGGCGACTCCGATTTCATCCACGTCATCAACTCCCTGCGCGCGGTCGGAAAGCGCGTCCTGGTGGTCGGCGTGTCCTGGGCCACCTCGCGGCGGATGGCCGATCACGTCGATGGCTTGATCTTTTACGACGCGGACGTCGATCCTATCGAACCCGAAGAACCCGCGTCCTCTTTCCACCGCGCTCCCGCTCAGCGCGGCCGCCCGCAACAGACTGCCGCACTGGCAAACCCAGGACGTCACCAACTGCCCGAGGTTATACGCGCCATCGAAGACGTGATTCGAACGGAGCGTGCCGCGGGACACACCCTTCTCCTCACGTCGCTCAAGCAGCGGCTGGTGCGCCGAATCGCCGGTTTCGACGAGCGCAAGCTGGGATTCTCCGGTTTCAAGAAGTTGATGCTGCGCGTGGCCGAAGAGGGCAACATCAAGATACGCAGCGTCGACCTGGTGGACTGGATCCTGATGGCCGATGAGCCGGATCCCGAACCCGTGGCCAGGGACGATGACGACGCAGACCTGGAGAACGGAGCGGCGTACGTCGACGAAGATGTCGCGGTCGATGCTGCTGATGAAGAAGTCGACGCCGTCCAGGGCCGGTCTGATGGACCCGCGGACTTTGACGAAGAGGATGACCGCTCGGCCGAACCGATGACCGAGGCAGCGCAGACCAAAACGCCGGACCGCGCGGCCCCAGCGCCAGCCGGACCGCGTCAGTCAGAAGTCGAGCGGTCGTTGGCCGAGGCCATCGCCGCTACTGACCTGCCCCAGTCCGACGACCCGGAGGGCGACGCGGCGCGTATCGCCGACCTCGTTGTCATGAGCCACTTCCTCGAAGATCGCGACGGCGCCGACGCGGTGATGTTTCAGGCGCTGTGCAACGAGATCAGCCAAGCGCTTACCGACGGCATCGGAGCCGAGGATGCCACCATCCGCAAGCATTGGGGCGAATCAGCCGATATGGTGGCGCGCAACCTGATCACCCGCTACGTCCGAACCCTGATGAACTGCGGCATGTTCCAGTACCGAAACATCAATTTCAGGGATCCTGAGACCAACCGGTCGCGGAGGCGACGGGTATTCGGGTTGAATCGGGAACATCCTGTGGTCGGATTCGCCTTGGCGGCGCGGCTGGGGCTGCCCTACGAGCCTCCAGTCGACGACCCTGCCCCCACCTACGACGCCATCGCCGCGCCACCCGTGGACGATCATGGTTCAGCGGAGGCCGACCGCGCCGAAACGCCCGAAGAGGTGGAAATAGTGGCCATCAGCTGACGGCGCCCGCTTGACCTTTACGCAGCGGGTTACCCTGTCCCGGGTAACCCGCTTACGTATTCGGGACGTCGTCGGTCGTTCGGTTCCGCGCCCAACGGGCCAGGGCTTTGCCTGGCGCCCCGATCTCGGCAACCGACGTGTAGTAATAGTCCTGCCAACCGCGTTCCGGCAGGCCCGCGAACAGCATGAGGTTCAGCGGGTATTCCTCGCTGTCGGTAACCCGGCGAAAGTCATCGCGAAACAGGAAAGTCGGCTTGCCCAAGGCGATAGCGATGCCCAGTTCGACCATCACCCCTTCGTCGGGAGGCGCTCCGTTCACGACGGCGAAGATCGCCTCGGCGTCCCTGACATCCTGGCAATCGGCCAGGGCGACCCGGTGCGCCCAACCCGGCTGGGAAAGATCGACCTGGTTGTTGCGCTGGAAGGGCTCCCACACTTCCAAGCCAAGGCTCTCGAGAGCCGCGATGAGTTCGGGGAGCAGGCGCGTCTTTTGCTGCTCAGAGAACCCGTAAGGGTTGGCCAGGTAGACCGTCTTGCGCCGGGGCGATGTCACGACTGGTAAACCATCCGCTTGTGTCAGGCGCCTGAGCTTTCCCGCCAGAGGCGGCAGCCGGTGGTGCCCAGGATGATGGGCAGAACGGTGTCGACCACTGCCCAAATGACCCAGGCGGTGTGGTTCTCGCCCACGCTGACGTCGCCAGTGGCCAGGAAAGCGAACCAGTTGTGCAGGAAAAGGATGGTTACGCCGGTGGTGATGTAGAAGGTGACGTTGGCGTCGAGGTAACCCCGGGTCACCGACTCACCTGCATCGCGCCCGTTCATGCGGGTTTTGTATGCGTAGTTGAAAACCACCCCCAGCGCTAGTCCCACCAGCATCAGCACGTCCAGCACGTGCCATACGGCAAGGACACTTATCGTACCCACCAGGAACACGTTGATAATGAAGAAAATGGCGACTGCGATTGATACGCCGACAAGATATGCGCCGACGAGCTTCTTTATTGCTTCCATTTCTCCTCCCAGTTCAATGTATTGCGTTACTCAGTCCTCCGTACCATGCTCCGGCCAACTCCTCGACTGGCAGGTCCATCAGGTTGCCCAACTGCAGCCGGCGCCCGCCGGTCCGTCCCAGCGTCAAAGCTGGTACTTGGGCCGCTGAGGCTGCCTCCATCGCGTCGGGAACGCTATCCGGATCCACGGTTACCACGATGCGAGATGCAGCCTCTCCGAAGAGAGCCGCGTCCCATCGCCGGGGAACGCCATTCGCGAAGTCGGCCGACGCGATAAATCCCATCGGACCCGCGCCTCCAATGCGACCGTCACCAAGGATACAACACTCGGCCAACGCGACCGCCAGTCCTCCATCCGAGCAATCGTGGGCCGACTTGATCGTGCCTTCCGCAATGAGGGCGCGGCATAACGCTTGCACCCGCCGTTCGAGCGTCAGGTCGATTCGCGGTCGCCCTTTCACCAGGTCATGTATCGTGTTCAGATATTCGCTGCCAGCCAGGTCTGACGCGCGGGCGGTGAGCCGGTCTGTGCCCAGAAGCACAACCGCCAATCCTGCTTCGGAGAACCCCGCGCCGCAGTGTCGTTGGACATCCTCCAACAACCCCAATCCGCCGACGATGGGAGTGGGGTAGATGGCCGCTCCCTGGCTTTCGTTGTACAGGCTGGCGTTCCCGCTCACCACCGGCACGCCCAATGCCCGACATGCCCGCGCCATGCCGCGAATGCACTGCTCCAACTGGTAGTAAATCTCGGGACGCTCCGGATTGCCGAAGTTAAGGCAATCCGTGAGCGCGAGGGGTTCCGCGCCGACGCAGGACAGGTTGCGCGTCACCTCGGCCACAACCATTTGCGCCCCTCGGTAGGGGTCCAGGAAGCAATGCCGCCCGTTGCCGTCGATGGCTACCGCGATTGCCTGGCCGGTACCCTTGACCCTCAATACCGCTGCGTCGCCAGCGCCCGGTCCGACCACGGTGTTAGTCTGGACCTGGTGATCATACTGGCGGTACACCCCCTGACGGCTGGCTATATTGGGAGCAGCCAGCAACCGCAACAATGTTTCCCCGGCGTCGGCCGGCATGCGCACGTCCCGCAGCCGGAGCCTCTGCCGGTCTACCGATTCCGCGGAGACCCGCCCGTCAAGCCGGTAGCGCGGAGCCTCGGTCAGATGGGAAACGAGAGCCGAGGCAATCGGCTCCGCACCGTCGGTTACCAGCGCGTAGGGTTCGTCCGTTACGTTGCCAACAGGTCGGCACGGGATGTCCCACTTGTCGAACACTTCGCGGATTGCCGGCACGTGTTCCGGCGCGGCGACCAGCAGCATGCGTTCCTGGGACTCCGACAGCATAACTTCATAGCCCGTCATTCCGGTTTCCCGGCGGTGCACCTGGCTGATGTCCAGCGCGATGCCCCGCCCGCCGCGCGCCGCCGATTCCACCGCCGCGCTGGTGAGGCCGGCCGCCCCCAGATCCTGCAGCGCGCGCACTCTGCCCGTGCCAAGGGCCTCCAGGCAGGCCTCGATCAATGATTTCTCCAGGAAAGGGTTGCCCACCTGAACCGTGGGTCGGAGTTCCTGTTCCTCCTCGAATGTGCGGGAGGCCAGGCCGGACGCGCCGTGGATCCCGTCGCGGCCGGTGCCCGCGCCCGCCAGCAACAGTATGTCGCCGGGTCGGTCGGCTGCGGCGCTGGCCAGGTCGTCGATGCGCGCGATGCCAACGCACATGGCGTTCACCAGCGGGTTCTGCGAATAGCAGTCGTCGAAGTAGATTTCGCCGGCCACGTCGGGCACGCCGATGCAGTTCCCGTACCAGCCGATGCCGTCCACGACGCCTTTGAGGAGACGGCGGTTTAAGGCCGTGTCGGGTGGGCCGAATCGGAGCGAGTTGAGCAGGGTGATGGGTCGCGCGCCCATGGCCAGGATGTCGCGCACGATGCCGCCAACACCCGTCGCGGCGCCCTGCAATGGTTCTACGGCAGACGGGTGGTTGTGGGACTCCACCTTGAAAACCACCGCCAGGCCGTTGCCGATATCGATGGCGCCGGCGTTCTCGGCGCCGGCCTGCGACAGGGTCCGCTCGGAGCGCGACGGCAGCATACCCAGCAGCGGGCGCGAGTGCTTGTAGCCGCAGTGTTCGCTCCAAAGCGCGCCGAACATGCCCAACTCCACCGGATTGGGCTCCCGATCCAGCCGGTCGACGATCATGTCGTATTCCGCCCGGGACAGGGCGATCTCGTCGAGGATTTCCTTGGTGACCGGCATCACTGTTTTCCGCTGATTATGATATCAGGCCCCCGACCACCACCATGGCCACGCCCCCCACCGCCATCACCGTGCCGATGACCAGTTCCTTGGTGATCGTTTCGGTCCGCCGCAGGAACAGCCGAGCCAGGACTAAAGTGACCAGAGGGTTGCACGACACGATGGGTGAAAGGACAAGGATGCTCGATCCCTCGCGCGTAACCGCGAAGTATATCGATATCACAGCGCAGGCCGCAGCGAAGCCGGCCAGGAACACGAACAGCGGCGCCCAACCGGAACTGGTCGTTTGCTGTACTGCCTCGCGTCCAAAGATTGGTGACAGCACCAGGGTGGCAAAGAACATGCTCCCCGCCGCCATGATCAACGGCGACCCGAACTGGATGCTGAGCACCCTGCCGCTCAGTGTGCCCGCTCCGTAACATGCCGCCGCCAATATCGCCAACACGTAGCCGAGTACCGAATGCCAATCACTCCCCCAGCTTTGGCGGAGGAAGTTTCCTCCTGTCAGGGCCAGCCCGATCACCACCACGACGGTGCCGACGCCAAGCAGCACGTTCAGATGCTCGTCAAAGCCGGTTACACCGATCTGGGTGAGGGTGATCGCATATATCGCGGAGAATATGGCGGCGCTGCCCACGATCGGGGTCACTCGCGACGCGCCGATGAGGCTGATCGCCACGTATTGCTGGGAGCGTCCGCCGATGTAGGACAGGACGCCGTTGCCGAGGAGCCACACCATCGCGATTGCCGGCATGGCGATTATCGCATCCAGTTCGAAGATCAGGGCCAGCGTGCCCGCCAGCAGCGTCGACGCCACCATCGACACCAGCGCCGAGGGCATCGGCCGCATGGTCTGCATCCCCAATCGGGCCAGCACCGCGGAGCTGCCAAACCCGAGCACCGAGATGCACGCCAGTCCCAGCGACAGCAGCATCCCTAGCGATTGGCTCCGGCGTCAATCATGGAACCGAAGATCAGGTTCCCGTCGTCGGAGCCCAGCAACGCCTCGCAGCTTCTTTCGGGGTGCGGCATCATGCCCAGCACGTTGCGACCCTCGTTGATTATGCCCGCGATGTTGTCCACGGATCCGTTCGGATTGGCTGCGGGCGTCACCGCACCATCGGGCTCGCAGTAGCGGAACAGGATCCTGCCCTGTTCCTCCAGTTGGGCTATGGTGCATGGGTCTGCGAAGTAGTTGCCCTCGCCGTGGGATACGGGTACGGCCAACGACTGCCCCACGCTGCACCTGCTGGTGAACGGCGAGTCCGTCGTTTCCGTGCGCAGGTATGTCCACTGGCAACGGTATTCCAGGTGTCCGTTGCGACGCAGCGCGCCCGGAAGGAGGCCGGCCTCGCACAGGATTTGGAAGCCGTTGCAGATGCCGATGACCAACCCGCCCGCCGCGGCAAAGTCCCGGACCGCGCCCATAACCGGGGAGAAGCGGGCAATCGCCCCGGCGCGGAGGTAATCGCCGTAGGAAAATCCGCCCGGCACGATGACGGCGTCGTAGCCGTGGACGCTGTCTTCTTTGTGCCAGATGTAGTCGGCCTCCTGTCCCAACACGCCGCAAACGGCGTGGTGGCAGTCAGTGTCGCTCCAGGTTCCCGGGAAGACCAGGATGCCGAAACGCATACGTCGGGTCAGCCCGCCGATTCCAGGAGACGTGACACGATTGCGTTTACCTGGCTGCCATCGGCCTTGCCGCGCACCTGCGGCATGATGCGGCCCATAACCTTGCCCCGATCGCCCGGGCCAGCCGCGCCAGTATCGGCGATAGCCTGGCGGGCGATGGCCTCGATTTCGTCGTCGCTCAGTTGTTCGGGCATATACTCCAGGAGGATGGCCAGGGAAGTTTCTTCCTTGGCGACCAGGTCGGCGCGTCCGCCCTGGCCGAACATCTCGATGCTCTCCCGGCGGTCCTTGACCTGCTTGGCCACCACGTCGGTGACGCCGCTTTCGTCCAGCTCTTTGAGATTGTTCTTCTCGGTCAGTTGGATCTGGCTCTTCAGGAACCGCAAGGTTTCCAGGCGCTCCCGGTCACGGGCGCGCATCGTGTTGCGGATATCCTCGTCCAACCGTTCCTTGATGGTAACCATAGCGTTGCCGCCCTTCGCATCTCTCGCTTCTGATGGGCTTCCAGACCCGTGATCCGTACGGCCAGGAAGTAGTTAAATGCTACAACGCGACCGAGCTGAGACGCAACCGTGCTATACTGAAATTGGCAGGCCGAAGTGGCGGAATGGTAGACGCGCCGGTCTCAAAAACCGGTGGGAGAATATCCCGTGTCGGTTCGAGTCCGACCTTCGGCACCACTTTTTCAATAACAAGGCGGTTCGCGCTTGTTTACAGTATCAACAAGCGGGAACCGCCCTCTTTTGCGCCCTGACGTGGGACAATTGCGGGACAAACCTACACTAGCCCACCGGGCCGGACACGTCTGTACGGCATAAATCGAATACAGAGACCGGCAGTCGGATAGCCGAATCTCGCGAACTGCGTCCGGGGACACAAAGCCGACCGGGTCAGGTCTGTCCCGTGTAAGGCCGGGCGTGGGCCAGTCAACTGTCGGCGTAGTCTCTGCCGTCTGCGTGTCGGGTTTGGGGATGACCAACGTAGTACGGTTAAGCCCCCGATTCCCCGCAACGTGGCTACTCGGCCATCCCGCGGTCCCTGTCGGCTTCGGCGTGGTTCCCCAGGTTTTCGTGAATCCAGACCCGTAACCGGTACGCTTCGGGTCGTGCTTTGGGAACAGCTCAATGTCACGGTTCATGTCGGCTAACGCCTGTTGCCAATCTGGCGTCGGAAGTTGCGTCAGGGCAATCGCGCGGTGCCCGTAGCCAATCGGATGGTGCGGGTCAAGCTCAATGGCTCGGCTGGCGTCCTCTGCGCGCTTGTGGGGCTCGGGTGTGGGTGTGATGGTGTGGGCCTGGGCTCGGCGTCGCCAGTGTCCAGCATCGTCGGGTTCGAGTTCGATGACCGTCGTGTAGTCTGCGAGAGCTTCGTCGCGGTGACCGCCGTACATATCGGCGGTACCCTTGGCCTCGTACATGCCGGCTACCCTGGCTGGATTCTGATTGCTTCGTCGTAGGCCGCAACTGCGGAGAACCAAGCGGCGCCCCTCATGTTTGATTAGCCCTGCTGGTAGGCGGCGATGGCGGCTGGATCGGTGAGACCCGGGCGGCATCTCCTGGTCGATGACCAGTACTTGGGAGCGATCCGGCGTGGGCAGAAGGTTCGCCTGATGGGTTGTTTCATCGTGCGGAGTTCCAGATCGTCAGGCGAGCACGGCTATATTTTTCAGTCTCACCGCGCCCAACCCGAGCGTCCGAGAACCCTGCCGCCGGACTCGTTCCTGGCGAGGACGCTCAGTTCCACCAGCTGCTCGATGTCGTTGACGGCCGTTTCGGGGGCACATCTAGTCAACCGCCGGTAGCGTGCCGCGGTGATGTTCCCCTCCCCACCGTTGATCAGTCGGCCGACGAATTTGGCCGGTCTTCGTTCAGGTCGTTGGCCAGGACTTATGGTTGAAGCCTCGTCGAGCTGTGGGCGGCATCCACCGTTTTGTCGGCTTGGTTCATGGCCGCCAGGCGGTCGTGGAACCAGACGAGCCAACGAGTGGCGTCCATCGAGCCGGCTCGGGCGCTGGCCGGCATCTGGTATTATCCGCGCAGGCGGCGGGATTGCCGCGCTACGGTCGCCATGGCAAAGGAGGATGACGATGGCCCTCACGATTGACTGTCAGGTACACGCGTACCAACGGAACACTCCCGAGCGTCCGTGGATGGGATTTCTGACCGGACCGGAGGAGGTTACGGGGGACGACATGGTGGAGGCGATGGCGGCGGTGGGAGTGGACGGCGCGATACTGATCTCGCCGTTCGCGATTTACGCGTACGACGCAAGCTACGCGCTGGAGGTGTACGCGCAGCATCCCACCAAGTTTGGCCTGGTCCGGCCCTTCGATCCCAACTCGGAGACGATTAACGCGGACGTGGAGCAGTGGACGTCGACGCCGGGCGTGGTGGGCTGTCGGATCATGCTGTCGAACAACGACTACGAGGCGGACCACCCGGGGCTGAACGCCATCCTGGCGGCCGGCGGTCGTGCCGGCGTACCGGTGAACATCATGTCGGCCGGTAAATTGCCGCTGCTGCGTCAACTGGCCCAGCAGAACCCCGACACGCAGATCATCATAGACCACCTGGGGCTGGCCCAGCCGTTCGATCCGCCGCCGCCCGATGAGCCTTTCGCCGCCCTGCCCAACGTCTTGTCGTGTGCGGAGCTGGACAACGTGGCGATCAAGATCTCGGGGGCGGGCACGCTGTCGCACGCAGGGTTTCCGTACCCCGACATCTGGGAGCCGGTGCATCGCATCTTTGACGCCTACGGACTGGAGCGGTGCCTGTGGGGGACGGACTGGACGCGGGCGGTGAACCTGCTGACCTACGAGCAGGGAGTGGAGGCATTCCGGCTAACGGACACGCTGTCGGACTCGGACCGGGAGATTCTGATGGGTGGTTCGCTGGCCAACATCTACAAGTGGACACCAGCGGCGGACAAGTAGCGGGTGCATTCTTGGACAGCCTCAGGCTGAGCGGGTAGGGCAAGGTGTGGACACCGTGGTCGTCCCTGCCTTGCTCGGTGCCACGCTCCGCGAACATTCCCGTCTACCCGCTCACAACGCGCTTGCGATGTCGCAACCCAGGAACTGGCGTCCCACTTGGTGGGCAGCGGTCATCGCGGAGTAGCTGCCGGCCGCTGGCTCAATCACCACGTCGCCGGGATCGGTAACCGCCTCGATCAAACGGGCCTGAAGGTTCACGGGCTTGGAGTGAACGTTCCCGACGGGTTGGACCTTTTCCGTAACGACGTCGGGAATGTCGTCGTGTTGCCAGCCCGACCCGTGTGGGCGGCTTGTGCAGGATGGGCAGGTATTCCGCCACGCGCCGGGTGCGGTAGCCCATGCCCATCCGGCTTTTGTTCCAAGTGACGAGATCGACGACTTCCAGTCCGCCATCTCCCATCCAGGTTCCGATGCCCTTGCACAGGTGACATTTGCCGGTCCGCAGGAACAGGTGGCCGGACTGGATCAAAGCGTCCGAGACGCCGGAGATGAATTCGCCGATGATCTCCTCGCTCATCTGAGGGAGCGCCGAGCGTCGTCGTCCCCGGCTGACGCCTCCGTTGCGGTAGCGCATCTTGTCCAGCAGGCTGCGATACTGCGGGTCGAAAATGCGCAGCGGGACCGACTCCGGTTGCAGCGCCGCCAGGAGTCCCCGACCGTCGCACTGGTTTCGCTGGTTGAGCGGCAGCGGCCAGTCGGCAGCTTGAGCGATGGCCGACTGGGGAAAGCCGGTGGTCCAGGACATGGTCATGAGGCCACGACGAGGCCCAAGGAGTTCGACCGGCATATCGGGTGTGTTCAAGCCTACGTGGTGGTTCGGTTCCCGCACAAGGCCGAACTCCGGCCCATTGACGGCTGGCTGTCAGAAGTCGGAGTAGCACCGCTTTCGGGCTCGGAGGCTTCGTCAACCCGCTGTGGGCAGTCGTCGGCCGTGATGTCGCAGAACCGGCATTCCTGGCTGCTGGGCACACGCCTCGCGGGTTCGTCGGCGGAGAGCCTGCGGATCAGCGCGCCGAGGTTCTGTATGAACTACTCGTCCACCGCCTCCGGCGGAACGCGCACCGTGTGGTCCTGGTAGGTTACCTGGCCGCTGAGCTTCGTTTCCCGGTAGCGTTGCAGCGCCTTGGGAACAGCGTACAGGTAGATCATGACCTGCACGGCCTGGCTCGGGCTGTCGTGGCCGGTCCTGGCGTCGACGCCGCCGCTATCTTCGCGGTGGGCGATGCTGTCGGGCCTGCCGGCCAGCGTCGCCGTTTTACCGCGGAGTTCAAACCTGTTTTGAGCCTCGACGTTGACGTCGAAGCCGCCGACTTCCCAGTTGGCTCTGCGCTCATCGAGCAGCGCAGTGTGGTCGAGCAGCCACTGTGCTTGGTTGAAGTCGGACGTGACCTTCGCCCAGTCGTGATGGTGTGCTTTGAACCAGATGGCCCATTCGCAACTGTTCTCGCCAGTGAGCAGGCGAGGCAGCCAGGTAGCGCAGATGCAGGGGTGTTCGCGTTGAGCGGCGGACATGTTGGGAGCTCTTGGCGTTGGTCGTTGGGGATACCCGCAGTTGATCGGCGCCGGAGTCCCGACCGCTATGGGCTGGCTGTCATCAGTTTTGTAAATCGGTTCCGGGTGGTGTCGGTTTTCTCCCCCAGGGCTCTCGTATCTTTGCCGAGATCGTCAGAGTTGGACAGGGGTGTACACTACGCCGGCCGTCGTTACGCCTCGGCTTCGGGAGTCAGCACGATGCGCTCCAGCCGCAGGCGGCCCTGATCTTCGACAGTCACGTGAAATTCGGCTTCGGAGCCAGCCGGTACGAGTTCGATGGCTTCCCCCAATTGCAGTTCGTCAGCGTCGATCTGGCAGATCAGAGCGCGCTGCGGGTTTTGGCTCAACCAAGCGTTCGCGAACCGCTCCTCTTGGTCGGGCTCGTGCCTGTGCAGTCGGCGGTGAGGAGTTGTCAGGTGGGTTAGAACGGGAGCGTGGTGGCGGCTGGGCGCAGGATCACAGCATTGGTGTGACGCGGGACGAGGCCGGCTCAGTTGCAAAACGGCCTGCGCCGCCCGTCAATCCGTGGGTTGCTGCGCTCCCGCAGGCCGGAGCAGTATCTCAAGGGTGAAGGACTTGCACTGCAATGGGTCGGCTGACAGGAAGGCGTTGATGACGGCGGCGACCGTTCAACCCAAGCCTGGGCCTCGGCAGCGGTGAAGGTCGCCGAGATGTCCTCATCAGCCAGCAGTCGCTGGTGATGCAGTTCCAGGAAGGTGTCGGCGAACCCTCGGATCGCCTCGGGGTAGCCGGAGTAATCGCCCTGCAATCGCTGGTCCGAGTAGTCGCCGCCCAAGGCATGGTAGGCGCGCAACCACTCGGGCCGGCTGCGTTCCGCATCCGAAGCGCCAACCAGCAGATCGGCGTTGCTCCGTGCCAGAGCGTGATACGCGGCGAGATAGGCGGAACGGACGGCGTTGCAGAGGTGGATGTGGTGCGAGGCGTCGGAAGCAGATGAGCGAACACCCCACGGACAGGAAGGCTTCATGGATGTCAGCACGGCGCTCGTAGCGCACCCGCAGCCGGCGGAACTGGTGCAGCCACCCCAGACCCTGCCCCGTACTTGATACGGGGGATGCCGCTGTTCAGTACGAACAGAATGCCGGTCAGCGCCTTGCGGTCGTCCAGCGGCTGGCGTCCCGGATTGCGGAGCCGCCGAGGTTTGGGGGCGGGAAGCAGCGGTTGTATGATCTCCCATAGTTCGTCGCTGACCAAAGGTTTCGCCATCGAACGCCACCTCCCGCTTTCGCCTGTACTGTGCCACCGCAACGGAATGGACTTACCGAGAGGTAAGCCCCTTGATTATGGACTAGCAAGCCATTTTGTCAGGGGTTCTAACTCGGTCTTTCAGGCGCCGCCGGTTGGTTGAGGAGCACTTCTGAAAGAAAGCCCTCGGCATCGGGGAGAGGTATCAAAGGGTAGGAGATCGTCCCGAAGATTCCCGAGCGCGGTCGTGTCCCGTCAATCCGTGTGATTGACGGCATTTTTGGTGATGCTATTGAGGCGGCAGCCTCGGGATGTTGTCTGCTGGCAAAGCTTCGGTGTTAATGTCGTTGCTGATGGCGAGGCAGCGTCTACCTTCGGCCCGCTCGTCGCGCCGCTGGCCCGGCGCAGGCCGAAGGCCACCTGCTCCGGCGTGTACCGGGACTTCTTCACGGGACGATCTTCCCTGTTTCGTAGGTTTAGAACATCCCGCAAAACTCACATTTGCGACGGCTCAGAATTCGGTGAGCAGATCAATACCGGGCAACAATGCGCCGGCCCTCCATTCGTGCCGTGTGGTATGGTGCATCCCACTTCCGTCTGCCAACATATGTTGAACATGATGGGGATGCTCTTCCGTTCGCCATGCCGCCATCCCTGATCCTGCGCATTACCGATAGCGTCTCTGGCCGAACTGCGGCCCTGCGGCTGGACTGCCCTGCGGACCACGGGGCCCCATTGGGCCGTTTGCTGGAACGCTACTTGAGAGACGCGCCAAACGACGACCGCCTGATTCGGACCGGGGCAGTTACCGCTGAAGGTCTGCTGTCCTTGCGCAATTTGCAGGATCTGGTGTACTGCTCCGACGACTCCGGCCGGCTCACCGACATCTTCGCAGGTGTGAAGTTTCTCCAGGAAGGCCGACCAGCCTGCCTCGCCCAGCCTGCGTCGATTCAGTCGGCGGTGGCCGGCGATGTTCCGCTGGAATTGATCGACGTGGCGGTGGACCGCACTGACGCCGGTTATGACCGCAACTGGACCGGCTTTCACCTTCGCCGTTGGAACCACGATGGGCATTTTTATGATGACTTCGTACGCAACGCCTTGACTGCGGCCTACGGTCCGGAAGAAAGCGCAACGGTGTTGCGGACGGATACTCCCTGCCGCCAACGAAAGTTAATCCGAGCCTTGGCGTTGCGCATCTGGAATAGTGATTTCGAGAACTACTCGCGTTTCTCTAACGAAAGCTTGCGGTTCAAGGCCGGGGATGAGACGGTGCGCAACATTGCCGCCGGTGGCGGCGGCATCTGCACCGAGAAGGTGCAGGCGTTGAAGTTCCTCACCGACCGCTATCAACTGGAGTCGGAATATCTGCTGGGCGGTCCCAATGCGCCGGGACCACTCCCGGTGGACCGGTTGCGGGAGATGCTCAACACCTTCGATTTCCGTTTCGCAAAACGGCATATGCGCTACTGGCAACACGCGGCTCTGCTGTATTGGTTGAACGGCGAACCCCTGTTGGTGGACGCCACCAACGGCAACATCCCATTCCTTTTTCTCCGAGGTGATGATGCCCGCCGGCTGTTGTGCGACGACACGGCAGGCAACCGCCCCAGCGTACCGGTGCGGATGGTGGCGGAAACGGAAGACTATTACTATCACCGGGTCGAACAGGATATTCCACAAAACCTGTTTTTCGCCCTGGAAGGTTGGTTGGACGACGCTGACCTGGTGCAAGTTTTCGAGAACGAACTCGGCCTCTACCTGTCAAGGCGGCACTACGTGATGCCGCTACCCTATCGCAGCGAAGGGGCATATCGACGTTTGCAACGCCGGTACGAGGAACTTTGCCGCAACGCCGGTTTCCGGGTCGACTTGAGCGCGGACTGGAACCTGGACGGACCGGTGGGTCGGGAACTGGCCGCCTGCAATCCAGTGGTAGCAGCACGCCTGCTGGCGGCACAAGAAAGACTGGTCGCCCGCTACGATTGGTGGGATTGTCCGGGCCACCGGGCCGGCCTGGCCGTAATCGCTCTGAAACCGCCCGCCGCGTCCTCAGGCGAAGGGCAATCACGATGAGCACGATACTAGCCGCGCTTAGGCTCCGCCTGCCCCGAATGCGGCGCCCGCGCTCGTGGGAAGACCGTATCCTGTGGCGCATCCGGGCGGCCCGGCGCGAGTGGGACGTTGCCAGTTGGTCAGACCGAGAGCTGCGTGAGGCCGTCGGCAATCTGAGTGATGGATCCGCACCCTCCGATGCAATACCGGAAGATACACTGGTACGCGTGTTCGCGGTGGTAGACGAGACCATCCGGCGACGTCTGGGGTGGTGGAAAGTTTTCGACTTGCCCGGTGAGGACGACGAACCAAGCATTGCAGATGCTCGCCGAAAGCTGGTATCCACCGGGAGAGGTCGTTACCCAGGAAGTGATTTGCTCCTTCCGGTGGAATTTTACCGTGCTGCCCGTCGCCGGCAGGATGGCGACGCCGAGGGACTGCGCTTTCACCCCACCGATCAGCAATTGTTGGCCGGCCTGCACCTGTGCCACGGCCGAGTCGTGGAGATGGCGGCCGGCGAGGGCAAGACCGTTGCCGCCGCGTATCCGGCGGCGCTGTACGGTCTGTTGGGTCGCACCGTCCACGTCGTCACCGCCAACGACTACCTTGCCGCCAGGGACTGCGAACTGCTGGCGCCGGTGTACCGAGCATTGGGGCTTACAGTCGGATCAGTGTTGGACCACATGTCCGGACCCGAGCGCCACGAGTCCTACACTCGCCGGATCATCTACGGCACGCTGCGTGAGTTCGCCTTCGACTACCTGCGGGATCGGATGGCTATGTCCCCGGACGAGCGAATCCAGGGGCCGTTGGACGTTGCCATCATCGACGAAGCGGATCAGACGCTGCTGGATGAGGCGGTCACTCCGATGGTCATCGCCGGCGCGCCTGTTCTCAGCCGACGCATGATCATTCGCGCCAACCGGGCGGTGCGGGAACTTGCGGAGGAGCAGGCCCGGCTGGCGGAGGAATGTCGACGCGGGCTGGAACAACGCGTCGAAGACGGCCGGGTCGACGACGCGTCGGCAATGCTGTTAGCCCGGGCTATGCTGGCCCAACCCGACGCTGAAGAGACACTTCGACTGGCAACGGCCTGTTCACGCCTCCGTCGCCGGGCGCGGTCCTTCATGGATAGGGACGGGACCGGCAAACCCCGCCCGGAGGCCGAAGCGGGGTTGTATTGCGCGGTGGACGCCGAGAGAGGCAGCTTGAGCCTGTTGCCCGAGGGTGTGGCATTCCTGGAGTCGCGCCTGGGTGATTTGTACTCCACAAACACCGACGGCCTGAACTCAGATTCGCGACGAGCCGTACAGCGATTCAATCTGGTTGCCCAAGTGAATCAACTGCTGCGGGCCCACTTGCTGCTCCGTCGCGGAGTCGAGTATGTGGTGGACGATGACCAGGTCGTGCTGGTGGATCGGGATACCGGCCGACCCCGGCCCGACACCCACTACCAGGACGGCTTGCACCCAGCAGTGGAAGCCAAAGAAGGCGTGACAATTCACCCCGACCATCGAAACCTTGGGGAGATCAGTGTCCCGGGTTTCCTCCGTCGCTATCGGAGCCTGGCCGGCCTGACTGGTACCGCTGAGGCGGCAGCCGACGAGTTCCGCCGTCTGTACGGCTTGAAAGTGGCCGTGGTTGCAGGGACCCACCACACGCTGCGTCGGGATCTGCCCACTCGCGTATACGCTAAATCCGCGGACCAACTGAGCGCGGTCGTGGACGAGATACGCCACTGCCACAGGTCAGGGCGCCCGGTCCTGGTAGCCGCAAGGACAGTGGCCCAGTCGGAGGTCATCAGTCAACGGTTGGCAGATGCAGGAATCAGGCACCGTCTGCTCAATGCGGCCACCAATCCGGAGGAAGCGGACATCGTTCGTCAGGCCGGACAGCCGGGCGCGGTCACCGTGGCAACCAATATGGCCGGTCGCGGCACCGACGTTGTTCTGCCGGTTGGCCTGGACCAGCGCCTCCTGGAACGATTCGTCTCCATGCTGGAACAGACCATCGCCGCCGAACCGAACTGCGGGGCAGTGGAAGTTCGGGCCAATTCATCCGCCGAAGCCGACCTGCTGGCGCGATCGGTTGAGGTGAACCCACTGCTGTCCGTCCGGCGCACCGAACGCGACCGCCTAACGGTCCAGTTCAGCGAGGCGAAGAGGGCGCGGCTACCATCCCGCGCGCTCGAATTTGGACTGGGCTTCCACCTGGTCAGTACCGAGTTTAACGACTCTCCTCGGGTTGCGCTTCAACTGCAGGGACGCAGCGGTCGGCAGGGAGCGTTCGGCTCTACCCGGGGCTTGCTCGTCAGGTCGGATCGATGGCTGGCCAGCCTCGACTACGGGTCACCCACGGCGGATCCGGCCGGCCGCGTTTGCTGGGAAGGGCCGGCGCTGGAACGGCAGTTGCGGCGACGGCGCGAGGAAGTTCAACAAGAAGAAGCCGGCGCCCGTGCCCATCTGCTGGAATATGTCGCAGTTTTGGACAACCACTCAGATGCTTACTACAAGGTTCGGGAGGAGACCCTCGTCGCCCGTTCTGATGGTTTATTCCAGTGGGCCAACGACGCGGCACGGGCCGCGGGCGCCGGTCTCGCCCTCAAGCATTTTCCCGGACTCACCGGCGACGACTACGCTCGACGCTTCGAGGCCTTGGCAGCAGAATTGCGAGCCAGGTACGACGTGGATGCTGATCCGGCCTGGGGCCATCCTTTGGATGACCTGGGAAATGCGTTGGCTGAATTATTACAGAGACGTCTTGCGGAACGACGGGAACAAATGGGCGCGACCAGGTTCAGTGAGTTGGCCCGATTGCTAATTTTGCAGATCGGCGATGAGCTATGGGAAAATCACCGGGCCAACTTGAGGAACACGGCCGCTGCCTCACGGGTGGAAGCGCGGGCGCCAAAAACCGCCGTAGCCGAGTACATCATCGCCGCCGACCACGCCTGGCAACGCTTCCGGGATGAATTATCGGATCGTTTCGTGTACAAGATGTTGACATTTCCCGTCACCGGATCAACTGGCGCACCGGACAACGACCACCTCCCGCCGTCACCGTTGGTGGTGGATCCGCGGCTATCGGAGCTCGTGTCCTGATTCGCGCCGTCTGACCCTTTCTCGCCCAAAGGAGGTTGACCGATATGTCGCCGCGAATCAGCCGATTGGCCCTGGCGATGTCCGCCGGCAGCGTGTTGGCCGGCGCGCCCCTGTTAGTTGCCTGCGGGCCTTCCTCCAGCGGCCCCACCTACGACCAGTGGGCCGCCACCGACGGCGCCGCCGGCCGCATCAACCTGGATGACGTGCAGCTGGCGTTCCAACGGTCCACCAGTGCGACCGAGTTCGAAAAGCGGGTCAACGAAATCTACGAAGGCGACGGCATCATCCTGATCCGCGCCCGCCAGGACGGCGACCGCCTGACCCTGGAAGGTTGGGAAGACCTGGACGCTAACAACCAGATCGACGACGCGGCGGACGACCAGCTCTTTGCCATCATCAAAGAGGACGATCAGCACCAACTGCGGGGCCATCACGCCAATTCGTACTATCACAGCCACTTCGGCGCTGGCGACTTTCTCTTCACCTACCTGCTGTTCAGCAGCCTGAACCGGGGGCCGTACCTCTACCAGACGGTTCCCGACCGGGCAACCGACATCCGGCGGGACCGGGCCTCGTATCGCGGCTCCAGCCGCCACGACGACCAGTTGAACCGCAACCGGACGTACACCTCCCGGCAGCAGACCTTCGCCGGCTCCCGATACCAGGAGGCTGGTCGGGGCGTCAGTTCCACCCGTCAGACTTACCAGCAGACCCAGAGATCCTCCGGCGCGTTCCGCAACAGCGCCACCCTTACCCGCAGCAGCCAGAGTTCGACGTTCAATCGCAGCACGACCGGATCTACCATATCCCGGAGCAGCAGCCTGGGCGGTTTCAGCGGTGGCGGCAGCAGGGTTCATTTCCGCAACCGTTCGGATGGAGAAGGCGGAACACGCCCTGCCTGGCTGGCCTGAGCCGATGGGAGCCCCCGACGCCGACGGTCTCACCGTATCAGCATGGACTGACCAACTGCCGCTGGACACGACGCTGTACGTCGAATTGCCGGGCGATACCCGTCGCCTGACACTGCGCCGGTTGTTGGACCGGCTGTTTCCCGAGGATGCCGGCGGGCAAGCCGAGGTCCAGGCCCGGTTGGACCGAAACGCCAATCCCGACCTGCCAGCCTGCTACGCCGTGCTGCTTGCGCTGGTGGAACAGTGGCGGTTCGGTCTCTGCCAATTGTCCCTGGCGACCGGGCGCGGTTGGGGTCGGCCGGCCCATCCCGACGACCCGGTGTCTGCCCACCTGCAACTGCCGCCCTTGTGTCGGCGGGCTGGTGGCGGCGCTGACCTGACGCTAACGATGCTGCCCGCCTATCGGCCGCTGGAATGGGCCATAACCCAGGGATACGCCGAGGATCGTCAACAACTTCTGCATTGGATGCGGTCGTGCGCGCTGCTCTACTTCGTGGACAAGCATCGCTGCGCTGTACCGCCGCCCGCCGACCCGTCCCTGTCCGAACAATGCCGACCTGTGGTGTCCGGTCTGTACCGTCGCCGCTGCCTGCGCCTTGCGGCAGATGGGAACTATTCTGAGGTGGCGGAGACTGGCCGCAGGATGATCGGCGCATTGCTGGAGGAAACCGAGGCGTTGATCGACAGTTTCGATTTGTTCAAGGACGCCCGCTGGAACGAAGACGAAGGGGCAGCGGAGTTCGACACCGGCCGTGGCGCCGACCTGCGGGTCGAGGCCATCATCGCCGAAGGTCTGGACCCGGTTCGCTCCGTGTTCCTGCTGCGACTCTACGACGGCAGCCTTGACCCTTTTGACGGCCAATGGCAGCGGTTGGTTGGTGACCCGGCGTTTTTTGATCGTTTGCTCGAGCCGGTGGTGAATCGCGTTATTCCCGCACCGCCCCAGGACATTCTCACGGCCATCATGGAGGATGGCTACGCCTTGCTCGAAACCCGTGCTGAAGCGGCTGCCGCCAGCGTGGCCCAGGCCGAAATTCAGCGTCGCCTGTTGGAGCAACAATCCGCCGGCGCGTTCGACGTCCTGGCCGGCGAGTGACGCGCGCGGCGACCTGCCGCCGCCGTTTGGAAGTCAGCCAAATTCAGATTACCAGTAGCAATATCAGCGCCGAGCTGACCACCACCGCAGTCTCTACGAAGGCCACGCCTACGTTGCGTCCCGCCGCCACCTGCTCCGATACCCGTGTGTGGGGTAACAACACCAGGTCCACCGCCAGCCGCAATACGTACAGCAATGCGAAGCCCACCACCGAATAAATGACGAACTCCAGGATGCCTTCCTGCCAACCCACGAAATCGCCGAATGTTGCCTTGAAGGTGACGAGGCCAATTGCCACCAGGTTGCCGCCCAGGGCAATGCCCACCGCCGGGTTGTCCCGCTCAATCTCGTCGTGGATGTTGAAGGGAGTGGTCCATTCGTAAAACAGGGCGAACATGACGAGAACGAGCAGGCCCAGGCCGAAAAACGCCAGCGCGTTCAACGGACCGCCCTGGCCGGCGATTGCCCCGGCGATGACGAGACCGGACGCGACGTTCACGCCGAACTCCGCCGCTGCCGCTCCCACGTTCTGGTCCTGGATGATCTCCCGTTCCAGCTCAAACCGGTAGAGCACCAACCGGTCGGTGACCAGACGCATCAGGTTCAATGCGACGATTCCGGCTAGCGAGTACAGGAATACCCACAGCACTTCCAATCCGAAACCGCGGTCAATTCCCAGCCCCCCGTAAACGCCGACTCCCAAAGGTTCGTACACGGCGCCGAGGAAAACCAGGATAACGCCGGCCAGGTATCCGGAAACCCGCAGCGCCACCGCCAGGTTGCTTTTATCTACGATCTCCTCCTCAATTCGGTGGCGAGTGACCGCGTCCCGCGCCAATTTCGCGATGGTCAATACCACCAACCCGAGCGCCACGTAAATCAGCCCTCGGGGGAGGTAGATCAGTATGTCAATCAGCAATTCCACTTGGCACGCACTCCGTTCAGTCGTATTGCCGTTACGCTTGTGACCTCTGCCCCGGATACACCAGTACGTTGTCGGGATTTATGATTTCGCTGAAGTGGGCTTCGAAAGGGATGCCCTCGAACTTGGTGATGGCCAACACATCGCGCCCGTCGTCGGCCGCGAACTCCCACACGTAGAAACCCTCTCCCTGCTCTTCTTGGTCGTTGGGATAATGGAAGGCCTCGAAGCTGTTGCGGTAGGCGTAACGGCGGTCTCCAATGACCACGCCGTTGTCGATTGAGTGCGCCTCGTCCAACTTGATCAGATCGTCCTCGGTCAGCCCGATGGCGTCGAGGCCCACCGGCCGGCGGTTGGTGGAGGCGGTGACGAAAAGGTCGCCGCCCTCCCCTGAGCACTCCAGACGGACCTGCCGGCGGACATCTGCCGCCACAACTTCACGCCATTCGAAGCCGTTGCCGGAGTAGCGGTGGACCTGCTCAATTACCAGGTAGGCGTCGTCCAGATCCAGGCTCAGGCCCTGCACGACCACCACGTCTCCGACGTGCGCGGCCCGTATGCTGTTATCGGCGGCCAGCCGATCGGCTATTCCGGACGGGCGATTATTTCCACGGCCCATGAGTCGACCGAACAGCCGGCCTAACGACGATTGCTTGCTCATTGCGGGCTCCCCGACCGAAGGAAAAATGGGAACGCACAGTTCCCGCCAGCGGCGTGACCGCAGGGTTGCACATTATAGCCCAGGACCGGTCGGCACGGAGAATGATCGTGCTTGACCGCCGCCGGCGACGCCCATTATCCTCTGTACGTAATAACAGTTGGCGGAGACGACGCAAATGGGCGGATTGGGTAAATCGGCAACCATAGTGCTGGGATTGGCCTTGCTGGCCCTGGGAATACTGATGGTGCTGGGCGTGTTAGATTTTCTGCTTCGCATCGCCGGTGTGTTGTGCATCCTGGCGGCGGTGGTGATGTTGGGTATCGGCTTCTTCGGTTCAAGACGCGGATATTGAACCGCCGCTAAATTGACTAACCAAAACTGGGGTACTTTGTACGCCGCTACTCGCAGAAGGGGAGTGAGACCATGGGAATGTTCTCCCGAATGTCCACCATTGTGAAATCGAAGATGAACCGCATCCTGGACTCCGCCGAGGATCCGCGAGAGACGTTGGACTACTCCTACGAAAAGCAGCTGGAAATGCTCCAGAACGTCAAGCGCGGCGTCGTCGAGATGGTGACCGCCAAGCGACGCATCCAGCAGCAGGCCGACCGGGTCCAGGAAAACATCGCCCGCCTGGACCGGCAGGCTCGCCAGGCGGTAGAAGCCGGCCGGGACGACCTCGCTCGATTGGCCCTGGAGCGCAAGCAGACCGCCCTGGCCGAGCTGGAGGGTCTGGACGAACAGATCGCCGGCATGGAACGGGAGCAGGAGAAGTTGACCCAGGCTGAACAGCGGCTTCAGGCCAAAGTGGACGCCTTCCGCAACAAGAAGGAAATCATCAAGGCCCAATATACGGCGGCCCAGGCACAGGTCCGCATCGGGGCCGCGCTCGGTGGCATCTCTGAGGAAATGGGCGACGTTTCGTTGGCGGTGCAGCGGGCCGAGAACAAGACTGACCAGATGCGTGCCAAGGCCGGCGCCATCGACGAACTGGTGGAGTCGGGCGTGCTTGATGACATCACTGGCCCCCAGGACGATATCGAACGTGAGTTGGCGAAGATTTCGGCTTCCAGCACAGTCGAAGCCGAACTGGCCGCGCTGAAGAACTCCAGCGGCGGAAGCGCCTGACCGATGACTTGCCGCGGCGGATCCCGCCGACAGGCACAGGCCGCCTCCTCACCTCTTTTTGTATTGCCGGAGTGCTGAACGTGATTGTACGGATACTTGGCGAGGGACAATTCAACTTGCCCGGGTCGGCCATCGACGATCTCAACGACATCGACAACCGCATGGTCGAGGCGGTGGCCGCCGAGGACGGGCCCCAATTCCAATCGCTGCTGGACGAGATGTTCCAACTGGTGCGGGATCGCGGTGAACCGCTGCCCCTTGACGAATTGGTGGAATCGGACCTGATTCTGCCGGAAACGGATCTTACGCTGTACGAAGCGGAGCATATTTTCATCGGTGACGGACTGCTGCCCGGTTAACAGCCCAGCGAAAGAAGCGGACGGGGGTACCGCATGGTGGGTTCGTCGTCGCTCGTCGCTTTGTCAAACATTGCAGGGTTGTTCTCCCAACCCGGTTACCTTTGCGCCGGCCAGTGGCCGGCGCACTGCCGCCGGGTCCACACCTGCCCGCAGCGCTGCCATCACGCCGGCCGCCTCCCAGTAGTTCTCCACAATGTGCAGCTGGCCCGCAGCCCAGGGGAGCTCCGTCAGGTCATTGCTCATCAGGTTCCGGTTCTCCCGCACGGCGATGGTGAAGATGCCCTGCTCCAGCGCGGCCAGTGTGGGCAACCCCACGCATCCGTCGGGAATCACCAGGCACGATACATCAGCTGCGTTGATCACGCTGTGATGTCTCCGGGCTTCCGGGTCGGTAACCAGCCGAGGGCTGCGCTGCAGCCCTTTCAAGATGCACTGGATCATCGCCAATGACACGGCCTCCGCCGCCATGCGGGGATCGACCACGCCGGGGTCGGCGTTGGCAATCTCTCGGCTGTCCAGCATGGGAGCATGGGCCGAGGGCACTTCGTAGAGGGATGAAATCGCATGGGTCAGCATCGCCTCCACGCCGCCCCAGGGGTTGACCATGTCGCCCATACGGTCGAAGTACTCGAAATGGTAGCCAGCCGGCACTCCGATCAGGGACGTGATGGCCACTGCGTCATATTGGTCTCGCCGGCGATCCAATTCCACAAACAGTGGTTCCAGGCCCCGGACCCGGCCGGCAGCCCGTCCCGACCGGGCGAACGTGGAGTCCATCTCCAGGCCGCGGTCCAGCTGTAGAACCTGCGGCTGGACCAAGCCATAGGACGTCCGGGCCGCGTTGATCGAGTTGATGGCCGCATGGACGAACAGTTCGTCATCATGAGGGCCGATCACCACCAGCAAACGATTGTTGCGGACCCGCTGCAACCCCAGCTGGCCCTGCACCAGCCGGGCGATCACGCTGCCCTCCACATAGAGAGAGTTAGGCGGCATCTCGATGACGTCCGACGCGTTGACCACGTTGGGGTGCGTGATCAGCGTGTCGCAGACCGAAGCCAGCAGGGCGGCCACCGGCATGGCATCCCCGGCGTGACCGCCGATCTCCGCTCCCACCCCGGTGGGAACCAGCAGGATCACGTTGAACTGCTCGGAGTTTTCCACTGGCCGGCGGTCCAGGCGGAATATGGAATCTGGGCGTCGGTAGCCATCCAACCCGCAGAGCAGGCCAACTTCGCAGTGATGAACCTCTTGATTGGAATCCAAGTCATCGGAAGCCGGGATCCGGACCCGGCCCGTGACGGCCAGCCTGATCGGAACCTCGTCAGGTTGGAGTTGACTCCTCACGGCCTCCCACAGCCTCTGGCGCAGGGTCGCATTCGAACTGGTTGTGGGGACCATCAGCTCCCGTTCGTACATTTCAGCAGTCGCCATGCCGTTTCTCACGCTCCCCATCGTGCGGCGAAATCGTCGTACGTATAGCGTCGTTTCATCAGGAGATCACCCCCGGAAGTGAGGGCGTAAATCGTCGGAAGGTTAACGCCGTTGAACATATGGGCCTTGACCAGCGTGTAGGCCCCCATGTTAAGAAACACCACCCGGTCGCCCACCGCCAATGGATGGTCAAAGCTGTACTGGCCAAAAACGTCCCCGGCGAGGCAGGTGCATCCCGCCAGGGTACAGGCCCAATCGGCGTCGTCCCGATGGCCCAGAACGTCCGGCTCATACTGGTACTCGAAAACCTCCGGCATATGATTCACCGTCGTATCCAGGATCGCCGTTGTTCCGCCGTTCCGCGTTTGGATCTCCAACACGGTGGATACCAGGTAACACGCCGTCCGTATCAGCGCTGCGCCCGGTTCTATGATCGTCTCAAGGCTACAGCCTCGCTGCAAAAAATCTATCGTGCGGTACAGGGGCCTCATGTCGAAGGCATCGCCGCCGTATTCGTCTTCAAACAGGTATCCGCCGCCCAAGTTGATCCAC
The DNA here is from genome assembly GCA_034423575.1 of Dehalococcoidia bacterium. Lineage (GTDB taxonomy): Bacteria > Chloroflexota > Dehalococcoidia > Lucifugimonadales > UBA3495 > Bin87. Next base: position 23,427 of record DAOUIF010000085.1, on the reverse strand, counting down.
CGCAACCGGCCGTCTTCCAAACGGTGACCCAAACCGCGACGGATTTTATTCACGGTGGCTTCAAGCTGGCCGAAGTCTGTGGCGTCGCAGTTGGTGTGGAGCAGCAGACCGGACACAAGATCGCCCTCGTCCAGAATTTGCGCCACAGTTGACAGCGGCTCACCCAACCGGGACGCCGGCCGGCATGGGTCGTACCGCGCATCTCCAACGAAAGACATTTCTGGGTTCACCCGCAGGCCGGCATGGACCTCCGGATGCAATACGTCTCGATGGGATCGCAATTGGTTGACGGAGTTGAAGGCGACGTAGTCGCACAGCACGCCCAAATCTGCCGCATCCTGGGGCCGCAGTCCCGGCGTGGTGAAATGCACCGTGCCCCGGTCGCGCAGGACCGACCGCGCCAGCTTCGCCTCGAAGAGCGAACTGGCGGCGAACCCATCCAAATAGGGAGCCATCAGCTCAAGCACGTCGCGGAAGCAGAAGGACTTTACCGCGAAAAGCAGCCGACAACCGCTGTTTTCCCGAATTTCTGCGGCCTTGCGCAACAACCGGAGGATGCCCGCCTCGTCGTAGATGAATGCGGGAGTTTCAAACGGATCGTCGCTCGAAAGGCCAGCGCCCAGTCGTTCAAACCACCCGGTACCAACGTTCATGTATCGCCAGCTCTGCCAATGGTTTTGGTAGTTAGAACCCCTAACAAAATGGCTTGCTAGTCCATAATCAAGGGGCTAACCCCTCGGTAAGTCCATTCCGTTGCGGTGGCACAGTATAGGCGAAAGCGGGAGGTGGCGTTCGATGACGAAACCTTCGGTCAGCGACGAACGATGTGGTTGACGACTCTCTGTACGTCAACCTGGGATGGCACAATCATCGCCCTGGACGTGGCCACCGGACCATCGCTCTGGACGTATGATCCTGCCCTCGTGTGGGAGCGCGCCGGGGACGAGTTTTCGTGGAACTTCGCGCCTTCACTGGAACCTCCGGTGGTCGCTGACGGCATGGTGTACCTCGGATCCGTCAGGGGCGACTTTGGTGAAACCACGGACGAACGCTACAGTGAGATTCATGCACTGGACGCCGGAACGGGCAGCCTGCTCTGGTATCTCCCGGTGGATGGAGCCTACCGGCATCTTACCCAGCAGGACGGGGTTGTGTTCGTGACGGCCGAGGACAGCCTGAAGTCGGTTTGGGGAACGGAACCGCGGTATGGAGTGGACGTACGGCGCCTCAACGGCTACCTGCACGCTCTCGACGCCGCCACTGGAAACGTCATCTGGAGCTCCAGAATGCGCGGCAATCCATGTCGCAGCATCGCGGCCGTCCTATGTCGCCGTCTGTGGTGCAGGACGGTGTGCTATACGCGCACACGTTCGACCAGTTTGACTACGAACACTTCGGCAACTATGGCGAGTATGGACAGATCACGGCGTTCGACGCGGCCACTGGCGTGCCCCTCTGGTTCTATCGCGAGCATAATCTGAGCTCCATGCTGCCTTGGCCGGAGGCCGGCATCATATTTGCAACCTTGTCCGACGGATGGGTGTACGCCTTGACCGGGCCGTAGCGGATTGAGTCGGAACAGACCCTGCCACGTTGGTCCACTCTATTTGCCATGTGCGCAGAACAGTTGGGGCAAGCCCCGGCAGCGCGCCACAGCGCAGCCTCCGGTTCCTCTCCCGCCGACTGGCGGGACACGAAGGAACGGCCCGCGTCATCCATCTCGATCAGGCCCGGCGCCCAGTGCCTCGCGGCGTCGCACCTCGCGCAGCGGGTGTCCACGTACCAGAGACCGGGCGCGTTGTGGACATTGGCTTGGTCGGCTCGCGGCATTGATGAGACCCTCCAACTTTTCTATACTGATCCCATTATAAAGAACTCGCGCCGATGAACTGGACCAGGCCAGCCGGACCCGCCTGCTGTCAGCGTCGCTGGTGCTCTTCGAGGTCTACAATCGCGCCACAAAGGCAAGGGTGCTCCTGAGAATGCAGTTCATGGCCGCGCTCAACGACGTGGATGTCCTGGTGTCTCCCACATCGCCCTGCCCGGCGCCCATGCACACGGGGCTGGCGGCGCGGTTCGAGAGCGCAGAGGACGTACGGACGCGCTTCTTCTTCCGCCGGACCTACACCGGCTGCTACTCGTTGACCGCACTGTCTGCCATTTCCATACCCGGCGGTTTCACCAACGACGGACTGCCCATCGGCCTGCAACTCGGCGCGCGGCCCTTCGCCGAAGAAACGCTGTTCCGCGCCGCCCACGCCTACGAGCAGGCGACCGACTGGCATACCCGAATCGCACCGGCGGCCCAAGCATAAACCGACAGGAGCTGACGCCATGACCGACAAAATTCGCGTGGGAATCATCGGGGCCAACGCCAACTACGGCTGGAGCAAGCGGGCCCACCTGCCCGCACTGCTGGGGATGCCCGACTTCGAGCTGACGGCGGTCTGCACCTCCCGCCCAGAAACCGCGGAGGAATCCAAGGCGTTCTACGGCGCAAATCTGGCCTTCCACGACTACACCGAGATGGCCAACCACCCCGACGTTGACCTGGTGGTGGTATCGGTCAGCGTCCCGGCCCATTACGGCATGGTGACCGCCGGGTTGCAGGCCGGCAAGCACGTCTTCTGCGAGTGGCCGCTGGGAGCCAACACCGTCGAGGCCGTCGAGCTGACCAGCCTGGCCCACGACAAGGGGGTACGCACCCTCATCGGCTTGCAGGCCCGCGGCGGCCCCGCGCTGCTGCGCCTTCGGGAACTGGTGGCCGAGGGCTACGTGGGCGATATGCTGTCTTGCAACATGACCATGTTCCTCCCCGGCCTGATGGGACGCGGCGCAGACCGCGCCTGGATGGCCGATCGGGCCAATGGCGCCAGCAGCCTCAGCATCGCCTCCGGCCACGCCCTCGACATCTTCTGCCACTGCGTCGGCGAGTTCAGCGAGTTGTCCGCCCAGGTAAGCGTGCAACTGCGCCAGTGGAGCACCAGCGACGGCAACACCGTGGACGTGAGCGCGCCCGACAACGTGATGGTGAGCGGCACGCTGGAAAACGGCGCGGCGGCCTCGGCCCACATCGCCACCATCCCCTGGAACGGCAGCGGCTGGCGCATGGAGGTCTACGGCACCCAGGGCACTCTGTCGGCCCGCTCCCAGGAGATGGTGCAGTACGGCGACGTTCAACTCCATGGCGCCCAAGGCGCCGGACAACCCTTGCAGCCGCTGGAAGTGCCGTCCCGCTTGTTGCTGGCTCCGGAGGGTGTACCGGCGGGCGAGCCGTATAATGTGGCTCAGCTTTACCGCTTCATCGGCGACGCCATCCGCGACGGTTCGGACGCGCAGCCTGATTTCGACACCGCCGTTGCCCGCCACCGCTTCCTCGACCTCCTGCAACAGTCGTCGGACGAGGGCCGGAGGGTCAAGGTGGGATAAAATGCGGACCGGGTTGCATACTGGGTGGTTTTCTTTGGCGTTACGATAGGGGCAACCCTTGCCGGGCAATCCCATTGTCAAATTTTGCCGGGATGCCCGGCAAGGAATCAAGAGTGAGAAGCTTGTCCATGCAAATCGGCATGTTCTATCAGATGCAGGTTCCCAGGTCGTCGTCCCGTTCCTACGAGGCTGACCGGTTCCTGGAGATGCTTGACCAGGTGGCCTATGCTGAAGAGATGGGCCTGAGCAGCGTCTGGATGGCCGACCACCAGTTCCGTACCGAGTGGTCCCACTCCAGCGCCCCCGACGTAACCCTTGGCGCATTGAGCCAGCGCACCAGCCAGATGCGTCTGGGCATCGCCGTGGTGGTGCCCCCGGTGCAGCACCCTCTCCACATCGCGGCCCGCACCGCCACCCTGGACATTCTCAGCAAGGGAAGGGTTGACCTGGGCGTGGGCCGCTCCGGCTACCCCTACCAGATGGCCGCTTTCGGTACAGACCTGAAAGACGCCACCGGAATGGTGGAAGAGGCCCTGGAAATCATCCCGCAGGCATGGACCGAGGGAGAGTTCACCTATCAGGGCAACCACTATAAGATTCCCTTGCGCGAGGTCCACCCCAAGCCGGTCCAGCAGCCCCATCCACCCATCTGGCTGGGTTGCAGCCAGAAAGACACATTCAGGAAGGCGGGACTCATGGGCTTGGGCTGCCTGGCAATGGCCGGCGGAGGGGCTGCAAGATTGGCTCCTCTCGTGCAAGCCTACCGGGGCGGCATCCGGAACGCCAGTCCGACCACCGGGGTTGTCCACAACCGCGTCTCTGTAAGCACCGTGGCCATCTGCGGGGAGTCGCGCAAGAAGGTGCAGGAACGCTCCGCCGAATTGATCGACTGGTACCGCCATCAGCAGGCCCTCCGGGACGTCCGCGTGTGGAGCGAACAGGACGCGTCCCGCGTTCCCGAAGACTACCAGTGGCACTACACCCGCTCCACCGCGACCGACTCTCCAAAGCGCGAGGAAACATCATCCCTCGACCAGATAAGGAGTGGACGCTACTGCATCGGCGACCCCGACGACTGTATCCGCTACCTGGAAGCCTATGCCGAGGCGGGGGTGGACGAGGTAATGCCCCTGTTTCAGGTGGGCGGCATATCCCATGAGGAAGTGATGGATACGCTGCGTCTCTTCGGCAAGCACGTCATCCCCCACTTCAATGCGAAGGGAAGTTAGTCCTCCGGTAGCCCTGCAAGATAGATGGTCCCATTCCCTGCCCTGACTATTATTCCAGCGTCAGAAGGAACCCCCTGCCCTGCCGTCGGCTTGCCAGACCACCTGACAGGGAACGCAACATCGTCCTCGGCATTCTCAATGTTTGTTGGTTTTACGCCAATCAGCCCTCGTCATTCCCGCTTTGACGGGGGTTCCCATAGAGCGCGCATTTTTCCGGAGCGCCATCACCTCAATGTCGGTGTTCTCGGCCCAACCCGATGGTGGCGTAGGCACCCTGTACTTGATGGTGACGTTCGCGGTGTTTTCCTGCTCTCCGGGAGCGACCCTGACCTCGACTATCAGTTCATTCAGGATTGCCTTGGTGAGGTCCACGTTGGATCCACGGAGGTACGTCTCGAGTTTCGTAGCGTAGGCAAGGACTTTTTCAGGATTTGAGATGAGGGCTTTTTCGTTGGACACCTTGGCCCTTGCCTCCAGAGCCTTGGCTTCCAGCCTGGTCAACTCTTCCCTGATTTCGACCATCCTCTCGGCGATGTCGGCCGGGACAACGTCCTCCTCGCCCTCCACAAAGCTGAGCAGTTTCCTTCTCGATGCCTTCTGGCTCTCGATTTCCAAATTGACGTTCTTCAGTTCCTCTTCAACCTCCATGGTGGCTTCCGTCTGGCTGCTGGCCACGATGACGAGGATCCGCTCGGTATTCTCCTTGATGATGATCCTGTCGAGTACATGCTGGAGGACCAGTGTGTCCAGCCGTTCCGCCCTGGGATTCGGCGTGTCGCAGGCCGGGCATATGCCATTGCGCTTCCCGTTGCAGTTGTAGTAACTGCGCTCCCCTCCGGTGGGGCTCATCTTGAAGCTGCCCTTGTGGCAAAAGACCAGTCCGCTCAGCAGATGGACGCTGGCGACCTCTCGCGGGTGCCGGTTCTCCGGGTTGCGCGAGGCCATGATTTCCTGTACCTGGTTGTATTCCTCCAGGCTTATGAGCTCCATTTCGGGCCAGGGTATGATCACCTCGGTATCATCGAATTTGGAGCGCTTTCCGAAATGGATGAAACCGGCGTATTCGATGTTCTTTAGCATGCTGCCGACCCGTTTTGGGGTCCACGGTTTTTCGGTGGGCCCCGGCACGTTCTCTTCCCGGTAGACCTCGGCGATCTTCGAAGTGCTGGAACCATCACGGTACAGCCCAAACGCACGGACGACGATCCATGAGGTGTCGGGGTCGGGTACCAGGAACGGCCGCATTCTGTTCCGGTCCATCCGGTACTCCCGTTTGTACCCGAGGGGCACGGACGAGTTGGTCCAGACGCCGTGGGTGGCCGAAGTCATTCTCCCACGGGATATGTCCTCTCCCATGTTGTCGCTGACGTACTCCGCCAAACCGCCCAGCATGGTCCTGAACAACCTCACTACGGAGGGTTTCCCCTGTATGGGCTGTTGGATGGCGACGATGCCGATGCCGAGCTCTTCCAGCTCGGTGATGCGGCGATCCATGGTGCTGGCCCGACGCCCGAACCGGTCGAATTTCCAGACCAGGACTTCGTCAAAGGGCCGGATACGGTTTCGGGCGTCCCGCATCAGTTCGTTGAGCGCCTTCCGGTCGTCGCGTTTCCCGCTGACGCCCTCGTCGATGTAGATCTTTACGACCACGCCTCCCTTGGACTCAGCGTGAGCGCGCAGGGCGTTGTACTGCCCCTCCTTGGTGTTCTCGGCGTCCTGCTTTCCACTGGACCACCTGATGTAGAGGGCGTACCTGACGGGTTCGCCTTCCGTTTTGTTCGTTTTCGCGGATATGGTGGACGTGGGCAACTTGGTGGGAGTGGGCAGCATGGCCTTTCCTCCATTCGGTTCCGGTTGGGTCAGCGGGCGTCGAGCCGAGATTTTTGTTCCCTCATGGGACGCCTGTGGTGGTGCCCAGGATCAATCTGCCGGTCAGGAGTTCGTACATTCTGACTACCTGCCGCTTGGCTTCGATGGTGAGGACTTCCTCGGGTTCCTCCCAGGGTTGGAGCCTGGGGTCCTCGATCACGAACCGGTAGGATCGCTCCACATCGGCTGCCATCAACCGGTGGGGGTTGGCTTGGCAGTCCCTGAGGAATTCTGCCTGCCGGATGATCTCCGCCACGCTGGTGTGGTAATAGTCGGCCATGCGGCCCAGGAACTTCAGTCCGGGCTGCTGGTTACCTCGTTCGATGTTCGAAAGGCGGGAGTTGGCGATGCCGGTGTCGCGCTCGATGTCTCGGAGGGTCCTTTCGCCCCGCATTCTCCTGAGTACTGTTCCCAGGGGCAGCGTCTCGCTTTTGTTTGGATCCCCGCCTCGTATGTCGGAAGGGACGTTTGCCGATGCGCCAGTGCCCTCCGCAATCTTGCTCATGTGTTTAACTCCCGGCTGTTTTTGCTGATACTTCGCTTATGGTTTCCTTTTTGGTGTCGCTATACTCGATGGTAGCAGATTCCTTAAATGAGGGCCGCGGGGCTGCCCAATCCTCCGTCCTTGGTCTGAGTGCGAAATGAGTATTGGCGAGGCTGGTTATTCCCGTGGATCGCGAGGCGCGCCGGCTGATGACGGCGCCGAGCTGCTGCGTCTCATCAGCCAGGCGGTTTTCGGGGCGCTGATTGAGGACTGGACCATCGAGTCGGTAGAACTCTACCGAGCATCCGAGGGGGTCATCGTCGCGCGTCAGTTACCTGACGACACCATCGAGTCGGGGTCGGCAAACGAACGTCGGTTGATGCAGTGGCTGGGGGGTGAACAACACCCATTGGAACGGCTGGACACCAGCGTGAGGGACTTCCTGTCCCTGGTGGTATCGGGTTCCAGTGCGCTGGAGGAAGAAACGGCCTTCTGCCGGGTGGTGTGGGTCAGAAGGGCCGAAGTAGCGGAGCCGGTTTTCTCCCTCCCGACCGAGAACATCGGATAGGGCGGAATGTGAGATTTCCAGCGAGTTGGTCCTCAACTGGGCAGGTCCACCACTTCCTGGAACTTCCCTTCGGTGCCACTCTGTGGCGGCATGGCGATCCGGTACCTGACAGTGGCAGATCCTGAGGCGACGAGGATCTCGTCCACGGCGGTTTCGATGATGGCCCTGGTGGTTCGGATGTTGGTGGGCCGCAGGTAGGTGTCGGGATCGAAGCCGTACGCCTCGATGTGGCCGGTGTCTTCGGTGGCGTCCCAGTACCGGTTGAGGCGGCGCAGCGGTTCGATGTATTCGGCGGGATCCAGTTCGAGCAGCTTTCGCGTCTCGGGGTCTGGCTCCGGCATGTACTCCGAAGGATGGGGTGCCACTGAAAGAGGATCGTGAAAGTCCATCGTCCTGAAGGCCTCATCGAGCCTGGCCGATGTGTAATCTTCGCTCCGTTGCCTGGCGTCGTCGCGGACGGCTTCGACCACCCGCTTGGCATTGTCGCCTTCCAGCGAGGCGCGGATCACTGTTTCGACCACCAGCCGGGCAAGGGGTTCGGCCTGGACCTCCGGGGTGTCGCAGTCATCCTGGCGGCGGGAGCACATGTACCGGGGCGTCTCCCCATGGGACCATCCCGTGGCAGTCATGAGAGCTCCGCAATTGCGGCAGTGCACCATTCCATCAAGGAGTTGACTAACCGGATTCTGTTCTGCCATCGTCATGGGCAATCGACCTCCCGCATCGCTGTTGGGTTCGTCGGCCGGAAATAGCGGTCTGTCCTGCATCTGTCGTGCCCCTTGGTGGTGCTGCGTGGCCTGAGCGTCAGGGTAGCACAGGTCGGCCCGCCAATTGATATTGTAGCGTGGCGTTCTTGCGCGAGCGGCGTTGGATTCATTCTTGGACATCCTCCGGGCTTTCCAGCGCCACGGTGACGAGCGTGCGGGTGGTGTCTGGCTCGAAGGAGCCTCTGAGGGCCAGGTAGACGGGCGCGCCGGCTCCCAGCGGGTTGATTTCGGCGGGCCACCGCTCGTCAATCTCAACGCGCAGGATGGCGAAGGTAGCGGTGTCGTCGCCGACCTGGGTGATGCGACCCGTGTACTTCGCTATGGCGAGCTGGTCTGGGTGGTAGCGCCAGACGGTGACGTGGGCGTCCGGGCTGAGCCCCGCATTCTGCCCCTGTGGCGTCAGGCGGAAGGTCGCGCCCGCTGGCGTTGGCTCTTCGATGATTCCAACGGGCATGACGATGGTCTGGTTCAATGTTTTTCTCCTTGGGCGGTTGAGGTTGTCGGTTGATTCACTTGGGAAAGGGACTGTAGTGAACTGCCTTCGGCGAGGTCGAAAGCTGCGGCGTACAGGTTGTCTCCGGGAGTAACCGACGCCGCGACCACTGCTCGGAAGCCGGGGAGGTGTGGCCGCTAACGGCACCCGGTGTCGCTCAAGGGGCAGTAGGGTTCACGTATTACTTCATCCTCGGCGGACTTAGGCTGTCCGATCTACCCGGTTCAATGGGCGCTTCGAGTGACGGTGCGGTGAGTCTCGTGTTTCGACGGCCACTGGGTTTTGGCGCTCTCGCGACCCTCTACCGCGGTCAATCGGCCTGTGCGTGGGTGCACTTGTTTTCTAACGATGGTTCCCACGACCGTAATGGTCGGCCCGCTGTCCCGTGCAGAAGCGCTGGCGCGTCACGGAACCGTCCATCGGTCTCGGCTCAATGACAAACCGGAGCTTTTCAGCAGCAGGTACCGCAAGGGATCGGACACCACCACTCCGAGGACAACGCCCACGATGATCGACGAGACTGCGGACCAAATGGCGTCCAGCCCGAGCACATACGGTCCGACGGAACCGACTGCGCCCGCCGGGGCAAACCACATGCACAACGCAGCCAGGCGCCAGGCCGGGCCGCGAACGGAATGGAATTTCCAGCGTCGCGCGCATCGTAGACAGGGATACGCCACCGCCAGCCACAGGATCCCGGCCAAGCCCACGAACGGCAACGGTACAAGGAGGAACTCAAAGCCTCCGCTCTCCAGCCGCAGGAGGGCGACGGTCCAGTACACCATCCAAAGGGTCCCGGCAATCATGAGCCCGGTGGACAGAAACCATTGGCGACGGGATAAGCGCCAGAAAACCCACCAGTACGGCACAGCGACGAAAAGCAAGGCGCCACTAATGGCCACGTATCGCTGGTTGATTTGGTCCCCAGCCAAAAAGAGCGCGATGGCAAACACGGTAAGCAGCGCCCAAAGGAATTCCCGGCTGCTTTTCCACTGGGGCTTGGGCCCAAGAAAATGGAGCGCAGGGAGTGTAGTGACGAGCGCGGTCACACAGATGGTGGTCCAGGTTGACTCGAACGGGCGAAACCACCAGATTACGCCGTAGGCGAGGACGGCAAACAGCATCACCAGGATGAAGACTCCGTGGCGACACCTCTCCACAACGAATTGGAGGAATCGATTCACGTAAACCGGCATGACAATTCCCGATAGTTAAACGCTAACCAACGTTCGACGATGCGCCCGTCGGCTGCGATGCAACCTGCGTGAGCAAGCCACGCAGGAAGGGACTATCTCCCAAAGCCCGCAGGAAGATCCCTCGGGCGCCGTTCACGTCCCGGTCCATCCCGAAACCGCTCTCGTCCCTGATCACAGTTCCACCACCCAGGTTTTCCTCGACGCTGCCATCCCAGCTACGTGTTTTGCTGGTGTACGCCTCGCTGACCTCGACCACCAGCGCGCCCCGCTGCCACGCTTTCCACAGCAGACGGCGTTTGAACTCGTAGTGCCGGAAGCTCAGCATCATTCGCGCCGTCTTGCTGCGGATCCTGCGCCCGGCTCGTCGGGTCATGTCTTGCGTCTCAAAGGTAGGCAGCAGGATGACCTTGTAGTTGCCGGTCAGCCAGCGGGCAGTCTGCCAGTGCAGTTCATCGACCAGATTGATGATGCGCTGCCTGAGGCGGGCCTAGGCCTTGCGCATACTGCGACGTCGTCGGTGATCGGGTTCAGTGGTGGTGCGGCTGATCAAGTCGTCGAGCCAGTGGCACAGCCGTTGGATGCGACCAAAAGCCCGGTGGCCGATCTTGCCGCAGTCGGTTTCGGAAAAGTACGTGAGAAAGGTGTGAACGCCAGGGTCCAGCGCGACCACGCCATCACCGCTTGGGGTCTCGATGTCGCATTGCGCCGGGTGGGGAACCACCAGCCAGTACTGGCCGCGTTCCCTCACCAATCGGCATTCCTTTTGCCCCGCTGGGACGGCCTCGGCCATCCGCAGCGGTCCAAGAATAGTGTGGTAAACGCCGTGTTCTGTAGCGGCGTCGTCAGGGATGTAGCAGGATTGGCGCGGGTTCTTCCGGCTGCGAAAACGCAACTCGCCGTAATTCTCGTCCAGACGGAGGCCCTTAGCCTGGTCAACCTTCAACTGCGCGTTGAACCGCTTGACGTTGCTCATGGCCCGGCAGGCGTCCCGCACCGCCGTACGCTTCACCTGGTAAGGCACCGCATCCCACTCGGGATGCAACTCCCTGATTTCAGCCATCACCATGGCGGCGATGTGTCGCCAGACCGCCGGTATGCCAGATTGCAGGATCTCAACTGTCAAGTTGTAGCTCCAACGGCTGGCGTCCAGCCACGTCGCTATCCTGGCCTTCTGCTGAGTGTTCGGATAAACCCGGATCCTGCGCGATTGCTGTGCGGTAGCGGCGGAGGCCGTGCATCCGGTCCGCCTCAGGCGGAAACGTACGGAGGATGGCGAGCAGATCCTCGGTGAGTTCTGACTCGGGGCTTCCATCCGGCTGGTTGAGAACCACGATGCTGCCGCCGTTTTGCTCGACCAGCCATTCGACGAGTTCAAAACCGAACCGGGCCAGTCGGTCCCGATGGGCAACCACAACCTCGAGCTTATCTCCTCGGTGAAGTCGCTCCAGTATGGCGCGCAGTCCCTTTCGTCGCCAGTTGAGCCCTCCAGCAATGTCGGTGACGATCTCGGCGTCGGGATAGAGCTCCCGCATCTGTTCGACCTGTCGGGCCAGGTCGCCGCGTTGCTTGGCGGAACTGACCCGGCAGTAGCAGACCACGGCAGGGGCGGCTCTACCGCGCAGGTAAGCGTCGACGTCATAGAGCCGTTGCCCGCCGGCGTTGCGGTAGTAGGGGATTTTGCCTGCGGCAGCATAGCGCCTCAGTGTCTGAGGATGCAGTCCCAGCCGCCCTGCTGCCTTTCGGCTCGGCACGTGGACCATGCCAGAATGGCACCGTAGCGTCGAATAATAAGCAATAAATCACGGGCTAGCCGAAAACCGTCGAGGCTGCGAACTAACCGCCGGCGGCATCCTGCTCCATTAGTTGCACGGTGTCGAACTCCTGCTGTGTGGCGACGGCCGGAAATGCGTTGGCGACCCGCACTGCGCTGTCGGGGTCCTCCATGTCCCGCCTTGCCGCCAGGCTGGTGCCGCAATAGACCTCGTTGCCGAGGATGCGGCGCACCTGTCTGGCGTTCCAGGGGTTGACACCAGGTGGTCTGTGGCCTCGGGCGTTGAGCTCTGCCGCGATCTCGCTCGCGGAGGCTCCTTGAAGACGCAGGTTGAATATCCACCGCACCGTCTCCGACGCTGGCGGGTCCAGTTCCAGCTTGTAGCGGCGTACGCCGCGGTCCCGTACGGAAACCTTCCGGTAACCGTAGGGAGCGTTGGCGAACGCGTAGAACCCCTGCTGGGCCGCGGCCCTGATGCCGCGGCGGACCTCTTCCGAGTGGGCGCTACGGAAGTAATCTGCCATGGCCGGACCAAGCGCGCGTAGCGCGAGCTCCGAGGCCGATATGATCTCCACTCCGTGGGCGGCTAATCGGTCCTTGTGCCGTTCGAGCTCGTCCACCCCGCGCGAGGCGCGGCTCAGGTTGACCACCAGGATCTTCCGGAACGGAGGATCGGGTGCCGTGGCGTCCTCCATCATGCGGAGCAACTGGGTATTTTCCCCGGGGAGGTCCACGTAATGCGCGACCACCTCAAGGCCGATTTGCTCCGCGTTGTTTCGCACCATGTCGAACCGGTCGTTGACGGACTCAATGCTGTCGGTAGGCGTGCTGGCGTAGAACGCCGCGCGTTGGTCGGCACTCTGCTGGTCATTCGACATATCCACAATCTCCGAGCCGTGGTGATCGCCGCGACCCGTATGTGCCATGCCGTTGTGCGTGACGGCTGGACGTTGCGGGGCCAGTGTCAATCAGGTCGGCAAAACCTACCGCTTGACCCTCCCGCTTGGCTAGGTTCGTTTGTACATTTGCCGGCGTGAATTTTCGAGCACCGCCTTTAGCGCTTTAGGTTGCCTTTTGTACCCGCGCAGATGCGGACAGTCAGCGCCCTTCTGGATTGCGTAAGACTTTCGTGTCGGCGGTGAGGTTGCGCAGACTGACGGTGGCGCGGCATGCGGTGTCCACTCACCAGTGCGGTTGCTCGAGCTTGGCAACCGATCGCACCCGTACTTGGCGCGTTGTCAGGGCGGATGGCGTATGATATATGCTACAAATGCGCAGCCCTAAACGAGTGTGCGGCAGCGAATTGAAACCTTCGTGGGCCGCCTGCCGGTGGCCCATTCGTGTTGCCGTTTACCAAGGAGGACTTTATGGTGTTGATGGAACGTCCGGTCATGGACCACCTTGTTGATTCTCCCGACGCCGAAGATGTATGGGGCCTGAAGGCTTCATTTAGATCCAGGATCTACACGTTGATCCGACTTGACTACAAAAGTTGGCGCAAGCAGTTTGCGGATGACGGATTTACCGAGTCGCAGGTTGAGCAACTTGACACAATTGTCGATGAATGGGCGAGGCAAATAGACATGGATGCCCTCCTCGCCGGACTTCAATCGATCCGATGTTTGGACAACAATGTTGAGATCGAACGAACCGTTGGCGATTGGATGAAGAAGATCCCGAAAGCGGAAGTCGCCCGTCGCATCGCGTATGCGCGTTTCCCGAATCTAACCCATGCGGTGTGCTACGCGGCTGGCAGGGTGGGGCGCCTCGCGGAAAATGCGGTCGAGTTCGAGAAGTTGCAGCGAGGGCGGGCAGAGGAGCCGGAATGCTCAAGGGCTTATACGCCGGAACAGATTGAACGTGGGAAAGCCTTGGCAGAAGCGGGCCTCCATGAGGATGTGAAGATATGGCCTCGTTCATGAGAGGAGAGGTTCGGTTGGTCAACATTGACCCATCCCCGGAAGCCTCGCAGCAAGCCGTCGGCGATTACCATGTGCTGATCGTCAGCAACGACCGGTTCAATTACAGGTCTGGCTTGGCTACTGTTATGCCAATCGGCTTCTCAGAGGATTATCGGGACCATTTCGACGCCTTCAGGATTGACTATGCTCCCAACATAAAATCCCCATTTTGGGTTCTGACCGACCAGATTCGTACTCTCTCAGCGGAACGTATCGGCGATTACGTTACCGCGTTGGATCCAGATGACGTGAGAAAGATCCTCTTCCGATTCTTCGACTTGGTGTCCCCTTAGCAGGTCTTTTGACCGGTCGGCTCGGGCCGGTACTGCGCCATCAGGGATTGGTTGATCGAGGTTGTCGGGCCACCACTCCACTCTTGCTGTCGAACCGGCAAGTCCTGGGCGCCGGTTCAGTGCTGACTCACTTCGTTCGGCTAGTTCGCCGCTGCGCCACCCCAGTGGGGAAGGGAGTACGTGCGGCATTGGCGCAGCTTGTGGCCGTGAAGTGCGAATGCCATCTCAGTCGGCTTGGACGCTCTCCCGTTTCTGTCCGACAATCCTGGGTTGGTGACCTCCGCTTGGCGCGGCGCAGCCGTTCGGTAGGGATTGGCGGTGCTTGCGCACTGGGTCGGTCAAGGTGAACGGTGTCTGCGCCCACGCATGCTTCCAATGGGTTGTTACATCCCAAATTGGACGACGCGTCCTGCTTCCCCGCTGGATTCCGAAGGTATGGATTGCGTGATGCTCCGTGCGAGCGCCAGCAACGCTGACTCCGAGCGTCCAGGCGCTACTTACCTGGTACCGCCCATTCCAGTCGTGATTGTCCTTCGGTGAGCAACTTGATGATGGCCCGGCGGCAAACATCCTGCGCTCCCGCCAGCAGTTGGGCATTGGCAGCGTTCTCTTCAAGAGCGCCGCCGTGCACCGCTTGGGAAGCCTTGTCATATGCGTAGCGTAACGTTCTGTGAATGGCTTCCCTTTCCTCCGGGTTGGTTCCCAAATGCCAGGATCCCGAGAGCGCGACGCGGGAGCGCAGTTCGCTCCGTGAACCTTGCGAGTAAAGCAGTTCGAAGGCGATCCGAAGGTCGATGAACCGGTCGGACAGGCTTTCGTAACGGTCTTTGGACTTCATCCATCTCGAGATTGCGGCAAACACCTGGGCATGCGATTCCGCCCGACGGCAAGCGGCGATGGTGTTGAGCATCTCACCGATTTCGTCGTTCTCCAAGTCGTACAGCGGCTGCTCCTCAAGCATGAGTGTGACGGACCTTGGGTTGGGACTCCGGTGCAGGGATATGCTGGCGTACGGCCGGTTTCTCAGTCCCGCGGGTCCGACCGGCCAGTAGGCGTCGGCGCTGCTGAGGGAGAACAGTGAGAGTTCGCCGTAGTCGTGCCAGCAGAAGCCGGCGTCGAAGTGGCTGTTGGCGACCAGAGACAGTGCCTGGCACACGGCGGCTACGTCCAGGTCCGTTGCAGCCTCTGCGTGGACGTTGCGCCGCAAGTGGTCCCGACCCTGCCGGAACAGCGGTGGCGTGACGGAGGTATCTATCGAGACTGACGGTTGACCCAGGAACTGCTGAGGCGTTATGGCATCGCTGGCGCGCAAGCAGGCGGGCAGGTCGTCGACCGAACGCGGGAGTTCTCCGATTGCAACGCCTTCCATGGGGGTCAGCGGTCGCGACAGGGACCCTCCGTTGAGCAGCGCAAACGTCTGATATTTGACGGGGTGGCCATGCGTCCATCCAGCGAACAGGGCCGCGGTCCGTTCGGCGCCTACTACCGCCGCTCCTGTGACCAGACCTTCGACGAAAGTTTCCACCGGAGAGGTCCATGCGACGGCCAGCATTCCGTTGCCTTGTGCCCAGATGCCTTCCGAGCCGCCTGACGCGACGAGTGGGAAAGCATGGCCCACACGGTCGGTTTCATGGTCAACGAATTTCTGCAGCAGGGGACGGACAAAATCATCGAGCTCCGTGAGTAGACTTGCGGGACAAACCAGTCGTGCCTCTCGGGCTCGCCTGACGAACTCAGCGTTCCAATTCTCGCGGTCGAGCGCATCGCGAAGCCCGTTTGCCGGCAGGACCTCTTTGGGCCACCCGACGTAGGAGGTTGACCGGCTGACACCAGAGTCCTCGGGGCAGCTCAAGTCGAAAGTTGCTTCTCGCAAAATGGCGTTGAGTATGTTCGACAGTTCTTTCATGTGGTGGTCCCCGTCAGAGAAGTGTCTGGCGTGCCGGTGTGTCGGCGGGTTGGGAGAGCGCAACGGGACCTGGCTGGCTAGTATAGAAGGCTGAGTGCTGGAACCCATGTGGGAGTTGTTTCCGTCGAGTTGTTCTTCTTCCAGCGTGGCCAGGACCGCCGCCGGGAAGATCCCTTTGATGCCGCCTCCGTCCAGGGCCAGAATTCTGAAGGGCTGCCGGGTTTCCCGAGGCACAACTGTGCGGCGTTCATGCAGGATGCCGGCTGAGCGTCGGGGCGGTCGGTCGGGTGTTCCTCGTTCCATGGTCTACCGAAGTGACAACTGCGGGGATGCGGATCAGCACCGGCTTGTTTTGGTCACCGACGACGGCTGATGCGGACCGGACTTGTCGAGGCGGCAGTAACGCGTCCCCGGATGAATGCCACGCGTCGGGCGCCTCTGCTCGGCGTTCTCCTCATCGGTCGCAACCCGGCTGCCATCGGATCACTGGGTCTCATGGGAGGACCCGCCTCCGTTTCAGGTGTGCGACGATGTCCTGGCTGGCGCGCTCCCAGGTCGTGGTCAGTGCCTGTTCCCTGGCGACCATACCGACGGGATCCGAGCCTTCGATCTTGACGAACAACCTGGGCACGTCCCGGTGGCAGGCATAGCCAACTTCCTGGTCGGGCCAGCCGCCGGTGTGGAAGTCCCCGGTTACGAACCCGATGAAGACGTCCATGGTGTTCAGAGCGTTGAGTATCTCGTCCTGCCACATGGTGCTGGCTGCCACGTCCTCGTGGGCGACGAAGCAACTCAGTCCCTGGCGCTGGATTTGCTCACGCACTTCGGCGACCTGGCGTCGATGGGACACGCGGTGGCTCAGGAACACCAGCTTCTTGCCGTGGTATTGGTTGCCCCAGATCCCGGTCATTGCCTGTTCGGACAGCACAACCGGCAGGTTGCCGGCGGCGTGAAGCATCCGGGTGGTCACTTCAAACAGGTCGACGTCCTTCACCGCCCAGTGGGTGCGGTGCCGTTCGCCCCGGTTGGAGCCCATTCCCAGGGATTGAAAAACCCGTTCTTCGTTCAGTCGGATCCTGGGAAGGTCGGCTGTCAAAGCGTAGGCAATTTGGAGTCGCCGGTTTTGGGATCTCACCTCGCTGATTCTCCCGATGGATGCCGCGACGTCCAGGCCTTCGTAGGTGAAGAGGCAGGGCAACTCCTTGAGTGCGTTGAAGTCCGGGCCGGCGCTGCCGGTGAACCGCTGCTTGATCGGATCGTCGGTGTACTCGAAAACGCGTCCCTGGAGGACGCTCACGTCGTAGAGAGTACCTTGGTTTTCCTCCCACTCGTCGTGGCGTTGCGAGTACACCTTCAGCAGGTTGTACATTTCAATTCTTCCTGACTGCTACCGTTGTACGTGGACGCGGTGCGTTTGGCGCAAACGGTGGATGCTGAAAATGCCTTGGGCTTGAAGCGAATGCCAGTGTCCGTTCGCCGCCACGGCGGCGTGTGTGCGGATCGGATCGGGTAGTCCTCGGGAAACGGATGGCGGTCGGCCGGTACCGGTTTGCGACGTCCCGATGAGGCCATTGGCGACGGCAAACCTAGCAATACCATTCGGCGTTGTCAACGCGATTGAGACCGTTGTAAAAATGGTTGATTTTAGTTACATGACTATCGTCAGCCATTCCTGAAGATCCGCCTCTGGCGGACCGCCGCCCCAACTGTTCAAGGCGGCTCCGCCCTGGAATCTCACCAGGGAACACCGAGCGGATCCTTGTTCAAGCCACCACGCGCGGCAGACCCCGCACGACAGCCTGAACCGGATTGAGGCCACGTCTCCGCTGCCCCAGCCGGTGTTGCGCTGCAAGCGCCGGTCTCAGCTGTCCCGCCACCGCACCCCAGTACGTCCACACGTGCTTCACTCGCTTCCTCACGGGTACGGTGAAGGCGACCTGGACGCCGTTGCCGACAGGACACACCCATCGACGCGGGATGCGCTCGGAGCAGCCAAGGAAACGTCGGGCCAGCACCAAGGCCGCGGCCTGATGAACACTGAGCCCGTATCGTTCCATGAACTTCACCCGGCCGATCACTGAGCTGAAGGCCGGGTTTACCTGATGTACTTCCACTCCCTCCCGGTAACCACGGGACAAGAAGTAAGCCTTGATCTTGCCGTAGCTGAAACTGGACAGCATCCGACTGTAACGGCGGTTCTCACCCTCCAGCACCGCCTTCTTCTGGCGGAAGTCCAGCCGTTCAATGACGATGGGCTTGCCCTCCTCTCGGGCGTAGGACACCACACCAGCCACGGCGTCGCCGATGATGGCTTCGGCCTGGTGCCGCGACTTGCCGTAAGTAACCAGCGGCACGCTGAACGCGTTCACGTAGTTGCCGCTGGCATCGGTCTCCGCAACGGCCAAATGGTCGGCGTTGAGGTCCACGCCGATGGCGCCCCGGCGTTGGTCAGTAACCACCGGAACGTCCATCATGGCCGTGGTGGCGAACACCCGCCAGCCTTTGCGATCCCGCTTGAACCGGTAGCTGATGGCCTGCCCCAGAGTGGTAGCACGTGCCGCTTTCTCGCCATGCTCACGCCGGTATCGGGCGCACTCCGCATTGCTGTCGATCGCCGCCAAGACCTGCTCATGCCCGTAGGCGAACCGCACTCCCGTGATCGTCACGTACTTGCCTTGCTGCGGTGCGAGGCAATCCGGCATTCGCAGCCGCAACGTCAGCGTGCCGTCATCGGCCACGGTGGCAACGCACAGTTGACAACCCGCGGTCTCGTCCCGGCTGCCCAGCACGAAGAACTCGTCGCTACGCGCTTCCCGCCAGTCGAACACCCATTCCTCATGACTGGAGTAGCCATTTTCCGCCAAGTGGCGCTGCTTCCGCCAGAGACGCTTGGACCCGAAACACAACCTGACCCGGCCCGCCGCAATGTCGGCTTCCAGTGCAGCCAGCTTGCTTTGGAGATTACCAAGACGACGCCGTTTCTCATGAACCTGCTGCCATCGGCACTGCTCGACAGCCTTGGCAATCTGCCGCTCGGCCCGAGCAACTCGCCGGCCCAAGCTGTCAACCCGCAACTTCTGCTGCTCCTTGACCGACGCCACCTTCCCTTCCAGCGACACCCGCACGCCGTTGAACATCCGCGCCGGTATACCGTACCGCTTCAGGTACTCGCCCTTCAGCCCCGTCGCCAAACGGCCCGCTGCCACCTCGGCGAACAGCTTGCGCTCCACTCGGCCGTACAGGTCAGCGTAGGCCGAGAGCGCTGCATCGCCAGCCTCACGATCAGTGCCCGCATACTCGCTGACCCGCTTATGGTAGGTTGCGGTCAGCCGCCTCCCGGCGGAGCCGATTCGTGTGGATGGCTGGCCGTTTCTTCTGCCGAGTACCATGGCTACAGGATACCAGAACGCCGGTTCCGATACTCCCAGGCTATGTCGCCTGATCGAACCATCAACAACCATGACCTACTATCACCCACCAAATCGTGAACAGTTGGCAACCCCTGGTTCGGACAACTTTCCGGTTTGGCTCGGGAACAAAGTTTTAGGTGCCGGCATCTGGATTCGCCCTTTCGTCGGGCGGCGCTACTTCAATGAGAATGCGGCAGTGGTCGCTGGACCCCCACTCGTCGACTTCGTTCAAGGCCCGCACGGCGACGCTTCGGTGCAGGCCACGCGAGACGAAGACGTGGTCGAGCTGGATGTCGGCGGTTTCCGGCGTCTGGGAGACCGTGTGGTAAGTCGGGATCACCAGGGTTGACGGCGGCAGGTCCTCGCGTTTCGTGACAACCTGACGACCGTTGGGGTGGTGTGGACCCATCCACTCGAGTCCGAGGACACTGAACCGTTCAAGGATGTTGCGGGCGCGGTCCGAGAATGGGTTGCCGTCGTCGAACGAGACATTGAGGTCGCCGGCCGCAATAACGCGGTGGTCGGGCTCCTCAGCGTCGTAGGTGCGGACGAATGTCGAGATGTCGGAGATGACGCGGTGGACGGAACCGTCGGTGTAGATCCAGCGCTGGCCGTTTCGGCTGGTGTAGGGGTGCGGCGTCTGCCAGCCGCCGTAAATCGAGACGGCGATGAACTCTTCGGTGCCATCCTTGGGCCTGATGATGGCCGCGTCGCTGAGCCCGATGGTGCTCACTGCCATCTGGCGCATCTCGGGGTCGTAGCGGTGTGGGTGCACCTGCTCGAACCACTCAACGTCGACGCGGTCGGAGAGTTTCACCACGCGGGCCGGTCGGTAGGAGGTTAGGGCATAGCCATCGGTCAGCCAGTGGGCGTAGGGGCTGAACGTAAGTTGGTCGGCGACATCCGGTGGCGGGTTGCAGGTTTCCTGCAGCAGCGCCACGTCGGCGCCCATTTCAACCAGCTCTCGCCAGGGCTGGTGCGTGAATGCGATGTTCCAGTCGACGATTTTCACCATGAGGTCGTCCTCCCGGTCGGCGCTCCCGCCGTTGCCGCTCATTTTAGACTACAGCCGGTTGTGGACGGTGTCTGTGCCGTCCTGAGCGGAGGCCCGGTTGCCTTTGACGTCCGTGGTGGTGATGGTCAGACCGTTCAGGGGCGGCGCCATTTGTTTGATCAACTGCTTCTTCTGCAGCCGTGGGCGGCCGTGTGTCGCCGAGCCTTACGGTGAGCCGATTATTCGCCTGGTTGAGCTGCTACGTTGGATGAACACGGCCACGCAATCCGCATAGCGCGGTTGCCTCAGTCACCGTCGTTCTCATCGAGCAGGCCGTTGCGCACGGCCCACACGACGATCTCCTGCTTGGTTCCCATCCCCAGTTTGTCCTGGATGCGGTAGATGCCGTTCCTGATCGTAACCATGCTGACGCCCAGGGACTCCGCTATCTGAGCGTACGATTTCCCACTGGCGAACTGGGTCAGGATCTCCCGTTGCCGTGCCGTCAGCACCGCCGAACTTGGCTTCAGTGCAGTACCGTCCCGTATTTGCCGGAAGGCTCGCCTCACGGCGGAGTCCGGGATCACCAACTGCCCCTTCGCTACCTCCCGAACGGCTTCGACCAGTTCTTCGCTCCCCGAGTTTTTCTGCAGGAAACCCGTCGCCCCGGCGGCCACCGCCTCGATCACGGCGTCCTCTTCCCTGGAGGCAGTGAGCATCAGTACCTTGGTGTCCGGGAGCAGGTCGAGGATGTCACGACAGGCCTCCACACCGTCCTTGTTGGGCATCATCACGTCCATGATGATGACGTCGGGTCGCGACTCTTCAACCATGCGGACGGCCTCCACGCCGTCGGCCGCCAGCCCGACCACATCGAGGTCTTCCGCCTCATCCAGGACGTCCCGCAGCCCCCGCCTCACGACGGGGTGGTCGTCCACCAGCATCACTCTGATTCCTTCGGTCAATGACATATCAGTCTCCTGTTCCGGGGCTTGGTTGGGGGATCACGCACGTGATGGTGGTGCCCCCGTCAGGCCCGCCCGATTCCACGACGAGCCGTCCGCCAATGCGCTCCGCTTCGGCCTTCATGCCGCCGAAGCCACGGCCCAGCTCGGCGTAGTCCGCCGGAAGCCCGATGCCGTCGTCGGAGACCGACAGGCGTATCACGTCAGCCTCGAATTCGAGCCTAACCTCGACCCGTCGGGCCTCCGCGTGCAGGAATGCGTTGGCGAGAGCGTTGT
The DNA here is from genome assembly GCA_034423575.1 of Dehalococcoidia bacterium. Classification (GTDB taxonomy): domain Bacteria; phylum Chloroflexota; class Dehalococcoidia; order Lucifugimonadales; family UBA3495; genus Bin87. The sequence continues at coordinate 1,816 of DAOUIF010000085.1, read as the reverse complement.
GCGCGATGGAGAAGAGGCCGTTGCGGACCGCAGCGTCCAAAGGGGGTTCTGCGCCGACCTGAACCATCTCGGCGGGGACGGCGGTGATCTTCGAGAATGTCGCGGCGTGGGAACCCAGCACGTGCCCCAGATCCCGTCCCTCGAACAGGCGCCCGATGTCGATGGGCCTCCTCAGACCCCACAGGGCGGGCCTCGACAGGGCGGCTGTCGCCGTCAACCTCTCCACGAGCTGGGGGTTTGAGTCGCCGGCCAGTTTCATGGCCCCGTCGATGCCGATGCCGATCATGTAGGCGGTCTGGGCGGTGGTGTCGTGAATCGACTGGGAGAAATCGATGCGTTCCTGATGGGCCTGCCGTTCCCTCGCCGATGCTGCCTGCCCCCTGGCGCGTTCGAACCGCACGATGAGACCAACGCCTGCGGCAACCAGATACATCACGGCCAACCGCGCCACCATCTCCTTCTCGTCGCCGCCGGCGCGATCCAGGCCCGGGCCGGACATCACGCTCACCAGAGCGTAGACGACGGCCGCTGTCGTCACCCAGGACAGGATGAACCGGAACGAAGTGAAGACCATGGCGAATGCGGCCAGGGCCGGATAGTAGCCCAGGAATGCGAAGTCCTGGAATCCGTGGTGGCTGGCGACGTAGGCCGTGGTGAGGGCAACGTCCATGGCGCTGAGGCCCAGCATCCAGCGCCACGACATCGGCCCTTTCGTCAGGAGCCTGTAGTGGGCCAGGCCGTTTAGGACCAGCGGCGCCAGGTGCATCAGAAGATGCAGCACCAGGTGCATCAGCAAGGGCAGCGGCAGATATTCGAGGTCCTCGGGAAGCTCGTGACCGGGACGGTAGAACGAGAGGAACAAGAAAACGATCAGGAGAAACCATCGGCCCCAGACCGTGACCCTCATTGCATCGTGCACCACCTCGGGGTCGGCCCGGACGAAGGACTTCAGCCGCTCGCCTGTTGACTGTAAGTCGGTCATCTGCACACCCGCCATCTTCGCGGTCGCTGATTGGCTGCGGGACTGCCTGCACCCAAACGGCACAAGCGCCGGACGGCAATGGGCCACCCCAGCTGGAGCGACGATCGGCCTCGCAATTGCCGACGGGTCAAAAGTATCGCCTCATCGGCAGAGGACACAAGATCGAAATATACAGTTACCTCCTATACAAATGTATGACTCTTTGTACCCAACTCACCGCGTAAGAAAGACACGCTGCAAGTGCAAAAAGAGGGCGCAGAAAGTCCATCTTCAATTGTGTGCAAAGAAATCTAGGCAGGGGCCTCGAATGTCGATTAGCGTCTTGTCGGGAAATCGGCGGAAAGAGTGTATGGCCCAGCCGGTGCACGGTCCGGTGTTGCACTGGCCCGACACCGGCGCGGCGCGGCCTCAACCCTCTTCCCCTGCTGAGGTTCCATGCCCAGCGGAGCGTCTCCGGCCCAGGCGGCGCGTTCAGCAGGCAGGGCGGTCTACAAGGAGAGGACTCCGCTCAACCTTGCGGCGGTTCCACATGGGAGGCATTGGCTTGGCATACTCTCGGCGACAGCGTGTCCCGGGGAACGGAACCCGCAGGCAGCAACCGCCGCCGCGACCCCGCTCCATGCCGCCTTCCCGGCGGGTTCAGCAAATGCACCCCCCCCCCCTGAAAGGGGTATGTAAAGCCTGAACTTGGTGCGGAATGAAGCTAGGAAAGGCGCACTGGCATCCGGCATTCTGGTGTTCGTCACACCCCCAGAGGCCGGAGGACCCACATGCGCCTTCCCCGAGAAACCTATCAGATTCAGCAAGCTATTGAAACGCATTTACCTCACCTCT
>DAOUIF010000084.1:0-66458 GCA_034423575.1 Dehalococcoidia bacterium | reverse complement strand
CGGTGGCAGACGTAGCCGCGACTAGGCGGCTAGAGCGAATTCACGTTCGCCAGTTACTTTTTCGCCACTGTTTTTACGAGGGCAGCAGCAACCTCGGCCTGCAATCCGTCAGAAACCGCTCCTGTCGAACCTACGCGTCCCCATTCTTATTCGCCGCCAAACTATGGCGACGTGCCTGATTAATCATAGCACTCGACGCGGCGAGCGGCAAATTCAGTGCTGATGGTCAGGGTTTTCTCCCGATCACTTCGCCAAAAGCGAGGGCGCCCATCGCGCCGGGAGCGTCCTTGAAGTTGTCCATGTCAATCAGCCACTGGTCAAACTCTTCCTGGGTCGCCAGCCCCAGTTGGATAGCGGCTGCCACCACGCGGGGCATAAAGAACCAGTCGCCGATGAACGCTCGCAGAAAGGCCACGTCGGCCGGAGCGCTGAACACCTCGAAGGACGCGCCGGCCTGAACATCGCCGAACCCCGCTTCCAGCAGCGCGTTCTTCAGTTCCCGGCCCATCTGAGGGTGTCCGCCGTTTGCGGTTAGCAGTTTGCCGAAGGTTGTCCACGCCGCCGGCGTATGCTCGCTGCTGGGCTCCACAAAGGACGATGCGACAATCACCTCCCGGCACGCTATGACGCCCCCCGGCTTGAGCGCCCGCTTTACTTCTCGAAGTGCCGCCTGGGTGTCGGGAACGTGCATCAGCACCGCGTGGCAGTGCGCGGCGTCGAAGTAGTTGTCTTCAAAGGGCAACTCATACACGTTGCCCACGTGGAACGTGATATTGTCATGTTCGCCGGCGGCAGCGGCAGCGCGCGCCAACTCTATCTGCGATTCCTCCATGTCTATGCCGTGGACTTCCCCCGGATGCGCCGTCGCCGCCAGTCCCACCGTGATGGTGCCCGGCCCGCAGCCGAAGTCCAGCACTCGCATACCGGATCGGAGGTGCGGCAGCAGGTGAGAGGCGTGGGTCTCGGCGTTGCGACGGTCCAGCAGTTGCAGAAACTCAGGACTGTAACCCATGGTGTATTCGTGGGTCTGCTCTATCGGTTGAGACATATCGTGTCCTCCATCCCGTTTATTGCATCGTCAGTATCATGCTCTTTCCAGCGTAATTGACTCCGGACGCACTGACAAGCAGGTTGCTACCACGCCGGCCGCAGGGTACTATGACCGCACTTCGGGCTCCCCGCCCGTTACAGCAGGTGAACCCATGGCGATCTACCGACTATACGCCGACGACGACGGCCAGTCGCATATCGAAGAGACCAGCTTGGCCGACCATCCGGAATTGGGCGATGCGCAGGCGGCGCAGTCGATCAACTTCCGGGAATGGCCGCCGGGACACTTCATCGACTGGCACCCGGCTCCGCGCCGGCAGTACATCATCTCCCTTCGCGGCGAGATCGAGATCGGCCTCGGCGACGGCACCACGTTCCGTTACGGCCCGGGGGATGCGCGGCTGGTGGAAGACACCACCGGACAGGGCCACACCACCCGCGTCGTCGGCGACGTTCCGAGTCTCACCGCCGTGATCCCCCTGGCCAATTGATCCACTGACCATTCACCTCAACACACAGGAGGCTAACCTCATGGGACAGATAGTGCGCGTTTACACCGGCGACGACGGCGAAAGCCACTTTGAAGAATTGACGCCGGACCAGTTCGCCGAGATTGCCAACAACGTCGGCCCTGGTGACATCAACGTCAATCGACGGGAGTCCCCCAGCTTCTCCGATTACCATAACGCCCCAAGAAGGCAGTACGTGGTCAATCTGAACGGGATCGCCGAATTCGAAACCGCCGACGGCTCCAAGGTGAGAATGTTCCCGGGGGACGTTCTGGTCGCCGAGGACCTGACCGGCCACGGACACATCGCCCGCAGTATCGGGGACGACTTCCGCGTCTCCCTGGCTGTTCCCCTCGCCGAGGGCTAGACCGGTAGCCGGGAGGAATTGACCCATGATTGTCCGTATTTACGCCGGCGACGACGGCGAATCCCATTTCGAAGACCTGACCGCCGACCAGTTTGCCGACATCGCCAATGATGTCGGCCCCGGCGACATCACGGTGGGGCAACGGCCCGCCGGCTGGTGGCAGGATTATCACACTGCTCCCCGCCACCAGTACGTCGTATTCATGGCCGGCGGCGCGGAAATCGAGGTGGCAGGCGGCGAGAAACGCCAGTTCGGCCCCGGCGATGTGCTGGTAGCCGAAGACCTCACCGGTCATGGGCACATCATCCGCAACGTTGGCGAGGAACCGCGGGTGTCCCTGGCAGTGCCCCTGAAATGACGTGAGCCGACCGGAAACCGCAGCAACAACTTTGGGGGCGACGGGAAAGTCGCCCCCATTAGCGTCGCGCGTTGGACGCTCCGGCCAGCAACCGTTGCAGGTGAATTAGCCCCTGTTGCTGCCGGGCGGTGCGGGCCACTCTTCCCCATTCCGCTGGCTGCAATGCTGATGCCAGTTCCCGGGTGATTTCGTTTTCGGTGAGTTTTCCGTACTTTCTGTACAGTTCCAACATTTCTCGGGATTTCTCTGCCTGACCGTTGAGGGCGGTCCACCCGTGCAGGAACGGCAGAACCGCGTTGACGGCGATATCGCCCGCTCGGCCGGGCCCGATCAATGCCGGTTCATGCGCCCCGCCGCTGCCGACGCTCAAAGCCCGCGTCAGCGCGGACGGATTGCATTGCGCGGCGGCGTTCGCCATCGCCGCCAGCAGGCCCCGGTCGGCGAATCGGGCCAGCAACCCGGCGGCTCCTGCGATTCTGCGCCGGGGATGATTCGATGGACGGACCCTGAACAGCTTCCACTGGTTGACATCCAACGCCGGTCCCAGTTGCTCATGGGTTTTGTCGGGAAACGACGGCCGCGTCGGGTCGCTAAATCCCGACAGTCCTAGCAGGGTGGCGGTCAGCAGGGCGATCCGCCCGCTTTCAGGTGACCTACGCGCCAGCGCTTCCAGCGACGCGATCGGGGCAACCATCGCCAGTTGCAGGAACGCGTGCTGGTTGTGCCGGTAACCCAGCGCCTCGCAGATCGATTCCCACAGAGTTTGGGCAGCCGGCTGCTCGGACATCAGCTGTTGCAGCACGAGGCTCCTGGCGAGAAACCGCTCGTCGCCGGCCCGGTTGAGCAAGGCGGCCATCCGTTCCGCCGAGTCGGGGCGCCGGTAGCCGTGCCCTTCCAGCAACCGCCAGAGGTGATCCCTCACCTCGCCCGACGTTTCATCGGCCGGCGGATCATCCAGCAGTCCGCGCAATCCAACCAATGGGGGTTTGCCGCCGCTGGCCGTATCCGAACGGGAGCCGGTGGTCTCCAGCGCGACGTGCAGAGCGACGCCGTTGTAGTTGGGGTCTTCGTGGTGACCGTGGGACCGCCAATCGTGCTGTCGCAAATGCACTTCGACGTCGCCCTGCACGAGGCCCTGGTCTTCCACCAGCAGCAGGGCATTCCGAAAATCAGGCCCGGCCGTCACTCCCGGGCGTCCCGGATAGAGCACTCTGATCCGGTTTCCGCGTTCGGTTCGGAGGGCGCGGCTCCGCGACGCCCGTCGCTGCCACAGGCGCGCCAGCTGTTTTTCCGTGATAGGCGGTAGCGGATCGTGCGGGTCGTTGACGTTCATCGATGGCAACCTGGGTCAGGTGTACCACCCGTTGGTCGCGCGCGTCTATCGCTGGGTGTCAGCAACCTCCAGCGTTGCCTGCTAAGCGCGGCGTCGGTCCCGCTGCCGGTGGTAGAATGCGCCAATTCACGGCATCTGGAGGGACTATGGCTGCCAGCAAGATTACTATTGGCAACGTGGAGATCGCCTCGCTGTCGGACGGACTACTGGAGTTCGACATCTGCAACTTCTTTCCGGATATTCCAGCATCGGACTGGGAACCCTTCCACGACCATCTGACACCCGACCGCAAGGTGAGCTTCAACCTCGCCTGTTTCCTGGTGCGCTCGGAGGGCAAGAACATCGCCATCGACACCGGCCTGGGAGCCAAGGACACGCCCGAAACGCCCTGGGGCGAACTGCTGGACGACATGTCCCGAAACGGTCTTGCCCCCGGCGACATCGACGCCGTGGTGATGACCCACCTGCACCGGGACCATGTCGGCTGGAACACCGTCCGCGATGACGGCGGCAACCTAAAGCCGACCTTCCCCAACGCCCGGTATTACTTCAGCAAGGTCGATCTCGACGCCAGCCACGACCCGGCATTGCAGCCCGACCGGTTCCCCAACGCCCCCGATTGCGTTTGGCCCCTGGTCGACATGGGTCTGGTGGAGCTGATGGAAGGCGAGTTCAGCATCACCGGTGAGCTGACCACGATGCCCACCCCTGGCCACACGCCGGGCCACATGAGCATCATGATCAACTCTGGCGGGGAGCGCGCCCTGGTCCTGGGGGACGTGCTGCACAACACGTCGCAGATCCAGCAGACACACTGGGCGTCCCGCGCCGACATCATCCCGGAGCAGGCCGTTGCCACTCGGGAATCGGTGTTGGACCGCCTCGAGAGTGAGGGGATACCCGTGGCGGCGGTGCATCTCCCCGCCCCCGGGTTTGGCAAGATCGTGCGATTGCAGGGGCGACGCTATTGGCAGGCCATCTGAGCGGCAGCGCTGCCAATGTACGTAGGGGCGAATGATCATTCGCCCCTATTTTGTTTCTGACATGAACCACACTGGTGAACACGTTCCCGGCCAGAGGACGGTCTTCTACGGTTGGGTCATCGTTGCGGCCATGTTCGCCATCAACTTCTCGACGATGGCGACTGGCACGCTGAACTACGGGCTCTTCGTGCTGCCGATGCAGCGGGACCTGGCGCTGTCCCGCGCGACCTTTGGCTGGATGCAGACCACGCGGCGGCTGGCCACCGGTGTTTTCAGTTTTGCCGTGGGCTGGCTGATCGACTGCTACGGACCGCGAGCTTACATCCCGGTGTCGGCGTTTCTGATCTTCGCCTGTCTTATGGTGGTGAGCTTCAGCAGCCATGCGTGGCAGCTGATCCTGTTCTTCGGCCTCATAGGGGCGTCCGGTCTGGCCGCGCCCAACGGCATCGTGACCTCGGTTCCCGTGGCCAAGTGGTTCGTCCGCCGGCGGGGGCGTGCACTGGCCCTGGCTGGCGCGGGGCTGGGCATTGGAGGCATCGCGCTCCTGCCGGTGACCCAATGGCTCATCGATGCTTACGGATGGCGAGGCACCTGGCGGATCCTGGCGCTGTTTTTCCTCGTGATATCCGTGCCCGCGGCGGCTTTATTCCTGCGACGCCAACCCGAGGATCTGGGTCTCCAGGTGGACGGTGACCTGCCGGCGGACGCCGCCAACCAGGGTTTGGACGCGTCACCCGTACTGCAGGGCGACCAGGAAGTGATGTGGACGGTGCGGGAAGCCTTTCGGACCGGAACCATGTGGAAACTGATCGCGGTGTTCGCCTTGTCCGGCGTAGCCCAGGGCGGCGCGAGCTTTCATCGGATCCCGTACTTTGTCGAGAAGGGTCACGACCCGTTGACGGTTTCCTGGTCGTTCGCGGCCGACGCCGGCGGAGCCGCCGCCACCTCGCTGGTGGCGGGCTGGCTGGCCGACCGGATCCCGACGCGGTTCCTTGCCGCAGCCTCATTCTCCGGTTTCATCATCGCCATCGTGCTGATGATTTACGTGTCATCGGTAGGGATGATGTTCCTGTCCACTATCGTATTCGGCTGTTCGGTGGGCGTCGGCATGATCGTGCACACCTACATCTTCGCCGCCTATTACGGCCGCGCCTTCCTGGGAACCATACGAGGCATCGTGATGCCGATAAATCTGCTGTCCGCCGGTCTCGGCGCGCCGCTGGTCGGCTACTTGCACGACTATTCGGGCTCGTACCTGCTGGCCTGGTGGACCCTGTTGGGCATCTACGCTTGCACGGCCTTGCTCATGCTCACGGCGTTGCCTCCGCACAAGGCTGATGCAACCCTGAGCTCGCGGGATCAGCGGCCTTGCCCCCGGTCCAGGTAGTCCTGCGCCGAACCCAGGCCCTCCAGCGCCAGGCCATAGCCCAATATGTCGTGCAGTACCCCTTTCAACTGGTGCGTCAGCAGGACCCGCGAATAGCGCAGGACCAGCCGCGGTTGCTGGGCCAGTTGTCTTGCCAATTCCCAGGCCCGGGGCAGCAGTTCGTCCGTGGGCAGCACCTCGGCGACCAGCCCGAACTCCCGCGCCTTTTCGGCGTCCAGCATCTGGCCGGTCAGCAGAAAATAGCGGCCCCGGTTGATCCCCAGCAGCAGTGGGTAGATGATATGCATGCCGTCACCCGGGGTCAGTCCGCTCATGAAGTGACCGGAGTCCTGGAAGGTGGTGTGCGGCGCAGCCAGGACGATGTCGCTCAGCAACGGCAATTCAGAATGTCTCAATGCCGGCCCGTTGATGGCCGCGATGATCGGCACCTCGATGTTGAGCAGGTTGCCCAGCAGGTGCTTTCCTTCCCAGTAGGTGGCGTCCCACTGCTCCGGCGTGCGCCGCGGCACGGTGTCGCTGCTGCCGGCCGGACCGGTGAACCCGTCGCCGGCGCCGGTCATGATGATCACTTTGTTCTCCGGGTCGGTGCCGATGGTATGAAACACCTCGGGCAGCTCGGTGTGCGGACCGGCGCCCCACTGCAGGGTGTCGCCGTCACTGTGCAGCGTCATCTGGAGGATGCTGTCCTCCCGCTCGAACTTGGCAAACTGGAACCGGTTCTGGTAGTCCTCAAACCGCGCCATGACCATCTCCTTTTCTTTCGTCGGTTGCCGTCAAGTATAATCAACAACCGCCGGCGCGTGGGGGATGGGGGGCATAACGCTGCCCACGCCGTGGCCGACCGCCCTTGCCTCGCATCACAATGATTGCACGGACATGACCGCTTCGAATTTCAATATCGCACCACAATACCTGCCGGATGCGTCTTCGGGCGATGTCCCGCCGCTGGACCTCAGGCCCCGGACCATGTTCCGGACACCCCGTTGCTCCGACATCGATCAGCTGGATGCCGACGTCGCGTTCATAGGCATGCCCTTCGACCAGGGCACGTTCGGACGTCCCGGGGCTCGTTACGGACCCGATGCGCTGCGGGATGCGCCGCGGGCCTATTCGTACCTTGACCCTTATGGGCGGGGACAGGACGCCGAGGGCTTTTTCGACGCCGACACCGGAGATGAACTGCTTCGAGGCATCACCATGGCAGACTGCGGCAACGTGACGGTGAACCCATCCGATGTGGTGCACAATTTCGAGCGTTTGGCCGGCGTGGTGGCGCGGATCGCCGAGCGCGGCGCGTTTCCGGTGATCCTCGGCGGTGACCACGCGATCACCTTCCCGGCTGTGGCCGGCCTGGGTTGTTTCGCTCCGTTGGACATAGTGCACTTCGACGCACACCTGGACTACACCCACGACTACCAGGGAACTCTGCTGACCCATGGCAGCCCGATTCGCCGTTGCCATGAGCTGGAGCACGTCGGCTCCATTTCGTCGGTGGGCATCCGCAGCGTGCGTCGCGCTCCCTACGAGCAAGCCGTGGCCCACGGCAACAACATCGTCACCACTCGGCAGTTTCGGGACGCGGGTCCGGAGGCGGTGGCCGAGAGCCTGCCCGTCGGGTCCAATCTGTACATCACCTTCGATGTGGACGTCCTCGACCCGACGCAGGCCCCCGGAACCGGAACGCCGGAAGTCGGCGGCCTGTATTACGAGGAGTGCCGCCGCTGCCTGACTGCCCTGGTGGCCCGCTCCAACCTGGTCGCGCTAGACGTGGTGGAGGTTGCGCCGCCTTACGACGTGTCGGATCTGACTGCGCAGGTGGCCGCGCGTTTGATCGCGGACGTCCTTGCCGTCCGTTTCCCGTCTCGCTGACCAGTGCACGCTACCACGCTGCTGGTAAATTCCCCAGAGTTCGTCGCCGAGGTAGAGCCGGCCATCCTGCAGGCGCGTCGCCGTGTGCTGTTCCAGGTGATGACCTTCGATCTGGATTCAGTGGGCCGTCATTTCTGGGACCTGCTCGTCCATTCGCCGGCGGAGCAAAAAATATTGTGCGTGGACGCTTTTTCCACGGCGAAAATCAGCGACGATCTGGTGTTCAGCCCGAGGTTCCTGTTGGATACGGAATTCCGGCGGGAGGTACGCGATACGCGCCGCCTGCTCCGCCTGTCCGAGCGCGACGGTGTGCGTATCGTCGTTACCAACCCCATGGGTTGCCTTTGGCGCAAGTTCCCCTTCCGCAATCACAAAAAGATGATGGTCGTTGACGATCAGGCTTTCCTGGGCGGCATTAACCTCAGCGAGCACAATTTCCGGTGGCACGACATGATGATGCGAACCGATTGCCCGGCCCTGGTGGATGCGCTAGTCCAGGATTTCTACGACACACTGAGCGGAGTCAACGCGTCGCGGGTGGCGCCGACGCCCTTGGGAGACCTCTACTTCTTGGACGGCCGCCGCAGCCGAGCGGAATACGAGGAACTCTTCGCTGCCATCGGTCGGGCCGAACAATCGGTCGACGTGATCACGCCTTATATTTCCGATCCCTTGCTGGGGCGCCTCGCACGGCTCCCGGCATCGGTCCGGGTTCGGGTGATCAACCCTGCGCACAACAACAAGGCCATCTTGCAGCAGGCCTTATTCCGCTCGACCGCCGGCTCCAATCTCGAAGTCTTGCTTTATCAACCGGAAATGTGCCACGTCAAAGCCGTGCTTATAGACGGCGCGCAGCTCATCCTCGGCAGCTGCAATTTCGATTTCGTCGCCTATGACCTGCAGCAGGAGGTTGTCCTGCGCACTGACGATCGCGCGCTGGTTGAGCAGTTCCAGGACCGGGTGTTGGCTCCGATGCTCGCTGAGAGCGTTCCGGCTCGGTCCGCGCCGGCTCGGCTGCATCACCGGGGTGGTTTCGTCGTGCAACTGTCCCGGTGGTACGTCAGCCTGCTGAGCCGACTGCCGCGCTGAGCAGCGCACGAGTACCTGCCCGGATCAATGCGCCCAACGACAGCTATGTTCACAGGGTTGCTAGATTGGCAGCTTGGGCTCGTCGCCGTCCGGCACGTCAATATCGAAGGCGTTGGCGTTGAAGGCCAGGAGCGAGTAGTACCCGAACAGCGTCGTCAGCTCCGTCAGACTCAAGGCGCCGAACTGGTCGATGGCGGCCTGGAAGGTCGCATCCGTGACGCGGTGGTTGTTGAACAGTTCGGTGGCATAGTTCACCACGGTCTGCTCGTCTGCAGGCAGTTGCGGCAAAGCTTTGCGGTCCCGCAGGTTGTCAACGAACTCCGCGCTGATGCCCTGTTCCTTGGCTCGGACGGAGTGAGCGAACCAGATGTACTGGCAGTCCATGTTGCGCGCCGTCAGGATCATCGCCAGCTCCTGGATCTTCTTGGGCAGCGAGGACTCGTCCCGCAGGTAGTTGACGAGATAATTAGCCCGCCTCCGCATCTCGGGGCTGTTGATCATGGCGGAACCGGGACCGCTGGAAACCACGCCGTCGGAGCCGGCGGTCTCGTGGTCAAATGCCTCCCGCAGTTCTTCCGGAACCTGGTCACGTGTCAAAATGGGCGTGCGCATGTTTGCCTCCCGATGCGTTTCGGCCAATATAGGCGGGCCAACGATCGCCCAGCAAGTCGAACGGGCGTCCGCACCGCAGCTAATGAACGCCGTAGACGCAACGCAGCCGGATGCTTCGGGGTCGGGCCTCTCGTATCGTCCCAGCGGAATTCGTAATAGAATACCCGCATTCGCCCACGGCCAGGAGGGATGGCAATGGCAACCGTGAACAGCGTGATGGGGCCCATAGATACCGACGACCTGGGGTTCACCCTGAGCCACGAGCACGTTGGAACCAACGCTGCCGGCCTCCGCCACACCTACCCGGAGATCATCGACCGTGACGGCATCCGCGGACAGTCCATCGCCGCCATGCGCGCCGTCCGGGAGGATGGTGTCCGGACCGTTATCGACGTCAGCACCTTCGACCTGGGGCGCGACGTGCAGTTGATTCGCGAGGTGGCGCTGGGCAGTGACATGCAGGTGGTAGTCGCCACCGGCAACCACTTGGCCGTGCCGCGGCCCTTCGGCGAAATCTCTCCCGACGTCATCGCCGAACTTTACGTTCGGGAAATCGAGGAGGGCATCGAGGGCACGGGCATCAAGGCCGGCATCATAAAGGTAGCCAGTGACGCAGGGGGAATCACCGCCCCACAAGAGAACGTGCTGCGCGCCGCCGCGCGCGCCCAGAAATCCACCGGAGTTCCCATTTCGACCCACACCTGGTCGCCCGAACGCATCGGCGATGCCCAGGTGCGCATCCTTGAAGAAGAGGGCGTTGACCTGGACCGCGTGTACATCGGCCACAGCAACGATGACACCGACCTGGAGTACCTGCTGGGTCTGTTGAATAAGGGGGTATGGCTGGGCCTGGATCGTTATCCCGGCGGCACGCGGCCCGGCACACCCGACTGGGAGCAGCGCACCGAGGTCGCCAAGGCGTTGATGGACGCCGGCTTCACTCACAGGATTTTCCTCTCCCACGACTACTCCGTGCCCAAGGCGCGCTACGGCGCTGAGGTACAGGAGCAACGGCGACAGGCCAATCCCGACGGCTATAAATTCATCCCCCGTTACGTGCTGCCTCGCCTCAAGGAAATGGGAGCGTCCGACGCGGATATTCACCAGATCACCGTGGAAAATCCCCGACGCTTTTTCGCCGGCGAGTAACCGGGCCCCCTGGATCGCTCAGCAAAGCAGTCGTGATCTCGTCGCTGTCGCGAAGCCCCCATTACAAGTGGTACGCTTTTGCCACCCTGGCGGTGGGCATCTTCGCGTCCGTGGTCGACCACGGCAGCGTGGGCGTGGCCCTGCCGACCATAGCGACCTACTTCCAGACCGATATTCCCAGCGTGCAGTGGCTGGTGATCGGATATGCCATGACGATCATCGCCCTGCTGCTGCCCATGGGCCGGCTGGCGGATCTCATCACCTCGAAGCGGGTCTACGTCATCGGCTCCGCGGTGATCATCGTCGGGTCCATAGTCGCCGGCACCTCAACCGACCTGGGAGTGCTCATCGTGGCGCGCCTCGTGCAGGGGACCGGCTCCGCCATGACGCAGGGCACGGGAATGGCAATCATGATCGGCGCGTTCCCTGCCAACGAGCGGGGCAAAGCGATTGGCCTGATCATGACCATGGTCGGCACCGGAGCCGTGGCCGGTCCGGCGCTGGGCGGTTTCCTCGTGGACGCTTTCGGTTGGCGATCAGTGTTCTTCGCCACTGTCCCCATGGTCGCGGTCAGCATCGCCATGTGCGTAGCCGTTTTAACCAGCGCCGACCAGCCGCGCGCGGTTCGCGGTCCGGGTCAGGGCAGGTTCGACTGGCTGGGAGCGTTTTTGTCATCCAGCGCGCTGCTGGCGCTGCTGTTGGGCATCACCAACGCGCACCGCACCGGGTGGACTTCCCCGCCGATCCTCGGCGCAGCCGTCGCTTTCGTGGTTCTGCTTGCCGGGTTCATCTGGTGGGAACTCCGCATAGCCGGCCCCATGCTGAACCTGCGACTGTTCCGCCGACGCAACTTTTTCCTGGGCGTGACGGCCAACTACCTAATGTTCATCGGCAGCTCGGCAATACTGTTCATGACGCCGTTCTACCTGCAAAACGTACTGGGTTACAGCCCGACGGTGGCCGGCCTTTGCGTGGTGCCGGGAGCCCTGTGCATGGCTACTCTGGGACCGATAAGCGGGAGACTTTCGGACCGTTACGGCTGGCGCAAGTTCACCGTGACGGGGCTGTTGCTGTCGACCACTGGGATCGCCATTCTGTCTCAAGCAACCGCGGAATCTTCCCTGTACCAGGTGATCCCCGGCCTGATGCTCACCAGTAGTGGCATGGGCACATTCTACTCGCCCAATTCCAGCTCCATTCTCAGCGCGGTGGAAAGGGAAAGCCATGGTGTCATTTCGGCGCTGGTCAATCTGATACGCAACGCCGGCAACGTGGTGAGCGTCGCCGTCGCCACCGCCATCGTCACCGCCACCATGGGGTCCATGGGCTACGAGCCAAGCCTGGATGCAGTGCGCCATGGTTCGGCCAGCGGCGTGGGAGCCGCATTTACCCTGGGCATGAGGTACGCTTTCTTCGCCATGATCGGGTCATTGTCCGTCGCGCTCTTTTTGTCGGCCCTGCCCACCCACCGGGAAGACCAGGCCGTGCCTGCCCGCCCCCAACCTGAACCCTCGCTCCGCCCCGCAACTGGCCCGGCACAGGAGGACTAAACCATGACTACCACCGCCACGAAAGACTGCGGCGAAGCCATCCTTGAGGCGTTTCGCAACCTCGGCGTCGATTACATAATTTCGTCACCCGGTTCCGAGTGGGCGCCCGTATGGGAAGCGCTGGCCCGCCAGAAGGTCGACGAGACGCCGGGCCCGCAGTACATCAACTGCTGGCATGAGACCCTGGCCGTGAACATGGCCAGCGGGTACACCCGGGTCACGGGCCGCATGCAGGCGGTCCTGCTGCACGCCGGGGTCGGCTTGCTCCAGGGCAGCATGGGGGTGCACGGCGCGATGATCGGCGAAGTGCCCATGCTGGTATGTTCCGGTGAAGCAACCAGCTACGGCGAGGATCCGGAGATCGACCCCCAGGGGCAGTGGTATCGCAACCTCAGCGTGGTTGGCGGGCCGGATCGTTTCGCCGACGCTTTCACCAAATGGAGTGGTCGGGCCACCAGTCCCCACACGGTGTACGAGCAGGTGGTGCGGGCCGGAGAAGTGGCGCAGCGGGTTCCCCAGGGGCCGTCCTTCATGAACATTCCTATTGAGACCATGGTGCACGCCTGGACGCCGCCGGAAAAGCTGCGGACCGTGCCGTCCGCGCCCAAGATCCGCCCGGCGGATCAGGACATCGCCGAGCTGGCAGATCTGATCGCCCGCAGCAGATCACCGCTGATCATCACCGACAGCGCGGGCCGCGATGTGGCCGGCTTCAACAACCTGGTCGCCCTGGCCGAGCTTTTCGCCATTCCCGTGGTCGAGAGCAACCCTCTGTACGCCAATTTCCCCAAGGGTCATCCCCTGTATCTGGGCGGCCAGTCGGAGCGGTACCTGCAGCAGGCCGACTTGGTGATCCTGGCTGCCAGCCGCGCCCCCTGGTATCCACCCCAGGCCGGCCCGCAACATGCCACCGTTGTGGCTATGGGCGAGACTACGGTGAAGGATTACATGGTGTACCAGAACCTCTTCGCCGACCGCTATGTGGAGGGCGATATCACCCTGGGCCTGGGCCTGCTGGTGGAGGCGTTGCAACCTATGGCGGCCAGTCACCGGGATGCAATCGAAGCGCGGCGCCAGCGCTGGGCTGAAGAACACGAGCGATTGGCCGAAGCGACCTACGCGGCCGAAGCCGCTGCCAGCAGCAGCCGGCCCATCGACCCGGCATGGCTGTGCGCCGTGCTCAGCGAAGTCATGCCCGAAAACGTGGTGTACTCCGAGGAAGTCACCACCCATCGGGGCGCCATCGGCCGCCACGTCGTCTGGGACCGGCCCCAGAGTTACTACAAGACCAACGGCGGCCTGGGTCAGGGGCTGGGACTCGCCCTGGGCGTCAAGCTGGCGAAATCCGACCAGCCGGTGGTTGCGCTCATGGGCGACGGAGGGTTCCTGTACAACCCGGTGCCCCAATGCTTCGGCGTGGCCGGCGAGGCCAACCTGCCCTTCATGACCGTGCTGTTCAACAACCAGGGCTACGAGGCCATGCGGGGCAACCACCTCGCCTACTATCCTGATGGCGTCGCCGCGCGCTCCGACATCTGGCACGGGGTCCACATCCCCGGGCCCGATTACTCCAAGCTCGTGGAGCCCTTCGGCGGGTATGGCGAGCGGGTGGACGACCCCGGTCACCTGGCCCAGGCGCTTCAAAATGGCCTGGACGCCGTCAACCAAGGACGGATCGCCTTAATCGACGTCGTCCTCAACAAGTAACGGGTTAGCCGATAATCTCCCTCGCCAGTTCGATCAGTTGCTCGTCGGCTCCATAGTTTCCCAGCAGCGACAGGCCGACGGGCAGGCCGTCGACTTCTGCCAACGGCAAGCTGATCTGCGGCCGGCCGGTGTTCCCGGCTACGGATGTAAGGGCGCTGTTGCGCAGGCGCAACGTGTGTCGCTCGGAAACTCGCTGGCCAATGAGTGGAGCCGGGGACACCGTGGTGGGCAGGCAAATCACCACGCCGCCGCCGTCGAATACCTCGTTCATGCGCGCGTTGACGGCATCGCGGCCGGCCTGTGCGACGACGATCTGCTCGTCGGTCACTCCGCGCGCAGTTGCGTAACGGTCGGAGACCTCAAAGCTGAAGGTCGGATTGACCTGATCGATCCACTCCCGGGCCGACTCCCATGCCTCCCGGCTCTGCAGCATTTGCTGGTGACCCGACCACTCCTCCAGGCTGGTTGGCGAAAGTCGCACCGTTGAAGACGAGGCAAACAGCGCTTCGATCCTTTCCAACTCGTTTTCCAAAGATTGGCGCGTGGCCGGCTCGGCGAGTTCCCAGGCGTCCTCCGCGATGACCAGGCGCTGGGGGCGTTCAACTGCAGGGCCCGGCGGCAGGATGACCGTCGCTACGCGGGCGAAGGTCTCCGCGTCCCGGGTAAACCAGCCGATGGTATCGAACGACGGGGCCTGGAGCAGCATGCCTTCTAGCGGAATTCGCCCGTGCGTTGGCCGCAACCCGTACAGCCCGCAGAAGCTGGAGGGCACCCGCACCGAGCCTCCGGTGTCCGAGCCCAGGGCAAAATCCACCAGTTGGCCGGCCACTGCTGAAGCCGATCCGCTGGACGACCCGCCCGGCACGCGGCCCGGCGCCCTGGGATTCAGCGGCGTGCCGTAGTGCATGTTCTCGCCGAATATCCCGCGGGTGAGCTCGTCGGTGATGGTCTTGCCCACCATGGCAGCGCCGGCGTCGACCAGCTTTTGCACCACCCAGGCGTTGGTCTCGGCGGGCCCGTGGGTGGCCAGCCAATGGGGATTGCCGCAGCCGGTGACGTGCCCGGCGATGTCGAATATGTCCTTGGCGGCGAAGGTGAGGCCGGACAGAGGTCCGCCATCGACGCCCGGTACATGAGCGTTGCTATCGGGGATGAAGGCGTTGAGCGGTCCGGCCATGGTTACAGCATTGCCTCATTCATAGTGACCCCGAACCCGGGGGCGTCAGACGGTGCGATATAGCCGTCCACCGGCCCCGGCTCGTTGAGCCAGAGTTCATCCCGGGGCGAACGGATGTGGTCGGCATGGCACTCGGCAAAATCCGCCCAGTCGGAGGCAGCGATGAGATGCAGACCCCAGACTTCCGCGCCCCGATGGGGCGAAACTGGAATGCCGGCATCTCGCGCCAGATCGATGATGCGAAGCCCCGCCGTGATTCCGCCGCACCAAGTTATATCGGGCTGCCACAGGCCAAGGGAGTCAGCGCGGGCGATGTCAGCAAAACCGAAGTGGGTGAACTCGTGCTCGCCGCCGGCGATGAGCGTCGGGGCGGCCACGGCGCGCAGGTCGGCCTGGCCGGCCAGATCGTCCGGAGTCAGCACGTCCTCATACCAGTAGAGGTTGTATTCGGCCAGGATGTCCGCCATGCGCGTAGTGACTGCCGCATCCCACGACATGTAGCAATCGACCATGAGGCGGGCGTACGGTCCGTATAGCTGCCGGGCGTTTTCCGCTGCTCTTACCGCCGTCTCGTAGTCGACGTCGCTGGCCCAACGGTGGGGAAACTTGTGGGCGCGGAAGCCGAGGTCGCGATACGCTTCCGAATCCGGCCCCGTGGCGTACGCGAGCATGTTTGTATTCCGGCCGCCCAGCAACTCGTACACCGGCATGTCCTCGGCCTTGGCCAGCAGATCGTAGAGGGCCAGGTCCACACCGCTGAGCGCCATCATCGCCAATCCCTTGCGCCCGTAGGGCAGTGACTGTTCGTAGAGGTAATCCCATGTGTCCTTGATTTCCGCCGGGCTGCTCAACTCACGGTCCAGCAACAGCTCGCGAAAGTGGCGGTTGACGATTTCCACGCCCGCCACTCCGCCACCGCCGTATCCGAGGCCGACGGCTCCGACGTTCGTCTCGACGCGAACTACGATCTGCCAGAAGTGGGTGCGCCAGGACGGGACGACGTACCGGTAGTTGGGGTATACGGCGCGTACCTCGGTGATTTTCATCTAATCGACCGGACCGCCGAGGGGCGCGACTGGAGACCCGCTCTCGATGAAGGTCCCGTATCCCGGGTTCTGCTGGATCTCGCCATCCTGAAGCAGCACCTGCCCGCGGAGCATGGTTATCCAGGGGCGGCCGTTGACGCGCCAGCCTTCGAACAAGGTGTATCCCGCGTTGCTGTGGTGGTCGCTGGCGGTGACGATGCGATCGCCGTTGGGGTCCAAGATGAGGAAATCGGCGTCGGAACCCACCTGGATCACGCCCTTACGCGGGTAGATGCCGAAGATGCGCGCCGGGTTTTCCGCCATGACCCGGGCCAGCCACCAGATGGGCAGGCCGCGCTTGACCACGCCCTCGCTGTACATCAACGGCACGATCGTCTCGATGCCGGGGGAGCCGAAGGGGATGGACGTGCCATTGGAGTCCACGAAGATGTTGTCCCAGCCGGGCTGCTTGAGCTCGCGGGGGTGCGGCGAGTGGTCGCTGGCGACGATGGACACGTGGCCCTGGCGCAGCCCCTGCCACAGCGCGTCGCGGTCGGGGCCGTCCTCGGGTCGCAGGGGCGGCCCGATCTTGGCCAGCGGCCCGAACTCAGCCATCTGGGCGTCGGACAGCAGCAGATATTGTGGGCACGTCTCGGTCCATACTCGCTGTCCGAGGCTCTGGGCCTGCTTGATCCGCTCCAGTCCCAGTTGTGTGCTGAGGTGCACTACGTAGGTGGGACAGCGGGTTGCGGCTGACATCTTCACCGCCCGGTTGATCGCCTCCTCTTCCGCCCAGTCCGGGCACGCCGTCGGAAAATCCGTCGGGTGAGTGTGGCCCTCGCCCAGCAGTTTGTTCTCCAGGTATTCGATGATGTTGCCGCTTTCGCAATGGAGCTGCAGGACACCGCCGCTGCGTCCCACCAGGTCCATCGCCTCGCAGATGTAATCGTCGTCACACATCCGGCCGGGACGCTTCTTATAGGTCATGAACATCTTGAAGGACTTGACGCCCAGATCGATCGCCTGGGGCAACCCCGACAGGATGCTTGGCCGGTTCTGCAGGATGAAGTGAAAGGCGAAATCGGTCAGGGCGCACTGCTCCACGGTTTCGCGGGTACGATGCGTAGCCTGCGGTAGGCTCTCGTCGCCTTCCAGCTGGTAGGTACCGAAGGGTACGAGGGTGGTCAGGCCGGCGTGAGCGGCGGCCAATGACCCCAGGGCGTAATCGTCGTGGCCGTCCAGGTGGACATGGCTGTCGATCAGCCCAGGAAGCACGAACTTGCCGGAAGCGTCGATGTACCGGTCGGCCGGCGGCAGGTAGTTTTCCGGGCCAATCGCGACGATCTTCTCGCCGGAAATGGCGATGGAACTCTCATAAACCTGCGACGAGGTTACGATCTGCCCGCCCACTATGACGGTGTCCACATGATTGGCGGCCATAATATTCCCCTCCTCAATGTCATTGCGAGCGCAGCGTGGCAATCTCGTCAGCGCAGCGAGCGCATGGGCGACGTCATCCACATTTCACGAGATAGCCACGTCGCTGCGCTTTTCGCAATGACAGAAGTGAACGCTAGAAAACGCCCTGCGGATCCAATCCCAGCAGGTACTGGCCGGCAGTTTCGTAGTGTACGTGGTGCCCTTGGACGTGCTGTGTGATGACGTGCATGTCCTGGAACCTACGCTGGATCGGGTTGGTCTGGAAGATGCCGCTGGCCCCGCACAGGGTGTACGCGGCGTCCACCACTTGGGCCGATGTGCGGATGGCATGAGTCGCGGCCACGCGGAGCTGGATACGCTCGTCGGTGGTGAGAACGCCGGAGGCGCAGGCCGACTCCCAAAGCCGCCCGTGCGCTTCCCTGAGGAACGCCCTGGCTGAGCTCTGCTGCGCGTGAGCCTCTCCTATGGTGCGTTGGGTGGTCTGGTGATCGCGAAGGAGCACGCCCGATCGATAGGGAGTCCGGTTCCGTCCCACTTCGATGGCGATGTCCAGGCTCTTGCGCGCAACGCCCAGCGCGACGGTTGCGAACCCCGTGGCGAAGAGCAGCGTGGTGGGTATCCCATAAAGTGGGGCGTCGGACCAGGACGCTCCTTCCTGCACGAAGGTGCGTTCCTCGGGAATGAGCAGGTCGTCCACCTGGAAGCTGAAACTGCCGGTTCCGCGAAGTCCGGCTACTTGCCACAGGTCCACCATGCGCACCTGGTCAATGGGCATCAGGTGGAGGCGGGTTTGCGGGGGTTGCCCATCGGCACCTGCTCCGTTCTCCGGGACGACGGGCGCCAGCGCCGCGATCCAGGTGGCGTGGTCGCTGCCGCTGCTGAAGTTCCAGTGCCCGCTCAGCCGGAACCCTCCCGGCACCGGCACCGATTTCGACCCGGCGGCCGGCGGTCCGTTGGTCATCACGCCCCGTTGCTCGCCCCAGATTTCCCGCGCCGTCGCCATTGACATACGCGTGGACCGCGTTGAGAAAACGTTGTTCTGGTTGAGGCACCAGGCCACGCTGGCATCAGCTCCGGCGAACATCTCCAGGATGTTCAGGAAATCGGGATGGGCCAACTCGGCGCCGCCCAACTCCCGGGGCAACAGCAGCCGGAAGAATCCGGCGTCGGCCATGTCCGCGGCGAGGTCGGCAGGCATCTGCCGCTCGGCGTCGATCCAGTCGGCGGACTCGTCGACGCGGGTCACAAACGGTCGTGCCGCGTCCAGGTAGTGGGCTATGTCATGGGGTACCGAGGCGGTGGTCATCTGTGCTCTCAACAGGCCTGTCCGGCAGATTCGTGCCTACGTTACACGGGCGCGAATATGGTGTCAAAGGGCGCGGCGCAAAGTATTTACATCATCGGCGCGCCGACGCATTATGTATCAACCCGTGAGCGCACGGTTCGTGCTCAGTTGAGAATTGCCAAGGAGCGGAAGATGGCTTTGTTCGAGGGATTTGATCGCATGCTGGTGGAGACCAGCGGAGAGCCGGTGAACCTGGTGAAGGGCGGCAGCGGCCCCCCGCTGCTGCTGCTGCACGGCTATCCGCAGACCCATACCATGTGGCACAAGATCGCGCCGAGGCTGGCGGAGGATTTCACGGTGGTAGCGGCGGACCTGCGCGGCTACGGCGACAGCGGCAAGCCCCAGGGCACCGCCGACCACTCCAACCACTGCAAACGGGCGCAAGCGCAGGACCTGGTTGACGCCATGTCGCACCTCGGGTTCGAAAGTTTCTTCCTGGGCAGCCATGACCGTGGGGCCCGCGTCGCCCACCGGCTGACGAAGGACCATCCCCAGCGTGTGCTGCGCCTGGCGACGCTGGACATCGTGCCCACGCGCCACATGTTCAGCATCGTGAATAAGGAATTTGCGACCAACACCTACCACTGGTTCTTCCTGATTCAGCCTTATGACTTTCCCGAGCGTGTCATCGGCGCCGACCCCGACTATTTCATCCGGTCCCGGTTTATGCGCGAGCGGAACGCCGAAGAGGTTTTCCCTCTGGAAGCCGTGGAGGAGTACGTGCGCTGCTTCAGCAACCCCGATGCCATTCACGGAGCATGCGAGGACTATCGCGCCGGCGCGAGCATTGACCTGGAGCACGACGAGGCCGACTTCGACAACAAGGTGAACTGTCCTCACCTGGCCCTGTGGAGCGATCGGGGGTACGTGGGCCGCACCCAGGACGTTCTCGGCGTGTGGCGCAATTATTCCAACAACGTGGAGGGGCAGTCATTGCCTTGCGGGCACTACATCGCCGAGGAACTGCCCGACGACGCGTACCGTCTGCTCCACGAATTCTTCACCCGGTAGGTGCGATCATGGCCCAGGATTACCTTGACCTTCTGGCCGAATTTGTTGCCGAAACGCGGTGGGATGACTTTGATCCCGCCGCCATCGCTGCCGCCAAGGACGTGGTGCTGGACACGGTCGGCGCGATCGTCGCTGGCAGCCGCCTGCCCGAAAACGCCAACTTCGCCGGGCTCGCGGCGACCATGAGCGGACCCGGCAACGCGACCGTCTTCGGGCATGATGTTCGCGTGCAGCCCGTATGGGCGACCATGGTGAACGCCACCGCCGGCGTGTCGCTGGAAATGGATGAGGGCAATCGTCTGGGAGGCGGCCATCCGTCCATCCACGTGACGCCCGGGGCAATTGCCGTTGCCGAAGATCTGGCGTGCAGCGGCAGCGAGGTGCTGGCGAGCATCATAGTTGGCTACGAGGTCATCTCGCGCATCGGCACGGCGACTACAGTCAAGGCGGAGGTGCATTCCCACGGCACCTGGGGAACCATAGGTACTGCAGCCGCCGCGGCGCGGTTGATGGGTTTCGACGCGGGGCAAACCCGCGTGGTGATGAACCTGGCCATGTCCATGAGCCCGGCTAACACCTGGACGCCCTGCATCGAGGGAGCCACCGTGCGCAACCTGTACCCCGGCCGATCCGGTTTCCAGGGGATCATGGCGGCCCACCTGAGCCAGTGCGGGTACACCGCCATTGCCGACGGGCCGGCGGACCTGTACCGAACTTTCCTGGGCGAAGGCTTCGACCCCGAGGCGGTGACCGACGGTCTCGGTACCGGCGGCCGCCTGCGCATCCAGCAAAACTATTTCAAGCTGCATGCCTGCTGCCTGTACAACCACCCGGTGCTGGATGCAGTCCAGGACCTGCTCCGCGAGGAACCCTTCACACCATCTGACGTGAAAAGCATCGCGGTTGCCGCGCCTCCCATCGCCGGCATCATGGCCGACCCGCACCCCGACAACATGCTGGCCGCCAAGTTCTCGATCCCATACGCGGTGGCCGCCGCCATCTGCTACGGGAGGACCGACGTCACCGCTTTTCTGCCCGATCGGGTGGACAGAGCGGACATCCGACGACTGGCCGAGCGCGTCTCGCTGGACGCCGACCCCGAGATGAACCTGCGCCGGTACGACTATCCGGCGGCCCGGGTCGCCGTGCAGCTGACTGACGGCCGGGTCCGCCGCGCGGAAGTTACCTCTCAGCGAGGGGACTTCTCCAACCCCGCCAGCCGTGAGGAGTTGCTGGGCAAGTTCGACCTTCTGTCGCGCGACACCGTGGGCAGCAGCGGCGTCCAGAAGGTGGTAGAAACGGTCAGCCGCCTGGATCGGTTGTCTGACGTGGGCGAGCTGACCGCTTTGCTTGCGACCGTGTAGCGCTAGTACTCGATGCTGTAGATCCGAGCCGCGTTGTCGTGGAACATGGCGGCGCGCTCGCTGGCCGAGTAGCCCGACGTCATGCGCTTGAAAGCGTTGTACATAACGTTGTACGAGAAGGATACCTTGTCGGGCGGGAAGTTGCTCTCGAACAGGCAGCGGTCGGGCCCAAACTGGTCGATGCAGTAGGTGATCAGCGGGCCCATCTCCTGCGCCAACCGTTCGGAACCGATAGGCTCCGCCCGAGTGTGCCAGTCGAACCCGTACCGGGGCTGGCCCACGCCGCCCAGCTTCATCACCACGTTGGGACACTGGGCCAGCGACGCCACGCCCTCGCGCCAGGCCGGCATGACCTCGTCGTCCCGATTGCCGTAAGGGCCGACACGGATTAAACCGCCGATGTGGTTCGATACGATCGTCAAGTTTGGGAGGGCGTTGGCGAAGTCCACCAGGTCAGAAAGCTGCGGGTAGAACACCACGTTTTCGTACACCAGCCCACGGTCGGACAGCACTTGGGCGCCGGCTCGTACCTGCGGATCCGCCAGCTTGTGCTCAGTGGAGCGGCTTTCCAACTCAGGATGGGGATCCCAGCCGGTGTTGTATCGGATGCCGCGGAAGCGGTTGGGGCTGGCGGCTTGGAGGGCGTCCAGCACGCGAGCCACGTCGTCTCCCAGAGCAAGGTCAGCGGCGCCGATGATGGCGGCAGCGGCTTTGGTTGGGCCGTAAAGGCCGGTGGCGCTGGCGGCGGCAATCCCCTGCACGAATTCGACCTCGCCCACCGAGCGCAGCTCTTCCGGTCCGTCGGGTCGGTACATCGACCGCGCTTCCAGGAAGACCGTAGAGCGCACGTTGTGGCCGCTATTCACGTCCGCCGCCAGCTCGTCCAACAGGTAGCGGTGGTAGGGGACGCGATCCATGCGGGAGTCCCAGAAGTGGTGATGGGCGTCGCAGATGGGCAGATCAGGTTCAAGGGAGGGTTCGGCGGTCAGGGCCAGCCAGTCATTGTCTCCGTAAGGCATGGTTGCGCTCCGTATGGGGTGTGATCGGAAGATGCGTCGGATATAGCAAACGGCCTCCCCCTGGTTGGGAGAGGCGCGCATGCTGAGAGTATGGTTCGATCCTAATCGTCGGCCGTGACCTCGGCCGGTTGCGCGGAGTACGTTTGTGCCTCGTAAGGCTTGTTGGTGGCCGGGTCCACCTCGAAGGGCCCGGGCAGATCCAGTTCCTTGGCCATTTCGCGCACTGCGGGCAGTACCTCCTGGCCCATCAGGCGCAGGCTGCGCATGGCGTCGTCGTGGGTCATCGCGCCGTCGCCGTCCCAGAAGAAGATGCTGCCGGGGCGGATGGTCTCCAGCACATGGCGTATCTTGGGGATGACGGTGTCCGGCGTGCCGGAGATGATCGTATAGTCGTTGATCTGCTGCTCGTAGGGGCGGGAGAGTACACCGCCGGGACCCGCGCTTCCGCCTCTGGCCGCAGTGGCGACGTCCGTGGTGGGCAGGACGCGACGCCGCGAGGTCAACCCGGGGAGATGCAGCAGGGCCTGGTTGGTGGTTCCCTCGTTGCCGGCGAGGAAGGGGTTGCTCGGCCCCTGCACGTACTTGCGGCCGGTCTGCTCGGCAAGCTCTTCGGTCTCGTCGACGTGGACCTTCCACAGGTACCCGATGTTCTGCGGTCCCGACTCGTATCCCAATTCCGCTGCGGTGTCATGGTAAATCTGGAACGCCTGCTTGGTTGGCTCCATCTCGGTGGCCAGCATGATGTAGGGGATGCGCTGCTCGGCAGCCCACACCAGGGAGTCGCGGGAGACTACGCCGGGTAGCCAGATTGGCGGGTGCGGCTTCTGGTAGGGACGCACCCAGGGATTGACGTGCCGGAAGTGGAAGTGCTTGCCCTCCCAGCGGAAGGGGCCGGGGGTGGTCCACGCCTTGACGATGAGCTCGTGGGCCTCCTTGAAACGCTCCCAGTTGTAATGTGGCTCGATGTTGTGGGCCACGCTCTCCCGGCCGGTGCCGCGCACCCAGCCGGACACCAGGCGGCCGTGCGAGATCATGTCGATCATGGCCAGCTGCTCAACCAGCCAGAGCGGGTCGTCCCAGAGGGGCAGGATGTTGCCAAGGAGCACGATCTTGGCTCGATTGGTGATGCGGGCCAGGATGGACGCCTCCACGTTCATGGCGCCGCCCATGCAGAAGGGCGTGCTGTGGTGCTCATTGAGCATCAGCCCGTCGAAGCCCATCTCCTCGGCGTAGATCTTCTCATCTAGGTACCGGTTGTAGAGACCGGCGCCCAGCTCGGGATCGTATATATCGTTACTGACGTTTAGGTCCATGATGGACTTGCCGGTGGCGCCAAAGTACCCGGATTTGGGATCCTGGTACGGCCTTTCCGTAAAGTATCCGATAAACATGTCGCTTCTCCTTGCGGTTCCGGGTACGGCCGGATTTTACCATACGGAGGGTACGTTCATTGGGCTGCCAGAACTTCGGCGTCGCTGATGTACTGGGCGGTTTCTCTTATACGCCGTTCGGTCTGTGGGTTGCAGCGCTTGTCGTAGAAGCAGGCGCCGTCGAGTTGCCCCAGGCGGCTGAAATAGCGGCCCAGGAGACTTTCCGCAGCTGGCTCACGGTCGATAAGTGCGTCCAACTCGCCAGTGGTGCGTGCGGTCGTCACCGGTTCTTCGCCGGTGCGAGCCAGGATGAGGCCGTCGGTGGCTCGCTTGGTGGCGCACCAGGCTTTCTCCGCCGCGTCGCGGCCATCGCCCTGGTCAAGACAGGCGATGGTCTGGGCTTGCATGTCTCGGGCGTCGGCACAAAGCTCGTCCACTCGGTTTTGAATTGAGGTGGTGGTCACGTGTCTCGTGCTCCCGGAAGTTATGACGAAAGGAATTGCTTGACCAGGGTCAGGAATTCGTCGGTCTTCTCCAGTTCGGGGCGATGGCCGCATCTGTCCAGGATCTCCAGCCGCGAGCCGGGGATGGAATCGTGGTACGCCTGAGCGGCAGACACGGGGACGATGTTGTCTTCGCGTCCCCAGATGATCTGGGTGGGCACGCGCTTGAGCCGGCGGACCAGATTGGGCATGGCCAGATTGTGCATGTAGGGACGCCAGCTGAGGCGACACGCCTCCTCCCGCGCCACGGCCCAGGCTTCGTTCAGCTCAGCAGCGGGTTCCTCTGGGCAGACCTCATCAAATTCGGGGGTCGATTCGGGGTCCAGGAAGCCGGCGACGATGTAGTCTCTTGGCACCACCAGGAACATGTCGAATATTTCTCCGGAAGGCGGGCGAATTCCGGCCGGCGCTACCAGCACCAGTTTGCGGACCAAGTCGGGACTCATCGACGCCATTTCCGCGGCCAGCCAGCCTCCCAACGAGAATCCCAGCAGGTTCACCGGGCCAAGGTTCAGGTCATCCAGAGCTTCCAGATACCAGCCCGCCATGTCCCGCATGTTCATGATCCATTCCTGGCCTTCCGTGGCCCCGAAACCAGGGTGGGAAGGAATGTGGACGGTATAGTCCAGGGCCAGTTCGTCGTGGTATCGCACTTGCCCATGGTGGCCCATTTCGTCATGCAGGATCAGCAGGGGATCACCCGCGCCACCCTTGACTAACTGAAGTTTGGCGCCCGCTACCTCCGGGAACTCTTCGGTCCAAGTGACCGTGCCCATCGTCATTTGCCATGCCCTCCTTCTCGTCCGGTATTTTGCAGCGTGTGTGCGGCCCATGATAGCACGGAGGCGGGCAACTCACGGCTCATTGACTGAGCCCGCGACACGTCAGCGATTCGCTGAGCGACGCACTCCTATTGAAACCCGGGCCGGCGCGTTGGGGTATACTCTTCGCATACTTTTACGCCGCTAACAGGATTTGACTGTGGCCCGTTCCCGAAGATCAAACGCCAATCCAAGCTCACGAGATCGAAGGACCAATAGTTCCGACCGATTGTCTCCGGTAACGGAGAACTATCTCCTCTCCCTGTACAAGATGTGGGAGGGCTCCGAATCGCCCACCCTGACGCAACTGGCGGAAGCGTTGCGCCAGTTGCCGCCCACTGAGGGGTTGGGCACCTCCGTGCCGTCTGTCGCCGGAATGTTGCGACGGATGCAGGAACAAGGCCTGGTCGAGGTCGGCGGCGACAAGCGGATCCGCCTGACCGACCGGGGCATCTTGGAGGGGGAGAACATCGCGCAGCGCCATCGGTTGGCCGAATGGTTGGTTGTGAGTCTTCTCGGGATGGAGCTTCACGAAGCGCACACCGAAGCCCATCAACTCGAGCACGGCATGTCCGAGATACTGGTGAACAGGTTAAAGGAGCGCCTGGGCAATCCGACCCATTCGCCTTTTGGGTGGCCCATTCCCGGTAGCGGCGCCACGGGATCGGCACCAGGTGCGGTGGCGCTGGACAGCGCCGTCGCCGATGCGCCGTACGTGGTTGACCGGGTGCCGGAGGAAAACCCCGAGCTATTGAGGTTTTTGACCGGAGCGCGTTTGGTCCCCTATCACCGAGTCACACTGCTGGAGGCCATACCGTACCTGGGCGTGATGCAGGTGGAGACCGAGGTGGACCGGGTTTCCATCGGCTATGACGTGGCGCGCCAGATCGTGGTTCGGCCGTACGAATCTGACAGCTGAACCGATACATTCGCACTCCGGATCGGGCTGGCCATGACCATCAATCCGGCTGTCTGGCTAAAAATCGCCAGATATAACGCGAGCGAGCAGGTTGATAGCGCATCGATCATAACCTTCCGGGCCATCTTCGGTCTGCTCGGCGTCCTGGTCGTCGCCCGCTTTTTCGCTCACGGATGGATCGGCCCGCTTTACGTGGAGCCGGACCACCATTTCACCTACCTGGGATTCGGTTGGGTAAGACCGTGGCCCGGCTGGGGGATGCACGCCCACTTCATCGCGCTAGGGGCGTTGAGCGTGGGCATCGCGGCGGGTTTCCGTCCACGGCTGTGTGCTGCCCTGTTCTGCGTTGGGTTCACCTATGTAGAACTGATCGACAGCGCCACCTACCTCAATCATCACTACTTGATGAGCCTGGTGAGTTTGCTGCTGGCCGTCCTGCCCTTTGGGCGGGGTTCATCACCGCTCTGGGTTGTCTGGACGCTGCGCGGGCAGATCGCCGTCGTGTACTTGTTCGCGGGCCTGGCCAAGATCAACCCCGACTGGCTGTTCCACGCGCTGCCCATGCGCATCTGGCTCTACCAGCACGGCGACTTGCCGGTAATCGGCCGGCTGATTCAGGAAACCTGGGCAGCATATGTCATGAGTTGGGGCGGCGCCCTGTTCGACCTGGCGATCGTTCCCTCGCTGTTGTGGAGACGCACCCGGCCATTCGCCTACGCCGCTCTCGTAGCTTTCCATTTAGCGACCTGGATTCTGTTCCCGCAGCTTGGCGTATTCCCCTGGTTGATGATCGGGCTGTCCCTGATATTTTTCGACCCCGGTTGGCCGCGACGGCTGGTGCGGCTGATACGCATGCCCGACCGACGCCCTCGCGGCGAGCCCCCACAGCCCGCCAACCAACCATGGCGCGCCCGGGCGGCCCTGATTGCGTTGGCGATGTTCGCCGTGGTCCAGTTGGCGTTGCCCCTGCGCCACTTCGCCTATCCCGGGAATGTCCGGTGGAACGAGGAAGGTTACCGCTTCGCGTGGCGAGTGATGCTTTCAGAAAAGGTTGGCTTTGTGCAATACCGCGTGCGGGACGTCGAAACCGGCCAGTCCTGGCTCATCGAACCGGACCAATATTTGACCCCGCTTCAGGTGGAAAGAATGTCTTTCCAACCGGACATGATCCACCAGACCGCCCGTATGATCGCCAGGGATTTAGCGGAAGACGGTTCTACGCACGTGACTGTGAACGCCGACGCGTTCGTCGCCTTCAACGGACGACCGAATGCTCGGCTGATCGATCCCGACGTGGACCTGGCGTCCGTTCGGTCCGCCATCGCGCCCAAGCGTTGGGTGTTGCCCTACGAGCCGGACGATGCGGCAGTCAGCGGCAAAAAGAACTCGGAGAGTCCCTAACCGCCGTCGCCGTCGGTGTCGGCGAACCCGACGGTAACGCCCAGGAGGCTGACCACCTCGGTGTTGAGCGTGCGCTGGAGTTCCTGGATCCGCTGGTGCGCGAGGCGAGCCGGTACCGGGTCGGATGCGACCGTCGCTTGCAAGGGCTCCTGCAACCCGTCGATCGACTCCAGCGCTGCGGTGAAATGCCCACGCATCCGCTCGTCGGCCTCCTTTGAGACACCCTGCACCAGTGCGCTAATGCCCAAAGATTCCTCGACGCCGGCGCCCAGGTACGTGTCCTGCATCCCCAATACCTGGTTGCGCAGGTCGGTGACGGCGTTGTGGCCATTGCCGCCGGGGATGGCCGACGGATCGGGTTCAACACCATCCGCGCCCAGCGCCTTGCCCAGCCTCATGTCGTTGATGCTGCGGGTGATGAACACCGAGGTCCGGACCACTTCGTCGACCGCCTGCTGATCAACGAGCGCGACTCCGGCCGTGCCCTTGAAATAGCCGGCATAGCCACCTTCAGCCGACCCGTCGCCCGTCCAGTCCGCCAACACGCCCGATATCTCATCCGCCACCACGTCGCCCAATGCGGTCAGGTATTGGCAACGTATCCCGGCAGGATCACCCAGAGACGCCAGGGCTTCCGAGTCCGGGGCAAAGATCACGTATTCGATGGCTCCCAGCCCACGCTGTGTCGAGCCGAAAAACTCCCGTATATCGCTAGCCGAAACGGACTCGCGTTTGGCCAGTGTGCCTTCGATGCGCTCAGGGTCGACAGGCGACCAGTCCACCAGGATTCGGGAGCGTCTGTCCATCACCGGGCCGAACCACATCGACTGTGACCGCAACCAGGGGGCCCTCGCTTCGCGCCAGGCGGTCCGCGCGGCATCCAGCGTTTCTCCGGAGGGATTGGCGCACAGGGAATGGAGGGCGTTCCGAAGCTGGCCGGTCTCCGCAGCTACCGTTTGGAACCGCGGCACGATCAGATCGCCGGTCAAACTGACAATCACGTCTTGCTTGGAAGGTGGCGGTGCGCTGGAGCACGCGACCGGCAACAGCAGCGCCAGCGCTAGCAACGGCAGCAGAACAAAGATCCGTGGGTGGGTCACAACGACTCCAGGAAGCGCAGCAACGCTTCGCGTCCTTCACGCGACATCTTCCGAAACTCCTCCCTAGCCTCTAATCCCTCGCCGTCGTGCCACAGGATGGCTTCAGCGATGTTGCGGGCGCGGCCGTCGTGGAGAAGCCGCGTGTGGTTGTTCACGTTCTCGATCAAACCGATCCCCCATAGGGGAGGGGTGCGCCATTCCCGCCCGTCCGCCAGGAAATCTGGCCGCCCGTCCGCCAACCCGTCGCCCATATCGTGCAGCAGCAGATCGGTATAGGGGGATATCAACCGCCCGGTCAGGGCCGGCACTGCGTGTTTTCCTGTAGTGTGGCTTGGGGTGTGGCAGGCAGCGCATCCGGCTTTGAGGAAAAGCTCGGCTCCTTGACGAACCTGCGGGTCGTCAGCGTCCCGCATCGCAGGCACGGCCAATGTTTGATTGTAAAACACCACCTTGGCCAGGCGCTCCTCGCCGATTTCGGGATCGCCACCGTTCAGGGCCGAGCGGCAGTCAACCTGGTCGCCTGGACAGTTTTCCGCGCGAAACAACGGCGATGTGATGCCGATGTCGCCGTGGAAGGCGCCGGCAATCTGCTGCTCCAGGGTGGGCACGTTGGCCTTCCAGCCAAACCGGCCCAGCCGGGTTTCCGCGTCGAGTACGCTCCACACCATGTTAGCCCGCCCGGATATGCCGTCTCCATCCGAATCATCGGGGTCGGCCAGGGCGAGAATATCCGCTTCCGGTATGGCTTCCAGCAAGCCCATGCCGAATACCGAAGGCGCAATGCGGGGCGACACCATAATTTCAGGGTGCGTCGAGCCAAAAGCCAGGTTGGCGAAGGAATACTCCGGCTGCAACAGGGTGTACGGCGTGCCATCTTCGTAGGCGCCAGGCATCTCTCTATAGTCAATTAGGAACCGCCCCTCGGGAGGCACGGTGAGTATGCCCCGGTCCTGGAGTTGGCCGCCGTATGCTGGATCGGGCAGCGGCGCCCCGGTGGTTGGGTCAACGCCCGGTATGCTGAGTCGGAACAGCAGGCCGCGCTCCGGGTCATCGGCGTCGTCCGGTGGTTTGGCCCGCCCGTCCAGGGTATGGCACGACGAGCAGGACTGGGCGTTGAACGTCGGCCCCAACCCATCCCTGGCCTCCGTCGAAGCGGGGGCAGTCACCCAGTTCTGGGTAAAGAAGCTATCGCCCACTTCAAAAACGCGACGTTCCGGGTTGGTAAGGTTTGGAGCCGCCAAACCGAAGGAATTGCGATTTGTGGTTTCAATCGTAGTGTCGCCGCCCGGACGCGGCTGCAAAAGCGCGGCAATCTCCGACTCGCTGGGTCCGGATTGCGCGCCGCGGACCAGGAACCAACCCAGCACGCCGATTGCTGCCAGTCCGAAGATCATAGTTAGGCCGTACCGCAGCAATCCGGCCTTGCGAAGGCTGGCGGTACGGCCTGTGAGCATGCGTATAAAGGACAGCTACACCGAGGTGTTGATGGTGAAGCCGAAAGCCGCCGCCCCTTCAACTATGGTGTCCGCCTGCTTTTCCAGGGCCTCGATTGTGCTCAGCACCTGGGACCGGCCGAACGCGCTGTCCGACGCGGTGTCGGTCAGATGCTGGTCGAAAGGATCGGGGATGTTGCGGGCCATGGTCACCGCCATCGCGGTCTCGTTGACCAGACGATCAGCCAGAGCCTCGTTGTCGGCGGCGAACAGGTCGATGATGCCGGGCCCGACAACCACGCCGTAGTCGCCCGTCAGCACCATGCGCACGCCGATCGCGTTGCCGACGATGTCGGCGACGGTGTTGTCGGAGAAGCAGGAATGCTCGTCTTCCTGGGACCTCTCCGAGTAGGCCACAAACATGCGCTCCCCGGCCAGTTCGCCCTTGCTGAGAGCGCCGGCGCCGGTGATGATGTCGACCAGGGCGTCATCGGCCGGCTTGGCCAGAAACTCGGCCCGGTAGTTGTTGCCGCCCGGCGCCCAGGCGTCCACTAGGTCCTGCAGGTGACCGATCAGCGTGTCGGACGCGACCGCAAGGTACTGGGCCCGCCGGTCGGCGTTGTCGTTGGTCGTGAAGTCCTCTACGGGACGCGCGCCAGGACCACCTTCATTCAGGTCCTGCCCCCAGAGCAGAAATTCGATGGCATGCCAGCCCGTGGAGACGTTTTCCTCGCCGCCTTCCTCATTGAGGGAGATGATGAGCTCCGCGTCGATGGTCGGATACTCGTCCGGCATATTTATGATGCCAGCCGTCGGGTTGCCTTCCACGTAATCGATGTACGACTCGTCCATGGGCCAGGCGTTGATCAGACCTTCAGGGCCATTCTCTTCGTTGTCAATGGGCCCCCCGTAGAACCGGAACACCTCGGTGGGTCCGTAATCGTCGCGGGCGTGCAGCCAGGCGCGCTTGGCTGCTTCGAGGCTGGCCGGATTGGGGTCAGCGATGAACGCGTCGATGGCGCCATCCATAACCTTGGCCGAAGCCAGGCTCTGGGAATAGAGACCATGTACGCCGTTGGCATAGTGGGCGACCACCTCCACTTTGAGGGCGTCGACGTCCACCTTCGGCTCTTCCATCATCATGGCAGCTGGCTCAGCTGTCGGAGCCGGAGGTGGCTCGCTGGCGCAGGCCACCGCTCCCAACGCCAGGCATAGCGCCAGACCCGGGACCATTATCCAAGCACGTCGCAAATTCAGCTGCATCTGGATGTACCTCCGAGGCGGTCGTTTTGTTGACCTTTTGCCAATGAAATTGTGGCCCTGCAATAACAGCGTAATTGGACCGACGGCCGGCATTTTGCATATCCTGATTTGGTATGTCAAGCACCCCACCGTATGATTTGCCCTCCCACGCAAGAGGCACGTGATTCCGTACGGGAACGCAGGGTTAATGGGCACTAGGTAGCCAGCAGAGCGATTTGGCTTGTTTCGGATCGTGCTTTCTCCGGATATTGCATTTCATCATCTGCTGTCGCGGTACTTGGCGGGCGGTCAGTCGAGTGATTACAGCCACCGCGCCGCGATAGCCTCGCCTCTCAGCGTCGTCATCGACTCGCGGTTTTCGTGTCTTTGATCGTGATATGTTCCTCGAGGCAAACCTCAGATTGACCATCGGACCCTATGTCCGCAAATTGCGCCTTCTAGAGTAGCGCCAAATCCAACCATTTGTCGGTATTGACATTTGGTTTCGTATGCACTAATTTATGCGAGCCATGTACACGACGAGTGGGCTAGTGGCTAACTGATCTGAAATACATCGGTGGGTTGCTATAGCGGCGGTGACCCTCCGGTATTCGCCCCTCCCGGGCTACCGGCCTTGTCGGCACCCTCCTCCCGGCAAGGCCGCATCTTTGATAGATGCGTACAGAGTGGCTGCCGTTCTTGGATCACGTCAGGAAACAGAGAGAACGATGAGGCGGTCGACAGAAACGGACTTCCACGAAGCTGGAGTGACCCGTGCCGAAGCGGAGCGCTCCTACGGACAGGCATTCCTCGGGTTAGGTAAGGGCACGCGCGTACTCATCGGATTAGTGCTGACCGTCGCCGTTGCAGTGTTGGTGTGGTGGCTGGCCGACTGGTCCGAATTGGCCGTCGCAGTGTCCACGCTGGCCCGGCGTGCGGATTTGCTCGCGGTGCTCGTGGTCACCTATACGGCGGCGTTCGCACTACGCGCGGTGGCGTGGCGCCAACTGATGACCACTAGGTCTGGAATGTTCGGGCTGTTCACCTGTCTCCAGGCGGCGCTCCTCGCCAACCACGTGCTCCCGTTCAAGTTGGGCGAGGCCGCCCGGCCACTGCTGGCGGCCCGCCGCGGCATACCCCTCAGCGAAGCGGCCGCCACCACTGCGGTTGCGCGTCTCCTGGACTTCGGATGCCTGATCCTGATCGCCGGAGTGTGTGGCGCGTTGGTGACCTCGCTGGACAGCCGGGCAGATTGGTTGCGGAGCCTGGCGATCCCGGTCGTCGTTGTGGCCGGCGCGGGGACAGCCCTGGCATTGCTGCGCTACCGTACCTTCGACCGCGTCTTGCCCCAATTCCTGCAGGGCAGCATAAACGGTTTGCGAACGCAGTTGGCCCAGATCTCCGCAGGACGCATCCTCAGGGCGACGCTGTGGACTCTCCCCAGTTGGGCGCTCGAGGCTGGCGTGCTGTTGGTGGCCGCGGAGGCGCTGGGAGTGGAACTGTCCGTGGCCGCCCTGATCGGTGTCACGGCGTTCACCATCCTGTTCCAGGTGTTTCACGTGACGCCCGGCGGCATTGGCGTATATGAGGCCAGCATGACCGGCGCGCTGTTCGCCATGGGCGTGCCCTGGCAGGAAGGGTTGGCGCTGGCGGTCCTCACCCACGGCCTCAAATTCGCGTACTCGTACACGGTGGCAGCCGCGTTCACGCTGGTGGCGGTTCGCGACGCCATTCCCCTAAAAGGATTGGGGGCTCTCCGAGGTTCGGCAGAAGGCGACAAACACGCCTCCCGGTTCGAGATATTCGCCGCCCGTGCCTGGAACGTTCTCAACGAGGGCAAGCCATTCACGCCGGTGTTCACCTTGGGGATTCTCGGGCTGCTGAGCATCCCCCACCTCACTGACGGCGGCTACTGGCTACGGGCCGGACTCGCGCTGCTGGCGCTGGCCCCGATGCTGGTGATCTTCTACCGCTTCGATTTCCCTTTGAAATTGCGGATTGCACTGTGGGTGTACTTGGGAATTTTCCTGGCCGCGTTCCGGTTCTTTGATTTCATCGCAATCGGCCTGATCCTGGGGGTGTATCTCACCTTCACCATCGTTCTGTGGGGCACCATCTATTACCACTTGCGCATCGGGACGTCGTGGTTCAACTTCACCCGCTTTTGGCGGCTGGTGCTGGAAAACCCCGACCCGACGAGCGGCAACTTCCTGGAGCAGATACCCAAGCTCGTTATATTGGCGCTCGCATTCCAGATGTTGGTGGCAAGTCCCACAGTCTGGACCTTTGCGGCGGTCGAAGGCTTCGCACTCGGTGTCGCGATAACCGCCTTGCTGCTGCACCAGTGGTTCTTCACCTGGCCTCCGGCGCCGTCCCTGGTGCCGACTCGTCTGCGGGCCGAGGCCGGCAGGAGAATATCGCGCCGCTTCATTACCATAGTCATCGACGGCTGCCGGTTCGACCGTCTCGAGGAAGCCGACACCCCGTTTATCGACAAGCTCCGCCAGGAGGGCGTCGATTACGTCGATACGTCTACCGTGTACCCGGCACGCACCGTGACGGGGTTCAGCTCCATGTTCACCGGAGCGCCGCCGCGCGTCCACGGGATGTCCAGCAATTTCGTGCCCAGCCTGGGGGTCAAGTGCGAGACCATCTTCGACGCGCTGCGGGCCGGCGGCTTGACTGGGAAGCTGGTGGGGATCGCCCACCTCGTGGATGCCTTCGGCGAAACCGACATTGAAACCGTCACTGCTGTCACCAACAACGACGAGATCGATGATGCCCTGAAAGCGAGGGCCAAGGCGGTGATTGAACGGGACGACCCCGACCTGATCGTCCTGCAACTCCTCAGCGTTGACCAGACCGGGCACGCCCGGGGTAGCTACAACTCCGAGTACCTCGCCAAGATCGAGGACAGCGACCGCCACATCGAGGACTTCCTGGGGTGGTGCGATTCCATCGGCTACCTGGAAGGCGCGACGGTCATCATCACCGCCGATCATGGGCAGGGTATCGGCATCGGCGGGCACGGCCACATGGGCCCGACGGAGCGGTATGTGCCCTGCATCATGTGGGGAAAGGGCGTTGAATTGCAGGGGTCCGTCGAAGACCCCAAATCGGTCATGGACGTGACCGCCACCATCGCCTACTACCTTGGCGTCGAACCGCCGGCACAGTCGGTGGGTCAAGTCCTCGGGATACCCGATGCCGATGAAATGACCCGACCCGTCGCCGTGATCGTTCCCGCCTACAACGAGTCGGAGAACCTGCCGGCCACACTGGCCCGGATCCCTCGGAACGACCGGCCTGACCTCAAGGTGATCGTGGTGGACGACGGATCCACTGACGGCACGGCGGAAATCGCGCACCAACACGGTGCTGATGTGGTCGTTTCGCACCAGCGCAACCGGGGCCTGGGCGCCGCGCTGCGCACCGGCTTGGCCACCGCCAACGAACTGGACGCGCGGGCCGCCGTGTACGTGGACGCCGACGGTGAGTATCCGCCGGAGCAGATCCCCGACCTGCTGGCGCCCATCGAGTCCGGGGAAGCGGATTACGTTTTGGGATCGCGCTACCTCGACAACCGCCCGGATCAACGGGTGTTCCGACGCATCGGCAATATCGCGTTCACCGGCCTGCTCAGTTTGGCAACTGGACGCCGTATCACCGATGGGCAGACCGGGTTCCGGGCTTTCTCGCGCCGGGCGCTGGAGTGCGCCGAAATCATCCACGATTACAACTACGCCCAGGTGCTCACCCTCGATCTGCTGAAAAAGGGTATGCGGATGCGGGAAGTACCTGTTGCGTACCGGCGGCGCACCCAGGGCAGTTCGTTCATCGGTCCTAAGTACCTCTGGCGCGTCCCCACCGGGATGCTCCGGGAGATGCTGAGCAAGTAGTCGAGCAAATCATCGACCAGGAGGATAGGCAAAGTGCTTCATCACATGACGAAGTTGGGAAGAAGCCCTCGACGCACGCATTGGATCGCCGGATTGGCGGTATCCATGGTGCTTGTGCTGGCGCTGGCGTGTCAGCCGGAGCCACAGCCCGCACCCGCGCCCGACACGTCGGCCCTGGATGCGGCGATCGCCGCGGCCCAGGCCCAGCTGGCGCAGGCCAGTGGGCAGGCCGCCGAGGCGCAAGCCCGGGCGGCTGCAGCAGAGACCAGGGCGAACCAGGCCCAGGCGGCTGCAGAAACGGCTCAGGCGGCCGCGTCGGCGGCCGGGGAAGCCGCAGCCAACGCTCAGGCGACGGCTGATGAGGCAGTTCGCCGGGGTGAAGACCGTCCCACCATACAGGTGATCGGCGGCGATTCCGGGGGAACGGGTACTGGAACGGGCACGGGTACCGGGACTGGCACTGGCACCGGGACTGGCACGGCTACCGGGACAGGGACCGGAACCGGCACCGGCACTGGCACTCATACGGGCACTGGCACCCACACTCACACGGGAACGGGCACCGCCTCGGCATCCGGCACTGGAACGCACACCGGTTCGGCGTCGGGCACTGCCACCGGCGCGATGACGGCCCAGGTCGAAGCCGGCGGGCTGAGGATACCTGTCAACCTGAGCTATGAGACCGAGGGTCCCACCGCTTCCGACGGGTATTACACCGCCACAACCAACCGGGAGATCTACGCAAAGATATCCACGGATTACCAGGAAATAGCCAAGCTGACCAACGTGATCAAGGAGGGCAAGCCCTTCCCTGCGGCTGAGATCTGGCTCCTGTACGAAGCCGGTTCGCACACACGTCTCGGCCCGCAGAGCCGCACTCTCCGGAGCTTCGCGGCCGGTTCCACACCATCCAGGTATTACCCTGAGTCGGCCGAGTTCTATGGTTCCGATACTTTCCTTGACGATCCGATCGAGAATGTAGTCCGTGGGCGTGGCGAAGCAGCCGACTACTCCGACGCTCAGAAGCGCCAGGCGGTCAACAAGGGCATGCTCCGTATTCTGTACCACTGGGCCAAGTTCTACATGATCATCGGCCAGGATCGCATGAGCTCCCGCCTGATTGACGAAGCCTGGGCTGTCTACGTTGGCGAGGAAGTTGACGGGCGGTATCCGAACTCTTTGGCCGCCTTGGCCCAGGCGCGCGAGGGCAACTTCGGGCGGACAGGCACCATTGACATCCCGTTGCGCGAGGCCATGGACCGGGCCCGGCAGGCCGCTGACGACGGCGATGCCGACGTTCTGGAAATCGCGACCAACGAGGTTTACTCGCGTTTCAACGCCATGTTCTACCTCGCCACCGTCAGGTACGTCGGGCGCGTGCTGGATGATGCACAGGCCGGTGACCGAGACGCCCTGGGAACCCACCAGGTCGAAGCCCTGGCGTTCTACCAGTCGATTCAGCCCGATGTCGCCAAGGCGGACCCGGCTGCCGACGAGACGATCATGGATTACCTGACCGCCGAGGGCAGCGAGATTTCAATTACCGCGCGTGACGACGTGCTCGCTGCGCTCAACGGCACTGCCTCGGCGCTCATGCTGGACGACAGCGACCTCATCACTGAGTACACCTCCGACACTGGCGACGGGCCCGGCGGCGCGGCGTCACCTTACACCGGCGATCTGGACCTCTCCTCCAGCGTGTTCATCCCGGTGAATCTCCCTCACGAGACGGACCGGAGCGTCCCGAGCCCGTCCGACGGGTACTACCACGCCACAACCAACCGAGAGCATTATCAGAAGATCCCCTCGGATTACCAGGAGATCGCGGCGCTGACCAACGTCATCAATGACGGGAAGCCTTTGCCCGCAGCAGAAATCTTCCTGCTGTACGAGGTTGGGCATCACACCCGCATCGGCGTCCGCAGCAAGACCCTCCGCGGCTTTGCTCGTGATCCCGAACGCGGCGAGGAATTCCCCCTGGCAACCGAGTACTATGGGTCCGGTACCTTCCTGGACTCGTCCATCAACAACACGGTACGCGGACGCGGCGCCGCTGCCGATTGGACCGATGCCCAGAAGCGCCAAGCCATCAACAAGGGCATTCTTCGGATCCTCTATCACTGGTCCAAGCACTATGTGATCGGCGGCTGTGCCGACCTGGACTCGGGTGATGTCGACGAGGGCTGGGGGATCTATGTCGGCCTCCCGGGCGACGATGGGAGTTACCCCTACTCGTTGTCCAGGCTGGCCCGCAGCCGTGAAGGCAACTTCGGCCGCGAGGGCACCATCGACATCCCGCTGAGGGAAGCCTTCGAACGCGTGCGTCAGGCCGCCGAAAACGGCGACGCCGCCGCGTGCAATGCTGCGGCCCAGGAAGTGTTCTCGCGCTTTAACGCCATTTTCTACCTGGCTACCGTCAGGTACATTGGCGTGTCACAGGCGGACGTCGCGGAAGGCAAGGACCCGGGCACCCACCAGGTGGAAGCCCTGGCATTCTACGAGTCGATCCAGCCTGAGGTCGCGGCGGCCGATCCGTCGGCTGACGAGACCATCATGGCCTACGTCACCGCCGACGCGGACGATATCACCGAGGCGTCGCGCGACGCGGCGCTGGCCGCCCTGAACGGGGTTGCGTCGGCGCTCTTGTTGACGGATGACGACCTCATAACCGGCTACTAATGATCAATCCCAAACACAGGGAGAAGACCAGAATGGCTCATCTTCGTCGCCAGGCGGGTCCGCAGTTTCTGCTGATACTGGCAACGTTATTGGTGGCGATAGCGCTGATGGCCTGCGGCGGGGGCAGCACTGCCTCGCCGTCGGCCGGGGGCGCCAAGTCACCGCCCTCTGCGGCTCCCGCACCGGCCACCCAGCCGGCCGCGGTAGTCTCCGCGCCGACGGCGGCGCCCGTGGCCCCGGCCCCGGCGCCGACCGCCGTTCCGGCCCGGCCGTTGCCGCCCGACTACACCGACCGTACTCTCACAGTTTACTCGGGCCGGTCGCAGACCCTCGTCCATCCCCTGCTGCTGGCCTTTGGCGAGCAAACCGGGATTGACATCAGGGTCAAGTACGCCGGCAGCGCGTCCACCGCGGCGACGCTGCTGGAAGAGGGCGGCAATACTCCGGCCGACGTGGTGTTCATGCAGGACCCCGGCTCGCTGGGCATCCTGGCCGATTCGGGCATGCTTGCCCAAATCCCCCAAAAAACGTTGGACAAGGTGGACCCGCGGTTCCGCTCGCCGGCCGGCCTTTGGATCGGCACATCGGGCCGGGCGCGCACCATTATCTACAATACCGACGCCATTGACCCGGAGGCTGACCTGCCGCCTTCCATCCTGGATTTCACCGCTCCGGAATGGCGGGGACGTGTCGGCTGGGCGCCGCGCAACGGTTCCTTCCAGGCTTTCGTTACGGCCCTGCGCCTCACCATCGGCGAGGACGCGGCGCGTAAATGGCTGGAGGGAATTAGGGACAACGATGCGGTTGACTATCCCAACAACACGACCATTGTGACCGCCGCGGCGGCCGGCGAAGTGGATGTTGGGTTCGTCAACCACTATTATCTCGAGCGGTTCCTGGAGGAGCACGGGCAGGGGTTCGGCGCCCGCAACCACTACATCGGCAACGGCGACCCCGGCGCGCTGGTGCTGGTGGCCGGCGTTGGCATCCTGGAACCCTCTGAAAACCAGGACATAGCCGAGATATTCGTGGAGTTCCTGCTGACAGAGCCGGCGCAAACCTACTTTGCGCAGGAAATCAAGGAGTACCCAGTGTCTGCCGGGGTCCAACCAGAGGGCGATCTGCCGCCGATGGCGTCGCTTGACCCACCCGACGTGGACCTGGGGAACCTCAACGACCTCGAGGGCACTCTCAGGCTTCTCAGGGAGACCGGCGTTTTGCCGTGATCACCAGCACTATTCCACGCAACATACGCCGAATCATTCTCGGAAGGGAGCTGCTGCTGTGGGCGGCGGCTCTCTTCCTGTTGCTATCCGTTGCGTACGCGTTCTCGATTGACCTTCGTGCCAGTCGGGGCGCGACCATCACCGGGGACGAGCCATTCTACCTGCTGACCACCCAGAGCCTCCTGGTCGATGGCGATTTGGACCTGCAAAACCAATATGACGCCAAGTCCTACGAGCGGTTCTTCGACCATGCCGACGGCCTGTGGTACCAGTCGGTTCCCACGGCCGATGGTCGGTTGCTCAGCCCGCACAACCCGGGGCTGTCAGTTTTGGTGATCCCTGGGTTCGGCCTGGGCGGACTGCTCGGAACCCAAGTCCAGCTGATGCTCATGGCTGCGGTCACCATGTCGCTGGCTTTCGTGCTGGCCGACCGGCTCACGGGACACCGGGTGATCTGCTGGGCGGCGACCCTGGGAGTAGGCCTGACGGCGACGGCGTTCGTCTACTCTACGGAGATTTACCCCGAGTTTCCGGGGGCCC
Organism: Dehalococcoidia bacterium; assembly: GCA_034423575.1. Taxonomy (GTDB): domain Bacteria; phylum Chloroflexota; class Dehalococcoidia; order Lucifugimonadales; family UBA3495; genus Bin87. The sequence continues at coordinate 26,981 of DAOUIF010000084.1, read as the reverse complement.
TGGCATTGGTCGTGGCCCTGCTGATTGCCACCCGGCGCAACCGGGCGGGTATCTCCGACGCCTTGTTTCTCGCGGTTGCGCTGACCGCGCTGTGCTGGCTGGGTTCCAAGTACACGGTGCTGGCGGTCCCGGTGGCCGCCTATTTCCTGTTGCGGGCCGATTGGGCAGGACGGACCTCCCTTCTAGCGGCGGGCGTCCCATCGGCGACTGTGTTTATCTGGTTCCACCTGCATGTCTTCGGTGGCCTGACTCCCTATGGGGTCAATTCGGTCTATGCGGATTTGGGCACGGCCCAGATCCTCGGCGGCCACCTAGCATTCGAGGAGCGCTACTATCGCATCTGGGGTTTGTTCCTGGACCGCCGCTTCGGGATCGGCCGGTGGGCGCCGTTGTTGCTTGCGGCGGCTCCCGCATTGGCGTTGTTGATTATTCGCACGTGGGAGCTTCGCCTGGTGCTTATCCTGATCGCCATACAACTGCTGATCGCGACCTTCGTCGCGATTACCATGATGGGCTGGTGGTTCCCCGGTCGCACGATGCTGACCGTGCTGCCACTGTTCGTCATTCCGCTGACCTTGCTGATCGGTCGCTGCTCATCGGCCATGAAGATGGTAGTTGCACTGATGGGCGCATGCACTCTGGCGTTCACCGCCGGCCTGGCTCACGCTGGACGAATCAGAGAAATCACCATCGCGGTGGATCCCTTCGATATGACATTCGTGCCGTTTCAGGCCACCGCTGGGCTGTTCCCGCTCTACACCTTGTGGAGCGCCGAAACCTGGCAGCTTACCTACGCGTGGTGGGCGGCATTCGTCGTCGCCACAGCGATGACTGTGTGGTCCGAGATCAACAGCGGTGGGCAACGGCTATTGCAGAAGGTCCTTGATGCCGTCGGCGAACGCGACCCGCGGCTCCCATCCGATGACCGACCGGGCCAGTGAGCAGTCGGCTGCTTTCCGGGCCTCTTCAAACTCTCGCCTGGGGTTGGGCACAATGTGCTGAACCGGACCGCCGATAGCAGCGGCGATGTCATTGACCGAAGTCTCCTGTGCGGTGCCTATATTCAAAGCGACATGACATGCCGGCGGCAGGTCTGAGCTGGCGGCAAGTACGTTGGCTTCCACTATGTCCGACACATGGGTGTAGGAGCGGGTTTGCTCGCCGTCGCCGTAAACGGTCAGAGGACTGCCCTCGCGCCGCATGCGAAGGAACCGCGGAATCACCAGCGAATACTGCCCCTCTGACGGCTGCCCGGGCCCATAAACGTTGAAATAGCGCAGAGACACGATACTCATGCCGAACAGCCCCGCGAACATGTTCGCGTATTGCTCGCCCATCAGCTTTTGCAAAGCGTAAGGCGACTTGGGGTTTGGCGTCATGTCCTCGCACATCAGGTGAGTCGGCTGGTCGCCGTACACGCTGGACGAGGACGAGTTGATCACCCGGCGCACGCCGTTGACCTGCGCCGCCCGCAGCACGTTCAGGGTCCCCGTAACGTTGACCTCGTGTGTGCCCACCGGATCGTCAACCGAACGAGCTATGCGAGCCCAGGCTGCCGTGTGAAACACCACCTCGGCGCCCTCCGTTGCGGATGCCAGCGTGTCCGCATCCGTCACGGAACAATATAGAGGTTTTGCCGACGGGTTGAGCCGCTCCAGATTGCCGGTGGACAGATCGTCCAGCACTATGACCTGATGACCATCGCGCACCAACCGGTCAACCAGGTGCGTGCCGATAAATCCGCACCCTCCAGTCACGACGCATCTCATCATCCATTCTCCGGTGCCGGTGTCATCCCTGGCTGTCTAGAACATATTGGTGGTCTGCCAGACGGCTATCACCCGTCGGACGTGGCCTCGAACCGTTCGCCGGGCGTCGTTGCTTCCCCAGGGTAAGTCGCAGCCGGGGGCCGCGTCCGCGCTCTGGACGCGAAGGGATTGCCGCAATGAAGCTCAGTTTCATCGTCGCGCGCCACGGTGTAGAACCTTTGACGGCACCCTCTGCAGAATCGCTCTCGGACCACCGTCTCGCCCCGCCTGCGGTGGCGGCTCACAATATTGTTGGTCTCCGCGCAACAGGGACACGTTTGTCGTTTGGTGGCCGGCATCCCGCGCTACGATCCCCCAGCGGGTTCGGCGGCCGCATCGTGTGTTTCGTCGCCGTACCGGTTCACGAAGTGCTTTTCCACCTGGCCGGTTGCCAGCATCGCGCTAATCAACAGGAGCCACAGGAAGAACACGCCACCCACAATGGGATGGACTATGGTCGCCGCCTCCAGCCAGATAAATTGCATCGCGACCCCGAGGATTGCGGACGCAGGCGACACCTTGCGCAGCACGCCTCCCACCCGCCACTGGAACCATGCCGCGACGATCAGCGCCAGGCCGGCGGCGGTGAACCCTACCTTTCCCGAGATCCAGCGCAGGCTGTCCACGGCTCCCATCCCCGAGATGTCGGCTCCGGCGGCGCAGGCTTGGAAAGCGATGAGCAGCGCGCCGGCCCCGGATACGATGGTACACACCCCCGAAATGGCGAACAGATACGGCACCCAGGGTGTGGCCCATCGGTCGCGGATTATCCAGGTTCGCAGCAGAAACCAACCGGCCAGGAGAAGCGTCAGCCCTGAGACCAATCGGCTCGCGCCAAACAGGGTGTATATGCCCCGGTTCTCGGCCACAGCCACCAGGGATGCCGCCAGCGTTTGTTGGTCGGCTTCTGAGGCGACGCGGGCGTACACCATGACGGCGGTAACCAACGCGGTCAGCACGAGGAATAAGCCGCCCCAGCGCGCCGACCGGTCGGTTGATGCGGCATGCGTTGAAATGCTGTTGTTCGCTGCGTTCGACATCGCAATAATCTCCGAAGCATCGACGAGCGGCCGGTTTTCCTCTGCTACGGCAGTACTCGAGCAGCCTGTACCCAGGATCTGACACGTTCGGGGGGATCGCGCTGCCACAGATGCGGATGGCAGTGTTCGCGCACGCGGGCCCGCCCCGATTCGTTGCTCGCTGCCGGCGATCGGTCAGATCGCGAATTGATCAGCCAACATTGCTCCCTTTCACGGAGCCCCGACACCGTCGGAGGTCCCTGTATATCCGCTCGTAAGTCCTTGGCGGCGGAGCTGACTGATCCGCGATTGGCGTCGGGGCCGGCCCTTCCCTCTGGCCGGTACGACGGCTTGGCTGTGCGCAATGAATCGACGCCAAACAAGGCGCATCACAACACAGCGATAAGCGTTCCAACGTTGAAACAGCGCGATCAATTTAATGCAGACGCATGTGCAAGTCAAGCCAGCATTCATCCAACGCGAACGGTGTGCGCGGTTTCTGTATCGCTGCCTCAATCCCCAATCGGGTACGAGAGCGACGATTTGACCGAAATCGTCCGCTTCAGCCGAGTTGGCAAGTCACCAAAGTCGGGCGCCGGATGGGTCCGGGAGTGGGGTTTTATTGGAGGCGGTGGCCCGCTCACCCCGGCCGGAACGCTGGAAACCGGCGCCCCTTGCCTGAATTGTGCCGATGTGCATGGAGCGCATTGCTTTCCTGCTCGGCTAATCGCTGATTACGTATTGACTAACATAGGTTATCAGAGTAGATTGACCGACACGTGCAGGCAAACGACTGGCCTATATCGGTGAGACCCATGTTTTTGTGCATTTGTAAAGCAGTGCCGATGTCGGAAGCAGTGGACGCGGCCCGATCCGGTATCGATTCGCCGGAATCGATAAGCGCGTTTTTCGGGTTCGACGACGACGAGTGCTGCGGTCGGTGCGCCGAAGATATAGAGCAGGTCGCCGTGCTGGTGCAGGTGGAATTGATGAAAACCGAGCGAGCGGGAGGATTGCGTGCGGGAATGGCTGCGGCTTAGATCATCAGATCGGCCGTGCGGTTTCCCTCCGATCAAGGTCGCACCACGTTGTCCCTGTCACTCTGCCGGACCAAGCCGTTCACGCTCGATACAGCCGGTTTTGCCATCGAACGGTTTGTTTCGCCGGCTCCAGACACCACCGCAAGCGGCTGCGACTCGGGTCGGTATTCATAATCCGGCTCCCCCTGATGCACCTCGGAGCTCGCCGCTCATTGAGTGCGAAACGGTGGTAGCATGGGTATCCATTGAGTCTGAACCGAGGAAGGATATCCATTGAAAGCGAAAGACGGAGTTATCGACCACCTCAACAACCTGCTGACCATAGAGCTCACCGCCATCAACCAGTACTTCATCCAGGCGGAGATGTGCAAGAACTGGGGATTCAACCGCCTCTACAAGCGGTTCCGCGACGTGAGTCTGGAAGAGATGGAAGATGCCCAGCACCTCATTCAGCACATCCTTTACCTGGAGGGTGTGCCCAATCTGCAGCGCCTCAACCAGGTGATGGTCGGCGAGTCGGTGATGGAGGATCTGGAGCTGGACCTGCAGTCCGAGTTGAACGCCGTGAGCGCACTGGTTGACGCGATCAGCCACTGCGAGCAGGTGCAGGACTACACCACGCGTGGCATCCTGCAAGAAATGATCCGCTCCGAGGAGGAGCACGTGGACTGGCTGGAAACCCAGATGGAAACCATCGGTATCATTGGCATCGACCTCTGGCTCAACCAGCAGATCCACGAAGAGTGACGCCCGCTGCGATTGTACACTGAGGCCCGCCCGGCGAGGGCGGGCTTTATTTGTATGATGCCTGCCTCCGAAATTTCTCAGCGGGCGCAGCCTCCACGGGCAAGCCGATGGTGACTATCGCGAAGATGCCTTGGGCGTCGGGAACAAGCGCCAACCCATTGGCCCTGCGGCCACTTGACATCGTTTCAAAAAGGCTTACATTCGCACTATCTCGCGACGCGGGGAAGCGACGCGGCGGTCTGCAACCGCCAGGAGGTTATCAATGGACGTTACCGGGCGTATCGCCGAGTACATCACCGCCACCGACATCGAGGATTTCCCGCCCGACGCGATTGACGCCGCCAAGGGAGCGATCATGGACTGTCTGGCGTGCATGCTGGCCGGGTCGCATGAATCCCTGTCGGATATTCTTTGCCAGTACGTTGCGGCCGAAAGCGCCTCTCCATCCGCGACCGTCGTGGGACGCGGGTTCAGGACTTCCGCCGCCAACGCTGCGCTGATCAACGGCGCCATGGCACATGCCCTGGACTACGACGACATCACCCAGATTACCAAGACCCATCCCACTGCGGTTTTGCTGCCCGCATCCCTCGCGGTGGCCGAGGAACTCGGCGCTTCCGGCAAGGACCTGCTGCTGGGCTATATGACTGGGTTTGAGGTTGCGTGCGCCGTAGGCGAGGCCTTGAGCGAAGCATATTACGATGATCTGGGGTGGCATCCAACCGGCCCCCTGGGAGCGGTGGGTGCGGCGGCTGCGGCCAGCAAGATTATGGCCCTGGATACGGAACGTACGGCGATGGCCGTTTCCCTGGCGGCATCCCAAGCATCGGGTTTGCGACAGAACTTCGGCACCATGACCAAGCCATTCCACGCCGGTGACGCCTCCCGAAGTGGGGTTGCATCCGCCAAACTGGTGCGGGAAGGTTTCACCGCCAGCACGGACGCGTTGGAAGGACGGTTTGGGTTCCTTCGGGCGTTTTCGGGCGGCCAGGGTTTCGACGGCGGGCAGGTGGCGCGAAACCTGGGCAACAAACGCTACTTGGTCGAGTCGGGCATCGAGATCAAGAAATACCCCTGCTGCGGCAGCGCTCACCTGGCACTGGATGCCACTTTCGACCTGCTGTCCCAGGGTCCCATTGATCCGGAGGCGGTAGACCGTATCGATGTGATGGTGGACTTCGACCCGCCACGTTCTTTGATCCATTCGCGCCCGTTGTCATCGCTGGAAGGGAAGTTCAGCATGCAATATTGCCTGGCGGCTGCCTTGCTGGATCGTCGGGTCGGGCTGCAGTCATTCACCGACGATCAGGTGATGCGTCCGGAAGCGCAGGCGCTGATTCCGCGCATCGACATGCGCCGTATCCCGGGCAATGAAGGGCTGCCCAGCTGGACCGAAGGCTACCACCAAGTCGAAGTCCAGCTCCAGGATGGCAGTGTGCTCAGACGTGAGGCTCGCCGCGCCGACAGCGGCGCCCTGCGCGGCGTGACTATGGAAGATATCCGGGACAAATTCCGGGACTGCGCGGCACAGTTGTTGTCCGAAGAGACTACCGCGGAAGTGTTGTCCCGGCTGGACTTGCTGGAAGAGGGAGAACCGGTCGCTGGCCTGGTCGACTTGCTTCGCACCTGAACGGCCCTTGACACACAACACGGATACTCTCGTAAATCGTCAGAATCAGGATTTTCAAGATTTTGGGATTATCAGGATTGAAACCGTTCTTTGATAAAGCTCCCTCAATCCTGTCAAATCATAAAATCCCGTAAATCCTGATTCAGACGTTTCCCCGCCGCAAACTGGGTGCGTGTGGGGCTCTAGACGCGGGGCCGGATATTGTGGTTGTGGCTGAACATGTTCGTCGGATCGTACCGTTGCTTGAGGGCGGCCAATCTCTCGAAGTTGTCGCCGAAAGCCGCCTGAATCTCTGCGGCGCCCTCCTCCGCCTCGGCGCCCACCTGGTTGATGTACGGCCCTGAGGAAAAGGGTGACAACGCCGACGCGAATTCCCTGACCCACCGGATGTGGATTTCCGACTCGCCAGGATCGAGGAAGACCGCGTTTGTCGCCCATTCGCATAGGGCGCCCCGGTGTCCAAACGCCGTGTCGTTGGCTGGCACTCGCCGTGTAGCGTTACCCAGATATTGGAACAGGACGCTGGACAGCGGGGAGGTCACCCGGTCGAAAAAGTCGAGATTGATGTCCAATGCGTCGGCGCTCACATGACTCATGAAATGCGACTTCAGGTAGTTTTGCCGGCCTTGCGGGGCCAACGCCAGCGCCTGGGCCTCGGAGTAGGTCATGGGTCGGACATCGTCCGACAGCTGCGGGCCAAACTCCCGCAGCGGCCGGATGACCCTCTCTCCCTCTTTGATGTCTCCGTAGTAACAGAGGAGAATTCTGCAGACCTTCTCCCCAGTCTCAGGAAGGGTTGCCAGGAAGGTGATGATGTTCATCTCGTCGGGCATGTCGGCGGTAAACTCGCCGACCAGGGAGAACAATTCCCTTGCCTTGTCGTAGGGGTAAACCAGGTAACCCGCCAGAACCTTTGGGCCGACCGGATGCAACCGGTACTCCAGTGAGGTGACAACGCCGAAATTGCCGCCACCGCCACGAAGGCCCCACAACAGGTCTGGATTCTCGTCGGAGCTGACGGTGAGCATGTTGCCGTCCGCCGTCACCACGTCGGCAGAGATCAGGTTGTCGCAACTCAAACCGTAGCTACCCGACAGCCAACCGATGCCTCCGCCCAGCGTCAGGCCGGCGATGCCAGTGTCGGGATCGGTGCCGCCGGGCGCGGCGAGGCCGAAAGCCTGGGTTTCGTGGTCGAAGGCTCCCCATTTGGCGCCGCCCTGGGCGCGCACCCTTTTGGCTGCCGGGTCAACCCGGACGCCAGTCATGCGGGAGAGGTCGATCATCAGGCCGTCTTCGCAGACGCTGTTGCCGGGGAAGTTGTGCCCGCCGCCACGTACCGAAATCAGCAGGCCGTTCGCCCTGGCGAAGTTGACCGACTTGATCACGTCGGCCATTCCGGTACACCGGGCGACAAGGGCCGGTCGTTTGTCGACCATGGCGTTCCAGACTTGCCTGGCGCGGTCGTAGCCGTCTTCTCCCCGCGCGAGTGACTCGCCGTGCAAGCTGCCTCGAAAGCCTTCGACAACCGCTCCGCCGATCCCTGTGTAGTCGCCCGAAAGAGTGGCGAATTTCATGTCAGCCATATCCCTGGCCCCCTTCGTACCTGTCGGCGCGCTGGCACTTTCTATGGTGGAGTCCGCCTTTGGCTTCAGCTACCCCTTCACGGGAGAGCGGCCACTGCCTTGATTTCGACCAGGAACTCATCACGTACGAGACCATCGACTACCAGTAGCGTGTTGGGCGGGTAGCCGCCGTTCGGGAAGATTTCCGGGAAGACCTGGTTTCTCCCGTCGATGAACCCTTGCACTGAGTCGCGTCCGACCACATAGGTGGTGAATTCTACGACGTTGTCAAATCCAGCGCCGGCTGACCTCAGAACGCCGCCAATGTTCTCAAAGACCTGGCGCGTCTGGGCAGCGACATCGCCGGGCCCTACGAGGGCGCCCGAAAGGTCCACACCAACTTGTCCAGCGACATATATCAGCGTCCCGGCGTTTACTGACATTCCCACCGAATAGGCGCCGAGGGGTTGGGGGGCCTGATCGCTGGTTATCGCCGTCCGTTGCAAATCCGCCATCGCTTTCACCTCGCATGCTGTTCCGGCGGCATTATATGGCACGGGGCGCTATCTGCGCTGACGAGATGGATCAACGCCGCGCGCAAAAATTCGGAACGGGTAAGTCCGCGTTCAGAGCTCGGACATCAATTATTCCACTATCCACGGCCGGCGAGGTCTGTCGGCGCCGAAGATGAGAGTAATCTCAACCCGCCAATCGCCATACACCGACCGCGTCGATACAGCGACGACGCGATCCCAACTTCGGGCCTTCTCCGGCGCCGATAAAAAAGGATATGGTGGTACCCCTAAGAGTACCGTGATGCGAACTTTCCGGTGGGAGGTTTCCCTAACAAAGTAGCGAGGGAAGTCAAGCCATAAGACTACGCCGAGGCAGTCAGCGGGTCCGGGGCGTAGAGGAAACGCCCTCTGTCGTACCGCCGTCACCGGTAATTCGTGCTCACATTATCCACCCGCGTCGCGCTGATGGCAAGCCCAGCACCGGGTGAGACGATTTCGTGCTGAGGTACAAGTCCCTGAGCAACGATGACCCGCCATCCCGTTCTATAGCAAGGGAAAGTACGACTATCTGGGAGACCCCTGCTATCCGAACGAAAGCCCTTATCTATGAGGGCAAAGGTCAGCTTCGCCGACCGGATTAGCCGGTAGTCGGATTCCGCCGGATGCGAGTGGTATAATCCCAACCGAAATCAATGCCATTTGGTTGCGTGGCGAAGGCGGAGCAGAACACCATGAAGGCGGACAAGAATTACTACCCTTTTGTTCTCGCCGTTATCGTCTTGGCCATGATTTTTGTCGGAATTCAATGGCTGTTCCAACAGTGGTGGTTTATAGTCCTGTTCGTTATCGCTGTCATAATCTTGATCGTTGGTCTTGCCCTGTGGATATGGAAAAAGTTCAAATGAAGGAAGCCCCAAGGGTATTGGGTTCCCGGCCTGCGATAGCCTCGTAGGTGGAACAACATCCTATAAACCAGCAGACCCTACTCTTGCGAAGCGGGACTAAGTGTACCGTTTGCGAACTTTCCGGTGGGAGATCTCAATTTAGCACCAAGCGAGTCGCGTGCTGAAAGTGCCTACTAGCCGTTAAGCTATCTCGCAAGGGTGCGTCCCGCTTGAAACAGGTAAGAGTAGGCAGATACTTTGTTGGGATCGGTGCTCCTAGAGCCGACGATACCAGTGGCTAGCCCCAATGCACCGAGAATCAGACCTAGTGGGTCACCTGTAGCAGCTGACCAAACGCCGCCGGCAAGTCCGAACGACCATGAGGGAAGGTTCCTCCCCAATGCCCGTCTGGTGGAGCGCTGAAGATCGTGGGCGGCGTCGGCCATATCCTGGCGACGTTGTAGGAGGAGGGTTTTACGCTCCTCTGGGTGGCTAACGTCGGCGAGCTCAGCCATGAATCCCCGCAGGTCTCGCATGTATGCTTTGTGGGCGGCTTGGTGCTCGGCCCGGAATTGCAAGAGTTCATCAAGCGGTACAGAGTCCATGTTGAAGCTAACGGGTTCGAGGTCGAAAGCGATTACACTTTCACGCGACGGCATTCGCTCCCTCGAAAGAGTCTCAATGAGGTCATGCAGGGCGTGACCGTCATTGGTAGCTGGATGCACTAACAGGTTCTGCTTGTTGCCTGCCGAGCGCGCGAGTTGGGCCAGTATGACTAGGATAGTTGTGCGCACCATTGGGTGAAGAGGTATCGACACGCCATCCTCACTGGGTTTTGCTAATCCCTTCGCCCGGAGTTCTGATACCAGCGAATCAGCCAAGTCAACGTTAGCTCCATAACCTATTCGTGATTGGGACAGTTCGTGGAAACGAACGTCATTGGAAACCCCGTCGAACACGCCGCTGTCAAGCAAACCGCTGATGGCTTCGGCTAAGCTCTTCGCCATTTCCTCATCAATCCACATCTTCGGTTCGAGGACTTCCAGTAGACCTTGGTCCTCAAGCGGCTCGGCTAACACGGGATCGGCTGCATGGTGTCGGCCATACATATAATCCGGAAGCAGGATCGAAACCTTATCAAAGAACAGAAGCAACGACTTCACCCACCCGCCTTCAGCAATGCCCCAATAAGGAGCTGGGTAGTAGTATGCGACGTCAAACCGTGTGTTCATTTCGTTCACCTATGGCTGCATTGAGTGGGAGGGAATCATAGGGAGGCAGATGAGGCGGTAAGCGGAACCATCTCTGAAATATGGTTGGGAGCCTCCCTCAAGTAGGCGGAGCTACTACTCCACCTACCAGGCGGTTTTCATTCTATCAGCTAATTCCGGGAATCTGCCGGATGTTCGTCTTCACCATCCTCCACATCATCTGCACAATCTCCGTCGCCCTTGTCTTCATCCTCGTCCTCCTCCGAGTGACCCGCCCGGCCGAGCTTCACTTCGCGGGAAAAGGTCTCCCGCCAGGCCAACTGCTCGCCAGTTCGAGCATCCACGACCCCCTCCAAGTCGGGGTAATTTCCAGCAACCACGATGGCCTGGTCTAGTTGTTCCTGAGTAAGACCAACGGGCGCGTGCCGACCTTTGTCTGTAAATTCGGCACTGTTCAGCATTGTGGCCCAGAGTATTGCCCTGGCAAATCCGGTCCCATGCAAAATCGCCGCTCCCATTTCGACCATAGAGCAGTTGCTGCCAGCCAAGCTTGCGTCTGTCAGGTCTGCTCCGGTCAAATCTGCTCCCAAGTCCATAGGTATCGAACCAGCGGGGGACAAGTTCGACTCAAACAAATTCGCCCCTCGCAGGTTCGCGTGTCTAAGCCAGACGCCGGAAAGCGTTGCCTCCCTGATTTGCGCTTCCGATAGGTTGACGTGCTCCATTCTGGCTCTGGTCAGATTCGCGTAGGAGAGGTCTGCTCCTGACAGTTTGGCAGTGTATGTCCGCCTCCAGCCCTTCTCGTTCGAGTAATTGTCGGGCTGAGGCCTTTCCTTACCTGGGTTGAACTCGCGCAGTTTCAGGCAGAACCAACTGCGCGGAGGCGGGAAACCACGACGCCACTCGTAGAACACGGCGCGAAACAGATTTGCAAACGTGAGGTCTGCATTGGAAAGGTCGGCCTTCTCAAGGTGGGTCCACGATAAGTCCGCCCCGTTAAGGTCAATCACGAAACCGGCCCTCTTCTCGATCTCAATTCCAGCCTCAGAGCGTAAGCCGATAGCGTCCATCACGGCCTGAATGTCCGCTCGCGCTCGGGGACGACCGTGAACGTGTCTTCTTGGGCTGGCTTCTGCCTCGGCTCTGCCGGAGTCGCGTTCTTCCTCCTCGGGGTTGTACAGCGGGGGGTGACGAACAAAGGCACAGAACACCCGCATGATCTGGATGTGGTACTGTTCCGGTTGGCTCTCGGCCAAGTTCCGGAGCGAGTAAATGCCACCTAGACGGGAAGAGAGGCTATCGCCGGCAAGCATCTCGATCCCACGCTGGTAGCGTCCGTCCAAAACGGTTCGCTCTGCCGCCGACGCCTGCCGCTCACCTATTGCTCCTCGCCACAAAGCTAGGACTAGAGCGATAAACCCTGCTAGAACCAAGACGATATTTCGGATGGTCGTGCTGCCGGACTCATCTGGAGCGCCCAGGTCAACCCAATACCGATATGAGACCACACCCCCGACCAATAGGGTGAGCGCTATTAAAAGCGTTAGCCAAATCCAGGTAGGAATCGCGCGCGTTATTCGGTTAAAGGCTCTCATTGTCGGTGATCCTCCGTAAAGTCCGAACTGGGCAGCGTGGGAGGCCGCCGATTTATAAACTCGGATGAACCAGCAAGTGCCTTCACCGAAAAGGTTTTACCTGTCAAGACCTGTGTGGCAATTATCGCGGACCGGGCAGCTCCCGCACTTGGGCGCACGTGCCGTGCAGACCAGAGCTCCCAAATCCAAGAGAGCCTGGTTCCACCGCGCATCCGCTCCCTCGGTTCCGGCCATTTCATATAGCGAAAGCCTGAGTTCCCACTTCGGTTGCTTGGGACCCTTGCCCGACACCCTGCGAGCAATCCTCATCGTGTTGGTGTCCATGATCACGCTGGAACGACCAAAAGCGAAACAGAGAACAGCGGAGGCTATGTAATCACCCACGCCTGGGATGGCAACCATTCCGTGCCAGTTGTCAGGCACCTGACCGCCCGCACTGTCCCTGATGAACTCGGCAGCAGCGCCAAGATTCGCGGACCGCCAGTGGAGTCCGAGGGAGGCCACCGAAGGTTCGAGGACCTCCAGGTTGTTCAGAAAAGAATCAGGCGTACTGCCCAGGCTGAGTAGTTCGTCAGCCACCTGTGCCACCTGCTCGGCCCTTGTACGGTGGAGGCACATTTCTAACAACAAGGTCTGCCAGGGATTCAGGTCAGAGCGCCTCCAGGGAAAGTCACGCCTGTTCCACTTGAACCATTGAATTAGGCTGTCCCGAAAGGAAGTCCTGTATTCGGCCCTGCTCTCTCTGACCACCGAGTGGACTGGACTGTCGCCCAGGACTTGTTTCACCGACGAAGCTATGGCCGAAGCGAGCATCGGGGGAACCGCGTTGCCAATTTGCCGATACCTGCTGGACGGGTGTCCGGCAAACCTGAATCCATCCGGAAAGGTTTGAATTCTGGCCGCCTCCCTTATGGAGAGGGTGCGGTCCTCTCTCGGATGGATGTACCAGTAACCATCCTTGGCTATATGAGCGGTAATGGTCCTGGACAGGCCTTCGAAGGACAACCTTACATACTTATCATTGAAAATATCGGATCGGTATCTCCTGGAATCTTCGGGTACGTCCAGGTAGGTATCACCGGGGTTCAGTTGCGAGTAGATCAGCGCGTCATCCGGCCGCACCGCCCTAGTTACATGGTCCCGAATCCGCCGGGATTCCTCGCCTCGCAATCCCCTTCTGAGCGACTTCGCCAGTGCTGAGGAAGGTGGACTCTCATACACCTGGGTTTCGTCCCTGGTATCCGCAGGAACCACTGGTAGGTCACCGATGGCCTGCCCCACCGTCGGTTGCCTCCCCCGAGGTTTGGGCCACTCGAATTTCCCGTTTCCTGCAATCCCCACCACAAAGAGACGTGAGCGATGCTGAGGAACACGATACTGCCACGCCTGCAGCATCTTCACGTGCACTTCATACTCACGGCTCTTCAGCTCATCCATCAGGGCAACCAACAACGCCCCTCCCTGAGCTTGGGCGAAATCGGGAACGTTCTCAAATAGCATTGCCTTCGGATTCAACCTGTCAATAACGGAAAAGAAACTCCGCCACAGGTCGGCTCTGTCATCGAGAACCCTGCGGTTGCCCGTCCTAACCAGGTTCCCAATCTTGGAGACGCCGGCCCTGGAGAACGGCTGGCAGGGAGGACCACCCGCCAAGAGGTCAACGTCTTCAATGCCCCATTCGTCCAATTGGTGAATGAAGGCAGAGGGATCGGCAAGATCCCCCGTCCAGGTGAGACTCTGAATATTAGCGGCATGGGTTTCGGTCGAAACAGGGTCGAAGTCTGCCGCGGCGATGACGGAGAAGCCCGCCTCCTCCAATCCCAGGCTCAACCCGCCGGCGCCGCAGAAGAGGTCTATCGCCCAAGGGCGTGGGCGTTCTTCCAACCACCTGCGTACGGCATCCCCGTCGTTCGGGTCCGGCGACATCTGGTGAGGGACTAGTTTTATCCGTTCCCCCCGGTGGGTGGGCAGTCTGTAGGACGAAGGTTTTTGGGCAGTTTCGGAAGGATTATCCATCGTTCAGTAAATCCTCAGCCGGAAGAGAATGTCCGGCTGCCCTCAGCGACTCCGCGAGGATGGAGGTATCCACTCAAGAGGGCCGGGCAGGCCTCCCGGCAAGTCCACCGAACCGGAGATGCTGAACTCGCCCATCCATTAAACTCTGAAAGCCATTCAGGGGCACATTCTAACACCCCTCACCGGCCCCGATGCTGTTGCATCCGTCTGCGAGCTACCGAATGCAGACCGTTGCTCTCCAACCTCCCAGCAAGAAGTGACCTGAGGGCGATGAAGTATCACAGAGCCGTATGGTATGCTGGTGGAAAGCAGCGATCATCATTTCCAAGCGGGTCAGGTGGCCCGTAAGGGTATCCCACCGGGGCAGTATCAATCTGAACCCTCGTAGTTATGGCAGGGTTGCCCGCCCAACCCCAAGCGGCATCAAGTCACGGAGAGTAGCGCGATGAAAGCGAAGATCAATGTCCCGGACCACTTGGCCGAAGCCTTGGACTTCATGGCGGAGTGCGACGGTCAGACGCCCGATGAATACATCCAAGAGCGGGTGATACTCTACCTGCAGGATTGGCTCTACCACATCAAGGACCCTGACCACGGAACAACACGTTCCATCTGCGGGCATTACGGCGGTCCCAATTTGGTCACGGCCCTCGGTGCTGAGGAGCAGACTCCCGGGCTGCTCACGCCAATCCAGATGTGTTCGGTATGCCTTGCGGCTCAAGCCAAAAACCACGATCCCTGACGGGGTCCCCACCGCTTCGCGGTCAGTCCAGGGCAATGATTTGACGCTCGAATCAGCAGGGCTTCCCTGAAGAGTTGGGCTCCAGTCCGCAGGGATAGACTGGTGAGGGTATATTACGTATGGAGTAGAGACTCCAGGGTCATGGACGAATGGCCTTGCCCCAAGGATGGGCATTGAGATGACAGATACAGCGAATTCCACATCGGGGACCAGCACGCTTCGCCCGAGGGCCCGCATTCTTCGCACTCTTGGCGACGAACTGATCAGCAGCGAAGCCGTCGCGCTGATGGAGCTCGTCAAGAACTGCTACGATGCCGACGCCACCAGGGTACTGGTGAGATTTCACGGGCCTCTCGAAATCGGGAAAGGGAAGGTCGAGGTCATTGACAACGGTCATGGAATGTCGCTGGAAACCATCCAGACAACCTGGATGGAGCCGGCCACCCTCTCCAGGAAACGGGAGCGGAGAAGCCAACGATTGGGCCGTCGCGTTCTGGGAGAAAAAGGGATTGGGCGATTCGCCACCTCACGCTTGGCCAACTTCCTTGAAGTGGTGACCCGTCGGGCGGAGTCAGAGCAGGAAACCCGAGTCTATTTCGACTGGGCGCAATTTGACAACGAGGGGAAATACCTGGACGAGATTGAGGTTCTGTGGGAGGAGGAAGACCCCACGGAACTCGCACCGGGTGGTATCGTCGAACGACTGTGGGACTCCGGTGGAGAGCCGAATCCGGACGATCTGACCCACGGCACAATCCTCCGAATGGAGCAGTTGCGGAGCAACTGGAGCGGGTCTGAATTTGAGGATCTGCGGACCAGATTGTCGCGCCTGGTATCGCCCTTCTTTGGAGCCGAGCTGTCAGCAAGGAATGACCAATTCGAGCTGTGTCTTGACCTTCCTCCGCCGTTCGAACAGCAGTCCGGTATCGTCGAACCTCCTGAACTACTCCGTAGTCCTCATTACGTATTGAAGGGCACGATAAATGCGGACGGTCGCTATGACTTTGACATCGGTCTGCGGGATGGAGGCAGCGAGGAGTCAATTCAGGGCGAATTCAACCCCAAAAGCCATGAGGCGGAATGTGGTCCCATAGGAGTCGAACTGCGGGTTTGGGACCGGGACCCAACTTCCATGGCCGAACTGGTGGAGCGTCATTCGTTCCAATCGGTTTCCCAGGTCAGGGGGATGTTGGACAATGGCGCCGGCATCAGTATCTATCGGGACGGGTTCAGAGTGCTGCCCTACGGCGAACCGGACGATGACTGGTTGCGGCTGGATATGCGTCGTGTGCAGAACCCCACACTTCGACTGTCAAACAACCAGGTCTTGGGCTACGTGTTAATCTCATCCGAGGGAAACCCGAATCTCAGGGACCAGAGCAATCGGGAGGGTCTCATCGAGGGCCCCCCTCTGGACGGCCTCAGAGAGTTGGTCAAGATGACCCTCCATGAACTTGAGGTTCGGAGGTACAAGCTCCGTCATCCAACTCCCCAACCCCGGCGGCGGCAAGCCGGGGGCCTCTTTGCCGACCTCGACCTTGCGACTGTCCGCGATTATGTGCAACGCCAACACCCGGATGACCATCATCTAAGGCAATTGGTTGGGAATGCGGAAAGGGAACTGGAAACCCGCGCCCAGGGAATTCAGGAAGTTCTTTCCCGCTACCACCGTCTGGCTGCTCTCGGACAGCTGATAGATGTTGTTCTGCATGACGGCAGAGCGCCTCTGGCAAAAATAAACAATGAGGCCGTCCTAGGGCTAAGGGACGTGGACCGGTCGGGTCAGGGTAGTATGGCCGCCATCGTGAAACTTGGGGACAGATTCAGAGGTATCGTGACCCAGTCCGACGCACTGGCAACCATCTTCAGAAAAATCGAGCCATTTGGCGGAAGGAAGCGGGGGAGACCGGGATTGGTCTCTTTAGAGGAAGTGATAGCGCATGCCTTTTCAGTTCTCGACACCGAGATTGCGGAAGTCGGAGTGGAGATAAGCCTGCCGGATACCAAGACCCAGGTCACGGTGGACCAGGCAGAGATTCAGCAGGTTGTCATCAATCTCCTACAAAACAGTCTGCACTGGTTGCGTCATGTGCCCCAGGACACCCGGCAAATCTCCGTTCACGTGCGGCGAAGAGAGCCGGATGAAGTGGAGGTCGTATTCTCAGACAGCGGGCCCGGTGTGAGTCCCGATTTCAGGGATCGAATTTTCGACCCGTATTTCTCCACCAAACCGAACGGAGTGGGACTTGGATTGACAATCGCCGGGGAGATAGTGAATGACTACTACGCAGGGGACCTCGAATTGCTGGAAAATGGTCCCCTTGCCGGAGCGACGTTCCGAATTGTCCTGCGTCGCCGGGTGTGATTATGGCGGGAACTGAGTGGCAGGCGTTGTTCGTTGATGATGACCCCGACCTGTGCCGTCAGGTCGAGGAATATCTTGACGGGGAACTTGTCGGCGGTTCGGATCATGTCCTCCGGGTGCAGGCCATCAGCGATTTCAACAGCGCCCTGAGTGAACTGGAAACCCGACGCATAGACCTTCTGATACTGGACGTCAGGAAGGGTTCCCACGACCAAGGACACCCGGATGACGGGAACACAGAAGACGCAGAGAGCCTGGTGGAAGAAGAGGGTATCAGAATTATAGCTGCCGTTCGTGCGAGGCGATTCGTGCCCGTGGTGTTCTATACGGGCCTTGATTACAAGGTTCGAGCAATGGAATCGCCGGTAGTGCGGATAGTGGAAAAGACGGAAGGTCTGCCGAAACTGCTGCTAACCATCAGGGAAATCTTCGATACCGCGTTGCCACAGACCAATCGTGCATTGGTCCATCATTTGGAAGCGGTGCAACGTGATTATATGTGGGGCTTCGTTGCGGAGAATTGGAACAGTTTTGCCGGGGGCGCAGACCGCAGGGAATTGGCCTACCTGTTGGCGAAGCGTTTGGCAATCTCATTATCCGGGCCGGGCATTCAACAGTTGGTGCAGGACATGGGTGATACCACGGTTGCATTCACATCGGATGAAAGGGTTCATCCGATGCTGTACTACCTGCTGCCACCGGTGGAGCCAACACCCCTTGCGGGCGACCTGTATCACGGCTCCATCGACGGAGAGGCCGGATATTGGATTCTGATTACCCCGTCATGTGATATGGTCTCTGGTAGAGAGAAGGCGGACTTCATGCTCTTCGCTCGCTGCCTTAATCTTACGGAGCAACCGGAATTTACGGGCTGGAAGGAAACGCTCCCGGAGCCATCCAACAATGTGAAGCGGAGGCTTGAGTCCCTGCTGGGAAACAACCGACAGGACGGCCAAGCTGAGAGGTTTTACTTCCTCCCAGGAGCTCTCACCCTGCCCGATTTGGTGGCGGATTTCCAGCAGTTGGCAACCCTGCCACGTGGTAAAGCGAGCGGTCTGGAGCGGAGAGCGTCCCTCGATAGTCCCTTCGCCGAAGCATTCCTGGCACGCTTCGCCCGGTATTTCGGTAGGTTGGGAACACCGGACCTGGATGTGGATTCCGTGATGTTCAGATTGAACCAGCAATTCGGTAGTCAGAGTTTGTCTTGAATACAGGCGACCGTCCTTGTTTAGCCTGCAGTGCTGAGTAGCAGCCTTTCAGGGAATCAAAGGTCGCCGCTGTGTATCTGCTCGCAGAAGAAAGACCTGTCGAAACGGCAATATACGCAAAGCGAGTTTGCACCTACCCCGGTAACCGCGCTTGTCTTGACCTACAAGAAGTGCAACGAAAGATGTCGGCATCGAGGGGACGGTACGACAGCGGGAGCCTGAAACGAAAAATTACCGCAAATACGAGCGGTAGGGGAAGGAGTCGCTAGCCGACTCCTTCTCACTTTCTGTGGTGGCCTAGCGTCTCGTGACCGCTGGATCTTAAGGATGCTCTATTGATGAGCAATCCGGTGATACAACAACTGTTCTGGTACCCCTAAGAGTACCGTGATGCGAACTTTCCGGTGGGAGGTTTCCCTGCCAAAATAACGAGGCAACTGAGCGGAAGGCTTTATCGAACCTCTTGGCTCGTCCGGGGCGTAGAGGCCCCCCCTTGACGTACCACTGTCACCGGAAATTCGTGCTCACATTATCCACCCGCGCCGTGCCGATGGCAAGTCCATCCCGGCCCCATAGGGTTGGTCCCTAAAGGGGAACGGCGTACCTTGCACTCTGCTCGGAGGGAGTATGCATTGTGACTTAATGTCCATCTTGGAATTGCTTCAAGCAAATGGGAAAATAATCGATCAGTTGATGGCCCTCGAAGTTACTACAACCCGTGACAATCCGGTGGGCGGATATGTGGAGTGGTTGGTTTGCGGAGGTCTCGGCCTCCGCAGGATGCCAAACAGCCACCCTGGATTTGACGGGATCGACGAGGCCAACGGCCACCGTTACCAAATCAAATCGAGGCGCTCCGAAGAGGACCGGCCAATGCTAGGGGGCCTCAAGGGGCTGCGGCCACGCGGGTTTGATACTCTGGTCGCGGTTATCCTCCACGAGGATTACACGATACGCCACGCCATTGCAATTCCCTATGACATGATTCGCACTCAAGAAGGGGAGATTCCACAAAACGGATACAATCTGTTTCTGTCGGAACCGTTCTTGGCGGAAATTTTAGCGCAAGACCGTGACAGGGACATTAGGAGCAGGCTTCTCCCTGTCCAAGAAGAGGCGATTGAACTGCCTCAAAACAACGGGGTGACGTAGCCGCCACGTAAACAGAAAAAGTGGGCGCTGCCCACCCTCTCAAAAAGAACGGCCCTTCACCTTACCCTCTATTTCGGGCTTGACTGACTACTAGGGAGGGTCCGAACAAGTCCCCTCTCCCCTGGCGGGAGAGGGTTAGGGTGAGGGAGAAATGGTCGTTGGCAAGCTATCACCCCCACCCTAACCTGCCCCCGTCAAGGGGGCAGGGACTTATTCAGAGGTTTCCTAGGTTCACTGGATTCAGGAAGGTGGATTGCTGAAGTGGAATTCGGGGAACGGGAGTTCAGTTGGCGGTGGTTCATTCGTCCGGTAATGCTCTCTCACCGAGAGGTCACACAGCAGATAGCCCCAGTTGACCATCATGGATTTTTCTGCGTCGGTGAATGGATTCAGCCGCGTCCTGACCATAGAGAGGTACTCGTTCCATCCGGGGCTAACAGAGAAAGGAATTGGGATGGTGTACCGGGTTAGTGGTGTCGCGGCCATCCAGAGCGCCCCATTTTTCTCCTTCTTCAGGAACCGGCTTATGATAGCTTGTCTTCTAATCGCTCTGGTCTGTTCCAGGGCCGTCTCCATGGGCCTCATTATCCGATGATTGAACTGTCTTGCGTACCACTTACCATGTGTTGCTTTCAATGGACCGCTGCCGTCGGAAACCAGTATCGTCTGGCATTTCTGGATTGCGTGAATCCCAAGGTTGTCGTAGGCGCCGCCGTCAGTGAGCGAGATTTTCTTCTTCAGATCATCCCTGTGGAACAGGTCGGCGTTTTCGGATTTTGTGAATGAACTGGGTTCTAGCTTTAGAATCACCGGTGGAAACGCAGGCGGGAACGCCGATGACGCTGCCATTGCCTTCGCGAGCGGCAGTTTTGGGAAATTGACGTCGCCTATGCGCCAGGTATGAAGCTTTCGCTTCGACAGGATGAAGTTGCGTCCTGTTTCGATGTGCGCCGCGTTGAAAATAAACTCCGGGTGGTCCGGGATGTCTTGCAGTCCTGCCGTACCGACCAAGTGTTTCTGGTAGCTGTGTTCCAGTTTCCACGTCCCGGAAATTATTCCGAACAATACGGCCGCTCGTTCGATGTCCCGGCTGCAGAATTCCCATATCGGTCTGACGATTTCGTCTTGGAAATTGGTGGCTATGCTCCCGTTGAAGATAAGGTTTGGCCATCGAACGGCCAAGAGGCCGGCCAGTATGGAACCCCCTGAAACAGATGAGAACTGTCCAATCTCGGACAGCATTGCCATCTCGTTGAGACGCCATAAGGCTCCCAAGTGGAACAAGGTGGCGCGAAATCCTCCACCGGACAGAGCGAGACCCGTGCTGCCATCGTCATTGGTATCCATCTTTACCGTATTCCACTTGCTGGATTGTTCCTTCAACTATGCGATGCTGACTGATAGGTAACCTGTGCCGTAGGGGTTTGGCTCGATGGTGATGTCGATTGCCCCGTCGTTTCGAGTGGTAACGCACTTCCGGTCCTCTGTCCCACCACTCCTCTTCTGCACATTCCATCCCCGCGTCCGTGCTGAGTATCGGCCGGTTGCGCTTGTGTCCACGTAGCGCCCATCGGATATGACCGTCAGGACAGGGCTGATATGGTCAAATAGAGGTCGGTGGAATCCTGATACGCGGCCGTGGTGAGGCGCGACCAGCACGTGAGTGTTTTCGATAGCCTTCTGGAATGCACCATATTTGAGGAGCTCTTCCCAGGACGGAGGCTCGTTGTCTCCAGGCGAGAGTATTTTCACGCCTTCGTACTCTATCACCGTGACGATGCTGTGGTTGTTCAGATTCGTCTTAGGTGATTGGTTAGGGAGGAAACTCAAAATGGAAACACCGCCGTTATTGGTAGGTAATGCGGGGTCATTGACGGTGTGTACCGGCCCGCAATATCTGGCATCTATCTCCAGATATTTCTGATATATCTGAGCAGCATTTGATCCTACGGTGCCATGACCATTGCTGATGTCAGCGGCGGTCAATTGGCGAGGCCGCATTAGTACCCGAGGGCACAAAAGGTCGAAATGTAATATGTCCTCTATGTGGTCCAGGTGCGGGTGCGTAATGATGACTTTGTCCAGTTGGTTTATTCCCATCCCGTACTTGAGGTGAAGAAGCGGGCTAAAGCCTTCATCCGCCCCGAGGTCTATCGCTATCTGTTGGCCATTGGGCGTTCGGACCAAAGCCGCGCTTCCGTGCTGTACGTTCCAAGTGATGAACCTAAGCGTCAAGTGGACCCCCCATGGTTGGTAAGCGCCATCCTTTGCTTTATTCTGTCAGTGTCCCTTCCGCTTCGTCGAAATCCTCGCCGCCGGGTACCACAGTCTCCTCCTGAGACGGTTCCGCCTTCCCAGGTAATGGGAGGGTTACAGGTTTCACCTGTCGAAGGAGTTCGTTGTAGTCCGGCAATTCCCCACGGGAAAAGAGCGATGCAGTGACATTGAAGGCATCTCGAGGCGCGGTCCCAATGATCAGCAGCAAGCTGCGAGGACAGGGGACGGCACGATCAGAGACTATGTCGCGCATTGCATTGTAGTCGGTGTCGCTTGGTTTTGGGGAACCATTGGGGTGAGTGTGCCACATACCCACGAACTTTACCGACCCTCTTGTGGACCGGGACTTCGCCTTGGACGCTGTGCCGACTCCTTTGAAACCACACACAAACTCAGTGGGGCTGGCCTTGCTGCCAGGCGGGGGACCAGTAACTTCCGTCACCCAGATAATTTTTGCCGCATCGTTGCGCTCACCGAAGATGTGCCCTCCGGTCTCAGCAGAACGGCCATGCCGTTCTTGGGACCTAAGGATCCACGTCTGGAGGTCGTCGAAAGCTTCTGGAGCAATCTTGATTTGATAGTCGTGAACGGATTCCGCCAAGCAAATATCCGGTTTGAAGAAAAAGCTGTGCTCCCTTCTCTCCCGGTTGGGGACTTCCACCCCGGCGGCCGTGAATAGGTGGCTTGACGCCACTTCAGGGTTACCGTGCGCCACTTCGCGCGCCAGCTTGGTGACCATAGCTCCAACCAGACCCATTACTTCCGCGTGGGCACCGATGAAAGTAGGTTCCGAGCATCCCGGTTCGGGCTGAAAGGAAGTCCGGGGTCGGTCCGGCCAGAAATCATCCTCGAATTGCGCCAATCGGCCTAATCTCAGTGCCTCGATTTTGGTCTTACGGGCCAAGTCCGCAGTTCCTCCCGTGTAATCTCCTCCTATGACATACAGCAAGGCACGATGAGCATGGTGGCCCAACACCATTGAAGCGATAACGGTTCCCTTCGGAGGAGCCGCCATCCGGCATATCTCCAAGTGCTGGGCAACCGGCCAAGAGGCGGTGGCGTTAATCACCATGTCCACACCGTCGGCCCAATCGGTTGTGTCGAGAATGTCCTTTCCGATGGCCTCGACAGACAACCCAGGGATTATTCTGAGCAGCCGGTCCCGCGTCGCAGTGGCCTTGTTCTTGCCTATATCAGAATCTTCAAACGGTTGACGCACCAGTACGCCAGGAGTCACCACGCTCTTATCCCACAAGATCAACTTCCCCACGCCGGCACGGGTCAGGGCCTCCGCTACATGACCACCGATTGCTCCACAACCCAACACGGCCACAGTCTTGTTACGGAACCACGCCAGTGGCGATGTATCATCCCGGCGAATGGTCACTTCGGGGCGCGCTTCTCTCAAACGGCACCAACTCACGTCGGCCAACTCTGACCATCCCAGGACCAGCCTTTCACAATCGAGACCAATTTCCCTTAGTCCTTGATGCGGCGAGAACTGTTCGAGCGCCAATCTCAGACCGTTAGCTATAACAGGCTCCAAGAGCCAAGCCACCAGGTTTTGCTGGTAAACGCCGGCATCACGGACTCCACGGGTAGGTGTGCCGATTAACACCAGCAACTGGGTGTCCTTGCCGTTAATCGTTGCGGCCTGGCCAAGGACTCTGATTAATGTCTTTCGTGAGACGCCCTGCCCCTCCAGGATGTCCAGCAAGTCTTTGACTTTATTAGGAAATTCGTAAGATGCTGCCTGGGGAAGAAGGACAGCGGCAGCAACGGACCCGGCAGGCGTGGCGTCTTCCAACCCGGTCCACCCCGTTACATCAATTCTGTTGCCCGGTTGACCCGTGATATTGGCGAACCCTGTCCACGGTTGATCCCCAACCACAGGCGCGTTGACGTACGGTATGACAAGGGGCGTAGAGAAATTCTCAACGTATGCTACAGGCGGATGTAACGGAGCGCCAACCGGGTCGAGTTGGTTGATAGCCGCCCGTTTCACCCAAAGATACAGACGTTCAATGAAGCCGAACATTCCGTCGACCGGGTTCCACTCTGTCTCAGGCGCCTGGTAAAGACAGAGGTGCCGAGTCCATTGAACGTGGGGCCAACCAGCCCATCGCTGGTGGAGGACCCATACGTGGGGATAGCGAAGTGGGTAGTCAGCAGGGACAAAGACAAAGAATCTCTCCCTCTGCCTCAGTGGTATGCCGTCCGAGGTTTTGGGCAATCCCTTGAAAGAGAGAGCGATCTCCACCAACAGTGAATCGCCTGCGTCTCGAGGCTCCGCCACCTTGATGACCTCCAGGGCATCACCTTCCCGGGCGACCGATTCAAGGTCACGGAGCGCGTTTTGCTGTCCGGCCGTAATTGTCATGATGCTCCGAAACCGACTTCGGTGGTGGGGGGAGAATCGTCGCCCCGGGCACCGAGTAAAGCGGCAGGGACGCCCTCGGAGGCCATTGAATTCGATCCGTCAGCCGAGTCCTTATTGCAACCGCTATCAGTGACTCGTATGACGATGGGTTCAGGAGCCTCCTCCGAGGGATGTTCCTGGGTGCAAACAAAGTGACCCTCTTCGACTATCTCTTCGTATCGGTTCTTCGCCCGGGCGTGGGGCGGGTTGTCGCCGGATTGGTTGCGCGATGGGATTGGCTCGGAACTTGATACGATGTAACGGCACTCTTGTCCGGCGTCCTCAATCTTGGACATTAGCTCCCTGTCGAGTACGTCGTTACCGTCATCGTCAGGCACGTACATGACCGTCTTCGAACAGTGATGGGGGGCGAGCAATACGTTCCACTCCAGGTCTTGCTGGTCGCTGATGGAGAAGATTCTGGTCACGGTTGGGTTACTAAGGTCTCCAAACAGCAACGCGCGACAACAAGAACCTTCAGCTTTCAGGGTGACCTGTAAAGCGATGCTGGTGTCGTTGCGTTCCGCCTCAGCATCGTCCTTGAATGGAGCATGTACGAAAGCCCGGAATCCAGATGAACACTCCTCCCCGTCAATTTCCGTAATCTCGTTGCCAGGAATAGTCAGCATCTCTTCGGGAAAACCTTCGTAATCGTCTTCTTCGAGGATGTCATCATAGCCAATGATGCGTACACGGTCCCCCGAATCAGTTTTGCCGCGCCTTGCCTGATTGATTCTGCGCTGAGCCTCGTCCTTAAAGACTTGGGCGTCGTCGCAAAGGTCTTCGTCAAACTCACTCAGTACCCGGGGAGCAAGCCAGATCTCACCGATTGAAACTTTCTCCTGGAGGTCAGCGAACCCCTGGCAATGATCTTTGTCTGGGTGTGTAAGGACAAACGCAGCCAGATACGGTTTCCCTTCCTTCGTCGGCAACAGCTTCTCCAATAGATCAACCACAGGTGCACGTGGATCATCCTCTTCGGAACTTGCCTCCAATTGCCGGACATCCACCTGCACGACACGCTCTTCGTCAACAACGATGGTGGTGCTGTCGCCAGTACCCACTGGCCAAAAGACGAACCCGCAATCGGGCAACACAAAATCCTCAAGTTTTGACATAGGAACTCCTCACTGGTGATTTGGATTTATCTGCCCCGCCAACCCAGCCGCAGCGGGCTTTGGCATTGGGCACTGCGTACCGCAGGCATCTTCCGGGGGCGGGAATACAGGCTCCTTCGGTTGCGTTGTAAGTCCTCCCAGCCTGTCGATCGTGCGACACGGGAAGATTCCCAGGAGCCTCGCCCTAACGGGTGTTTCCAGACGTGATGGTGATCCTGGCGTGGCGAATTCCAGAGCCTTCCTAAACCACCGCATTCAGCCCCAGATTGATGCAACCGCGGGTCCGCAACTCTGCCAACAACTCCTCCTGCGTTCCTTTCCCCTTCAACTGGTTGCAGGCGTCGCAAAGCAGTTGCAGATTAGAAATGTCGTCGCTTCCGCCGCTGAATCGTGGCACCACGTGATCAATAGTCAAATTCCTCGGCTGGAAGTAGTGGCGGCAACCAGCGCAGTATCCGCCCTGCCTTCGATGTAGGACACTGTGGTTGACTCGCTTCCGCGTGCTCTTCTTCTGGTCCCTAACGGACTCTTTCGCCGCGTAGTCTGCAATTAGGCGCAGTCCTGGGGGCGCTGCTTGGGGAGCGAGTTCCATCTTTACTTTGACCGCACCGGGAAACCTACGGGATTGGTTGAGCGTAAGACGCCCAGAAGGGCCCATGTCGAAGCTGGCTTCGACTTTGATCCGCTCAGGCAGACGTCCCCTCTTATCGGCCAGCGCGCATGCTTCTGCCGTAACCGCGCGGACCATTGAAGCCAGTTCGTCCAGTTCGTTCAACTTGTTCCTCATATAATCCTGGTAGGCATCCACGTTGGCGCATAACCACCCGTGTCGCCGTCGACGCCCATGAAGACGGTAAGGCCCGAGTGCCCCACGGTCCCTGCTCCTCTATACTATTACCATTATAAGGCATGGGCATCCCGCTCATTGCGCGTCCCGAGATTCCTCCCCCGCCGGCATCCAGTACCCCACCCGGGACTCGGTGAAGATGTAGGTGGGGGTGTTGGCGTCGTCCCCCAGCTTGGCCCGCAGCTTGTTCACGATGTTGCGCATGGGACTGAGCCCGCCGCTGCCCTTGCCGGCCCAGACCCGCTCCAGCAGGTGCTCGTAGGTCAAAACCCGCCCAGCGTTGGCCGCCAGTTCCGCCAGCAGCCGGTACTCCAGGGGCAGCAGGGGCACCGGACTGCCGGCCAGGGTCACCCGGCGGGCGGCGTGGTCGATGAACAGGTCTCCGTGCGCGTAGGGTTCCGGCGTTAGGGACACCTCCCGCCGGCGCAGGGCCGCCCGGATGCGCGCCGCCAACTCCGTGGGGGAGAAGGGCTTGACCATGTAGTCCGCCGCCCCGGCGTCCAGGGCCCGGGAGACCAGTTCCTCCCGGCCGTAGGCCGACAGGAAGATCACCGGCACGTCGGTAATACCCAGCAGGGCCTGCATCAGCTCGATGCCGTCGGTGTCGGGCAGCATCAGGTCCAGCAGGGCCAGTTGGGGTCCCTCCTGCTCCATGAGGCGCAGGGCCTCCTCCGGGTCCCCGGTGACCACCGGCCGGTAGCCCGCCGCCGCCAGGGTGTCGCGGATGCGGCGCAGTTCCTGGGGGTCGTCGTCCACCGCCAGCACCCGTATCAGTTCTTCGGACTCCTCCGTTCCCGGCCGCGAGGAGCGCGCCGGGCTTGACAGG
>DAOUIF010000083.1:0-3562 GCA_034423575.1 Dehalococcoidia bacterium | reverse complement strand
CTGCGGCCGAAGCCAACGCTGCCCCGGCCAAGGAGGTGAACCGGCAAAACTAATCGACGGCAATCCGGCAAGTCTAGTTGACGCGGGACAGCAGATGTCACTCCGTACCAGTCTTCGCATCGTCCTACAGCTTACGGCGCAGGTTGCTGGCCGTGGCACCCGGTAGCCGCACGTCGTCGCCCTTTCCCTCCCCGCCCCACAACCGAACGCACGATGCTTCGAGGCACGGCTAGGCGTCTTCGCCCACCACGACGTCGTCCATCAGCCCGTTGCGAGCGGCCCAGATCACCAGCTCCCGCTTGGTCTCGATCCTCAGCTTCCCTTGGATGCGGTACAGGGTGTTGCGCACCGTCACGGGCTTTTTGCCCCTGGCCTCGGCGATCTGGGCGTAGGAATTCCCGCGGGCGAACAGCCTGAGAGTCTCCCGCTCCAGCGGAGTCAGCCTGTCCAAGGGTGGGGCCGACACCATTTGGTGCTGGCCGCGGAGCATCGCGAAGACCCGCCTCGTCGCCTGGACGGGGATGCACAGCCGGTCCTCGGCCACGTCCAGGACGGCCTGCAACAGCACATCGGGCCGCGAGTACTTTTGAAGGTATCCGGTGGCGCCGGCCGCGATGGCCTGGGTATTGAGGTCCAGCAAAGGAGCGTCAGGCCAGCGGCTACCGCCGGCAGCGTCACGCGCGCTCGGGCCGGCCAGCAGGGAGCGCTCCAAAGCGTTTGCTGATCCGGCTGGCTGGCGCAGCACACGTTCGAATCGCCAATCACCGCCGGAGATCAATGCACCCCGGATGGTGGCCTCACCCACGCAGCGGACCCACAGAGACGCTGAGCGCCACAGCCGCTCCGCCAGCGACTTGATCCCGGCCTAGATGGCCGGAACCGTGTCCACCGGGAACGGAAACTCCAGACGCTCCTTGGGCTGTTCCGGTAACGACGTGGGAAACACCGGGGCCGGGTCGACGCCCTGGGCTAGGCCTGGTCCTGATCCCATCCGGCCCCATGAACTCCGCCAACGATGACTCCTGCAGTCTCGCCACGTCGCCCGGCGTTCGGACGCCGAAGCCATCCAACCGGCTAATTCCATCGGCGTCCAGGGGCAGCCACCATGCTGGCAAAGGCGCCAGCTACCGGGCCGCGTCGGCGGGAACCAACCGCCACCTCTTTGGTCTCCGCTCGTACCGCCGCGTAGTAGGCTGGGAACTTGCCCATCCCGATGCCCAGGCGGGGCCGCAGCCAAGCCTCGCTCACCGACAGCAGCGCAAAGGCCCGCCATACCGCCGTAGATGTCCGCCAAGCCCGTCAGGTCCAGGTAGATAACACCCCAGCCAACCGCTTCCACCGCGGGAACCACGTCCCACAGCGCCGCCAGCACGGCGTCGTTCACCGCGGACAAGTAGCCGGCGTCGACCGGGAGCGTAACGGCACCCTGGCAACGGGAAAGGGCTGAGGCGACGGTCTGCCCAGCGGTTACGCCAGTCGCCTCAGCAGAGGCGGCCAGCACCACCGGACGCGCAGTGTCGCCGCTGGTGATGATCAACGGACGGCTGATCAGTTCCGGACGGCGTCGCAACTCAGCGTTGACCAACAGTTGGGTCACCAACAGGCAACCGGTGAGACGTCCATCAGTGAAAAAGTTCATGACGACGATGCTATTGGCACGCCCGTGCGATCTGCAACGGCCTGCTGTCATCAAACTGATAATCTCTCGCGTGCTACCACGGCGGTTCTTCACCCCCGCTGTTCAATGCCCGCAGCGAGGCGCTGACGGAGGGTCCCGCTTCCGCGCGGCCTTCGCCAGTCGCCGTTGCCTGGTGCCCATCAACGGCTTCTACGAGTGGCGCAACGGGAACGGCGTCAGGACGCCGCTGTGAATTCACCGCGCCGAGGAACTCCCCCTCGCCCTGGCCGGCATCTACAACACCGGACCCGACGAAGCAGCAGCGTGCGTTATCATCTGCGCGCCCAACGCGTTGGTGGAGCCCACACACCACCGGATGCCCTTCGTGCTGGCTGGCGACGACTACGACGCCTGGCTGGCTGCGGAGACCAAACCGGAAACGCTGCAAGCATTGCTGGCAACCCGAGAATGGCCGGACCTGGCAGCGCGTTTCGTATCCGGAACGGTCAACCGCGCTGGCGAGGATGGCCCACAGATCATTGCCTCAGCGGTTGCAGCCTCACCCCGGCTGCTGTGACCAGCTTTGCCACAGCACGCTGTCCCACCCATGGTACAAGTACCGAACCTAATCCGCACTCCAACAAAAGCCGGCGCCCGCGCAAAGACCGGCGAGCCAGCCAAGAACCGATCGAACCAACCTTCACCAACAGTAAAGTCCCCGCACGTGGTGTGACAGGAACTGGGTGGCAAGAAGACAGCCACCGCGTCGTCCCTATCGGAATTACAACAAACCCGATGGGGAAGATCGCGAGGACCAAGAGCAGCATGGAACTTTAGGAACTACTGCGCGAGCGTGGCATGGACAGCGATGTACACTTTCGCCGGAAAGCGCGACAGTTGCTGGTGGAAGGGATCATGGCCGCCGACGCCATCGGCGCGAGCCCAGGGCAAACCGTGGACGATGCGGCCGCAAATTTTGCCGCGCCTTTGTCACGTTTTGTCTGGATAAAGCGCCTGGCCTTCCCCTCAGGCCCATTCTACGTTGAATCCCCAATTAGCTCCGCGTCTTGCTCACAGAGCACGCATGGGCCGTCGTCACGACTTGGGCGAACATATGAAAAACAGGGGGCTGGCGCCAGCCCCCTGTTCGTAAAGTGGATGATTGCGGCGCGCCGCCGGATCGGCTTACCGCAGGAATTGGGCCAGTTGATCCGCGTTGGTCCGCATCATGTCGATGTATTCGGGATAATCGCTGTCCGGCAACGAACGGATGATGCCGACCTGGATGCCGGCGTCCCGCGCAACCTGTTCAAGCGCATCGGCTGAGAACTGGGGCTCGGCAAAGACGGCGGGCAGGCCATTGTGCTCCACCAGTTCCAGGACGTTGGCGATGTCGTCAGGGGAGACGTCCCCGCCATGGCCGCCGACGAAAGCCTGCACCTCCATGTCATAGCGCGTACCGAAGTACCCGAAGGCGTCGTGGAAGGTCACCATCACCCGGTGGTCTGCGGGTATCTGTGCCAGGGTGTCGTCGATGTAGGCGTCCAGGGCCTCCAGTTCCTCGATGTACGCCGCCGAGTTGTCCATGTAGGTTGCGGCGTTGTCGGCGTCCGCCTCTACCAGCCCGTTGGTGATCTGGTTCACGTAGTGGACCACCATGCGGGGGTTCTGCCAGAAGTGGGGGTCGCCCGCGCCGTGGTCGTGGCCATGGTGGTCGTGATCATCGTGTCCCTCTTCATGGTGGTCACCCTTGCCCAGGATGCCGACGAAAGCGATCTTGGTGGGGGTGCCGGAGATTTCCCAGTGGCTCACCTCTTCCAGGTCGTGGGCGTCCAGGGCGACGACTTCGCCCGCGCCGGAGTTGGTGATGAAGATGTGTCCGGGAGCGGTGGCGATGTGGGGCCGGGCCCAGAAGCCGGGATCGATCTCACCGATCAGGACGTC
>DAOUIF010000082.1:0-82235 GCA_034423575.1 Dehalococcoidia bacterium | reverse complement strand
TTTCACCGATCTGACCCAGCGACGGGAAGAAGTCAAACATCGCTGCCGAACCGTGCTCCAAGCCAAGGCCGGCGAATTAATCGCCGACACCCAAGCCAACCCGCTCTGCACTGCAAATGTAGATTTCACCTTGGCTTCGGTTTAGGGTTACCTCAGTCAGGAATACTCCGGCCGAATGACACCCGCCGAACCCCGGATTACCACGGCGCAGCGAAAATATCCGCCACCGCTATGTCCAGCTCGGAAATCGCGACGATGGTCAGGGTATCGCCGGATCGGTACAGCTTTTCTGCTGTGTGCGTGCCAGCCTCGCCTTCTGTAATCGGTTCGGACAGTGCTACCACCGTTTCAGTCTCGGTGTTCAGTATGAAATATTCGGGGATGTCATGCCGAGCGTATAACTCTCGCTTCGTCTCCAGGTCTCGCGCCGGGTTGGACGGGGAAAGTACTTCCACAACCAGGTCCGGTGGCCCTTCGCAGCCGCGCAGGGTGATGATATGCCCCCGGCCGCCTGCTACAAAGAACATATCCGGCTGGACGGTGGTTCCATCCGCGAGGATCAGGTCAGTTGGCGCGAAAAATAATTCACCCAGTTCACCGATCCGGGAGAAGTGCAATTCAAACGCGGCAACCCAGCGTCTCAGCGCCCTTTGGTGTTTGGTATTCGGGGATGGAGCCATTTTGCACAGCACTCCGTCGATCAACTCCCACCGCTCGTCATTTGGCTTTGCAGCGTAGTCTTCGTAGGTGTATTTGCCTTGTGGCTTCGCCGTTACCATGGCACCCCCGTTCGTGGCGATGTGCGACTTTCCCTTGCGCCCGATTCGGCTAAAATCCCCAAGTCGGCTGGTATTCTCCGAATACCTCGCGGAATACGCCCATCATCTCGCCCAGCGTGGCCTCCGCCTTGACGGCCTCGATCAGCGGGTACATCAGGTTCGCGTCGCTGCCGGACCGACGGGCCGCCGACTCCAAGTCACGCAGGCGCGAGGCGACCTCGCGATCGTCGCGCCGGCGTTTGACCTCGTCCAGATGGGCGATGTGCCGCTGCTCGCCGGCTTCGTCAACGCGCAGGATGGGAATGGACAAGCTTTCGTCGGGATCCACGTAGTCGTTGACGCCCACCGTAATCCGTTCCAGGCGATCCTCTTCCTGCTGGTAGATGTAGGCAGCGTCGGCAATCTCGCGCTGGAAGTAGCCCGATTCAAGCGCCGGGATGACGCCGCCCTGACGGTCGATCTGCTCGAAATATTCGTAGGCGCGGGCCTCCACCTGGTTGGTCAGGGCCTCGACGAAATAGCTGCCGCCCAGGGGGTCCACGGTGTCGGTCACGCCCGTTTCGTGAGCGATGATCTGCTGGGTACGCAGGGCCTGCAGGGCGGCG
The DNA here is from genome assembly GCA_034423575.1 of Dehalococcoidia bacterium. GTDB lineage: Bacteria > Chloroflexota > Dehalococcoidia > Lucifugimonadales > UBA3495 > Bin87. The sequence goes on along the minus strand of DAOUIF010000082.1, from coordinate 80,851 downwards.
TCGGCCGACGGTAACGCCCAGGCCTCGTCCTTGCTGTTGGTATGCAGCGACTGGCATCCGCCCAGCACGGCGGCCAGAGCCTGTAGCGAGACGCGCACCACATTGTTCTCGGGCTGCTGCGCGGTCAGCGACGCCCCCGAGGTCTGCGCGTGGAAGCGCATCCAGCCGGAGCGTTCCGTTTCCGCACCGAAGGTCTCCTTCATTTCGCGAGCCCAGATCCGCCGCGCGGACCGGAACTTGGCGATCTCCTCGAAAAAATCGTTATGCACGTTAAAGAAAAAGCTCAGGCGCGGCGCGAAGTCGTCCACGCCCATGCCCCTTTCCACACAGTGCCTCACGTACTCAAACCCGTCGGCCAGCGTGAACGCGAGCTCCTGCACCGCGTTGCTGCCCGCTTCGCGGATATGATACCCGCTGATGCTGACCGGATTGAAGCGCGGCATTCGGTCGGTGGCGAACTCCACGGTATCGACCACCAGTCGCATCGAAGGGTGCGGCGGGAAAATGTACTCGTTTTGAGCGATGTACTCTTTCAGGATGTCGTTCTGGATCGTGCCGCCCAGTGATTCGATTGACGCTCCCTGCCGCTCGGCGGCCGCGATGTACATGGCCCAGATGATCGCCGCCGGGCTGTTGATGGTCATCGATGTCGTGACCTGGTCCAGCGGAATGCCGTCGAAGACCGTTTGCATATCTTCCAGGCAGGACACGGCCACACCGCACTTGCCGAATTCCCCTCGCGCCCGCTCGTCGTCGTGGTCGTAGCCGTACAGCGTCGGCATATCGAAAGCGACACTCAGGCCCGTCTCGCCCTGGTCCAGCAGGAATCGAAAACGCTCGTTGGTTTCAGCAGGTTGCCCGAAACCGGCAAACATCCGCATCGTCCACAGCCGGGAGCGGTACCCCGCGGGATGCACTCCCCGTAGATACGGATACTCACCCGGGAGGCCGATATCAGCCAGGTATTCGGTCTCGGCCAGGTCCGTCGGACCGTATACCGGCTCGACTGGCAGTTGGCTGAGAGTTTTGTACGCGGCCTTCCGGTTCGGGGCGGCATTGGCGCGCGGTCGCCAGGCTTCCGTCCGTTGCCGGATGGCATCGTCATCGTTTGATATAACCACTGGGCGCTCCTGCTTGGGCTGAGCCGCTCCGGATACCGTCCCCGGTAGCGAGGGCGCGAAATCCTATCGAAGCGGAGTTTCACAAGGTTCGACCGGTAGTATATCGCACCGTCATGCGGCGGCTCGAAGCGCCGCCTGCGATCCGGCGGTCAACCGAGTGCATCACTCCGGCGTTGAGAGACCGGTGCGCACCTTGACTCCGACAACGCCCGGCCCGCAGGGTGACAAAGTGTGCTACGGTAGATGGGACATGAACCGCCGGCCAACCATCGCAGACGCCTCCATGCGTCGAGCGCACAACAGTCCGCCGCTCCGTCTGTTGCTCGTTGTCGTCGCGCTGGCCATGTCCGCAGTGGCCATCGGATGCGACCAGACCCCCGCTGAAACTCCGGCGAGCAACTACGGCGCCACCGTCGAAGTGCTATTGCCTACCGCGGAGCCTACCGTCCCGCCAACACCTGCGCCCACTCCCGTCCAGCCCACCGACACGCCGGCGCCCACATACACTACCCGGTCTCAGCCCACCTACACGCCGTGGCCCACGCCAACGATGGCCACGGCCGAAAACCGGGAGCCCGCAATTCCTTTCAACGCGAACATGCTCGACGGATCGGAGTTTTCGTTGCCCGACAGTTTCGGTTCACCAACGCTACTGGCGTTCTGGGCGCCCTGGTGACCGCACTGCGGACGGGAGTTGCCCGTCGTCGCTTCCCTGTACCGGGAAAAGCTGGATGACGCCGGTATCGACGTCATTGGCGTCTCCCAATTCAACACCACCGAGGCCGCAACCGTCGAGTTCATCGAACGCCATCAGCTCAATTTCCCCAACGTGTATGACGGGCAGGCGCAACTGGCCAGCGCTTATGGCATCCAGGGAGTACCCAGCTATGTGTTCATCGACAAACAGGGCCGCATCGGCCACGTCAGCGCCGGAGCACGAGGCATCGGGCTGATCGAATCCTGGCTGGAGCAATTGTCCGCGGAGTAATCTGGCTCAGCCGTGTTTGCCCTGCGCACTTGCGCCACTTGGCAGGATATCGTACACTTGTTCGCAATCAGAACATGGGGGCGAACAATGCGTACTTTCTCATCATCACCGGTCAACAACCACCTCGAGGTTCCCGCCGACGCTCCACGGATGATCGGCCGTTGGGAACGACTGGGCCGGCCCGCCATCGAGCTGGAACCCGGCGTGATCGTCAGCAACCTGGAACGATGGCTCTACAACAATCCTCCGGCGTCGGGTTCAACGCTAGGCCGAATCCGCGAATTCCTTTATGTCGACACGTTCGGCATAACCGCCAAAGCTGCCTGAACTCGCCGTGACCCTGCGCCTCTACCACGACCTGGCCCACCTTTGGCCGATCATCAGTCCTCCGGAGGAGTACACCGTCGAAGCGGCGGAGTGGCGCGACTTGATCTGGTCGCAGTTCGGTTGGACCGGCAACCAGCCCGCCTGGGATCCACGACCCAAACTGTTGGATTTGGGCTGCGGCGGAGGCCATCTCCTTTCTCACTTTACCCGTCATTTCGCCACCGAGGCCGTTGACATCTCTCCAGAGATGTTGGAAATCTCCAGGGGGCTGAACCCGTTGACAGTCCACCATCTGGGCGACATGCGAACCATTCGCTTGGGCCGTACCTTCGACGTCGTAACCATCCACGACGCCGTGAATTACATGGTGACCGAAAATGACTTGCGGGCGGCCATCCAGACCGCTCAGGCTCACCTCGATCCCGGCGGCCTGGTATTGTTGGCTCCCGACTGCCTGCGAGATACCTTTGAGGGCTCACGGGTGGTGGACTGGACCCGCGAGACCGAAGACAGCAACGTAACGTTCATCGAGTATGTATCCCAACCATCACCAGACGCGGCCACGCTGGAGTCGGTGTTCGTGTTCATCATCAACCGCAATGGCGACATCCGGGTGGAGGTGGACCGTCACACCAGCGGGCTGTTCCCCAAATCGTTGTGGATGGAAGCACTGAGCGAGGCCGGATTGCAGGCGGAGTACGTGCAGACCAACGCATACGAGGGCGGGTTCGGCGGCAACCTTTTCGTGGGCCGCATGCCCACGTAAACCATCCTGACATCGGTCCCGGTCTTTGGGGTCGGGCTGCTCTGGCGGGTTATAATTCCCGCAGTTTCCAGGAGGCAGCCACCATGACCCAAGCGAACGCCACTACAGCCGAACGTCTCTGGACTTACGACGCCGTTCGCGTCGGCCAGGCGGGCGGTGAAACGCGGGTAACGCTTTCGGCCGAGGATATCGCCGAATATGCCGCCTGCGCCCAGAACCCGGATCCGCGGTATTCCATGCCGGCTCCGGACCTAGACGCAGGACCTATGATCGCCATGCCCACCATGGCTCTAACCTACGCGCCCTTGCTTCGCGATGAGATTGCCGAGGCCAACGGCTTGGTAGCGCAGGAGCGTTCACAGACCAACCGCCGTCAAACCCCCTTTGCGAAGTGCGAGATGCGGTGGTATCGGCCGGTGAGGTCCGGAGAAACGCTCACGGGCACGCGTCGGGTATACCAGAAGTACGAACGCCGGGGCAGCAAGTTCGTAACCTTCCGCGTCTCAGCTTTCGACGAAGCCGGCGCGGTCGTTGCGAGCTACGACTACACCTGCATCTTCGAGTACTCGGCCGGCCAACGAGCCGTTCCGCAAGCGTCCGCCGACGTCGCTCCCGCCGCGGACGCAGCAGCCGTCCCGGATCCCGCGCAGTTCCTGACCTGGGAGGATGCCCTGGCCGGAACCCCCCTTCCGCGCACCCTCTCGGTCGGCGAGACTACCGAGAACATCCTCCGTAAGAATGCCCAGCGCCTTGCCGGCCGTCCCAGCGAAAGCAACATCCACACCGACGAGGAGTTCGCCCGGCAAAACATTTTCGGCGGCGCGGTAAACGCCGGCCCGGCCACCATGTCCTACGTCGACCGGTTCATCGGACTCAACGTGCCGCCCGAGGCCCTGTACAACGGCGGCAACCTGGTGATGCGCGCCATCACCCCCTTCCGCGCCGGCGACGTGGTGACCTTCTCCGGAGAAGTTACCGGCACCGGCGGCAATCTTTACGGCCAGCGCAAGGTCCAATGCCGCATCCGGGGAGTCAACCAGCGCGACGAACTCGTTTGCCTTTCCGATGCCACGCTGAGTTTCGGATAAACGCCATGACCGCAGACGAAAGCAACACCTTGGAAGCCCGGGTCCGATCCGTCTTGGACCACCTGGCAATCGCGGATTGGGAGTGGATCTCCATTGACCCACAGTACGGAGACACAGCGGATTTCTGCGCCCAATACGGGTACGATCTGCCCCATTCCGCCAACACTATCATTGTCGCCAGCAAGCGCGGGGCCGCCGCCTACTCCGCCTGTATCGTGCGCGCGTCCGACCGTCTCGACGTGAACCGGAGGGTGCGCCGCCTCATGGGCGTATCCCGCGCATCCTTCGCCACCCCCGAGGAAACCCGCGACCTGACCGGTATGATGATCGGCGGCGTCACCGCGATGGCCCTCCCTGAGGGCCTACCGATATACGCGGATCAGCGCCTGCTGGAGATGGACTACATCATTCTCGGCGCCGGCAGTCGGTCCGCCAAGGTCAAATTGCCTCCCCAAGAACTGTCCAAACTCCCCGGCCTCGAATTTATCGACGGTCTGTCCCAAGCCGACGGCTGATCGCCGGCAACTCGTCTCCAGACTCGCTATAATGGCGGCCAATCGTCGCATCGACCAGCCGCGTCCATGCCGCGGGCAGAGACGGAGGTACCATGCCCATCATCCAACGTCCTTACGTGCCGCCCGAGGACAAACCACCCCAGGAAGAGGCCTACATCAATCCGGGCGAAGTCCCCGCGCTGAACGTAAACACAGCCTCGGCGCCGGCGCCGGCCGCAGCCGAAGGACCCAGTTCACTTGATCCCATCACCTTCTACAGCGACTCTTTCCACATCTTCAGCAGCCTGTACTCGGCCGTGCTGTTCTTCGGCGAGCAGGTTGAAGAGCGCGAACCCATTCTGAGGGCCCGTATCAAAGTCAGTCCCCAGATGATGAAGGCCATTGCGGTCCTGTCGGCAAAGCACGTCAAGGAGTATGAAGAAGCGGTCGGACCGATCACGCTCCCTGAGCAGGTGTACGCCGCCTGGGAAATCGACGCCGACGGACACAGCCACTGACCACCCTCGCTTCTTATGACTACAGTCGAACCACCGGGCGACTCATCGGAACCCCGCTACGGTCTGCGCGATCCTGCGGAGGGCGGGGGTGAAGGTCGGCCCTTGGCGGAGGACATTTCCTTGCCGGTCCAAGTCTTGCCGAACTACAACACCGCCCTCCCGGAAGCGTGGGGCTGGCACCATAATTCTTCGAGCCAACCCAACGCCGCGACCTTTCACATCAATCACAGCGACGTGACCCGCGCGTTCGCCGACGTCCTGACCGCTGAGGACAGCCCCCCGGAAGCGCCTTTCATGGTTTCCAAAGACATTCCGGTGGTCATCATCGATAGCCTGGACCAATATTGGGCCGGCGAATCCCGTCACGCCCTCCCTCTGCACGGCCTGCGGGTTCCGGTGTCGGCGGACACCGTGGCGGAAGCCAAGCGCAAGCTCGCCGCGGACCTGGCTGCCCAGGTGCGCTTGCTCCTGCTGCTTTCACGCGCCGGAACCACCCTGGCGCCGGAACTTCAGGCCAACTTTCTCATGCTGACCGAGGTATTGAGCCCGCGCGAACAATAGGATCGTATGGCGTTTAAAGTTGCAGGGGCCGGCGTAGCGCCGGCCCCCGTTGTATTTGCCTGAGGTTGAAGAAGACTACTGCCCGTTTGCCTCCTGCAACGCTGCCAATACTGTTGTGGGCGACAGCGGCAGGCTGTTCACCCGCACACCGGTGGCATGGTACACCGCGTTGTGCAGCGCGGCCAGCGGTGGGATGATGGGAGCCTCACCAACACCGCGCAACCCGTAAGGGTGCCGCGGGTTGGGGACTTCGATAACCACCGTGTCGATCATGGGCATATCGAGAGCGGTCGGCATGCGGTAGTCCAGGAAGGTGGAGTTGAGCATGGTTCCATCGTCGGCGTACGTGTAGTCCTCGGATAACGCCCAACCTATGCCTTGCATCGTCCCTCCCTGCATCTGGCCCTCGACATAGCTCGGGTGGACCGACGTGCCGGAATCAATGAACGCGGTGCAGCGCAAGATGTCAACTTTGCCGGTTTCTGGGTCAACCTCAACGTCAATGATATTGCCGGCGAATATGGGCCCCACTCCCGTGGAGGTGGCGGAGGCCGACGCCGTGAGCGGGCCGCCGGTGCGCATCATGCGGCTGGCAGCGTCGGCGATGCTCATGCTCTCCTCGGTGGTGGTGCAGGTGAAGACGCCGTCGGCGAACTCAACCTGGTCGGGTTCCACCTCCCAGACCATGGCGCAACGCTGAGCCATCTGGTCGCGCAGGTCTTCGGCGGCGGCGATGGCGGCGAGGCCGGTGTCGAAGGCGATCCGGCTGCCACCGGTGGAGGCAGTCCAACCGACGGTGTCGGTGTCCACCACCGTGGGGGCGATCTGGTCAATGTCGATGCCCAAAGTTTCAGCGACCTGCATAGCCACGGCGGTACGCGTGCCCCCGATGTCAACGGAGCCGGTGATGAGGTTAAGCGTTCCATTGGCGTTGACGTTGATGGTGGCCGATGACGCCTGGCCGGCCTGCCAGCGGAATCCAACTGCGATGCCGCGACCGCGGTTGGGTCCCTCCAACGGCGTCCGGTTGTGGTCGCTGTTGATCATGGCCTCTTCCAATTCACGGCAACCGAAGACCCGGTGGGGAACGCCGTTGGGCATCCGGTCGCCCTCCTGAACGGCGTTCTGAAGGCGCAGTTCCATGGGGTCTCTACCCAGCATTTCGGCCAGTTCGTCAACCACGGCTTCCACGGCGAACGCCACCTGCGGTTGGCCGGGAGCGCGGTAGGCCTGCACTTTCTGCTTGTTGCAGACCACGTCGTAGCCATCCACCAGCATATGATCCATCTTGTAGGGACCGAAGCCGGTCAACGCGCCGCCGCCCACCGGAGACCCCGGATACGCGCCGGCTTCGTAGACCATGTAGAGTTGGCCGGCGACCATCGTGCCGTCGTTTTTGACCCCCATCTTGCAGCGCATGAAGGTGGCGGAAGCCGGGCCGCTGCCGATAAAAACGTCGGTGCGATCCATGGCGACCTTGACCGGCTTACCCGTCTTCCTGGACAGTACCGCAGCCACCGGATCCGTGTAGGTGATGCCCTTGGCGCCGAATCCGCCGCCGATTTCCATGGGAACAACTTTAACCTGGGACTCGGCGACGCCGATGATGGCGGCAGTCTGGGCGCGGATGTTGAACAGGCCCTGAGTGCTGGTGTAAATCGTGACGCGCCCGTCGGCAGACCACATGGCGGTGGACACGTGCGGCTCGATATAGCCCTGGTGCACGGTCTGGGTGTCAAATTCCCGTTCGATGACGATGTCTGCCTGGGCAAAGCCCTCCTCAACGTCGCCAACCTTGTGCTGGATATGTCCGGCAACGTTACTCTTGACGCCGGTGTCGTCGCCGCGAGCGAACCGCTCCATCCGGAAGTAGGTAGTCATGTCCTCGTGGAGCAGCGGCGCGCCTTCGGCCATCGCGTCGCGCCAGGTCAGCACCGTGGGCAGAACCTCGTAGTCAACCTCCACCAGTTTCAGGGCCTCCATGGCGATATGGGGATTGGTAGCGCAGATGGCGGCGACAGCGTGGCCGACGTACAGCACTTTATCCTTGGCCAGCAGATTTTCGGCGATCATGCGGGCATTGCCCTGCACTTCAGCAAAGTCGATCATGCGGTTCTCAATGATGGGAAAATCGGCCGCCGTGGCAACGGCGACGACGCCCGGCAATGCCTCGGCCTTGCTCGTGTCGATGCTGCGGATGCGAGCGTGGCTGTGCGGGCTGCGCAGGATCCGGGCGTGCAGCATTCCCGGCAGGTTGATATCCGCGCCATAACGGGCGGCGCCGGTCACCTTGTCCACGCCGTCGTGTCGAACCGGCCGGGTGCCGATGACACGATATTGTTGTTCGGGCTGTGCGGTGGTCGTCATGGGATTCCTCCAGTGTCTCGGCGATTAAGCGGCTGCGATCGGGACCGGAAACGCGCCGGCGCGGGTGCGCAGCGAGTGTACGTGGCCCGTCATTCGACGAAATTGGGCAGGAAATACTCGCGCGTCGGGTCATGAGGCATGCCGGGCATGTCCGCCGGAACGACCCCGTCGCTCTCCAGGGCGGACCGCACGATGCCTTTGTTGAACGGGCTGATGTCATCGTCCGACATGAAGTCCTTGACCGGCATCCACAGGCATTCTTCGATTTCCTTTTCGCCCATCTTGATCTGCTCGGTTAGCGCTTTCAGGCGGCAAACGAAGTAGATGTCCGACTTGCCGTAGCGATATCCGTGCCAGTGGCGAAAACAGGCCAACGCTTGGAACTCGGCCTCGATTCCGGTCTCCTCGAAGACTTCGCGAACGATGGAGGCCGCGATATTTTCGCCCGGCTCGAGGGCTCCGCCGGGTAGCTTGTAGAAGGGTGGACGGTTGTCGATGCGATACCGTTCGCAGACCACAAGCAACTCCTCCCGGTCGTTCACCACGACCCCGCCGGCTCCCACATAGTGGGTCGCGTAGGGAGGAATGAACGAGCCGGGTATCAGCGTCAGGGTTGCCGTGATGCCGTCGTCGTCAGCGTGGTGATATCCAAATCCGCGCTGCACGGCAATGGGAACGTGCGAAGCCAGGCCAATGGGAATGTCCACCCATGCGACCTCGTAACCCGCGTCTCGCCACTCTGCAACGGAGGCGTCCAATCGTGCGGCGAATTCGTCGGGATCAGCCGGAAGTTCGGCGGTATTGACAACCACGCCGCGGAACGGATTGGGGGTAGCGACAAGGGGCGAAACCATGGGGCGACTCCGTATGAAACAGGTCATATCGGGCAACGGCGGAAGTATAGCACAGGGCCGTATGGGTCCATCAGCTCGGCACTTTGAAACGATCGCGACGGACATGCGATCCATCGAATTTCGCTCTATCCACTGTCAATATATTGTATTGACACCCGCGATGGACCAGCCATAGAATGCCCGGGAGCGGATTAAGAATTTCGTCTGCTAAATGGGTGAACAATTCGTTTTCAGATTCAATAGACCGTATTTTTGTAAGTATTCGTCCAACTCAGATCACTATTGGCCGTTCCTCGCAAAGACAATAAGGTGAAAAGCCGTCGGAAGGCAGGCTTGCCGGGCGGTTGGCACGAACGAGAGGAGAAAAGCCATGGCGTTTCGATATATCGTATCCCCCACCCCGATCATAGGAACAATGCTCGCGCTGGTCATGTTGGCGGCGGTGGCGTGCGGTGGCGCTGGGGCTCCGGCGCCGGATGATTCTGGAGCAAGCCAGACTGGCGCCTCCAACGCCACCGGAACCCAATCTGAACAGGCAGCCACGTCGGCGCCGGCCGCACAGTCCGCGTCGGCCGCTCAATCCGAGCAAGCCACGTCGGCGTCGGCCGCACAGTCCGAACGCTCCACCCCACCCGTTCAACAGGTGGGACGGCAACAGGCCCAATCGGCCGACGCCACGCCCACACCGGTAGCGGCGGCATTGCCCACCGAGGTGGTGGCTGACCCGATAACGTTGGAAAACCTGATGGTCGTATATCCTGACTTGGTATACGGCGGGATTTTGCGGCGGGGCGGATACTACGATCCGGCGCACTTTGACCTGCTGCAAGTGTCGAGCGTTACGAATTCCTTCAAGCAGATGATGCTGTACAACAACATTCTGCGCTACAACCCCATCGACGCTGGTAAAACCATTATCCCGGACCTGGCTACCAGCTGGGAACTTTCGGAGGACGGAAAAACCTGGACCTTCCCCATACGTGAAGAGGTCAACTTCCACGACGGTACGATCCTGACTGCCGACGACGTAGCCGCGTCCTGGTCCCGAGTTATCGATCCCCCGGCAGGCGTGGTTAGCGCCCGGCAGGGTCTTTACAGCCCCTTCGGACCCACCGTCGAAGTAATCGACCCGCTGACGGTGGCGTTCAATTTCGAGACGCCGCCACCGCTGAAGTACGGTCTCAATGCGTTCGCTCTGGAATGGCACGGAGTTTTTCCTAAATCGTTCCTAGAAGAGCACGGCTACGACCTGAAGGTTGCTGGGCAAAACGCCCCCAGCACCGGCGCTTTCCGATATCTGGAACATCAGCAGGGCGAGGTTTGGAAGAACGAAAAATTCCCCGACTACTGGAACGAAGGACTTCCTTTCCTGGACGAAGTCTGGACCTACCCGTTGGAGAACAGCACCAACCGTTCGGCGGCCTTGTTGGCCGGTAACGTCGATTACGCGCAGACTATCGACCCGGCCGCCTACGAGCGGATGCAGGACGATCCCAAGTTCGTGGTCGAGCCCTTCTCGTCTTATTCTTACGGCGGGATCTGGTTCAACACCGACCGGGAACCCTGGGACGACGTCAGAGTGCGCAAAGCCATGTGGCTGGCGTTCGACCGACTGTCGGCCCACGAGGTGGTGAGCGAATGGCTGTATGGTTACCCTGGCGGCATGGGCTGGACCCTTCCCGAGCAAGCGTATCAGCTGCCGCAGGCCGAGATTGACGATCGGCTGGTATTCAACCGGGATGCCGCCATCGCCGAAGCCAAGCGATTGATGGTTGACGCCGGTTACGCCGACGGCATTAAGAATGTTGACCTACTCCAACGGCAGCCGGACAGCCCCTGGTATTCAGCCATCGCACAAATGGCCGAGTTGCAGTACCGTAGCATCCTGGGTATTGAATCCACGATTCGCCCGGTTCCTTCGGCAGTGTGGTTTGAAGAGTTGGCTAACCGCAACTTCGACATCACGGTTGGCGCAATCGCCTCTCCGTTCATTGACCCGTCGGCGTACATGAACAGCTTCTACCGATGCGGCGGCGGGGAGAACCACTCGAACTACTGCAACGAGGATTTCGACGCCATCATGGCGCAGGTGGACACGGAACCCGACTTGGAGAAGCGCTACGAACTGGTGCAACAGGCGGCTGCAATCCTCGATGATGACCCGCCGGTGGTGGAGTGGTGGTACAACCGCACCCTCGCCGGTTGGCTGGAGTGCGTCCATGGCATCGAGGGCAAGCACGGCGCTCTGGTTCACAACCTGGACCGAATGGACACCGTGTGGATGGATCAAGGCTGCGGACAGTAACCGGCCTCTTGATCACAGCGAGATCGTCAGAGGCGGGCGACGTAACGCCGCCCGCCTGATATACCAACCCACCCCATCGCGTGGACTCCACTGGATGTTCTGATGCAAAAATACATTCTCCGCCGAGTACTGTTGGCGATTCCCGCCATTATCGGGCTTACCATCATCATATTCCTGGTGATGCGTATCTTGCCGGGTGACGTGCTTACCGTGATGTTCGGGGAAGAGGGCACGTTGCAACTCAGCGAAGAGGACCGCGCCCGAATCATCGCCAGCCTGGGCTTGGACAAACCAATTTACCTGCAGTATGTGGACTGGCTCAAGGACATTGTGACCTTGAAACTCGGCCAGTCCTTCTGGCGTTCGGACACGGTGATGGACTTGATCATAAACCGCGGTCCTATCACCTTGGAGATCGCGATTATTTCCGTGATCCTCTCGTGGGTCATTGGTTTGCCCGTGGGGATACTGGCCGCAATGAAGAGAAACACCCCATTCGATTATGCCGGGCGCTTCTTCTCCATCCTGTTCCTGGCGATTCCGAATTTCTGGCTGGGCACGCTTATCGTGCTAACCCTGGTGTTGACGCTGGAATGGAAAGCTCCTCTGGGAGTAATCAACATTTGGGAGGACCCGTGGGCTAACCTGCAAATCATTTGGGGACCAGCCCTGGTGCTGGGCATAGGACAGGCTGCGTACGTCTGCCGAATGGCGCGCTCGGCGCTCCTGGAGACGATCCACGAGGATTACATCCGCACCGCCCGAGCCAAAGGCCTGGCAGAACGATTGGTGATCTTGAGACACGCCCTCCGGAACGCCATCATGCCGGTTATCACCCTGTCCGGCGTGTTGCTGGGGTTCCTGATCGGCGGGTCGGTGGCAGTGGAGCAGGCGTTCGGTGTGCCCGGACTGGGGCGCACCCTGGTAGCCGCGTTCTTCGAGCGCGACTACGTCGTCATTCAAAACCTGGTCTTGATCTACGGACTGGTGTTCGTTCTCACCAACTTGCTGGTCGACATTTCCTACGCCTGGATCGACCCACGCATCCGATACAGCTAACCTCGCAACAGGACACACCGGTCTGGAGTATTCCCGTGGCACAGGTAACCGCTACCGACGTCATCGTACAGGATGCACAGCGTCGCACTAGGAATTGGGTATGGGCGATCGCTAATTTTAGCCAGCGCAATCCCGTGGGAGCCATCAGTGGGCTGGCCATTCTTGGCATCGTGTTCGTCGCCGTTTTCGCGCCCTATGTCGCAACCCACCATCCCACGGAGTACGCCGACTTCCGAGCGTTGCGCGAAGCGCCTGGGCCGGCCCACTGGATGGGAACCGACGACATCGGCCGAGACTTGTACAGTCGGGTGGTGCACGGGGCGCGGATCTCGTTGTTCGTCGCCCTGGTGGCCGTGCTGGTGGGCGATCTGGTCGGCGCCGCCTGGGGCGTCGCATCCGGGTACATTGGAGGGCGCCTCGATATCTACAGCCAACGGTTCCTGGAACTGCTGATGTCCTTCCCCACGCTGATCCTGGCGATGATACTGGTATTGGCCATGGGCGCCGGGGTCTGGACTGTGATTGTTGCGATTAGCATTACGCGCATTCCCTTGTCAGTCCGCGTGATCCGGTCGGTTACCTTGAGTGTCAAGGAAAACGCGTATGTGGATGCGGCGCAGGCCATCGGAGCGTCCAGCGGGCGGGTGATGATTCGACACATCGCACCGCAGTGCGTAGCCCCCTGGCTGGTGCTGGCCACCGCCCACCTGGGTTCGGTGATCATCCTGGAGGCTTCGCTGGGCTTCCTGGGAGTGGGCGTACCCATGCCCACAGCCACTTGGGGCAACATGCTGGGCGGGCCGGTCGCCGCGGGCTTGATCCCACGGTGGTGGATGGTAGTGTTCCCTGGCCTGGCAATCACCGTCACCGTGCTGGCCTTCAACCTGTTCGGGGACTCCATCCGCGATGCGCTGGATCCCAAGTTGCGGGGACGGACATAAACCCCAAGCTCTTCCCGGGTCACCGCAGCCCGTTGCGACGGCCCAGTCTATACGGTGAAACCGCGATCGGCAGACGGTGGCGGTTTCGCGACGTCAGGATCTGGCTTGCCGTAGCGACAGTCGTTCTGGTGTTGCTTGCGCTGTGGGCGGTGCGGGCGTACCAACTCACGCCTCTGCTGTTTCCGCCGGCGGCCGCTACCTCCGCGGCTAACATGTCCGAAGCGCCGACCGACTGGCCATCCGGTCGCCGTGGCATCGGCGGCGCCGCATCTACGGAGGAACCTGACCCGGCTCCACCTTTCGCGATCAGATGGGAGACCGATCTGCCGGGTGTGGCTCTGGGCGCTCCGGCCATCGTCGGCGACTTGATCATTGTTTCCACCGACGGTGGTGAAATCGTAGCCTTGGACACCCATAGCGGTGAACCGTTTTGGTCAAGGCCCATCGGTTCGCCTTCGGACAGCGCGCCTGCGGTCGCCGGCGGCCTCGTATACCTCGGTACGCGGGATCATCGTGTACTCGCGTTGGATCAATTCACCGGCGAACTGCGCTGGCAGCGCGACCTGGGAAACATTGTGCTGGGCTCGCCTATCGTATCGAACGGCACGCTGTACATCGGGTCGACCAACGGGAAACTGGAGGCGTTGGATGCAGCTACCGGAGAGCCTCGCTGGTCAGCGGACGCCACCGGCTGGGTGGTCTCGCACCCGGTCACCGACGGTTCGGTTGTCGCGGCCGCCTCGCTGGGCGAACGGTTCGTCACGGCCGATCCCGAAACCGGACGCCGTCGCCTGGTGTTCTACTCGGGGACGCCGGTCGCCGGTGGACCGGTCATGGCCGACGGTCGGGCATTCTTCGTTACCAACCGGGGAGGAGTTTGGGCGGTAGACCCGTCGGCGATCAGCCGGCCCTTCAGCCGATTCGCTTACGTCGCCAAGTTTAACTTCTTCGCCTGGCGCTTGCGCTCTGATCCACCGCGTCAAACGGGAGCCCTCTGGGTCGCCTACGCGGGCGGAAACGTGAAATACAGCCCGGCCTACGCAAATGGCATCCTGTTCGTTGTCAACGAAGCAGGCAACGCGACCGCTTTCGCTGCCGCCGACGGATCGACCATTTGGGAGACTCAGCTCGATGGCGAGATCGTCGCGGATCCCGTGGTTGCCGGCGACACCCTGGTGCTCGGCACTGTGGACGGGACGCTCCACGGACTGGATGCCGATACCGGTTCACTCGAGTGGACACACGACATTGGAGACTACCCCATGTCAGCCGCGCCGTCCGTTTCCGGACGCACCCTGTTTCTACCCACTACCGATGGCAAGCTCACGGCGTTGCAGGGCAGATGATGGCCGCCCCCGCGCGGTTGACGCTCGATTCTCCCGTGCCTATACTCGCCGCAAATTCCCATCAGGCACGAGAGCGCACCTAACGAAATGACTCAGGCGACCCCGCACCAACGCGACCTGGCCGGTGAATCCTGGGACCCGGGTCAGTACCTTAAATTCGCCGACCATCGGCTGCGCCCCGCCCTGGACCTCTTGGGCCGCATCCCACTGGAGCGACCCCAGGTCATCTATGACCTGGGATGCGGTAGCGGAAACGTAACCCATCTGCTCGCCGGCCGGTGGCCGCAGGCTGATGTCATTGGCATGGACAATTCGCCCGAAATGCTGGCCCAGGCGTCAGCCTCCGTCGACAGGGCCGGATCGACCCGGGTCAGCTGGGAGGAAGGAGACCTCTCCGGCTGGCAGCCCTCCGAAACGCCGTCGATATTCTTCTCCAACGCCGTGATCCAGTGGGTGCCCGACCACCACGAGTTGGTGCCGCGCCTGTGGGGCATGCTGCCTTCGGGCGGCTGCCTGGCAGTCCAAGCGCCTCTTTCGTGGGACATGCGCTCCCACCAGATAATGCGCGAGACCCTCCAAAACGGCGGCACGACTGGACAACCCGTCGGCTCCGCCGAACTGCGCTCCGCCGTGGGCAACCGGTGGGTCCAGGACCCCGACTTCTACTACGACCTTCTGGCTCCTGAGGCCGACCATCTTGACGTCTGGACGACAGAATATCAGCATGTTCTCACGGGCGATGACGCCGTTCTCGAATGGGTGACCGGAACCGGCCTGCGTCCTATCCTGAACGGCTTGGAGGACGGCGAACGCGAAACTTACCTCGAAGAATATCGTCGCCGGTTGAACCTCGAATACCCCAAACGCCCCGACGGGTTCACCCTGTACCCATTCCGGCGGCTGTTTTTCGTCGCCGTGCGGAAGTAACTTCGCCACGTCGTTGATCCAACTGACCGCGGTCGTCGATCCGCGCGACCGTTCCTCTATAGTATCGACAATCACGCATCTGGAGGTGCAGACATGACGGTCTTGGTCTTGGGAGCTTCCGGTTTCATCGGGCCTCGCGTGGTCCGCAAATTGGTGGAACGCGGCGAGGACGTGTACGCCACCGACATCAACCCGTTGCCCGACATTCCCGGCGTGGACGCCGGCGATGTGCGCAGTTCGCGGGTCGACATCACCGATTTCGAACAGGTCACCCGTGCCATCGTCGATTCCCAGCCCGATCGCATCATCAACCTGGCTTACCTGCTCGGCGGCGGGGAGGGCAATCCGCATCACCAGATGCGCCTGAACATCCTCGGAATGGACAACTGCTTCGAGGCCGGCCGGCTGCTTGGCGTCAACCGCATCGTATACGCCAGTTCCGTCGCCGTCAGCGGGCAGCAGACCAACTTCGGCGAGCGCGAGATCAACGAGGACGAGGCGACCTACGGCGACAGCCAGTACGCGACGCACAAGATTTTCAACGAGTTCCAGGCCAAGATGTTCAACGAGAACTACGGCATGTCCATCACCGGGATCCGTCCGGCCAACGTCACCGGACCCGACAAGGTACGCGGTTCCGTGGACCACGTGCGCTGCGTCACCCTGCCGTCCCGTGGGGAGCCCGTCAGCTTCCCGTACCGCGAAATGATGCGGCTGCCCATCCACGTGGAGGACATCGCCGAGGCCTTCGTTCGCGTGTCGCTTGTGGATAGGAGCGAGCACCAGGTTTACAACTCGGGCGGCACGGCCATCAGCCTCGGCGACCTGGCGGACATGGTGCGCGGGTACCTGCCCGACGCCCAGATCTCCTTTGACAACGAGGGAGGCCGCGAACACTCCGGCAACTTCCTGGTCGACAACAGCCGCCTCCTCACCGAGTTCGAGCTCTCATACCCACCTCTGCAGCAGCGAGTGCTGGAAATCATCAACGCAGTACGCGAGGATGAGGGGTTGCCGCTGGTCGGTTAGTCGCGGAAAATCTCGGCTCGTAGGACCGCCGCGCTGAGACCTCTCCGGAGGGTTCCCAGCGCGGCGGTTTTCTCATCCAGCGCGCCTATAGCGACAATGGATCCCGGATCGCGTCGCGCTTGCCGCCGCCGGCTGCGGCCCATATAATGCGGCCAACAATCGCACCCCCAAGCTACCCAGCGAAGCGCCCCTGGTCGGGCGACAGTTGTCGTTCCCCTGCACCGGCCCTTCGCCACGCATCCGCCCGATGCGTAAGAGGAGGAGGCTCCCCAATGGCACTACCCGACCGCCTGAAGTTTGGCATCTTTATGGGCCCATTCCACCGCGCCGGTGAGAACCCCACACTCGCGCTGGAACGGGACATGGAATTGGTCCAGTGGCTGGACTATCTGGGCTTCGACGAGGCCTGGATCGGTGAGCACCACAGCGCGGGATGGGAGATCATCTCTTCGCCGGAGATTTTCATCGGCGTGGCCGCCGACCGCACCAAGCACATTAAGCTCGGCACCGGCGTCGTCAGCCTGCCGTATCACCACCCGTTCATGGTCGCCAACTGGATGACCCAGCTCGACCACATGACCCGCGGCCGCGTGATGCTGGGCGTGGGGCCCGGCGCGCTGCCCGGCGACGCCTACATGATGGGCATCGACCCCACCAAGCAGCGCTTGCGCATGGACGAAGCCCTGGGCGTCATCATGCGGCTGTTCACCGAGAAAGAACCCATCACGCACAAGAGCGACTGGTTCGAGCTTAATGAGGCCATGCTTCAGTTGCGGCCCTACCAGACGCCGCACATGCCCATCTCCGTAGCATCCGTCCAGACCCCGTCGGGCGTCGCACTGGCCGGCAAGCACGGCGCGTCGGTGCTGACCATCACCACGCCCCGCGACCCCAAGGCGCCCCAGGGTCTCGAGCTGAGCGAACTTTGGGACATCTGCGAGGAATCGGCCGCCGAGCACGACCAGACGGTTGACCGGTTCGAGTGGCGCATGGTCCTGCCGGTGCACCTGGCGGACACACGCAAGGAGGCGTTTGAGCAGGCGCGCGTCGGTGCGGGTCGCTACCAGCGCGAATACTTCGAGCACACAATGGGCCGGCCGCAGGTCGTGGACGGACCGCCGGATAAAATCATTGACGTGATGGCCGAGCGCGGCGCGTGGATCATCGGCACGCCGGACGACTGCATCGAAGGCATCAAGCGGCTGGAGGAGCGCAGCGGCGGCTTTGGCGCGTTCATGGTCCAAACGGTGGACTGGGCCGCCCGCGAGCACATGCTGCACAGCTACGAGCTTATGGCCCGGCACGTGATGCCTCATTTCCAGGGCAGCGCGCAGGCCACCATCGCGTCCAACACGTGGGCGTACGAGCGCCACGAGACGCTGCAGGCCGGGCGAGGCCGGGCCCTGGAGCGGGCGCGGGAAGACTACACGAACCGGAACGCCTAGAACACCGCAGCCAGAACAGGGCCGCCGGAACGCACCTTACCAGATGCCCCGGCGGCCCTGTGCATAACAGAACGATCATAGTGGAGGCCCGACATGCCACTGCATCCGCAAGCTCAAGAGGTGATCAACGCAACCCGAGCCTTGGGTTTGCCGCCAGCCAACACCGTTACTCCGGCGGAAGCACGGGCAAACGCGGCCAAGCGGCCCCGGGCGCCCGGGCCTGAGGTCGGCAACGTTCAGGACCGCACGGTTACCGGCCCCGCCGGTGAGGTGCCCGTACGCATCTACACACCGGAAGGTGACGGACCCTTCCCGATCCTCGTGTGGTATCACGGCGGCGGTTGGGTAGTCGGCAACCTGGACTCGGCGGACGGCACGGCACGGCACCTGTGCGCCGGCTCCCGCTGCGTGGTGGTATCCGTGGACTACCGTTTGTCCCCGGAAGCCAAGTTCCCCGAGCCTTTTGACGACTGCTACTACGCTACCATCTGGGCCAGCGACCACGCTGCTGAACTCGGCGGCGTGCCCGGTGTGGTTGCCGTGGGCGGCGACAGCGCCGGAGGCAACCTTGCTGCGGCGGTCAGCATCAAGGCCGCCGAAACCGGAGACTTCAGGGTCAGCCAACAACTGCTGGTCTACCCGGTGACCGACGTCAAGTTCGACACCGGCTCGTATATCGACAACGGGACGGGATACAACCTCGACCGTGACGTGATGATATGGTACTGGGACCAGTACCTAGCCGACCCTTCTCAGGCCGCCGATCCCCTGGTGGCACCGTTGCAATTGGGTGCCGACTTCGATGCCACAGACGATATCGCTCCCGCGCTGATCATTACCGCGGAATACGACCCCCTACGCGACGAAGGCGAGGCGTACGGCCGTTTGCTCAACGATCTGGGCGTCCCTGCTGAGACGAACCGCTACGACGGGATGATCCACGGCTTTTTCGGCATGGCCAGCGTTATGGACACCGCCCGTGACGCCATGGACGACGCCTGCCGGTTCCTGCGCGGCGCCGTGGACGACATGACCGAGGAGTACCACCGCCGCCATGAGGGCGACCCCTCGGCCATGCGCAAGCTCCTGGATCCCCAGGCTGCCCACGTCCTGGAACTGTTCGATTCCATGGGCATCAAGCCCTTCCAGGAAATGGACGTGAACGAGTGCCGCGAGATCATGAACAATCGCCCGAGGCCGGACGGCCCCGCGGTGGGCAAAGTCGAGGACCGGATCATCCGGAACGAGCACGGCAAAGAACCGGGCGACGTGCCGGTTCGCATCTACACGCCGGCCACCGAAGGTCCGTGGGGCACATTGGTCTGGTACCACGGTGGGGGCTGGGTGATCGGCAACATCGAGACCGCTGACGCCACCGCCCGGGAACTTTGCGCTGGTGGAAACTGCGTGGTCATCTCAGTCGACTACCGCCTCGCCCCCGAGCACAAGTTCCCCACGCCTTTTGAGGACTGCCTCACCGCGACCATGTGGGCCATGCACAATGCCGACGCCCTGGGCAGCCGCGCCGACCTGATCGCGGTGGGAGGCGACAGCGCCGGCGGAAATCTGGCCGCCGCCGTTTCTCTCGCGCAGGATGACTTCCCGCAGACTTTGGCGTTTCAGTTGCTGGTCTATCCCGCCACTGACTACGCCTACGACACCCGCTCCTACAACGTCAACGGTCAGGGCATGTTCCTTGAGACCGCCAGCATGCGCTGGTTCTGGGACCATTACATCGACAACGCCGACCTGTCCGGCTACAACATCTTTGCATCTCCGGGACGGGCGCGACTGTCCGGGGACCTGCCGCCTGCGCTGGTGATCACCGCCGAGTTCGACCCGCTCCGCGACGAGGGCGAAGCCTACGCCAGCGCCCTGGAAGATACCGGCGTCGAAACCACGCTCATCCGCTACGACGGTGTGATCCACGGCTTCTTTGGCCTCCCCCACGTCATCGACAAGGGCCGCCAGGCGGTCGACGCCGCAAGCGCCCAACTTGCCGAGGTATTCGGCGCGGCACTGGGGGAACCTGAGGCTCTGGCCGCCGCCGACAACTAACCCACGACACTACCACAGGAGTTAATACCATGGCTGAAACCATCCAGGACCAGTACATCCGCATGAACCCCCGTTCGCGGGAACTCCAGCCGAGCTACCAGGCCCGGTTCCCCTCGGGGAGCCCGGGACACGACGGCTATACCTCCGACCCGTTCCCGGTGGTTATCGCCCGCGGCAGCGGTCCCCGCAAATGGGACATCGACGGCAATGAGTACGTAGACTACGGCATGGGCTCAGCATCGCTCCTGTTGGGCCATGCGCACCCCGATGTGGTCGCCGCGCTGTCCGGTGTCCTGGCTGACGGCGCGCACTTCGGCGCGCCCACCGAATCCATGCTGGAGTGGGGCGAGCGGGTCTGCACGCTGATGCCCTGCGTCGACAAGGTCCGCTTCGTGGGGTCGGGCGCGGAAGCCACCATGCTGGCCATGCGCGTGGCTCGCGCCTTCACCGGCAAGGAGAAGATCATCCGCTGGGAGTCGCACTACCACGGTTGGCACGATTATGTAATGCCGGGCAACCTTCCCCCCTTTGACGTGCCGGCGTCCATTGGCATTCCCCAGGGCACCATCGACTCCATCATCGTGCTGCCCACGGACCTCGCCGCGCTGGAAAACGTCCTGAACAGCGACGACAACATCGCCGGCGTCATCACGGAAGCATCCGGGGCGTCATACGGCACGGTGCCCCTGCCCGACGGCTTCCTGGACGGCGTGCGCCGCCTGACCCGGGAGCATGGCGTCGTCATGATCCTGGACGAAGTCATCACGGGCTTCCGTTGGGCGCCCGGTGGAGCCCAGGAGCGGCTCGGAGTGGACCCTGACCTCTGCACCATGGCCAAGATCATCACCGGCGGCCTGCCCGGCGGTGCGGTCGGCGGCCGCGATGAGGTCATGGCCGTCATGCACCAGACGGGAGACAGCCACCACGACCGCTACGAGCGCGTCCTCCATGGCGGCACCTTCAACGCCAATCCCTACGCTGCCGCGTCAGGCAACGCCGCCCTGCGCCTGGTCGCCACCGGTGAGTACAACGCCCAGGCCGATCTCATGGCCGAGCGGCTCCGGGTCGGACTTCGCGAGGTCGTGGATCGCCGCGAGGTCAACGCCACGGTCTATGGCGAGGCCTCAACGTTCCACATGTTCTTCGGGGAGCGGAGCATCGCCGGCCTGGACGCATCCCGCCTGAAGGACCAGCCCATCGGCATCCAGCGCGCCCTGCGCCAGGCCCTCCAGGTGCGCGGCGTGGACCTCATGTCCCGCACCAGCGGCGTGCTCTCCGGCACCCACACTGAAGCCGACATCGACTTCACCATCGAGGCGTTCGACGGCGCCATCGCCGCCATGATGGAAGAGGGATTGGTGCAGCACTGATCGAACCGCTAATGCCGCCCCAGGCGTTGCACGCGAAGGCCCGTCGTCCCGGTGGCGACGGGCCTTTCGAGTCGGTGCGGACTACAGGGTAACTTCGTCCCCGACACGAACCGTCCCGGGTTTCTCCACGATGCCATACACGCCAAAATACGCCGCCAGCGCGTTGGGCCGGTAGCTCAGGATCGATCTCACCGTCTCGGTGTCCGTTTCGCCGGTTAGCGGGTCCTGATCGACGATGGCGCAGCGCGGATCCGGCGCCAGGATGCGCACCACCGCGTCGCCTACGGAGATGGTGCGGTTCATCCAGCCATCTTCCTGGTGTGCCTCGCAACCGTCCAGCAGCAACGTCGGCCGGAACCGGTCGGTGGCCAGGCACTCGTCATCCGTCAATCCCATCCGGCCCGACAGGTGCTCGACTGACGCCCGCGAAAGAACCGACACCGGAAACTCGTCGAATACCTGGCATGGCAGGTCGGACATCATCAGCAGGGCCGGCTGGCCGCAGAATTCGCTGATGGCCGGCATCCAGTCACCTATCAAGGGACGCGCTCTGACCCGCCTGCCCCAGATGATCGTCCATACCGGATTGTCCAGCTCCGGCAGCCCTTCGAGGGTCCTTCCGTCGGGGAAAGTGATCTTCAATTGCCCGGTATCGGCGTCCCACGATGTCACCAGTTGTGCCAGCTTTCCCACCTGTCGCCGGCTCAGCAGCCTCCCCTGGCTGTTGACCAAGTAGAAGCGGCGGTCGTCGACGATGCCTCCCAGGTCCAGTTTCGCCTCCCGCAGCGGTACGAGCGCCATGGACTTGACCGGCGCAATGTTGATTTCGGCAACGGTAATCACGGGACCTACTCCAAAGACAGAAACTCGTCGACCATATTTCGCGCATCACTGCGGTCGTAGATCTGATAGAGCAGCGCGGCGTTGCGTGCCGCATCCCCGCCGAAGTAGCGCTCGTACAGTGTCTGCCGTCCGCCGAACGCGCTGCACGACACGTCCCACGCCAGCCGGAACAGGCGGATGCGCTCCTCGGCGGTGGCTGTATCGGTGTTCAGATAGCGGTGGATATCCTCGGCCAGCGGGCCGTTCAGGTCGGCCTCCGCCGGCAGGGCCATCAGGCTGCTGGAACCCAGCAGGTGCAGGATCTCGGCCATGCGCGGATACATGGTGATCATCTGCTTCCGCGCCACCAGCAACGGCCGGTAGTCCGGACAGAATATGCCCCACTCGTCGGTCGACGCCTGGGCTTCGGACGCCGCCAACAGCGCCTTGGTGATCTCAAGGTTCTCGATCAACTCGGCGACCAGGTGCTGGGTGTGCAGCAGATCTCCCGACCCCAGCGTTTCCACCATCAGCGACGCCAGTCCCAGCATGAACTCGCACTTGACCACGTTCTTGGTGACCACCTGGTGCCCGGTGTGCGCGTTGCGGTTCGTGCGCTCGCCCCACTGGTTGCACCGGGACACGTCGTTGTACAGGAACACGCGCTCCCAGGGAACCAGCACGTCGTCAAAGAAGACGATGGCGTCCATCTCTTCAAACCGGCTACCCGCCGGATGATCAAAGTGAGACCGACCCAAATCCACGGTGTCGCGGCACTGGAATTTCAGGCCCGGCGTTTCGCAGGGGATGGCGAACCCGAAGGCGTATTTCCCTTCCTCGCCGGCCGGCACCCGCCGGGTCCGGGCAGGATACACGGCAATCTCGTCCGACAGCGGACCCAGCGTCGCTAGCACTCTCGCTCCGCGAACGACGATGCCGGCGTCCGTCTCCTTAACCACCGACAACGCAACCTCCGTCCGGTCATCGAAGGGCGTCCCGCCAACGGATCGGCTGCGCTGCAGGTTGACCAGCGTGTGGGTCATCACGATGTCGTTTTCGCGGATGTACTCGTAGTAATCAAGGATGTTCTGCTTGAACTCCGGTCGGTTCTGCCCGCAGTAGTCGGCGGCCGCCGCCATGGACATCACCGCCACGTTCAGGAAGTCCGGGGTCCTTCCCATCATTCCGCACGAAGCCAGGGCCCAGTTGGCCATCATCTTGCGCCGCCTGGCCAGATCGTCCGCGGTGCGCGGCATGATGAACGACAGGCCCACCGGGTCACCGGTGGAGGGAGAATCGTAGACCATTTCAGCCCACAACGAGGCATCGTGTTGCATGTCCAGCAGTCCGGCCACGGTGCGCAGCCCACCGGCGAACGCCGGGTGCGTGGTAACATCCTCGACCTTCTGCCCAGCGATGTAGATATCAGCTCCCCGGTCTCGCAGGCCCTGGATGTACTGGGCTCCCGTTCGCGCTGGCATCGTCGTACCTCCCTAGCTGGTTGACTTACCTGGCGACGCGACGATCAGACAATAACGTCACTCCCAATTGCCTCAACGGCCAGCGGATGGTCGTCGACGGTCAGCGCGATCATGGCGTGGCCGGCCTGCCGATTCAGGATGTGCATGCTCTGGATGTTGACGCCGGCCTGCCGCAGGCGATCCGCCACTCCGGCCAAGGCGCCGGGCTCGTCGGGCAGGCGGATCACCAGCGCGTCGTCGCCGACCGCCTTGAAACCGGCGCGGTTCAACACGTACAGCGCCCGGTTGTAGTTGTCCACGGTGAGCACCACCGCTCCCTGGCTCCCATCGGTTTCCGCGTTGATGGTTTCCACGTTTATGTTTTCTTCAGCGAGGGCACGGGTGATGTCGGCGATGACCCCGACTTCGTTTTCGGCCATGATGACGATGCGGTTGATTGGACCCGATTGACTCATCGTGAAGCGCACCTCAGTTGGCACAATCGCCCACGAGCTCGTCTATCATCTCGTGGGTCACGTGCGGCATTGTGATGATGTGAGTGATGTCGCCCTCCGGGGCCATCTGCCATTTGCGGAATACGTTCGCAGCCGGCCTGGGGAAAACCACCGTGACCGAGTTGCGATGCCGCCACGCCGGGATTCCCCGCTCGTTGAACTGGCCCACGGCGTACTCGGCCGTCTCCAGTGCGCCGGCAACCAGCCGGCGGAATCCCGCGTCGCCCAACCGAGCCAGGGCATGCCACAAAAGAAGCGGAGCGAACGCGCTTCGCGAGCCGGACAGAGTAGTGTCTTCGACCCCGACGTACTCAATGGCGCGACCCACCCGCTCCACGTACGGCCGTCTAGTCAGCACCACGCCGCACGGTAGCGGCGCGCCGATCATCTTGTGGCCGCTCACGGAGACGCTGTCAATACCGGCGTCGAACCCATAGGGCTGCGGGTCGTCCACGAAGGGCAGGATCATGCCGCTGAGCGCTGCGTCCGCGTGAATGTATGAGTTGGTAACTGCAAGATCCGACATGATCTCCCGAATTCGGGGGATGTCGTCCACCGCGCCGCGCATGGTCGTGCCCACGTTAGCCATGATCACCACCGGCAGATCCCGATTGACCCGGATCATTTCGCGGAGATCGTCGTAGTCAATCTCTCCGTTATCCTGCCGGCGTATCATGATGTGCCGGGCGTTGAGCACGCGAACGTTTTTCAAAACGCTGTAGTGCGTCTCCTCCGAGAAGTAGAACATCGCGTTGGGGAAGAGCTCCCGGGCCAGGTAGAGACCGTACATGTTCCCCTCGGTTCCCCCGGAGGTCACGTACCCCCACGCTTCCTCGGTATCGATACGCATCAGGCCGGCGAAACGCGAGATCACTTCCCGTTCGAACGCGTGTGTGTTGCTCCAGTAGTTACTGGCGTGAAACGGATCGCCAACGTTGTTGAAGGTGTATTCCAGGAACGGCAGCAGAGCCGAATAGTCGTAGGCCTGATTCGTGGGGTATCCAATCTGGCGCTGGGCAAAAGCGACCAGGTCGCTCCGGAGCCTGTTTAGGCGTTCATGTATCTCCCTGTCGGACAGGGGCGTGGGCCCCAGCGTACTGGGCATGACCTTCTTTCCTCCGGTGGGAATGGGCGACTCGGTGGCCCTGGATTGCCGCCGCCGGAAGGGTATGGTATATCAGCGGAAACCGCAATCCCGGAGGCGCACCGTGCCCACCATCCAGCGTGGCGACGCACAACTGCACTATTATCTGGACGACTTCACCGACCCCTGGCGTGTAGCCCCCGAGGGCATCGTGCTGCAGCACGGCTTCTCCCGTAGCGGCAAGTTCTGGTACAACTGGCCGCCCCTGCTCAGCCGCGAATACCGGGTCATACGCCCCGACATGCGGGGCATGGGCCAATCGACCATTGACCCGGCGCGCTACGAGCCCACGCTGGACACCCTGATGGGCGACCTGCTCGCAATTCTCGACGACGCCGGCGTGGAACGCGTTGTGTACGTCGGCGAGTCGTTCGGCGGCATCATGGGAATGCAGTTCGCCCACGACTATCCGGACCGATGCCGCTCGCTGGTCCTCTGCAACTCACCCTGTCGCCTGACCCGACGCGAAAGCTCTACCCCCGGCGGGAGTTGGCTGGCCACCATGGAGCAGGGAGGCATCGGGGCGTGGAGCGCCGCCACCATCAACTTCCGCCTCGACATGCGCCACGCCGCTGAGGGCCTGAAAGACTGGTACATCGCCGAGATGGACCAGACGCCGGCCGAGATCGGCCAGGCCCTCCACAGCTACCTGGACAGCTTGGACTTCGGACCGCACCTGAAGGACATCGCGGTGCCCACTCTGCTGCTCACCGGGGACGAGTCCCTGACCACCAGCATGGAGCAGCAGGAGTTCATGGCCTCCGAGATCCCCGACAGTCGCCTGGACGTTTGGCCCGGACTGGGTCACGGCGTCAATGTCATCTATCCCGAATGGTGCGTGCAACGGATGCGAAATTTCCTCGGCGAACGCGGAGCCTGACGACACCGGTCAAACCCGTGGTGTGCGGATTTCTGTCGCGGGTGATATGCTGAACTGATCAGAACCGCAATAGGCACATAGCGATGGATTCCGCCATCAAATCGGACATTACCGCCGTTATCCTGGCCGGTGGGCAGAGCCGGCGTTTGGGACGCGACAAGGCCGTCGAACCCTTTGCCGGGGAGCCGCTCATACGCCGCGTCATCCGGCGGGCATCCGAAGCTGTGGCCACCCAGCATGTTGTGGTCGTAGTCGCAGACCCAGCTCGCGCCGCCGCGCTGCCGCTGGACGACGGACACCGGACAGCGATCGACGTGTTTCCCGATTGCGGTTCCCTGGGCGGCATCTACACTGGCCTGAACGCCTCGTCCACCGAGTGGGCCCTGGTCACCGCCTGCGACATGCCCTTTCTGTCGGCACCCTTACTGGCAGATATGGCGGGTCTGCGCGACGGCGTCGATGCAGTGGTCCCGGTGGTGGACGGCCGACCGGAACCCACCCACGCGCTGTACTCCCGCCGTTGCCTTCCGGCCATCGAGAGCCGCATTCGCGCCGGCCAGCTCAAGATTTCCGGTTTTTTCGACGACGTTGAAGTCCGCTACGTGCCGGAAAGCGACATCCGAAGATTGGACCCTGATTTGCTGAGCTTCTTCAACATCAACCGGCCCGAGGACCTGTCCCAAGCTATCGGACTGGCGCAATGAACCCCGCTACCATAACGAGCGATGCCGTGGTGGTGACAGTCGAGTTGTTCGGCATGGCGCGCGTGCGCGCCGGCGTCAGCAGTATCTCTGTCGAGGTGGGGTCTCTGTCGGCCGTTGCCACTTTGCTGGACGCCCTCGCGCGCCAGTGTCCGGAACTGGTGGATAGCGCGCTGTGCGTGTCCGATCACGGGACCATCGCCGTCGCGGACGGGTACGCGTTGAACCGGAACGGCCTGGTTTTTCTATCGCCGGATACGGACGAGCAACTCGAATGGGTCGCGGGCGACTCCCTGCTCCTCCTGTCCAACCAGGCTGGCGGATGAGTGCCATGCCCACTCTCTACGGCTACCGTGGATACGCCACGGTGGTTGATGTGACCACCGGGGAATTTCGACGCGACCCAATCCCCGAGGCGGCCCTCCGTTCGACCATCGGCGGCATCGGCCTGGGAACATGGTTGCTGCACCGTTACGGCGGACCTCCGGTGGACCGGGACGGCGAACCCCTTCCCGGCGCCGACCGCACGCGACGGCTCGACTCCGCATTGGAGCCCGACAACCCCTTGATTTTCGTGACCAGCCCCCTGGTCGGCACCCGCCTTACCACCTCCAGCAAGTTTGCCGTCATGACCCGGTCGCCGTTGACCGGCTTCATCGCCGACGGGCTGTCCTCCAGTCACCTTGCCGTCGGACTGAAACGGGCTTGCGGCGACGCCTTGGTCATCACGGGTCGCTGCGCGGGCCTGTCGGTACTCCATATCGACGCCGACGGCATCCCCCGCGTCAAAACCGCCGAAAGCCTGGCGGGCCTCTCCACCATGGAAACGGAGGCAGTGGTCAAGCGGCAGTTGGATGACGGCAGCCGCCATCCCGTTCGTGTCGCCTGCATCGGGCCGGCCGGGGAGAACCTCGTCCGCTTCGCCAGCATCGCCAACGACGGCGGGCGCCAGGCCGGCCGGTGCGGCCCCGGCGCGGTGATGGGCAGCAAGAACCTGAAGGCCATCGCCGTGCGAGGACATCCCAATGCGGATCCGCCCGTCGCCCGTCCCGACGCCCTGCGGTCCTACGCTCGCGATCTCAGCCGACGCAGCCTTGGCGCCGCCACCGCCAAGTACCGCGAGCTCGGAACCATCGCCAACGTGTCCGTATTCAATCGCCTGGGGACCCTGCCCACGCGTAATTTCCGGCAGTCCACCTTCGAGGACGCGGAGGCGGTCAGCGGCGAGGCCCTGCACCAGACCCGCGCCACTCGCTCGGCCCATTGTGCCAACTGCACCATCGGATGCGAAAAGATCGTTACCATGGGCAAGAAAAACGCGGGACCCAAGGAAACCGGGGAAGTCAGCGCCCGACTGGAATACGAAAGCCTTTTCGCCCTGGGGCCACTGGTCGGCGTGGGCGATCCTGACGCAGTCATCCGTGCTGTGCGACGCTGCGACGAGCTTGGCCTGGACACCATTTCGGCCGGTGGAGTCATCGCCTGGGCCATGGAAACGGCGGAGCGCGGCCTGCTGCCATCCCCGGACGTCGGCGATCCAAACCGTGCCGTCGGCTCCGCACTGAACTTCGGCGACGGGACCGCCGTGGTCAACCTGCTGGACGACATCGCCAATCGCGGTGGCCTTTTGGGTAACCTGCTCGCTGACGGTAGCCGCCTGGCATCCCAGCGTGTGGGTTGTGGATCGGAAGCCTGGGCCATGCAGGTCAAGGGTCTGGAGATGCCGGGCTATGAACCCCGCAGCCTCAAAACCCTGGCGTTGGGTCTGGCCACAACGCCGCGGGGGGCGTGCCACAACCGCACTTCGGCCTACGACGCCGACTTCTCGCCAGACGTGGACCGTCTGTCCGTGGACGACCGCCGCGGACAAATCGCCGCCGACAGCGAGGATTTCGCGGCGGCCCTGGACTCGCTCATCTGGTGCAAGTTCCTCCGCCGCGCGTTCGGCGATTTCTGGGAAGAGTCGGCGGCCGTGTACCGCATGGTCACCGGCTGGGACGATTTCGACGCCGCCGAGCTCCGACGCGCCGCTGCTCGCATCGCCGATCTCAAGAAGGGCTATAACCAGCGCTGGGGTTGGCAGCGTTCCGACGACACCCTCCCGCGGCGCACGCTATCTGAACCTCTGGCCGACGGTGTGGCTGCCGGCGTCGGTCTCACCACGGACGAGCTGGACGCGATGATCGCCAACTACTACCGCGCGCGGGGCTGGAGCGCCAACGGCCGCGTCGATCTGGCCACCCTGGCTCTATAGGGGCTGCTTGGCGGGCACGCCCACTCGGCGCGGGTATTTCCCCGGCGTCCTGCGCACCTTCTCCACGGTGATGAGCCAGCGGTCCGGCGGCAACGGCGGCGACAGGTCGTTCATCGACAGCACACGCGCGACCCTGCCTCCCAGCTCGGACAACGCGTTGTTTGAGGCCTGTACTTCCTTGGGACCGTCCTTCCCCTTCCACGCCAACAGCATGCCGTGACCCTTGCAGAGAGGGAGAGCGTACTCCACAAGTACCGGCAGAGCCGCCACTCCTCGGGCCAGCGCGATGTCAAACTGCCCCCGGTAACCTTCCGTCCTCGCCACTTCCTCGACTCGTGCAGTGACCACGTCCACATCGTGAAGACCAAGACTCTCCACCAGCGTTCCGAGAAACGCCGTCTTCTTGGACACCGATTCCACCAGCGTCACACGAATGCCGGGAAACGCGATCTTAAGCGGCACTCCCGGAAACCCAGCCCCGGTTCCCAGATCAATCACCCGCCGGCCGTCGCGCCAGTCGTCGAACGCGAGCACAGCGGTCAGGGAGTCAAAGAAATGACGTACCTGGATGGCTTCGGGGTCGGTCACGGCGGTCAGGTTCGCCCGTTGATTCCCCTCGGCCAGCAGCCGTTGGTACTCGGCGAACTTGACCAGCTGCTCGCCCGACAGGTCCAATCCCAAGCGCGACGCCTGTTCCCCGAGGTTTTCCAGTTCCAACTGCGCAGCTGTTGTCATGGCGTCAAAAACCGCGCGAACACGTCCCTGCCGGCGAAGCGGGCCCGGTCGCCCAACTCCTCCTCGATTCTCAGTAGCCGGTTGTATTTAGCCAGCCTCTCGGAGCGGGTGATGGAGCCTATCTTGATCTGTCCCGCGCCGGTGGCAACCGCCAGGTCGGTGATGGTCGTGTCCTCCGTCTCACCCGACCGCGCTGAGATCACCGGCAGATATCCCCGCTCCTGCGCCAACCGGACCGTTTCCAGCGTCTCGGTCAACGTCCCGATCTGATTGGGCTTCACCAGCACCGCGTTGGCTATCCCGTCGTCGGCTCCCCGAGCCAGCCGTTCCGGGTTGGTCGTGAACAGATCGTCGCCGATCAACTGCGTTGAACCCGCCAGCTTTTCGGTGAGGTATTCCCAGCCTTCCCGATCGTCCTCGGCCAGACCATCTTCGATGGAAATGATTGGATAGGTTTTTCCCCATTGCTCGAGGAGATCAACCAGTTCCATAGAGGAAAATGTCCTTCCTTCGGCGTGCAGCGCGTACCGTCCGTCATCCGCGGCGAACTCGGTAGCCGCCACGTCCAATCCGATGGCGACATCGCCGTTACGCGCACATCGGTAACCAGTCAGCCGTGTGGCGTCATAGATCAGGCCCAGCGCATCTTCGTGACATGGCAACGGCGGACCGTATCCGCCTTCGTCCGCGACACCGTAGGCGTAAGGACCCATCTGGGACAACAAGCGTCCCACGGCCCGGTACACTGCCACCACCATGCGCAGCGCCTCGGCGTAGGTTTCAGCACCGATGGGAATTGCGAGGAAATCCTGCATGTCCACGCCGCCGGCCGCGTGACGCCCGCCGCTGATTATGTTGATCATTGGCATCGGCACTACGCACGCGTCGGCGCCGCCCAGGAACCGGTATAGCGGCTGTCCGGCCGCGTTGGCGGCGGCATGCGCGCCGGCCAGGGAGACGCCCAGGATGGCGTTGGCGCCCAGGTTGGCCTTGTTCGCCGTACCATCGAGTTCACGCAAGCGGGCGTCCAATCGGGGCTGGTCTGCCGCGTCCAATTCTCCGCAAATTGCTGGGCCGATGACGTCGTTCACCCCTGCCACCGCCCGGAGCACGCCGAGCCCTTCGTAACGCGTGGGGTCGCCGTCCCGGAGTTCCACCGCCTCATGCCGCCCGGTCGAAGCTCCCGACGGG
The DNA here is from genome assembly GCA_034423575.1 of Dehalococcoidia bacterium. Taxonomy (GTDB): domain Bacteria; phylum Chloroflexota; class Dehalococcoidia; order Lucifugimonadales; family UBA3495; genus Bin87. The sequence goes on along the minus strand of DAOUIF010000082.1, from coordinate 49,585 downwards.
ACAATCGCTCGACCAAACGCCCCGCCGCGCAGCGTTACGTCAACTTCCACCGTCGGGTTCCCGCGAGAGTCCAGCACCTCGCGCCCGCGCACCGATGCAATCAAGGTAGAGTCAGCCATGTGAATACGATCCCGGTGGCCTGAGACGCAAACGAGGCAATCGCGACGTAGTAGCGTGCGATTGCCTCGTTTCTGCTACCGCTGATCGGCCTGGATCAGCCATGCCCCTCCGATACGATGTCGTTGAACGTCACCCGCAGCATGGGCGCATCGGTCTCGTTCTTCCATTGGTGATGCTCACCCGGCGGCACCCGCACGGCGTCGCCTGCGGTTACCGTGTACTCTGTGCCAGACACCACCAGCGTGCCCGTGCCCTCAAGGATAAAAACGGTGTGGTCCCATGCGTGGTTGTGCCCGCCGGTTTCCGGATGGCTCACCGCGCCGGGCTGCATTGCGCCGTTGTAAAGCATCAGGTAATTGGGGCAGCCGTCTCGTCCCCCCAGCATGGTGTGTCCGGTGTCAGCGTTCAGGTCGGCATGGTTCCGGATCACTGGAGGCGTTCCGGCGCCCGGCTCCGACCCACCGGGACGGGCGTTGCCGCTGGCCGCCGAGAGTGGGTTAATCTCGATGCGGCGGATGTTGCCGTCGCCATCGTTGCGGGTGACGTGGTCCACCATGGGCGGGATAAACATGGCGTCCCCAGCCTTTACCGGGTATTCCTTGCCGTCGGCCACCAGCGTGCCGCTGCCTTCGATGATGTAGACCTCGTGCTCCCACTCGTGGATGTGGTGCGCGCTGGTTCCCCCGGGCTCAATGACCGAATAGGCCAGGGTCACCAGAGACGGGTTGTCGTCGGCGCTGATCAACCGCGCCGGTGTACCGGCGGGAAAGTCTTTGATGTTGCGAATCAGGGGTTCCATGATCGGGCCTCCTTGGACGGGACGTGGTTTGACGCTATCGCGAGCCGCAGCGGCGCGCTGCGGTGATGGCTAGGTGATCTCCGGCTGCACGCCCTCGGGAAGCTCGACCTCGAAGGCGGAGAGTATTTGCCCGACCAGCAGGTAGTGGCCCATGAGCGCAGTGATTTCCACCGTCTTCTGCATCCCGAAGTGGCCCGACACCTCGCCGAAGGTCTCGTCGCTCACCCTGTGGTTGCGGAACAACTCCTGGACGTATTTCACCAGTGAAGCTTCGATGCCGCTCAGACCCTCCGGAGCTTTGCCGGTCGCGATGGCGCTGACAACGTCCTCCGGCACTCCGGCCTGTCGGGCCAAGCGGGCGTGGGCCGAGAACTCGTACTGCTGCCGGATCTCCCTGGCTGTGGCGCAGATGACTATCTCTTTATGAGCTTCGGATATGTCCAGGTCGAACCGCACGTAAGCGCCCGTGTGGGCCACTCGCGCCGCCAGGTCGGGGCTGTTCAGTAGCACGCCGTACGGACCGCGTACGCTGCCGCGGCTGCTGGCGATGGAGTCGAAAAATTCCTGGTGCTCGGGGGCAAGCTGGTCTCGGGTAACATCACTCAATCGGGCCATCGGGGAATGCTCCTTGCTCTTGATTTGCCGAATCTGTCACCGGCAATATACCCCCGCGCACCGCCCCCATTCAAGGGAAGCGACCGACGGCCGTCGCGCTCATTCTGGAAACTCCAAGTCGAGGGAGATATCCAGCGCATCAGTGGAGTGGGTCAGGCCTCCGATGCTGATCAGGTCGACCCCCGTTTCGGCCACCTCGCGCACCGTGGCCAGGGTAATGCCGCCCGATGCCTCAATGGACGCCCGGCCCGCGATGATGCCTACCGCCTCGCGCATCAGGTCCACCGGCATGTTGTCCAGCATGATGATGTGCGCGCCCGCATCCACAGCCTCTCGCACCTGCTCCAGCGACTCCACTTCAACTTCCACGCGGATAGTATGCGACGCCTCCGAGATCGCGTGGCGCACCACGGCGCCCAGCGGTTCTTCCAGCGAGGCCCGCGCGGCCAGATGATTGTCCTTGATCAGTATGCCGTCCGCTAGGTTGATGCGATGGTTGTATCCTCCGCCCATGCGCACGCTGTACTTGTCCAGGTATCGGTGGCCCGGCGCAGTCTTGCGGGTGTCCACGATCCGCGCGACCGTACCCTCCACTGCGCGCACGTACCGGTTGGTGGCGGTCGCGATGCCGCTCATTCGCTGCATGAAGTTCAGCGCCGTGCGCTCCGCCCTCAGGATCGCCGCGGCGGAACCCACCACACTGGCGATGTCCCGACCAGGTTCCAACGAGGCTCCATCCTCCAGCAGCAACTTCACCTCAAGTTCCGGGTCGATACGTCGGAACACGGCCTCCGCCACTGCGCCTCCGGCGAGCACGCCATCGGCCTTGGCCCGCAGCATCCCGTTGCCCATCACACCATCCGGTATGAGCGCCTGCGTGGTAGGATCGCTGAATGCCTGGTCCTCGCTCAGTGCGGCGTCAATCAAGTTGTGGACTTCAGGTGGAAGTTGCTGGCTCATGTGCGCCTCGCGAGTGCGGTAACCGCAGGATGCCCAGAGTGTGCCACGTCGGTAGCCAGCCGGCAAATCCATAAGTCACTCGACTCGGTGAGTCCGCAGCGCGGGAACGGGAAATCCTCTGTGCTATACTTGCGCCCACTTGGTGACTCCATAATACTTTCGGCATGACATCGTTTTTCACCACGTTGCAGGGCGCCGATTTGCGCCAGGCCATGCTTGGCGCGTTAGCCTACATGGAACTGTATCGGGACGCCGCGAACGCCCTCAATGTGTTCCCGGTTCCCGACGGCGATACCGGCACCAATATGCTGCTCACGCTCAGGGCGGGCGTCGATCAGATGAACCAGGACACCGATGCCGACGCCGCAGGAGATGTCGCCGAGTCCATCGCAACCGGCGCGTTCTGGGGGGCTCGCGGCAACAGTGGCGTGATCCTGTCGCAGCTATTGCGTGGTTTCGCCGACGGCGTGGCCGGCGCCATCGAAATCGATTCCTCCGACGCTGTGGCCGCCTTCCGCTCGGCCACAGACTCAGCCTACCATGCCGTCAGCCAGCCCCGTGAGGGCACAATGCTCTCGGTGATCCGTGGCGCCTCGGACGCCGCGGTGCAAGCCAACGACGCCGGCGAGCGCGACGTCATCGCTCTCTGGCAGGTAGCCTACGACGGCGCCATCGAAGCCCTGGCCCGCACGCCCGACCAGCTTCCGGTTTTGAAAGAAGCCGGCGTCGTCGACTCCGGAGGTCTGGGGGTCGTGGCGATCATCGGCGGCGCGCTCCGGCACCTGCTGGGCGAGACCGGGCCGGCAGTCGACCTGCGTTTACACAGCGTGGGCGGCGTGATCAACCCGCAGCAGACGGCCTCCGTTGCCATCGACTCCGATTTCCTGGACGCCCACGAGGCTGAGGAATTCGGGTATTGCACGCAGTTCGTTATCCACGGCCAGGATCTCAACGTTGACGACCTGCGCAACGGTTTCGCCCAAATCACGGATTCCACGGTGGTCGTCGGCGGAGGAGAGGCCGTGCGGATCCACGTGCACACTGCGGATCCCGGCTCCGCGTTGACCTACGCCATCAGTTTCGGCGAGTTGGACGAGCTCAAAATCGACAACATGAGCCTCCAGAACCGCGACTGGGCGGCGGGACATCGCGAACGTGCCCGACCCGCAGAGATCCGCCCTGGCATCTCGGTGATCGCGGTTGCCTCCGGCAAAGGCCTCGCCGATCTGTTTTTGGACGCGGGCTGCGCCGCCATCATCCCCGGCGGGCAGACGCTGAATCCCAGCGCCAGCGAGATTATCGACGCCGCCTTGTCCGCCGGCACTACCGACGTGATCGTTCTCCCCAACAATCACAACGTCATTCTCACCGCCAATCAGGCGGCCGAAGCCGACACCGGGGAAGTCACCTTGCACGTTCTGGGTACCCGCACCATGCCCCAGGGTACCGGGGCCCTGCTGGGGTTCAATCCCGAAGTGTCCGTTGAGCACAATCTGGAGAACATGGAATCGGCTCGCGCCGGCATGGAGACGCTCGAAATAACCCAGGCAGTCCGCGACTCGGTGGTGGATGGCCAGGAGGTCCGGGAAGGCGAATACATGGCGATCCTGGACGGCAAACTGGCTGCGTTGGCCGAGGATCCGGATGCAGCCGCGCGCGCGGGATTGCAACACTCTGCCGCTGACGAAAATAGCGTGATTACCCTGTATTGGGGGGAAGGCGCTTCGGCGGAATCCGCCACCGCCTTGCAGGAAGAATTGGAGGAATCCTACGACGGAGCGGAGGTGGACGTCTACGCGGGCGGCCAACCCCATTACCCGTACCTGGTGTCCGTCGAATAACTTTTGCCAGCCGCGATCCTGTGAAGGAGCGTACCCGCATGGCCATAAAGATCGTCACCGACAGTACCTGCGACATCGACCGAGAGACCGTAGACCAGTTCGGCATCTCTGTGGTTCCGGCTTATGTGCTCTTCGGCGAGGAGTCGTTCCGGCAGGGCGTCGACATCAATCCGACACAGTTCTACGCCCGTCTTCAATCCTCACCCCAGTTGCCGAGTACCTCCCAACCGACACCTGGAGATTTCAGCGCCGCAATGGAACCTCTGGTCTCGGCGGGCGATCAGGTCGTGTGCCTCACCGTTGCCAGGCAACTCAGCGGAACCTACAACTCGGCAGCGCAGGCTGCCTCCCAGTTTGACGACGGCGCGGTGACCGTGATCGACTCCGGAACTGCGTCCGTCGGTCACATGCTCCAGGTCATCGCCGCCGCCGAAGACGCCGCTTCGGGCGACGCGACTCTGGACTCGGTCGTCTCTGCGGCGCAAATCCGCGCCGGTCGAGGTTACGGGTTCGCCATGGTGGACACGCTGGAGTATCTGCAGAAAGGCGGCCGCATCGGCAAAGCCCAGGCGTTCATGGGTTCATTGCTCAAGGTGAAACCGATCCTGAAGGTCGCCGACGGCGAGGTTTTGCCCGTCGATCGTCCCCGCAACCTCCGACGCGGGTTGCAGCGTTTGGAAGAACTGGTGCGTGAACAGGGTCAAGCCTCGAAACTCGCCGTCGCCTACACTACGGACGCCGGCCCGGCCCAGGAGATGCGCGACCGTCTGTCCGACCTCGCTGACCCGGACAACACCTACACGCTCCAGGTCGGTTCCGCCATCGGGACCCATATCGGTCCGGGCGCGGTGGCGGTGTCTACCCTGCCTTGACGTCCGGCGGCCGCTCCAAACTCTAACGAGCCCGGCACGGGGCGGAGTGAATGGACACGCAACGCCGCGAGGACGTTCCCGTTTGGCGCGACGCCTTTGCGAAAATTCTTGCCCTTGAGGAGCACAAGGGTTTCGCCGACAACGCCGTAAGCGGCGGTATCCGCCGTTTCATCGACCGCTGGGAACCCGAGCTTCGGGCGTTCCTGGATAACCATCCGGAGCGCGTAGAGACGCTGATATCGGCCCCATACCGCGAACTGCCACAGGAACGGCGCCGGCAATGGGTTTACGCCTGGCGCAGCGTCCTGGCCGGTGAGGTCGCGACTCCCGCCCCGGAGTCGGGCAGTCCGCCGCCGACCAAACCAGTGGAACCGGCGGAGATCCACCCTGCGCCGGCAACTCCTCTCTTCAACACCGGCGATGCCTTCGGTCATGTGCCCGCGCGCCGGCGGTTGCACGTCGCGCCCAAGTTCGCCACCCCACCGGGCGACCCGGACGAATCGGTCTCCGCAATCCGGCGCATGGATGCTCGAACCGTGCAGCGTTTGGAGACCCTGGGCGCCGGCACGGTTCGGGACCTGCTCTACATGCTCCCGCGCCGTTACGATGACCGAGCCGACGTTACCAGCATCGCCGACATTTACGCCGGCGGAACCTTCACCCTGGAGGGCAAGCTGCTCGACATACGTTCCGCCAACGTTGGCCAGCGCCGCTTGCAGTTAGTCGAGGGCACGTTGCGGGACAACACCGGCAGCATCGACCTCCAGTGGTTCGGGCAGGGATTTCTGGCGCGCAGCCTTCGGGCCGGCAGCAACATGGTCGTACACGGCAAGGCCGAAATCCACCGCGGACGCCTGGCGATCCAGTCACCCGAATATGACGTCGTAACCGAATCCGCGCCGCCCTTGAACGCCGGCCGAATCACCCCGGTGTATCGCCTCACCCAAGGCATGACCGCGCGCAACCTGCGAAGCCTGACCTGGCGCGCCCTGGAAGGGTTCCTCGGCGGCGTCGCGGAACCGATGCCGGAAGACACTTTTGCGCGTACCCAACTGGTCGGCATCCATCAGGCCATCAGCGATGCCCACTATCCGCCGGACTTGGTCGCCGCCGACCGGGCCCGGCGCCGCCTGGCGTTCGATGAAATCCTGGCCTTTCAGATGGCTATTCTCGGTCGGCGGCGCCACCGTGAGCGCGATGCCACCGGGATTCCGGTGCAGTACCGCGGTTCGGCGGTCGACGGGTTCCTGTCCGAACTGCCCTTCAGGCCTACCCGGGCGCAGGTCCGCTGCATCGGAGAAATTCTGGCCGACATGGCCCGGGGCACACCTCCCATGAGCCGCCTGTTGCAGGGCGAAGTCGGGAGCGGCAAAACCCTGGTTGCCTTGACGGCAATTCTGGCTGCGGCGTCGGACCACCGCCAGTCGGCCTTCATGGCGCCCACTGAGGTGTTAACCGAGCAGCACTTCGCCACCGTTGGCCGCCTCCTATCGCAATTCGAGCAGCCGCTGCAACAACCGAACGTTTTTTCAGCGTATCTGCCCAGCCTCCGTCGCCCCTTCACCGTGGGCCTGCTGACCGGCAGCACACGGGCAACGCCACGACGGGAGGTCTTGCGCCTCGCTGCCGAGGGCCACCTCGACCTGCTCATAGGCACGCACGCCCTGATCCAGGATGGCGTCGAGCTTCCGAATCTGGCCCTGGCCATCACCGATGAACAGCACCGGTTTGGGGTCGCCCAGCGCACTGCCCTCAGGGGAGCGGGGCCGGAGCAGCCCCACGCCCTCATGATGTCCGCCACCCCCATACCCCGGACTTTGCAACTCACCCTCTACGGTGATTTGGACGTATCAACCATCGACGAGCTTCCGCCCGGGCGCCAGGACATCCTCACCCGGCTGGTGCCCGAGGACAAGCGCGCCGCCGCATACGGCTTCGTTCGCCAGCAGGTGGCAGCCGGCCGCCAGGGGTTCATCATCTGTCCATTGGTGGAAGAGTCGGAAAATCTGGACGTGCGCGCCGCCACCGAGGAACACCGGCGGCTGTCCAACGAGGTCTTCCGCGAGCTGCGATTGGGACTGCTCCACGGTCGCCTGTCGTCCCGGGAGAAGGACAAGGTGATGCGCCAGTTCCGCGATGGCGGGCTGGACGTCCTGGTGGCCACCGCCGTGGTCGAAGTTGGCATCGACGTGCCCAACGCCACGGTGATGATGATCGACGGCGCGGACCGCTTCGGTCTGGCCCAGCTGCACCAGTTCCGCGGCCGCGTCGGCCGAGGCGAGCACCACAGCTATTGTCTGCTCATGTCGGAGTCGGAATCGGAACGCGCGCGGGAACGGCTGTCGGCCCTAGAAAACAACCGTGACGGATTCAAGCTAGCCGAGATCGACCTGCAAATGCGCCACGAAGGCGACATTTTCGGCACCACCCAGAGCGGCGACCAGACCATGCTCCGCATCGCCAACGTGTTTGACCAGGACCTGATGGCACTAGCCCGCCAGGAAGCCGCTGCCATCTTGGACGCTGACCCGGAGTTGACCGATCCGAAGCACGCCGGCATCGTCGCCGTAAGGGACCGGTTCCTGGCTCGGTTTCGGGACAACATCAGCGACTGATTGGCCAGTAATTGCCGCGAAAGTCTTCTTCGAAACCGCGCGTCATCCCTCGGATGCAACGTCCCGGAACCGATACCCAACGTTCCAGATCGTTTCCACGAACAGGTGGTCCGGGTCCTCCAGCTTGGACCGCAGCCTCCGGATGTGCACGTCCACCGTGCGCGTGCCGCCCAGGTAGTCGTACCCCCAAACCTGGTTCAGCAGCGCCTCCCGCGTGTAAACCCGGCCCGGATTCGACGCCAACAGCGTGAGCAGCTGGAATTCCTTGTAGGTCAGTTGGATGCGCCGCCCGGCCATCGTGACCTCATAGCTCTGCAGATCGATGGTCAGTTCACCCACCCTGATCAGCTGCTCTCCTCCGCGCCCGTCCCGCCGGTACACGATCTGAGCGACCCGCGCCACCAGTTCGGCGGGTCCCAGGGGGGCCATGATAAAGTCGTCTGGATTGATTGCTGGATCGTACTGCCCAATCCCGGCCTCATCCATGACGAGCAGCGTCGGCAGGGACAGTTGGGTCACGCGCTCGATTACCGATTGCGCGCCGATCCCCACTGCCGACAGGTCCAGCAGCACCACGTCCAGCTTATCGGTGTGCGCTACATCCTCCAGCTCAAGCACGTCACTGCCCGCCCGACAAGACAGGCCGGCGCGGCCGACTTGAGTCGCCAGGGATGTCATTGCATCGCCCGGCCGGGTGAGCAAAAACACGTTGTACAAACCGGAATCCTGCCTGATGGACTGATCTGCGGGCGACCCTGAGACTAAATTGACGCTGGCCGGTCACCTGTCTATCATTGCGCCTGTCTATTTTCGCAACGAACGGCGCAATTCTAGCATAAGCCTTGTCCGACCCGACCCGCCGCGCCACCTGGAGACCGACCATGACCACCGCAACGATGCTCCCCACGCAACCCGCAGAACTGCGCCGGCTCATCCGCGCCGGAGAGTACGGCGGCGTCACTTCCGGCCTCGCCAACGGCCACGTGCAGGCGAACCTGGCGGTCCTACCCCGCGATCTCGCGTTTGATTTCCTGCTTTTTTGCCAGCGCAACCCGCAGCCATGTCCGCTATTGGAGGTCATCGAAGCCGGCAACGTCGAGCCGTCGTTCACTGCTCCGGGCGCGGACATCAGCACCGACGTGCCCGCCTACCGCATCTACGAGAACGGCGAAATGGTAGCAGAGCTGGCATCGGTCGCCGAAGTGTGGCGGGACGACCTGGTGTCCTTCCTCCTCGGCTGCAGCTTCTCCTTCGAGGCCGCGATGGCCGATTCCGGCATCCCCCTGCGGCACCAGGAGGCCGGCAGCAACGTGCCCATGTACATCACCAACATTCCCACGAGGCCGGCCGGCATGTTCTCCGGCCCTATGGTCGTGAGCATGCGCCCCATTCCCCAGGAACTGATCGTGCGGGCGGTGCAGGTGACCTCCCGGTTCCCGGACACCCACGGCGCACCGGTCCACATCGGTGATCCTGACGCCATCGGCATCCGCGACATCCAGGCTCCGGAATTCGGCGACGCCGTCGAGATCCGTCCGGGCGAGACACCGGTTTTTTGGGCATGCGGCGTCACTCCGCAGGCAGTGGCACTCAACTGCAAGCCACCCCTGATGATCACCCACGCTCCCGGTAAAATGTTCATAACTGACCGCCGCGACTCTGACTACGCAGTAATCTGACCGGGGGACATCATGACGCGCACCATCGAAGACATCGTTCTCGACCACGACCGCCGGGGGATCGGGGCGCTCCGGCCCCACGTGGCGGCTGACTTCTGCGGTCAGGCGGCCCGGTACGTCCTGGACCATCCCGGTCCCGTGATCATCACCACCGGCTTCTACATCCTGATGAGCGACGCGCCTGAAACCGACGGCCCACCCGGGGCGTTCGCCATCGGCGACGCCCTGCGCACCCTGGGCCACACCGTAGTTCACCTGGCGGACGCGCCGGTGGCCGGCATGATGTCCTCCTGGTTGGGTCACACGGGCGACCCGACCCGCGTGGTCGATTTTCCAATCTCCGCCGACGCGACCGGAAATGATGTGTTCATTTCGGGCATCGTCGACGAATTCCGGCCCGCCCTGGTGATCTCGATCGAGCGCTGTTCGCCCGACGCCGAAGGCATCTACCGCAATATGCGCGGCCGCGACATCTCACCGCAGACCGCCCGTATCGACCGGCTGTTCAGTCGCGGTCTGCCGTCCGTCGGCATCGGAGACGGCGGCAACGAGATCGGAATGGGCAATCTGGCCGACGTGGTCGCCACAGCGGACCAGCTGCCCGACCACCCTGCCGTGGTGGGCTGCGACCAACTGGTGATATCCAGCACGTCCAACTGGGGCGGATACGGTTTGGTTGCCGCCCTGTCACTGGAGGTTGGCCGTAACCTGCTCCCTGCCGTGGACACGGACGCCGATTGCATCCGGTTCCTCGTCGACTCCGGCGCCGTCAGCGGGGTCAGCGGCGAACACGACTACCTGGTGGATGAATTCACGCTGGAAGAAAACGCGGCGGTGCTGACGGAACTGCATGAATATGTGAACGAACGCCTGTCGACAGGCCGTGGATAGGCGCAGTCCCTAGATTGGGAAGCATCAAGAGTCTTGACGCTGTAATTGCTGCTCCAGTTCGCGGACGCGGGCCTCGGCCTGCAGGCGCCCTTCCCGCTCAATATCTGCCCTTTCACGCTGGTCGTCGTAGGTCAGGATGTGCTGGCCTGTCGCTGGGTCGCGCCATGCCAGCTGACCATGCTCCCATCGAATGTACAGGTTCAGGACAGCGCTGTATCCCTGTCGAATGCCCTCTCGCACCTGTTTAATGTCAATAGGCTGGTACTCTCCATTGACCAGCCGGTCCCCGGCCAACCGCGCGCCGTGGTATCGACCCGTCTCGTCAAAGCGCCAATACTCGAGAATGTTTAGGGCGGCATAATCATTCCGCTTTTCCGTAACATCCGTGCGCCCGGTACGGCGTGAGGGAATTTCCAATACAAAGTCCGGCGGTTTGCCTTGCTCGGAGATGACGTAGGCGTTGCTCCGGTAGTAGGCGGCCGGGTCCACGTTGAAGGCAATGAGAAGATCCGGATAGCGCAAACCCGTCATATCAGTGGTGGGTACACGGCTGATGTAGTGTTCGCCGCCAACCAGAGTTGTTTCCACGTTGCCGAGGTGATGCACCAGGTGGTGAGCATTGCCGGTGACGTTTGTTTGGTTGAAGTTGGTCATATCGTCAGGCTCTCGCTCCGGAGGATCCGGGAACTCAGAGGGACTACGGGGCTGCGGCGTCTGAGCAAAGTTGTTGACTGTAGTCATGCCGAACCTCCAAACAATGATGAGCCAACTTTGGACGGCGTTTATCCCACCGCCATCATCTTCTCTTCGGTAACGATAATCTTCTTCAACACCAGCATCTCGTCCCGCAGGTGCGCCGCTTTCTCGAATTCCAGGGCGCGGGCGGCTTCCTTCATCTGAAATTCCAGGTCCTTGATCACCCGGTACATGTCGTCCCGCGACATCTCCTCCCGGGCCACCTGGTAGGAGGCCTTGGTCTCGGCGACCCCGCGCAGGCCCTCGGTGATATCCCGCACCGCCTTGTGGATCGACTGCGGCTCGATGCCGTGCCGTTCGTTGTGTGCTCCCTGGATCGCCCGTCGGCGGTAGGTTTCGTCAATCGCATTCTGCATCGAATCGGTCACCCGGTCTGCGTACATGATGACGTGGCCGGAGGCGTGACGCGCCGCGCGACCCACGGTCTGGATCAGCGACGTGGTGGAGCGCAGGTATCCTTCCTTGTCGGCGTCGAGGATCGCCACCAGGCTGACCTCGGGCAGGTCCAGGCCCTCCCTCAGCAGGTTGATCCCAACCACCACGTCATAAATTCCCAAGCGCAGATCCCGCAGGATCTCCACCCGGTTCAGCGTTTCGATGTCAGAGTGGAGGTAGTGGTTGCGGATCCCGGCCTCCGACAGGTAGTCGGCCAACTCTTCTGCCATGCGCTTGGTCAGCGTGGTGACCAGCACGCGTTCCTGCTGGTTCACCCGCATCCGTATCTGATGCAGCAGATCGTCAATCTGTCCCTCGGTGGGCTTGACCTGTATGGTCGGGTCCAGCAACCCGGTGGGTCGAATGACCTGTTCTACGATGGTGCTGGTGCGCTCCAGTTCCAGCGGGCCGGGTGTCGCCGACACGTACACGACCTGGTTGATGTGGTCCTCGAATTCCTGGAAGTGCAGCGGCCGGTTGTCCAGGGCTGACGGCAGCCGGAACCCGTACTCCACCAGCGTCGTCTTCCGGGAAATGTCGCCGTTGTACATGCCGCGAACCTGCGGCAGTGTCATGTGGGACTCGTCGACGAACATCAGGTAGTCGTCGGGGAAGTAGTCCAGCAGTGTCCACGGCGGGCTGCCGGCCGGCCGTCGCGAAAGATGCCGCGCGTAATTCTCGACGCCGGCGCAGAAACCGGTCTCGTCCAGCATCTCCATGTCGTAGCGCGTGCGTTGCTCCAGGCGCTGCGCTTCCAGCAGCTTTCCCTGCTGCCGCAACCAGTCAACCCGCTCCTTCATCTCGGCGTCGATATCGATCAGCGCCGCGTCGAGCTTTTCCCGACTGGTCACGAAGTGCTTGGCCGGATAGACGGAAAACTCGCTGCGCTCGTTGAGCACCTCGCCGGTCAGCGTGTCCAGCGTCAGGATGCGCTCCACCTCGTCACCGAAGAACTGGACGCGGACGGCAAACTCCTCGTACGCCGGTACGATTTCAAGAGTGTCACCCCGCACCGTGAACCGCCCGCGAGCCAGGTCGGTGTCGTTGCGCTCGTACTGCATGTCGATGAGCTGCCGGAGCAACGCCCGCCGGTTGTACTCCTCGCCCACCTGGACCCGAGCCACCATTTCGAAGTAGTCCGACGGGTCGCCCAGACCGTAGATGCACGACACCGAAGCCACGATCAGTGTGTCCCGGCGCGTCAGCAGCGAGGTGGTGGACGCCAACCGAAGCTTGTCCAGCTCTTCGTTGACGCTGCTGTCCTTCTCGATGTAGGTGTCGGTGCGCGGGATGTACGCTTCCGGCTGGTAGTAGTCGTAGTAGGAGACAAAGTACTCGACGGCGTTGTGCGGGAAGAATTCCTTGAACTCCGTCGCCAACTGCGCCGCCAGGGTCTTGTTGTGCGCGATGACGATCGTCGGGCGCTGCACTTCCTGCACGATGTTCGCCATGGTGAAGGTCTTGCCGCTTCCGGTTACGCCCAGCAGGGTCTGATAACCCAATCCTTCCCGGACCCCGGAGGTCAGACGCTGCACCGCCTGCTCCTGGTCGCCCATCATGCCGAAATCCGCTACCAGCTGAAAATCAGGCATGAGTCCTCCGTTCCATCGCTTAGCGACGCCTTCCAGTTAGGGGCAATCCGGTCTGATCCGGTATCCGGAATTATAAGCCATCGCTCTACCCGCCACCGATGGCCAGGAGCGCCTGCCGTACCTTGTCCTCGACCGACGCTTCGGGGGATAGCTCCAATCCGGCGACCGCCTGCCTCGCGTCGGTCAACGTCATGCCCAGGGCCGTAAGCGCCTCCACAGCCTCAGCGTCGGTGCCGGCTGCTGCCACCAGCACGGGCGATCCGGCGTCCGCGTCCGGAAGCTTGCCCCGCAGCTCCAGCACAACTCGTTGCGCGGTGCGCCTCCCAACGCCCTGGGCCCGGGCCAGCGCGGCAACGTCTTCTGAGGCAACCGCCTGCCGGAAACCGTCCTCCCCCAGTTCAGACAGGATCGCCATCGCGGAGCGTGGGCCGACACCCGATACTCCCGTCAAAGCGCCAAACAGCTCCACCGCTCCGGCCTCCGCAAACCCGTACAGCACCGGTTGTTCGTTTTGGATCCGCAGGATGGTGTGCAGCCGGACCTGCTCACCTACGTTGCCGAGGCCGGATATCGAAGATGCGGGAACCGACACCTGAAAAGTGACCCCGCCGACCTGCACGTTGACCCAGTCCGACCCAACGGCCTCCAGCGCGCCCCGCACGCCGACCAACACTGCTTACAATTCCTTGCCGGGTGTGATCTCGCGGGAGGCCAGTTCGTCGGCCTGCATACGTTGCAGGTGGCACAGACCAACCGCCAACGCGTCGGCAGCATCCGACTCCGGCTGATGCGCCAAGCCCAGTCGCGACGCGGCAATCTTCTGTACCTGCTCCTTGCTCGCCCGTCCGTAATCGGCCACTGCCATCTTCACTTCGGCTGGCGAGTACCGGTGCACCGGGATCCCCTGGCTGGCGGCTCCGATCAGCACCACCGCCTGCGCCTGGCCAATAGCCAGGGCGGATTTGGCATACGAACGCTCACCACGTCCCACGAACGGGTCCTCCACCGCTATGGCGTCCGGCTGGAACACGTGGATCATGTTGAGAATGTGGGTGTGCAGTTGGTACAGCCGCTGTTCGATGGGCATGTCGCGGCGCATCGGCACCACGCCGTAGTCGTCCGCCTCCGGAGCAGGCTCGGCGTCGAGCACGGCATATCCCATCCGCATGGTCCCGGGGTCGATGGCCAGCACTCGCATCAGGCAGCGGACCCGTAGCGTTCCAGCACTTCCGCCGGGAAGTCCGCGTTGGTATACGCCTTCTGCACGTCCGCCAACTCTTCCAGGCTGTCCAGGAGCCGCAGCGTTTGCTCCGCGGCCCGGTCCTCCAGAGGCACTACCGTCTTGGGCACCATGGACACATCGGCCGACGACGGCTGCGCTCCTTCCCCTTCCAGCGCGGACTTTACCGACAACAGGTTTTCGGGCGTTGTATACACCTCCAGGATGCCGTCCTCGAAGTTCACGTCCTCGGCCTCGGCGTCGATTGCGGTCATGATCAGCTCTTCCGCCACCGCCTCGTCGTCGATCTCCAGCGTAATCAGCCCGCGGCTGTCGAAGTTCCACGCGACGCAGCCCGCTTCACCCAGGTTCCCGCCGCCCTTGTTGAACGCGGACCTCACTTCGGACGCGGTCCGGTTACGGTTGGTGGTCAACGCCTTCACCAGGATCGCGCCGCCGCTGGGACCGTACCCCTCGTAGGTGACTTCGGCCAGGTCCTCCATGGATTCGCCGCCCTCGCCGGTGGCTCGGCGGATGGCGCGAGTGATGCTGTCCTGCGGCATGTTGTTGGACCTAGCCTGATCCACGGCGATGCGCAGCCGAAAGTTCATATCCGGGTCTCCGCCCCCGCCTTCCTTGACCGCCAGGCTGATGTTCCGCGCCAGCTTGGTGAACAGCGCACCCCGCTTGGCATCGGCCGCGCCTTTGGCTCGTTTGATCGTCGACCACTTGGAATGTCCGGACATTCGACACCTCCTTGACGTACCCCGTCCCATCTCGCTTCTACGGAGACTGGTGTCCAGTTAGATGCTCACTCGCATCCCATTCTTTTTATAATGCTTGTCCGTTGAATTTTAGCACCGCGGCGTTTAACCGGTCAAAACGGCCCCGCATACGGTTCATGACAACTTCAGAACAATCAACCCGACAGGCCGACGCAATGGGCACCGCCCCAATGTGGCGCCTCCTCCTGCAGATGGCATTCCCCCCGATGTTTGCCATCATCGTGATGGCCCTGTACAGCATCGTGGACCGCGCTTTCATCGGCAACGTGGTCGGAGTGAACGCGTTGAGCGGCCTGTCCGCCGCGTTTCCGGTCCAAATCGCGGCGGTTGCCATCGGACTGTTGCCCGGCCTGGGCGCGATGTCGGTGGTATCACGAGCGCTGGGCGCGCGCGACCCACGCCGGGCGTCTCGCGCCATCGGCTCGTCGCTGGCGATCCTCGTCCCCGTCTACCTTGCTGCCACCGTCGCCGGATTGACCCATGTGGATCGGATGGCGCTCTGGATGGGCGCCTCAGAGAACACGGTCGAGTACGCCCACCAGTACCTGGTCATCATCCTGCCCGGCAGCCTGTTCACCATGATCGCTATCGCGGTCAACAACCTTTTGATGGCCGAGGGCAGGCCTGGCACGGCGACCATCATGTTGGCCGGCGGCGCTGTGCTGAACGTCATCCTGGATGCGCTGTTCATATTGGCGCTGGGGTGGGGCGTGACCGGAGCCGCGGCCGCCACCGTCACCGCCCAGGGCGGGGCCGTTCTGTTCGCCGTCTGGTTTTATCTGTCCGGACGCAGCGCCTTGCGGGTCACCGTCGATGCGCTGGTCCCCCGATTGGGGTTGGTGCGTGAGATAACCGCGTTGGGGATCCCGATATTCATCATCGAGATCGCCCGCTCCATCGTGGTCGTGGTGATCAACAACATCCTCAGCCGGTACCCGGCCGGCGACGCCTACATCGCGCTCTTCGGCGTCATCAATGCGGTTCTGGAGTTCGCCCTGGCGCCGTTCATCGGGGCGGCGATGGCATACCTCCCACTGGCGGCCTACAACTACGGGGCGGGATACTACCACCGTGTGCGCCAGGCGATCTGGCAGAGTTGCCTCGGCGCAACGATCGGCGGCGCGCTCATGGTCGCCGTGCTTCTGCCCACGGCGGGGTACATCGTCGCCCTCTTCTCAACTCGCGAGGGGCTGCCGGCCGAGTCCGGCGTCGCGCTGCGCATCGCTCTGCTGGCTCTGCCCATCGTCGGCATCGAGTTCATCAGTTCCCTCGCTTTCCAGGCCCTGGGCATGGCGTGGCCTTCGGTGGTGCTGACCATGACTCAACGCGTTTTCCTGCTGCTCGCGTGGGTCTTCGGCCTGTCCCACGTCTTCGGGGTTTGGGGCGTCTGGTGGTCGTTCCCGGCAACGGACCTGGGCGCGATGTTCCTCGGTCTGGGAGCCCTGATCCTCGTGTGGAAACGCGTGGACGACTGGGGACGCCATGCCGCCCGCCGCCGATTTTGACATCCCCCGGTCGCGGCAGTAGCATTACGCTGGATTGTTGATACCCATGCGCTGCACCCCGGCTCAGGAGGCCCCGCCATGGCCATGAATTCTTCCGGCGTTTCCCACATCGCCGTCTGCGTCCGTGACCTGGACGAATCCCTCAAGTTCTACCGTGACATCCTGGGAATGACTGTGACCGTCGACCGCGTCCAGGATACTTCCACCGGTGGCCTGCCCCACGTCTATGCCCACGACCGTTCCACCCGTCGCCAAGCCATCCTGTCCTACGGCGACGGAGCCGTTCCCACCCTGGTCATGACCAGCCATCCGGGCGACGATTCCGATGGCTCGGCCATCAAGCTCGACCAGGTGGGCATCAGCCACATCTCGTTTTCGGTGCCCGACGTCAAGGCACTGGCCGATGATTTGATCGCCGCCGGAGTCGAATTGGCCGGCCCCATGGATGGCTTCACGAACGCCAACGGCGAGGTCTCCAGCATCTTCGTCTACGACCCCGACGGCATCCTGGTCCAGTTCGACAGCGGCGGAGGCTGAACCTCGTTCGGCCTCCGCACCGCATCCCGGCCGGGCCGCCAACCGGCCGCCACCGAACAGGAGTATCCACCATGCCCATGAACGCTTCGGTTGTGTCCCATATCGCCATTTGCGTGCGCGACCTCGACGTGTCGTTGCAGTTCTACTGCGACGTGCTGGGGATGTCCATCGTCAGCGACGTGATCCAGGACACCACCACCGGCGGCCTGCCTCATGTGTACGCCCACAGCCGGGCCACCCGCCGCCAGGTACGACTGGCCTATGCCGACGGCGCCAAGCCCACGCTGACCATGACTTCTCACCCTGGTGAGGACCCCGACGGAACGCCCATTAAGCTGGACCAAGTAGGCATCAGCCACATCTCGTTCAGCGTTCCCGATCCCAGGGCGCTGGCGGAGAACCTTTCATCCCAGGGCGTGCCTTTGGCTGCTCCAATGGACGTGTGGACTAACGCCGAGGGCCTCGTCAGCAGTTTCTACGTTTATGACCCGGACGGCATCCTGGTCCAGTTCGACGCCGGCTGACCGTGGCATAATGGTCCGCAACTACTCGCATCCATGCGGATGCGTGGACGCGGAGGACGACCCACCATGCCCAACGATGCCCCGGAGGTCACTCCGTTCCTGTGGATGGACGGCTGCGCGCGGGAGGCTGCGGAGTTCTATGCCTCGGTCTTCAGGGACTCGCGGATAATTGACGACACCGAACTTCCGGAAGGCCCGGGAGCCGGGAGTCACCTGGTGTCTCTGGTGATCAAAGGCCAGCGCTTCACTACCTTCGACGGCATTCCTGCCTATGATTTCACACCGGCTATTTCGTTCCTCGTGAATTGCTACTCTCAGGAAGAGATCGATGAATATTGGGACGCGCTGGCCAAAGACGGCTCTCCGATCCAGTGCGGCTGGATCCAGGACAAGTTCGGCGTTCATTGGCAGATCGTGCCCGCCGACCTGGCTGAGATGATGCGCGAGGGTCCGCGGGCCAATGCCGTGCTCAACGAACTCATCACCATGGTGAAGATCGATGTGCAACAGCTCCGCCAAGCGTACAACGGCGATTAGAGGATGATCATGTCCCATCACTACGACCAACACGACCACGAAAAGCTGCTCCGCTGGCGCGAAGACCTCGCCGCCACACCCATCGAGCCCGATGGATTCCCCGCGATGGCCCTCTTCCTCGTCAAACCCAACGCCACGGGAGCCCACGATATCTTCCGCCGGTACCGCACCGAGTTCGAAAAACGAGACGCCAGCTTCGCCCACCTCGTTGTCTTCGGCATGCACGGGGTATCCGCCACCGTGCGCGGCCTGCTGGGCCAAGCGGGCTTGTCCGAGGATGACCTTCCGGTGATGATGCTGGCCGCCGCTGCGGATCCGTGCGCCGTAACCGCGGTCCGCCTCCCGCCCGGCGAGAGCGTAGAGGGCGCCGACGATCCCAACGGCGGCGGCACCTGCGACTACCTCGCCGCCTGGCAGGATGTCCTCGACCGCATCAGCATCACCGGGCCCGGCCGACCCCTCCGCCTAATGGGCGTGCAGGGTCAGAAACTAGCCGGCGTGGACTTGCGCGAACTGGCCGGCCACGCGCTCAACGCCGCAACGACTACCTGATGCCCAACCGGCAGTTCCGCCAGCAACTTTGTAGGGGCGACAATTGTTCGCCCCTGCCCGATCTGACGGACGCCTCAAACTAGGGTTACCGTCTTACCAGCTTCACCAGCCTCCGCCCCTCCTGGTTGTGGCCGATGTAGAGGTCGCCTCGGGAATCGGCCCACACAGCGTGTCCGCCGGCCCCGCCGATATCCACCTTGGCCAGCACTTCACCGTCCATGTTCAGGATGGTCATGAACGCGTCCAACTCGACAACGTAGGCGATGCCGTCATGGTCGACAAAGATGTCGCAGGGCCGGGCCAGGTCCGTCCACATTCCCAGGTACTCCCCGTCGCCGGTGAATAGCTGGATGCGGTTGTTCTCACGGTCGCAGACCATCACCCGACCGTCCCAGTGCACCCAGATGCCATGGGGGATGTGGAACTCGCCGGGCCCCCGCTTGCCCGGCCGTCCCCAGGAGTGCAGCAGCCTCCCGTCGGGCGAGAATTTATGCACGCGGCTATTGGCGTAGCCGTCCGAGACAAACAGGTCGCCGTTGGGCGCGAGCGCAATGTCCGTGCAACGATTGAATGGACCGGCGGCCTTCCACATGGTTCCGTCCGGCCGAGCACCGCCCGTATCCGACGGTGCATCCCACACGCCCATGGTCATCAGCGGCTTGCCATCCAGCGTGCACTTGACGATGGCATGCGACTCCCGCACCGGAAGATAAATGTGGTCTTCACCACTGATGTATATCCCGTGCGCGTCGGTCAGGTACTCCCTGCCCCACTCTCCCTGAAAATTCCCATCCCGGTCGAACACCATCAGAGGGTGATCGCCGCGGTTGAAAACGTACACTCGGTCCTGCGAATCGCACGCCGGCTCCGCCTGCCCGATGGACCATCCATCCGGCGTTTTCGCCCAGTCGTTCACGACCTCGTAGGTGAAATCTCCGCTGCCTACCGTTGCCATCCTGAACCTCCTTTGCGCGTGTCCGTTTCGCCGGGCCGATGATTTAAACTCATTCATTCAGTCGCCATTCGCCAGGTTCATGGCCAGTTGGGCCAGAGTGCGGGTCGGCACCCCGGTGGCGCCCTTCACCAGGTGTCCCTTGTTGCTGGAAGCCGTCGACGTGCCGGCTATGTCCAGGTGAATCCAATCCGCGTCTTCCGCAAACTCACGCAGCAACATCGCGGCGGTAATAGAACCGGCCTGCCGACCGCCGGAGTTCTTCATATCGGCCACGTCAGAGCGGATCAACTCACGGTAGTCCTCGAGCATGGGCAGTTCCCAGAATCGTTCCCCGCTGCGCTCACCCGCACTGCCCACGTCCTTAGCCAACTTGCTGGAGTTACCCATCATGCCGGTGCAGGCCTTGCCCAGCGTCACGACGATGGCGCCGGTAAGCGTCGCCACATCCACCAGGCGAGTGATCCCCAGGCTTCGGGCGTAACACAGTGCGTCGGCCAGCACCAAGCGGCCCTCGGCATCCGTGTTGATCACCTCGATGGTCTTGCCGTTCATCGCGGTCACCACGTCGCCGGGGCGTTGCGCCCTCCCTCCGGGCATGTTTTCCGTGGCCGCGATGAGGCCGGTGACGTTGATCCGCGGCTTCAGCAACCCTATGGCGCTCATCGCGGCGATTACCGACGCCCCTCCAGCCATATCGCCCTTCATCGCCTCCATGTTTGCCGCCGGCTTCAATGAGATGCCACCGGTGTCGAAGGTGATGCCCTTGCCCACCAACCCCAGGTTGTTCTTCGGGTTGTCCGGGTCGCCTCGGTAGGTCATCACGATGAGCTTGGGCGGTTCCTCGCTACCCTGGGCCACTCCCAGGAATGCCCCCATCCCATGCTCCCGCATCCGGTCCCGGTCCATCACGTCCAGTTCCAAGCCGACGGACTCTGCCACTTCCCGGGCCGCCTCCGCCATTTTAGTGGGAGTCATCACGTTGGCCGGATGGTTCACCAGGTCCCGCGCCAGCATCGTCGATTCCGCCAGCACTGTACCCACGGACACGCCGGCTTCCAGATCGGCCACGGCGCTTGCATCCCGTTCCACTATGGTCACGCATTTGACGCCGCCATCCGCCCCATCAGTATCGGGATCGCCGCCAGTGCCCTTCCCATTGCTGCGATAGGTGTCAAACTTATAAAGGCCCAGCAGGGTACCCTCCGCAATGGCCTGGGCCGACTCGACCGCGTTCAGGCCGCCGATCCCCGCGCCGTGGGCGATGGTCGCGTACTCGCCGATACCCTTCCGGCGCAGGAACCGGGCCACGTCTCCGCTCACCCGACGCACGGCGGCCGTGTTAAAGTCCCCCGACTTGCCAAGCCCGGCCACCACCACTCGCTTGGCCGGTATGCGTTCCATGGTGTGTATCAGCGTAAATTCGCCCAGCTTGCCCCTGATCTCCCCGTCGGCGATCAGCCGCGAAATCGCCCCACCTAGCGCCCGATCCACCGCGCCCGTGCCGCCGCCCGGCCGGGTTACACCCTGGAACAGGTTGACGACCATTGCCGGCGTTTCGCAGTTCGTCGCGTCGCCGGCGGCAACGTTAATCGTCGTTGGCATGGTTCACCTCCCGAGAGGCTGCTTTGTCGTTTCATTCGCTGGCCGGATTATGCCGCTTCGCCGGGTGACACACAACCGACGTTCGCCTGAGGCGTGAAGACGCTCGCGTTGGCGAGAGGTTGGCCGCCGCTTAATGTCAAATTGTGCAATGATATACGGGCCAACCCCTCGAACCAGGCAGCAATGCTGCCGTTGTATTGGCGAGTGTCCGGGAGACCTGTCCATCATGTCCCTTGCGCAAGCGAACCGCCATACCGACCTCAGCCGGCGCCTGTTGGAGCAGGCCAATTACGAACTGTACACCATGGGCGACCGGGTGCAGGCTTCGGACAAGGCTTCCGGCGCCGTGGCCCAGGCGGTGAAAGCAATCGCCGAAGACCGGAATTGGCGGCACCGCTCGCACAACTTGCGCCGGGACCTTGTCGGCTTGCTGGCCGATGAGTTCCAGCAGCCGCAGATGCGGCACTTGCAAGCCATCGCCGACCAGTTGCACGACAACTACTATGAGGACTGGTTGGGCGAGACGCTGGTAACGGATCTGGTTCCCGACGTCAATTCGCTAATACCACTATTGTGGGAAGCGCGCGAACGGGGAGCGAACCAGGATTTTGTCCCCACTCCCTTGCAGCAGAGGACCATCGACCGCCTCCTCATCCCGGAAGAAGAAGCCCTTGCCGACGGGAGCATAGACTTGCCGCCACCCATGCCACCCTTCAATCCCCCAGCCGGCTGAAAGGCCATCAGGGTTGGCTATACTGAACGGAAGCACTGGGAGACGATTATGATCGCAAGGATACCTCTCATCCTGGAGCCGCAGCCCGAAGGCGGATACACCGTCACCTCCCCACTGCTGCCGGAACTGATCACCGAGGGCGACACCATCGCGGAGTGCCTGGCCAACGCAGAAGACGCCTTTGCGGTGGTTCTGGAAATCTACAAGGACGAGGAGCGTCCGCTGCCCGACGGCATTCGCATGGACTATCCCGATGGCACGCTGTCCGTCGAGGCCATTGTCTCCATCCCATAATTTACAGCAGGGCAACTCGGGGGAATCATGGGTAGCAGAAGAACCGGAAACGGCGAAGAAAAGGTGTACGATGCGGCTCAGGCATGGGTTGAGCGCGCGCTAAGGTCTGACGATCACTGTTCACGCCAGGTAAAGCCATTTGGACGCGGGATAACCTTGGTGAGTTGCGCCATCACTTCCTGGACCAGCCGGACTTTTCTGGCGATGATTTTGACGTAAAACTGCGACGCCAGTTAGCAGGCGCATCCCCCGACGCATATCAGCTGATGGGAGAGGTGCTGTACGTTCACTTATTGATTCTATTGAACATGGGGAACAAGCGAGAGCGTATAGAACAGGTATTAGGATGGTCTGAGAAACCAGTGGCTATCCCGACAGAACTCGTCGATGGGCTGCAATTTGGGTTCATCAACATCGGCGCCGGCAAAAATCACATCCCGTTTCAGGTGGGGACTCAGATTGAATTTGCCGAGCAGTGGAAGGATCTGGAATCCAAACAACACGCCCGGTTACTCGCTGATCCGTGGGGATTCAAGGAATTTCTGTTCACGAGGAAATATACCAGCCCACTCCTTGTCAACAACCAAAATACGGGAAGAATTATCAGAGACCTGTTGCTCCACATCGTCTTTCCGGACGAATTTGAAACGATTGGACTAAACGGCAAAACCAAGATTGCTAATGCAGAGCATTTAGCCCGCTTCATCAAAGAGCCGATCAAAGATGTTGACCGGCGGTTGCAGCAGATCCGACAAGGCATAACGGACGCCCGCGGCAACTTCAACCACTTCTGGGAGCCGGGCATCAAAGAAATGTGGGAAGAAAGGCAACCGTCCAAAGACGGGAATGGCAACGTGCCAGAGGAAGAAATTGATTTCGTCATTAGCTTCCCCGCCCTCGCCGAAAACCTCTACCTGCCCTCTGACTTCCTTGAGGAAATCAGCACCCTGTTGGAAGACAAAAAGCAGGTCATCTTTCAGGGGCCGCCGGGCACGGGCAAAACCTACGTCGCTCGAGAGCTGGCAGAGCACATCGCCGGCTCCAAAGACCGGGTCACGCCGGTGCAGTTCCATCCGTCCTACGATTACGTGGACTTTGTGCAGGGCTATCGTCCAGCCTTGGTAGACGGCCAGCCCGGTTTCAGGTTGCAGGACGGTCCGCTGTTGCGGGCGGCCAAGAACGCCTCGGGCGATGAATCCGGTGCCAAGCACTTCCTCATCATTGACGAGATCAACCGGGGCAATCTGGCCAAAGTTTTCGGTGAGCTGTACTTCCTGCTGGAGTACCGCAATGAAGGCGTAGAGCTTCAGTATTCGGAAGGAAATGAACAGTTCAGCCTGCCCGGAAACCTGTACATCATCGGCACCATGAACACCGCAGACCGCTCCATTGCGCTGGTGGACCTGGCCCTGCGCCGGCGGTTCTATTTCGTGGAGTTTCACCCGGACAAGTGGCCTATCCAGGGTTTGCTGAGACGGTATCTGGGCACCGGCGGCATCGGGTGGATTGTCGATGTGGTTGACAAGGCGAACGGGATGCTGAGCGATGATCCCAATGCCGCCATCGGCCCCAGCTACTTTATGAAACCGGGGCTTGACGAGGCTGCCATCAAGCGCATCTGGAAGTACGGCGTTCTGCCCTACATCGAGGAACGGCTTTTCGGGCAGGACGCGGCTCGGCTTGCGGAGTTTGACCTGGACCGGCTGCGGGGCCGCGGCCCCTCAATTCAACCCGACTCCACAGAGGTAGAGGGAGATTTAGACGGCGCAACCGATGCGTGAAATAGACCTGCAAGAGTACCAACGTAGCGGCGCGCATCGGCTGTCCGCAGGAGAGCGTGACGCGCTGCATCGCACCGCCTCGGTCGTAGTTGAACCCGCCGAAGGGTTGGATGGCGAATACATCCTCACGCCGCAATCCACTGTCGGCGCCGTTGAAATCGGCGATCTGTCGGTGCTCATTGAGCCGAAGATCGGCATTCCGCAAGTGCTGTCCCTGGCCTGCTACGCCATCGGCAAGGTCAAATTCCAGCCCGAGGATTTTGACTACCGCGACGAGTACGCGCTGCCTGATGCGCTGGCGATAGCCCTGACTTCCCACGCCCGCCGGGCTTTCGCCCGCGGCCTGCTGCACGGCTACCGGACTGAGGAAGAGGCACTGTACACCGTGCGGGGGCGTATCCGGTTTGACGAGCAACTGCGCCGTCGGTTTGGGGTACCGCTGCCAGTCGAGGTCCGGTACGACGAGTTCACCGACGACGTGCTCGCCAACCAATTGGTGAAGGCGGCGGCCTATCGGTTGGGCCGTATGCGCCTGCGCGCCCCGGAAGCTCGTCGCAACCTGGGTTGGCTGGCGGCGATGCTGGAGGGAGTGTCGCTGGTGGATTTCCCGCCGAAGGATGTCCCGTCAATACGATACGACCGGCTGAACGAACACTACCGGGGCGTCGTGGAGCTGTCGCGCCTCATCCTGCGGCACGGAGAATTTGAGACGGGCCGGGGAGCGGTCCGAGCCTCCGGGTTCCTGATGGACATGAACGTGGTGTTCCAGGAGTTCGTAACCGTGGCGCTGCGCGATGCTCTGGGAGTTTCGCCTTACGCATTTCTGGAAAAGCGCATTCCTGACCTTGACGACGCGGGGCGCATCCACCTTCGCCCCGATCTGACATGGTGGGAGGGTTCTTCGTGTGTGTTCGTGGGCGACGCCAAGTACAAGAACGTCGCCGGCGAGCGCAGAGTCCCCAACGCCGACCTATACCAACTACTCGCCTACGCCACGGCCCTTGACCTGCCGGGCGGCCTGCTCATCTACGCTCAGGGCGAGGCCGACACGACGACCTATCGGGTACGACGTTCAGGCAAGCGGCTGGAGGTTGCATCGTTGGACCTCTCCGACACGCTGGACGACGTACTCACTCGTGTCAGAGAGCTAGCCAACCAAGTCGCCTCCCTCCGCGCCTGTGCGTCTCTGCGTTAACGTTCGATCCTGAAAATTCCGAAATCGGGCAAATCTTGATTCTGGAATTCACGCTGCCACTCCTGTCCGTCTCAGGGTCTCCAGCATGACCCACTCCACGTCCTCCGGGCCGCCGATCAGCAAGTGCGGGCGCGGCACCGGTTGGTCGGCGACGGCCATGCGCGAATACACGTCCCACGTCGCATCGCTCTGAGAGGCTTCACCCACGCCCTGGGCCCGATCGGTCAATCGCCGCCGCACCAGTGACGAAGGCGCGGTGAATCGGATTATCAGCGGCTCCACATCCACGGCATCGGCAGATTCATAAAGCGGACGCCGCACCTTCTCGTTAAGATTGGTGGCGTCGAACACCACGGAATACCCGTCCCGCAGGTAGCCCCGGGTCAGCACGTGCATGGCGGAAAATACCCGGCGATGCTCCCTCCGGCTGTAGCTCGGCCTGTCCACCAACAGCTTTCGCGTCCGGTCGCTGTTGAGCCACACGAAAGGCGCGCGGCTGGCCAGATCCCTCGCGAAATAAGACTTACCGGTCCCTGGTAAACCGCAGAGGATCACCAGGCTGGGTGACGCGGTGGTGGCGCCAGGCAACTCATCAGCGTACGCCGCCCGCAGCCTTTCCAGGTCCGCCGGGCGAAGTCCTCCAGCCGTCCAGGATTTGCGCTGCGACCGAGACGTTGATCCGGACATGAGCGCTCTCTTTTGGGCCCTACCGTGGGGCCCCGTCAGGGGCTACGCTAACAACGCCCGGAGAGCGTATTGCACCACCACCAACACGATCATCACCACCAGGGGACTGAAATCAATCATGCCGGTCTGGGGGAGCATGCGCCGGATCGGCCCCAGCACCGGTTCGGTCAGCGAAAACACGACGTCGTACAGGCGAACCAGCACCTCGGGCGCCCCGTTACCCTGCATCGTCATGTACTGCACCACGAAGCCCAGGATGATGCGGGCCAGCAGCAGCAGGTAACACAGCGTTATGAACAGGCTGATGAGTTGGAGCATCGCGGATGTCGACTCGCCGAACTGGCCTAGCTCTGGCCCAGCCGCACGGACTTGAGGTACGCGGCGTTCACCGCGTCAACCAGCGCCGCTGGCACCCCGGCTCGTTCCAGGGCCTGCAGTCCTTCTGCCGTGGTGCCGCCTGGAGACGTCACCATGTCCTTCAACTCACCCGGGTGTCTGCCAGTCTCGGAAACCAACTGCACGCTTCCCCGGACGGTCTGTAGCGCGAGTCGCCGCGACACGTCCCGGGGCAATCCCACATAGACGCCAGCGTCGATCAGGGCTTCAACGATAAGGAACACGTACGCCGGACCGCTGGCGCTGAGAGCCGTAGCCATGTCCAGATATTTCTCGTCATCGACGTAGATCGCATCGCCGATGGTGGAAAGCATGGCGTCGGTGGCTTCACGATGCGATTCGCTCACCGAGGGAGCGCAGGTCCACATGGTCATGCCTTCGCCGATCTGCGCCGGCGTGTTGGGCATCACACGGATGATGCCGTCGTGCATCATCCCGTTGGCCAGCGAACTCATGGTGGCCCCGGCCACAATGGACATGAGCGATTTCCCGCTGCCGAAGGATCCCCCGATATCGGTGTACACCTTGGGCAGATCCTGAGGCTTCACCGCCAGCGTGATCAGTTCGGATGAATCAACCACGGCGCCGTTTTCGCCCGAGACCGCCACCCCATACCGCTCGGCCAGGTAATCCCGCCTCGCGGCTACCGGTTCGCCAACCATCACATCGCCGGCATCAGCAACGCCGGCGTTCAGCATCCCGCCCAGGATGGCCTCGGCCATAGTTCCGCCGCCGATGAACCCAATATTCATTGCACTAGTCCCAGGAATCGGTGATTCCATCGCCACGGGCGAAGGCGACCGCCATCCGGATCGATTCCACCATCGAAGTATGATCCGCCAGGTTCTTGCCCGCAATGTCGAATGCCGTACCGTGATCAACCGATGTCCGTACGAACGGCAGCCCCAAATTGGCGG
Source organism: Dehalococcoidia bacterium (assembly GCA_034423575.1). Lineage (GTDB taxonomy): Bacteria > Chloroflexota > Dehalococcoidia > Lucifugimonadales > UBA3495 > Bin87. The sequence continues at coordinate 22,191 of DAOUIF010000082.1, read as the reverse complement.
TGATGCTTTCTTCGAAACCGTACACCTTGACCGGGATGTGTCCCTGGTCGTGGTACATACACAGGGTCACGTCGTACCGGTCCTGTATCGCCTGGTGGAAGATGATATCGGCGGGCACCGGTCCGATGGCGGCGATCCCTTCGCTCTGCGCCTGCTGCACGGCCGGCGCGATCTCTTCCGCCTCCTCGTTCCCAAGCAATCCCCCGTCGCTGCCGTGCGGGTTCAGCGCAGCCACGCCGATCCGCGGGTTCGCGAATCCCCACTTGCGGAAGTTGTCATCGGTGAGCCTCAGGTAGTCAAGGATCCGGTCCTTTTTGACATAGTCACAGGCCACCCGGAGCGAGCGATGTGTGGTCAGGTGCACCACCCGCAGGTTCTTGGCCATCAGCATAGTGGCGACTGTCTTGGCTCCGGAGAGCTCCTGCAACAACTCCATGTGCCCGATGGCCTCGTACCCGGCCAGCGCGGCGGCCTCTTTGTTCAAAGGCGCTGTTGCCAGGCCGTCGACCACGCCGGCCATCGCCAATTGCCCAGCCTTGCTGACCCACTCCATGGCCGCTTTGCCGCACGGAACGCTGAGCTGGCCCACGGTGATGTCCTCAGGGTTCAGGTTCCCGATGTCCACCACGTCCACCACCGAAGGATCATCTCCGGCGACGGTTAGATCGTCGGTACCGTTGATGCCCATGCCCAGTCCGGTGAGCCGCGCCGCCTCCTCCATCGCGTGGACGTTGCCTACAACCACGGGTCGGCACGCGGCGTAAACTCGGGGGTCCGCCAGCGCCTTGACCACAACCTCCGGGCCTATTCCGCAGGGGTCGCCCATGGTGATCGCGATGGCCGGCCGCCTCGTTTCGTTTTCCATCTCAGAAGCCATGTCACGCCTCGTCATTCAGCACGTGCGTCACTCTGCCGATTGGCGGCAAATTATAGCACGCGCCTCTCGGCAAACATCCGTATGCAACGGGCGGAACAGCCCTGTCACCGGGTCAGATCCGGTCCTATTCGCACTTGTTCCACCCGCACGAATAGCAGGTGAGGCAGCCCTCCTGGTTGACCACGCCTCCGTTACACTCGGGACACCGTTGCGAAAAGCCGGTAGGGTAGGTGGCTTCCGGGGTGTAACCGTTGGTCCCGTTCTCCGCCGTCCCGCCAGCCAGGCTCAATTGCACGCCCGTGGGCGTACCATTTGACGAGCGTTGGCCGTTGATTATGTTATCGAGCACCAGGGCGACCGCGTCGGGACCGGATCCCACCAGCACGCCGTCATCCCAGGCCGGGCAGCAAGTTATTCCGCGCAGTTGCCGGGTGACCTCACTTGGCTCGATCCCAGCCCGCAGCGCCAGCGACACCAGGCGTGAAACCGCTTCCAGTAGCGCCGCGTCGCATCCGCCGGCCTTGCCCATGGTGCCGAACACCTCGAACGGCAGGCCGTCGGCATCCATGTTCACGGTGACGTACATGTTGCCGTGTCCGGTGCGCACCCGCTCGGTGATGCCGTGGATTTGCCGCGGTCGTCGGCGCGGCACCCGGTGGCCAAGCCCGATGATCTTCACCGCATCCGGGTCGTCGGCATCGGCCATATCATCAGCTTCCGATTCCTGCGCGCCATTGCCGGTGCTGAGGACCTGCTCCGACTTGCTGCCGTCGCGGTAAACGGTGATCCCCTTGCATCCCAGCGTGTAGGCGGACCGGTAGGCTTCCGCCACGTCTTCCATCGTGGCGTCGTGGGGGAAGTTGATGGTCTTGGACACCGCGTTGTCCGTGTATTCCTGAAACGCCGCCTGCATCCGCACGTGCCACCGGGGATCTATGTCGTGGGAGACCCGGAACACGTCCTTGACCCATCCCGGTACGTCCAGATCTTCCAGGGAGCCGACGCTGGCCAGCCGTTCCATCAGTTCCGGCGTGTAAAACCCTTCGTGCCGGGCAACGGCCTCCAGGAAGGAATTGCCCTCCACCAGCCGGGTGTTGTCCATGACATTCCGGACGTAGGACAGGGCGAATAACGGCTCGATTCCGCTGGACGCGCCCGCGATGATACTGATGGTTCCGGTGGGCGCAATCGTCACCGGCGCCGAGTTCCGCATTGGCACCGATCCCGGTCCCTCGTTGTACGCGCTGTTTTCCCATTCGGGGAACGGGCCCCGGGACGCCGCCAGTTCGCAGGATGCCCGGTAGGTCTCATCCTGGATGAACTTCATCACCTCGCGCGCCAGTTCCAGCGCCTCAACGCTGTCGTAGCGCACGCCCATCTGGATCAGCAGGTCCGACCATCCCATGACGCCCAAGCCGATACGCCGGGTTCTCCGGCTCATGTCCGCGATTTCCTGGATGGGGTAGTCGTTCATGTCGATCACGCAGTCCAACATGTGCACCGCCGTCGTGATCACTTCGCCCATCCGGTCCCAATCCACCTCGACGTCGTCGGCCGTGTAACGGACCATACGGGCCAGGTTCAGCGAACCGAGATTGCAGGACTCGTACGGCAACAGCGGCTGCTCACCGCATGGGTTGGTCGATTCGATGTCTCCCAGTTGCGGGTTGGGATTGTCGCGGTTGATCCGGTCCAGGAACACGATGCCCGGGTCGCCGGTGCGCCAGGCTAATTCCGTCATCTGCTGGAAGACTTCCCCGGCGTTGAGCTGTCCCGAGACCTGCCCGGTGCGCGGATTCACCAGCTCGTAGTCCTCGCCCTTCTCCGCCTTCACCATGAAACCTTCGGTGACCGCTACGGAGATGTTGAAGTTGCTGAGGTGGGTTCCGTCCTCTTTGGACTTGATGAACGAGAGCACGTCAGGGTGGGTGACGTGCAGGATGCCCATGTTTGCGCCCCGGCGAGTGCCGCCCTGCTTGACCACGTCCGTGGCCGCGTCGAACGCGTTGATAAAGCTCACCGGGCCTGACGCCACGCCTCCGGTGGATCCGACCACATCGCCTTCCGGGCGCAACCGCGAAAAGGCGAAACCCGTTCCTCCGCCGCTTTTGTGGATCAGCGCCGTTTCCTTCACCTTGGTGAATATGGAATCGAGCGAATCTTCCACCGGCAGCACGAAGCACGCCGATAGCTGCTGCAATTCGCGACCGGCATTCATCAGCGTAGGCGAATTGGGCAGAAATTCCAGCCGCTGCATTGCCCGGTAGAACTGATCCTCAACCGCAGCGCGCTCCTCTTCGGTCGCGCCGTACTCCAACTCCGATTGGGACAGGTTGCGCGCCACCCGGCGAAACATCCCTTCAGCGTCTTCCAGTACTTTGCCCTCGCGATCCTTGGAAAGGTAACGGCGTTGCAGCACGACCTTCGCGTTATCGGTCAGGGTTCCGTTTCGATCGTTGCATTCGCCGGCTATACCGGCCTCGACCATTGCGTCACGTATTCGCCGCCTCACCCAATCCGCCGAATCAGTCAAACCCGCCTGTTCAATTCCCGTAGCCGTTGCCACAGCCGGTACCTCCCTCAAATTCAACTATGTGGATCGCATTTATGATTGACAGATAAAGAACGACGATTGGCATCGACCTACCGTGCGTCGCTGGTAGTCTAAACCATCAACCCTTTCGCGCGCCGGGCCCATCGGCCAAAACTGGCGGGACGCCGGCACGCCAACGCCCCGCCACCAAGATCAGGTTGCTCCGACCTGGCTTTTTCTGCCAACCCCCTGCATTCGTGCGGACAGGTCCAGATCGAACCGCAATCCCTTGTAGAAGTACAGCACCGGCGTCTCACGCTCCGGCCTCAGGTCTAATCCGACCAACGCGGCCGTTGCGTCCTGCACACGATGCCAGACTCCTTCCTCGCCCGTGGTTCCCCTGGTGACCAGGCGCACCACCCCGGACGTCATGATTATTCCCAGACGGGCCAGCGTTTCCGCTATCAGGTCCGCGAAATCTCGCAGGGCTCCGTAGGCGTACGGATGACCCGCGGTCAGGCGCAACGACAGCCCCGTGGGCGTGTCACGGCAATTGTTCACCGGGAACGCGGTTCGCAACTGCCGGGTGATTTCGGCTTCCGCCCCTTCCGGGCACGGGCCGCAGTGGATATCTACGTTGTAATGCACCGAATGTTGCATCTCTTCAGGCTCCCGAGCGACAGGCTCATGCTGGAGTTGATCCATCCGCATCCGACGCGGCGGAACGGTTCCCGCCGACGCCGATCGTCTGGCACGGCGAACGCTTTCACGCGATGAGGTCATCGTCCTCCCGCTGCGCCGGCAATGCCGCCCAGCAACTCACCAGGCACGCCCGGGCCTCTCGGTCCAGGTCATCCTGAAGCTCGGCAAAAGGGTTTGGAATCCACGAGTCGCCATTGTCCGCGTCGGCGGTCGCCCAGTCCGACGGGACCCACATCTTCCGCAGCATCTCCTCCATGTCGTGGACCCGGTTGTTGTGGGTCAACAGCCTGGTAAAGGCGGAGTATTGAACGCTGCTGCTCATGATGGTGTTAAACACCTCCCTTTGGGTTACGTATGGCGAGCAGGTGGCATTTTTGCCAATTTGGTTTGACCGGAACGCCCGGCAATGGTGGCGATGCCGGAGCGCCCTGGAGTCCATTAGTTGATACGCCTTGATGCGATCCACAGATCATGTCCTCATCAATGCAGGGTTTGGCCTGTGGTTCGCCTATTGTCCGCTGCGTCGGGTGGCGCGGCGAGTTCGGGTCCTCCGGGTGGTAACCGCGGCCAGGCTCAGCAGCGGTTCCGGGTGCCCCTGTCGCAGGGAGCGGGCCTGTTCTTCAAAGTCGCCCGCACCCTGGAAATCGTAATAAACCGACGCGTAGCGCATGTACGCGACTTCATCCAGCGTTCGCAGCCTCTCCAGGACCATCAATCCCAAGTCACGGGATTTGACCACACCGCTGCCCAGGCGCTGGAGCTCCATTTCAATATCGTCGGCCAGGCGGTCGATGTCCCGACGGGGAATCGGCCTCCGCGTGCAGGCCATGTCGATCCCGGACACCAGCTTGACCCGGCTGAATTCCTGGCGCCGACCGTCGCGCTTGTCCACTTGCAGCGCCGGCAGCCTGACCTGTTCGTGGGTGGTGAACCGGCGCCCGCAGGACAGGCATTCCCGCCGCCTCCGGATGCCGTTGTCGGCGTCCCTGGAGTCGGTCACCTTGCTTTGCACCATTTCACAGTAAGGACATTTCATGGGATTGATTCCCTTTTGGTCGCTTTTTCAAACAGTTTTTGAAATCGGAATATATTGTGTCTTCGAACCCGAAAACCACAACTTGTGGTAGTCAGGATTATACCGACCCCATTTTCCGTTCGCACGAAGATTGCCGTCATATTTTCCGCCGGATTTTGTCGATTTTCCCCTCGCCAAACGTGGAGACACAAAAATGGGCCCCCTCTCCCAAGGAAGAGGGGGCCACAGAGGTCAGCAAGAATGGGTCTATCGATAAAATCCCCGGCGATTCTGGCGGTTTTGCAAGAACGTTGGGAGTTCGTAATCCCTTCTTTCCGGGACGTCCATCTCGTTCAGCAACTTGGCGATGTCGTCTTCCGGGGTCTCTATCGCGGCCGGGAAGTCCGCCGCCACCATCGTCATCTTGACTTCATCGTCCAGCCGGGCATCCCGGTTGGTGCCGAAGATGATGTTGGCGTTGGGGTCTGCAAGTTCCTCAACCACCGCCGCCGCTTGCTGGACCTCTTGCAACGACAGGTTGTTGCCGCCGGTAAGCACAAACAGGATGCGCCGCGACCCTTCCAGCGAAATGTCCAGCAACGGACTCGTGGTGCATTGCCGGGCTGCCTCCCTGGCTCTCCCTTCTCCCCGGCCCCTTCCAATGGAGAGCCAGGCCTGGCCGGCGCCGGTGAGGATCGTCTTCACGTCGGCGAAGTCCACGTTGATCTCACCGGGCACGGTAACTACCTCGGCGATGGCGCTGATGCCCTGATGCAGCACCGAGTCCGCCAACTTGAGCGCGTCCTCCCACGAATAGGAGTCCGACTGTTCATCGTTGATCGCCAGCAGCCGGTCGTTGGGGATGACGATCATGGTATCAACGTGGTCCTGCAAGCGTTCCAGACCGTCCTCGGCGTTCTTCCGGCGCATCTGCGCCTCGAAGCCGAAGGGCCGGCTCACCACCGCGATGGTCAGGGCGCCTGATTCCTTGGCGATCTGTGCGACCACCGGAGCAGCGCCGGTGCCGGTTCCTCCACCCATGCCAACTGCCAGGAACACCATGTCCGCGCCACTGACGGCCTGCTCGATTTCGTCCCTCGACTCTTCTGCCGCCTGCCGACCCAGTTCCGGCTGCGCGCCGGCGCCCAGCCCGCGCGTCAGGTTGCGCCCCAACGCGATCCGGTAGTGCACGTCGCACCGGGCAAGATGCTGCGCGTCGGTGTTCAGCGCGTAATACTCGACCACGGGCAGTTTTTCCTTATACATGCGGCTGACCGCGTTGGAGCCGCCGCCGCCCACGCCAAGCACTTTTATCAGCGGAACCCCCCGTCCGATCCCGGGTATCAGGCCATCGGTCTCTTCAAAGCGCTCGGCTGGCTCCCATGACGCGGAGTTATCGGGAAATATCATCGTCTTTTCGCCTCCTGTTATTGTTGGTTTGATTGGGATTTGGTTGATGTTCAAACTGAACCGGTTCGCGCGCCACCCAGCGGTCGCCCGACAGTTTTAAATCTGCTCGTCTTCGCATTCAGGCTCGGACGCGGCTTGCCGGGCGCCAGACCGGGCGAACGGCCTCCGGAAAAGTGAAGCCGGAGACCAGTTCCGCTCGCCAGAGCCGCGAGGCCGCCCCTGGTCTGGCCGGTTCCGGTGCTTGACTGCCCATTGCAGGGCGCCCAACACCGCGGAGAATTCTGGCACTCGCAGCGATTCCGGCAATCCCGCGTACCAGAGCGGAACTCCGATGCGCACGTCGGCTCTCAAACCGCGCGAGGCCATCTCCGCCAGTCCCGGCATACGAGAAACACCACCCGTTAACACGATCCCTCCCGGCGGCATCGAACCGATTTCCGCCCGGTAGAGTTCCTCGCTGATCAGCTTCAGCACCTGGAGCGAGCGCAGATACAGCGGTTCGCACAGCTCCCGCCGCAGCACCATCCGTCTGGGCTGCACCTGGGTCGCCGGAATCAAGACCTCTTCGTTGGCGGGGATCGCGTCGGGCAGCGCATGGCCGAATTGGACCTTCAGATCCTCTGCCATTTGGTACGGGATCCGCATCGCCACGGCCATGTCCCGCGTGAGCTGATTTCCGCCCATCGGGATTACCGACGAGTAGATCGGCGTGCCCTCGCGATAAATCGCCGTCTTGACGGTGCCGCCGCCTATGTCCACTACCACCACGCCCATCTCGCGCTCGTCGGCGGTGAGCACCCCCTCGGCCGACGCCAGGGGGTGGGCTATCATCCCCTCAACTTTCGCGCGGCATGACTGCAATGCGCGCACCGTGTTTCCCAGCGGCACCGACATGCCGCGCACGATGTGGGCCTCCAACTGCAGCTCGCTGGTGTCCAGGCCGGTCGGGTTCCGCACTCCGGTCATCCCATCCAGCCGGTAGCGCATGGGGATCATGTGCAGCGTCTGCTCCGCGCGGCTGTCGAGTTGCTGCTCGAGGCTCCCCGACGTGCTGCTCATGAGCGACCGCAGCCGCTGCTCCGTGATCGTCACGACCTCTTCCCGGCTTCCCAACATCTCCGTCGAGTTGACGCTGACCAAGTGATCCCCGTTCACCACCACGTGATAGCGGTCCACGGGATTGCGACCCGCGTAGCGCAGACATTCGCTCATGCTTTCCTGCAGGCTGCTCTTGACCTCACCGAAGTCGTCGATTACGCCCTGCTGGACGCCATTCGACGGGGCCACGCCGGTTCCCAACGGCTTCAACTCCCCTTCCGGCCCCAGGCGCGCGACGATTGAAATTGTCTTGCTTGTGCCTATGTCAACGGCGGCATACATCGATTCCTGTGGCATTGTGGCGTTACCTCGGTCGGATGGGGTTATGAGAGATGTGGTTATGAGATAGGAACAATAATCGTTGACCGGGGGCGGATCAGATGCGCTCCACCGCCCGGAGCCGTGCGCTCCTGCTGCGCGGGTTGTTGTCTGTTTCCGTAGCCGAGGGGCGCAACACACGCCGGCGCGCGAATCGCACCGAAGGCTCGTGGTCGCAAGCGCAAACGGGCAACTCCGGCGGGCAGATGCACCGCGAGGCCTCCCGGTCCATCCATGCCTTGACCAGCCTGTCTTCCAAGCTGTGGTAACTGATCACCACCAACCGCCCGCCTGGATTCAGCATTCCCGGAACGGCCTCCAGGCCGGCTTGGAGGTGCGTCAATTCCTCGTTCACCGCGATCCGCAGCGCCTGGAACGTTCTCGTGGCTGGGTGCCGGCTTCCGCGCCGCCCACCCAGAGCTCGCGCCACAACCGAGGCCAGATGGCCCGTGGTGGCAATAGGGCGTGCCGCCACGATCGCCCGGGCGACTGCACGACTGCGACGCTCTTCCCCATAGCGGAAAATCGCGTCGGCCAGGTCACGCTCGTCAGCGTGGTTCAGCAAATCGGCGGCGGTCGACCCGACGCGGTCGTACCGCATGTCCAGGGGTTCGTCCCGTTGGAATGAGAACCCGTAGCCCTCCGCATCAACCTGGCGCGAAGAGAACCCCAGATCCAGCAACACGCCGTCAACCTGATCAATGCCGGCCTGCTGTGCCAGGTCGCCCATGTCGGCGTAGTTGCCATGTATGATCTGCGCTCGTTCCCCGAAATGGATCAGCCGACGTCGGGCTGCGTCCACGGACCGCGGGTCGCGATCTATCCCAATCACCCTGCCGTTCGGTCCCGAAGCCTCGAGAATCGCCTCCGCGTGTCCGCCCTCCCCAACTGTGCCGTCGAGATACACCTTTCCAGTGGTAGCCGACAGCCACTCCACGGTCTCTGTTACCAGCACCGGATTGTGATGAACAGACTCTTCCCCGTTGGCGCGTGTTGAGAAGGTCAATGTTGGCCACCCGCACAACACTGAACCAACCGACACGGCAAGGGGCGCCGGCCTGTGCATTACCGCCAGAGTCATCACCTATCCGCTATGAATCCAGTATCAGTAAAGGCGTGCAGAGGCCACGTTCGGTATGCCCGCCCTAACGTCACTGGGAATTTAGCAAACGGGTTTGTCCCGCTGCCTGTTTTCGCAAATGCGAAATTAATCCAATTTTTTCAAAAAGCTACAAAATTTTCCGGGTATGCATAGAGACGGCCAACATTCTCCGTTTCCGGTCGTACACCCACCGGCAAATTGCCCGCGCTGCTAAGGAACATGATGGCCTTGCCGCACCTCCCGGTTCGCCTCGCTCCGCTCCGGATGGCCTCGTTGCCTTGTGTTACGATTCCATGCAACATTCGGTTATATGGCGCACGATGGTTACCACCCCTTCATTCCTGTCCCACATCCGGGGAGTTGAACTGCTCCCCGGTGAACGAGCGGCCGCGTTCCTCGACGCTGAGCACGGCCTCACTCGCGAACCCCCAGCCGCCGGCCGGCTGCTGGTGGCGACGGACCGCCGCATCATCGCGGTGACGGAGGAAGGTCCCACCCGTGTCGTGCAGATGTTCGCGTCTGACACCGTGACTGCGGTCAGTGTGCGCAACGACGCCCGACGCGGTCTCTCCTGGAAACAGTGGGGTACCCTGCTGCTCGGCGGGGTTTTCGCCTACGTGCTGCTGGCCTATTGGCTGGTCGACCGGCTGCCGGACGTGGTCATACCGGTTATCAACCTGCACGCCATGGCGGCCGTGCTGATGGTCCTCATAGTGCTGCTGGGCTGGATAATCTGGCGAAGCCTGACCGATTCGGGCGGCAGCGTGATCCGAATTGACGGGTGGAATTGGAATGTCGAGGTGCCTTGCACTGCCGGCAATGCCGACCTCATGACGTTCGCGGGAATTCTCCTCCGGTTGAGGTCGCCCTTTGGCGCGGGCCCGGAGCAACAGCAGGTGCGCGAAGTGAGCGCCGCCGAGACTTAGGCCCGATCAGGGTCAGGCCGGCACTCCGAAGGGCAGCGAAGGGTCCACATCCAATGCGAGGTCGGCGACTGCACCCCGCTGTATCTGGTAGAAAGCCCCGGCCGCGATCATCGCCCCATTGTCGGTGCACAGCACCGGCGCCGGTATGATCGCCGGCACGGGAGACTCCGCCAGCACCCGTTGCCGCAGGCGCGCGTTGGCCGTCACGCCTCCGCCCAGAACCAGGCCGCGGGCCTTATAACGATCGGCCATATCCAGCAACTTGGCGGTCATCACGTCAACCAGCGACTCCTGGAACTGGTGGGCGAGGTTAGCTACCAGCCGGTCGACGTCGGCGTCCGCCTGCTCCGGGTCGGGGTAGAGGCCGACATTCTGCGCCCGGTGCAATAGAGCCGTCTTCACCCCGCTGAAACTGAAATCGAACGTGTCTCGCATCCACGCTCGTGGCAACGGCGCCGCTGCCGCAAACGGTTCGCCATCCTCCGAGAAGTCAGCCAGCGACTCCGCTGCTTTCTGGATCTCCGGGCCGCCGGGGAATCCCAGTCCCAGGACCCGCGCGGCTTTGTCGAAGGCCTCTCCCGCCGCGTCGTCGCGCGTCCGACCCACCAAGCGATAGTCGCCGTGCCCTTCCATCAGGATCAGGTCAGTATGGCCCCCCGACGCCACCAGGCACGCCAAAGGGAACCCGGGTTCCTCAGCGGGCGACGCCTCGTTGGGAACCAGCCACGCGGCGTAGACGTGGCCCTCCAGGTGGTTGACCCCCACCAATGGGATGTCCAGCGTCAGCGCCAGCGACTTCGCCGTGTTAACTCCGCTGATGAGGGCGCCGGCCAACCCCGGCCCGTGGGTGACCGCCACCGCATCGATGTCATGGAGCGTTACTGCGGCATCCGACAACGCGCGCCGCAGGGTTGGTTCCATGTCGCGGATGTGCTGCCTTGAGGCCAGCTCAGGCACGACACCGCCATGGGCGGCGTGCAGCGCGGCCTGAGACGCGATCGCGTTGGCCCGCAAGCTCCGGCCATCTTCCACGATTCCGACAGCCGTTTCGTCGCACGAAGTTTCTATGCCCAGGATCAACATGGCCCGCCCGTCCACCAGCGAATGCGTCGCAGCATTATATCAATCGGCAAGCCGTCGGCCGGCCGGCTTTGCGCGTCATTTCGGGCGATGCTATCCTTCCCGTAGATAATTTACATCAGGCGAGACCCGCGCGCCGGGCCAATCCCGGCGCTGGTTCGCCCGGAGGAATAGCATCCAGATGATGGACATCGCGCCCGACGGTTTATCGATTGGGGTCGTCTTGTTGCAGGTGGGGGAGACCTCTGGCGGATTATCCATCCCCTGGAGCTTGCAGGTATCGCTGCTCGCGATCAGTTTTCTGGGGGTGGTATTTTTCACCAGCGCCGAGGCAGCTTTGGTAGCGGTCAACAAGATCCGAATCCAGTACCTGGCCGGCCAGGGCAATACCGCCGCCCGCGCGGTGAACCACGTACTGTCGCAGCACGAAAAGTTCTTCGCCACCATTCTCCTGAGCCAGAACGCCTTCACCATCTTCGCAACGGCTCTGGGCACCGCCCTCGCTGCCGACCTGCTCAATGACTCGGGCTACGCGGCGTTGTTGACCACCCTGGTCATGACGGTAACTATCTCCATCTTCGGTGAGATAACTCCAAAAACCCTGGCGGCCACCTACTCAGAACGTTGGTCCTTGGCGGCGGCGCATCCGGTTCGCTGGATGATGATGCTCAGCACGCCGTTCATCTATTTCTTCACCGTCGTGCCCCGTCTCATTTATAAAGCGCTGGGCACATCGTCGGACGGTTGGCAAACAACGTTCACTGAGGGCGAGCTGCGGATGATGATCGACCTGTCCAGTCAGCAGGGCGCGGTCGAATCCGACGAAGCTGAGCGTCTCCATCGCGTGTTCAACTTCCGTGACCGCCGACTCAGCGAGATCATGACGCCCCGAACTGAAATCATCTGGATAGAAAAGGACACCACCCTCGACGAATTCCTGGCTCTCTATGCCGAGCACAGCCACACCCGTTTCCCTGTTTTTGAGGGCAGCCAGGAGACCGTCCTGGGCGTGCTCTCCAACAAGGAGGTTCTTATCGCCCAGGGTCGAGGCGAAATCGGGTTCCGGGACGCGGTCACCGAAACCATGCGCGGGGTCGACTTCATACCCGAAACCGTGTCGGTGTCCGACGCCTTCGACACTATGCAGGAAAAGCGCTTGTCGATGATGCTGGTGACCAACGAATACGGCGGCATCGCGGGCTTGGTCACGATGAAGCAGTTGATCGGCGTTATCGTCGGCACCGTCGTCGACGACGACCCTCCCGCCATAACCGCCGACCGCAGCATCGCCCAGCAACCCGACGGCGCATACCTCCTGGACGGCGGCATGACCATCATCGAAATCAACGACCGCCTCCATTCTAACGGCGTCGAGGTGCCCGAGGGCGACTACCAGACCATCGCCGGCCTGGTGCTGCACGAACTTGGAGAGATTCCCATCGCCAACGACACGGTCCAAACCGGCAACCTGGAGGTCACTGTTACCGACATGGCCGGCGCCCGGATCAACCAGGTGCGCCTGCGGTTGGTGGACCCCCCGACTGAGGACCCGTCCGGATGAGGCTGCACCTAGTCCGCCACGGCGAAACCGACATCAACGCGTCGGGCCGCCTGCAGGGCACCACCAACTCTATCCTCACTCCGCGGGGTTGGGCGCAGGCCCGGGAGCTCGCCGTCGCCAGCCTCACGTGGAACCCGGTGGCCGTCTATTCCAGCCCGCTGCAGCGAGCCCGCGGCGTCGCCTGCGCCATCGCCGACCTGTCCGGCTTACCCGTCACCGACGAACCACGCATCATTGAGATGGACATGGGCGATCTCGAGGGTGTAACCGTTCAGGAAATGCGCGACGGCTGGCCCAATCTGTACCAAGGTTGGCGGCGCGACGCCAGCAGCGTCACCATGCCTGGAGGCGAATCCCTGGGTGATGTGCAACGCCGCGCCATGAAGGTAATCGAAGAACTCGATGCGCGCTACGACGCCGACGATACCGTGATCGCCGTCACCCATAATTTCACCATCCGCTGCATTGTCGCCGCCGTCATCGACCTGCCGCTTGCCAACATCAATCACATGGACCTGTCCCTGGGCAGCCGCACCACGATCACGTCCGGCCGGCGTGGACGACGCCTCGCCACGTTCAACGCCGTGGATCACCTGAGCCCAGCCAATCGCACCGGTTATTAGGATCCTTCGTTCATTGGGCCGAAACAAACGCCGACGCACCGACTTTTGGCCGGCGTACCGGCTGCACATCACGGCAATGACCACTGCGCGGCGTGCCGGGTTGAAGCCGGGTGACGTGGTCCTGGCCGGAGTGTCGGGTGGACCCGACTCCTGCACTTTGATGAACGTGCTCGGCCGGGCTGGCCGGCGGTTCGGTTTCCGAGTCCAGCCCGCTCACCTGCTGCACGACTTTCGGGGCCAGGAGACCTACGACGACGCCGACTTCGTGCGTCGGATGTGGCCTGATTGCATCTTCGACGAAGTCGACGTGCCCGCCTACCAGCGCGGCGCGGGCGTCAGCTCCTTCGAACAGGCGGCCAGGGACGTTCGCTACGACTTCCTGGCGCGTGCCGCCCGTGAGGTTGGCGCGCGGTTGGTGGCCGTGGGACACACCGCCGACGATCTGGCCGAAACCGTCCTGCTCCACCTGGCGCGCGGCAGCGGCCTGCACGGACTCCGCGGAATGAGCGAACTCGACCCCTGGCCGTACCCGGTCGCGCATCCCGCCCGCGACCCGGATGCGCCGGATTTGCAGGTGTGGAGGCCGCTGATCGACCTTACCCGTCACCACACGATTTCGTACTGCAGGAATTACGGTATCGATTACCGGGACGACAGCACAAACTCCATGCGGGAGTTCGCCCGAAACCGCGTTCGCCTGGACATCATGCCCGCCTTGAAAGAACAGCTAAATCCCCGGATCGTGGACGCCTTGGGCCGGATTTCCCGCACCGCGGCAGCCCAGGTCGAATACATGGAGCAGCAGGCGGACCGGCTGTGGCCCCTGTTGGCCCCTGAAACCGTGTCCGACGATGGCGCCGTGCGTCTCAACCGGCATTGCCTTGCCGAATTGCATCCGGCGCTTCGGCACGTCATTTTGAGGCGCGCCTGGATCAGGGTGACGGGTCGCGAACACCGCCTCACCGAGCGACACCTGGCGGCCATGTCCGGCGCCGCCGCGGATCCGGGTTCCGGCCAGATTATCCAATTGCCCCGGGGATTCCGATTTGTCGTGAACGGTCAATGGGCCACGTTGAGCGGTCCCGACCAAGCCGACAATTGCCCGTATCCGGGGCCTGTGCGTGAGTTCCGGCTCACTCTGCCCTGGGGTCCTATAGCCGTCTCCGTCACCCGCCGCGACGGCTGGGAAGTCACCGCCCAGTCGGTACGCGTGGGACTCGAAACTTCCCTCGATGCTGGGAAACCGCTGGCCGCCTACCTCTCGTCCCGAGCCCTGTCGGAAGGCGCCACTGTGAGAAACTGGCAACCCGGAGACCGCATTCAGCCGTTGGGCATGTCCGGCACGCGCAAGCTGCAGGATATCTTCACCGACGCCCGGATCCCGCGACACTGGCGAGCTCGGATACCCCTGGTGGTCACTCCCCGTGGCATCGCCTGGGTCGCCGGGTGCCGCATCGCTGATTGGGCCGCCGTGCGCCGGGAGGGAGGAGAGGTCGACGCTACTTTCATTCAATTTGAACTCGATCCCCCTGATACCGAGCCTTCCTGATTGCTCGCAAGTCGTCGGTTTCGCTTTTTGTCTGGGCGCCGAGGCCGTGCCCACTGGCGCCGCGCAAGTATTTGGTCCGATTGAGTGGCCCGCAATCTCCATCATCAAAATCGACCACAACCTTGGCGGTTCGACGAAATCGCCATTGTGTAAAATAGAGTTATTACTGGAACGGCCTCGGGATTTGCAATAGCCGATTGGATCCGCCTGCGTGCGGCCGTCGGGTGCTCGGCAACTGAAGGAGGGGTTTAGGTGCCGGTTCGCAACCTGACCAACTTCCTGGTTCATCTCTTCAGCGACGGCGACGAGCTGGAGGAGATGTACCTGTCGGCGGTACACGATCATTGCCTGTACTGCCACGAATCAATCAGCGATTCGAACGCGTACCTCGATTATCGTGTATGCCCGTTCTGCCGGTTCCACTACACCCTCTCGGCCCGTGAACGGATCGAGTTGCTCGCGGACCGCCGTACCTTCCGCGAGCACAACCGCTATGTGCGCTCCGTTGCGCCTTTGGCCTTCTCCAACCGCACGACCTACGACGACCAGATTGTCCGGAGCCAGGACCGCACCGGCTTGACCGAAGCCGCCGTTACCGGGACCTGTAAAATCGACGGCCGCAACGTGATGCTCGCCGTGCTGGACTACGGGTTCATGGGCGGCAGCATGAGCAGCGTGGTCGGCGAAAAAGTGGCCCTGGCTTTCGAGCACGCCACTCGGCGCAGTCTTCCCGTCGTCGCGTTGGTCACCGGCGGTGGGGCGCGTACTCAGGAAGGCGTCCTGTCCCTGATGCAGATGGCCAAGACGGTCACCGCCGCCAACAAACTCCGGGAGGCGTCCCTTCCGTTTATCGCGGTGTTAGCCAACCCTTCCACGGGACAGGCCTACGGGAGTTTCGCGAACCTCGCCGACGTCATAATCGCCGAACCCGGCTCGGTTGTCGGCCTCTCTCCCATCCGCGCCATGATCGAGGCCACTGGGCGCCAGGTTCCCCCGGACGTGCATACGGCGGAATACCACCTGCGTCAGGGCCTGCTGGACAACGTGGTCGACCGGGAGCAACTCCGCACGCGCGTCAGCCAGCTGCTCACCCTGCTGGCGGAGCCCGAAGCAATTCGCCTGGGCCGCCGCGCCGTGTCTCGCCTGCAGGTGCCCGCCGCCGAAGACACCGAGACTTGGGAGTCGGTGGAAGCCGCCACCCACGACGAGCGTCCCGACGCCTTGTACTACATGCGCCACCTCCTTGAAGATTTCTTCGAGATTTGTGGCGACCGGGTCAGCAGCGACGACCGCACCGTGGTCGGAGGCGTCGGCCTGCTGCGCGGGCATCCCGTGGCCGTGGTTGGCCAGCAGCGGATCCATTCCCACGACACCGACCGCAGCCGCTACCACGTCCATCCCGACGGGCTACGGAAAGCGCAGCGGATCATCGGCCTGGCCGCGCGTTTTAACCTGCCGCTGGTGACGCTCATCGATTCCCAGGGAGCTGACCCCAGGCTCGAATCCGAAGAACAGGGCGTGGGCAACGCCATCGCCCGAAGCCTGTCAATGATGCTTGAAGCGGAAACTCCGGTCGTTTCCGTGATCATCGGCGAGGCCGGCAACGAAGCAGCGCTGGCGTTGAGCCTTTCCGACCGCATCCTGATGCAGCAGTACGCGATCTATTCGCCGATTTCCCTCCACCATGCGGTCGGCGGTCCCCTGCGGGAGCGTTTCCTCAATCGGGAGGCTGCCGAAGTCCTGATGCTCACCGCTCGCGACTGCCAGGAGTTGGGCATCATCGATCAGGTCATTCCCGAACCCGGGGGTGGAGCCCACCTGGACCCCCGGCAGGCAGTCGAAGACCTGGAAAATTCCATCTACAAGCATCTCGCCGAGGCCAGCCGCGTTTCCACCGGCAAGCTCGTCAAACAACGGTACCGGAAATTCCGCCAGATGGGCGAACTCAACCCCTTCGCACAGGAAGCCATCCAACGGGAAGTTTCCGCGCTCCTGCGGTTGCACGCCATTGACGCGCCCGAACCTATGGAACTGCCCGCGCCGGTTTTTGAATCGCTTCCGGCGCTGGAAGAGGGGATCGAGCGGCAGGCTTCCTGAGCCGCCCGCCCGGCCTAAGCTTCGCGCCCGTGAGCCTTGAGGCTCCGGCGCAGTTCGTCAGCCACCGAGGCGTACTCGCCGCTTACCGTATCGTCCACCAGCACCGTCGGCCCGCTGGTGTCCCGGTATGAGGAACTCAGGGACATGCTGCCCAGGAACGGAGCGTCGATGTCTTCGGCCAGCTGCCGGCCTGCCCCTTCGCCGAAGATATCGCCCGCGTAGTTCTCGACGATCCCCACCACGTTCAGGTTCAGCTTGCGGATCATGTTGATGCACCGCTTGGCATCAATGATCGCCAGGTCCTGCGGCGTGCTCACCACCACAAATCCGTCCATGGGCAGGGTCTGCATAACCGTCAATGGCGAGTCCGACGTGCCCGGTGGCAGGTCTACGATCAGGTAGTCCAACTCCCCCCAGTCCGTGGACTGGAGAAACTGGTTGATGGCGTTGTGGATCATCGGGCCGCGCCAGATGATCGCCTCGTCCTCGTTCTCCTGGAAAAAGGCCATCGACACCACCTTGACGCCATGCCCCTCCGCCGGGCTGATCTGACCGTCGCGGTAGTCGGGCTTGTCGGTGATTCCCATCACCCGCGTGACGTTGGGGCAATCGATGTCGACGTCCAACAGCCCCACGCGCTCGCCCTGCTTTGCCAGGATGGTCGCCAGGTTGCAAGCCACCGTAGTCTTGCCCACGCCGCCCTTGCCGCTGTACACGCCAATTGTCGTCCGTACCGACGCCAGGCGATCCGTGATCTGGCGCTTCTGCTCCCATTGCCTCCGGATCTGCTGCAGGCGAGCGTTCTGCTGGGCGTTGGGCTGCTGTGGCGTTGCCATCGTAGGACTGATCTCCGTATCCGGGTGACCTTGGACGGGCAAATAAGACTAAATGCCCAGCATGTTGCGGGCTTCTTCACTGATCAGATCTGGAGACCACGGCGGATCGAATGTCAGCTCGATGTTGACCTCTTCGACGCCTTCCACGTCCTGCACGGCCCACTCCGCCTGTTGGGCGATGTGCGGGCCCATTCCGCACCCGGGGAACGTCAGCGTCATCTGGACGAACACGTCATTGGCGTCGCTGACCTGCACGTCGTATATGAGCCCCAGATCCACCACGTTAACCGGAATTTCCGGGTCGTACACCGTGCGGAGCGCCTCGTACACTTCATCGCGATTTACGGTTGCCGGCATGGCCATTCTCCTTCCCTGTGGATTTCTGATCGTCATTATAGCCCATATGCGTCCCCGATGCGTTCTTCGAACGCGTGCCCAACGCGCAAGCGGTGTATGATGCACGGCAACCCAGTTCACAGCACCACCGCGGCCTATATGGTCCGATGCAAGGTTGATGGGAGCAGTTATATGGTCGACTTGCTATTCGCCAACGGCACCGTCATCGACGGCACCGGATCCACAGGTTATCGCGCCAGCGTTGCGGTGACCGGCGACACGATCCAGGTCATTAACGGCGACACATCTGCAGTAGAAGCCGGCCGCAGAATCGACGCCAGCGGCTACGTGATTTGCCCCGGCTTCATCGACATGCACTCCCATTCGGACCTGAAGCTGCTCACCGATCCCGACCACCACCCCAAGATCCGCCAGGGCGTGACCACCGAGGCGCTGGGCATGGACGGCTTGTCCTATGCGCCCACGACTCCGCGGGCCCTGGAACAGCTCCTGGTGTATCTGGCGGCGGTCAACGGCGCGCCGCCTGATGTACGGTGGAGCAGCGTAGCCGACTTCCTTGCGCTCTTCGACGGCAATTCCACCTGCAATGTTGTCCACATGGTCCCCCACGCCGCAATCCGCGTCGCCGCCATGGGCTGGTCATCCCGGTTGCCCACCAATGCGGAACTGCAAACCATGCGCGATCTCACGCGCCAGGGCATGCGTGACGGGGCCTTCGGGTTCACCACCGGCCTGACTTACGCCCCCGGCGCCTACAGCGACACCAGCGAACTCGCCGCCATCGCTGCCGTGGCCGCTGAAGAGGGCGGGTTCTACTGCACCCACGCCCGCTACACCCTAGGCGACCGCCTCCTCGATCCCTTCCGCGAAGCCCTGGAAATCGGCCGGCGCTCCGGCGCGCCCGTCCACATCTCCCACTACCACAGCCCCGTGGCCGGCCTCGGCGCCCAGATGACCGCCCTGGTCGACGAGGCCCGCAACCGCGGACAGGACGTCACCTTCGACCAATACCCCTATCCCGCTGCCAGCACCATTCTCCATTCCCTGCTGCCGTACTGGGTCCACGCCGGCGGCCCGCAGGCGCTGATGACTCGGCTTGCCGACACCAATGTGCGCGACCTGATGGTTCGCGCAGTTGAACCGCAATGGGGCGGCCAGACGCTCGACAACTACATCTTCGCCCACATCGCATCCGACAAGAACAAGGAGTGGGAGGGCCGGTCCCTGGAAGAGCTGGCCGATCATCGTGGCGGCCGCATGGTCGACGCCGTGTGCGACCTGCTCCTCGAAGAGGACCTCCAGGTGGCCTTCGTCGCGCGGACCGGCAACCTGGAAAACATCCGTGAAATCGCGTCACACCCGGCCCAGATGATCGGCACCGACGCCATCCTCACCGGAGGCCGGCCCAATCCCCGCACCTACGGCACCTACCCTTACGTGCTGGCCCAGTTCGTCCGGGGAGAAGGCCTATTCTCCATCGAGGACGCTATCTGCAAAATGACTGGAGCGCCCGCCCAACGCCTCGGCCTGTCCGACCGTGGCGTCATCCGCGACGGCGCCAAGGCCGACCTCGTCCTCTTCGACCCGTCTGGCGTCGACACTCCGGCTACATTCGAAGATCCGCTGCAATTCCCCGTCGGCATCGACTACGTCGCGGTCAACGGCGCCCTCGTCATCGACAACGGCCGGCACACTGGCGCGCGACCGGGGCGGGCTCTGCGCAGTCAGTGAACCGCGCGCCAACATCGGAGCGGTCGGCAATCGCGCCCGGTTGCCCCATCCCGCCCCATCCGGCATAATTGCCCACTAATTCCCGAAACACCCCGGCCGGGCCATGTCCCGGCTGTTCCCGAGGCGTGCCATGGACTTCGAACCAACCTATACCGCCGAGCAGGAAGCCTTTCGCACCGAGGTGCAGTACTGGCTCAGCGACAACATACCGGCCGGCATCCAGCACCCGGCCGACTCCATCGACCTGACCTTCGAGCAGTACCAACTCCGTCGCGAGTTGGGACGACGCCTGGGCGACAAGGGATGGCTCTGGCCCACTGCTCCCCAGGAATACGGCGGCGGGGGCCTGACCGTCGACCACTCCGTCGTGCTCGAAGAGGAGATCGACAACTGCAATCTGTCGCTTCCGCCATATTACGACTCGGGCGGACGCCTCGGCGGCAACTCCATCCTCGTCTGGGGATCCGAGGAGCAGAAGCAGGAATTCCTGCCCAAGATCTTCAAGGGTGAAATCCGCACCTGGCAGTTGTTGACTGAGCCGGAAGCCGGCTCCGACCTGGCGAATGCCAAGACTGCGGCCCGCCGCGACGGCGACGATTATGTCATCAACGGTCAGAAGGTCTACGTCGGCAGCGCCCACGGCTCCGACTACATGTGGACCATCACCTGCACGGATCCCGAGGGCGACCGTCACCACAACCTCAGTTGGTTCATGGTGCCGTCCAATCTTCCCGGCATCAGCGTCTTTCCCATGGACCTGCTTTCCTCGGCTGGCGAATCCGGCGCGGGTTCCGGTGTCAAGAACATCGTCTACTTCGACAACGTACGGGTACCCGCCCGCAACCTGATCGGCGGCGAAAACGAGGGCTGGAAAGTTGCGACCACCCACCTGGAGCTGGAGCACGGCACCGGCGGCCGCATCGGCAGGAACTGGATCGTCGACCGCATCTTCGATTATTGCAAGACCAACAACCGCCGCGGCGAGGCCCTCAGCAAGGACTCCGACGTCCGCGAGCGCCTGGTCGACATCTACATCGACGCCGAAATCGGTCGCCTGTTCCAGTTGCGCAACTACTGGATGCGCCACAGCGGCGCCCACATCACCTACGAAGGGCCCCAGGCATCCTACTTTCGCAAGCAGTCCGGCCTGCGTATTGCCACCGGTATCCTTGACATTCTCGGACCCGCGGCTTTGACCAAGGACGAGCAGTGGGGCGCCGGCGAGGGTCACATCGAGTCCCACCAGCGTGCAGCCATCATCGCCCTCCACCCCGGCGGCACCACGGACATCCAGAAGGTCATCATGGCCCGCCGTATCGGAATAGGACGCCAGCAGCGCGAGCGCGCCGGCGCCCTCGCCTGACCTTCCATTCACGTCCGACACAACTTCCATGGCAGCGCATTGAGCGCTGCCATTAGTCAGGAGCTGTTGCACCCATGGACCTCGCCCTCAGCGAAGAACAGGAAATGCTCAAGGCGGCAGTCCGCCGCTTTGTGGACACTGAGTACCCCAAGGAGACCCTGCTGGAACTGTCCGCCACCGGGCAGAGCGCACCCTCAGAACCATGGGAAAAGCTCGCCGGCACCGGCTGGCTGGGCATCATAATTCCCACCGAGTTCGGCGGCGAGGGCGGCTCGTACACTGACGCCGGCGTGCTGTTTGAAGAGCTCGGGCGCGGCCCCGTGCCCGGTCCGCATCTGAGCAGCGCCGCCCTCGGCGCGTTGACCCTACTGGAGGCTGGCACTACTGATCAGAAACGCTCCCTCCTACCAGACTTGGCATCCGGAAGACGCACGGTGGCCCTGGCGATCACCGAGGCCGATTATCAATGGGATGAATCCGACGTGCAGACCCTGGCAACGGCCAGCGGCGACGGGTACCGGATCTCCGGCACCAAGGTGTACGTGTACGACGCCGCGTCAGCCACCGATCTGATCTGTGCGGTGCGCACCGAGAACCGACAGCACGTCGGACTGGTGATCATCCCCGCCGACGCTCCGGGCGTGTCGATCCGCCGTCTGGAGGGCTTCGCGTGGAACCTGGCGGAAGTGCGCCTCGACGGGGTGCAAATCGCCCCTTCCGCGATCCTCGGCGCCACCTTCGGCGGCGGCTGGGATGCCCTGGAGCGCGCCGTGGCCGCTTCGATCCCCCTGCTCTGCGCCTTCCAGGTGGGAGGTTCGCAACAGGTCTACGAGATGTCCGTGGACTACAGCCGCACGCGCATCCAGTTCGGCACGCCCATTGGCCGTTTCCAGCGGGTCCAGGACCATATCATCAACCTGGTCAACGAACTGGACGCCGCTCGCTGGACCACCTACGAAGCGCTATGGAAGCTGGACTCCGACAGGGACGCTGCCGACAGCATCCACCTGGCC
>DAOUIF010000081.1:0-109631 GCA_034423575.1 Dehalococcoidia bacterium | reverse complement strand
GATTGAGGGGGCTGCTCGTCGGGCAGTTTGCACGACGGAATTACCTTGGAACGCCAGGGCATCCCGGCGGCGACCATCATCACCACTGTGTTCGCCAACACCGCCCGCGCGTACACCCGCCTCATGGGCGTACCTAATTTCCCGTATCTCATGTGCGCCCACCCAATCGGCAGAGCCACCAGTGAGGAGCTGCAGTCGCGCGCTCGGCTGCTGACCCCGGCGGTGCGCCACCTGCTGATCAACGGAGAACTGGCAGGATCTCCACCCGCATGATCCTGCGGAGCTGAATATGCCTGGTATTGGCGACTTTTTCCGCAGGTTTTCGCGGCGCTCCCGGACGCCGGACTCCGATCCGACAGATGCTGACGTCTCCCCCCCCGACGTCCTGGCCGCGGGCCCGACTGGGGCATCAGGATCCAAGGCCGACCTGCCGGCCGAGGAGCCGACGCATCCCGTAGCATCCATAACTCCCCAATGGGAGCCGGAAGACCCAACGTCATCTCCCGCACCCGGTGCGACCTTGCACGGCCTTCGGCCCAACCCGACCCCCGAACCGGTGTCCGCCCAACCCACGTTTGACGATCCATCGATCCGCGAAACCCTGGTCTCCCCTCCACTGGAAGCGCAGGCGCCTCTTGCGTCAAATCCGAGCAATCAGGCGAATGTCGGGGTGCTGGAACCCACCCGGGTCGCGGACGACGACGCGCTGATCGACGATCCGCTGCTGTTGGCATGCCCGTATTGCGGGGCCGAAGGCCAGAGGGTCGGGTCGCGTTGCGCCAACGAACGCTGCAACCGGGTGATTGTACGACTTCCGACGTGGGCGCAGCATCGGCGGCACAATTGGTTCATGCGAAGGCTTTCGTGGCGACGAATCGTGACCGCCTGCGTCATCGCTCTACTGATCGTGTTTGTAATCTGGGTCAACTACCCGTTTGCGCCCGATCCAGTGGTCTTGTTCAAAAAGACCCAGACCCAGTTGACCATCGATGCCGGCCCGGGTTCGTGGACCGGCGTGGGCAGAGACCTGAGACATAGCCGCCGCGTGGACATTGGCCCGCCGCCACCTTCAGGCCAAATCCGGTACTGGAACTTCGACGTGCCCGGCGAACCCCTGCGGTCGGAACCCGTCGCCCAGGATACGCACATTTACGTCGGGTCCTCCGAAGGCATGTTCGCCCTGTCCCATGCGGATTTGTCGTTTGTCGAAAAGTGGGAAGGCGAGACACCGGGCCGGATCACAGCCGGTGCGGCGGTAATCGGTCTGTACCTGTTTTTCGGCAGCACAGACCACACCGTGAGCTCGTGGAATGCGTTCGATGGGCAAGTGCGCTGGAGTTACCCCGCGGCCGATGTAGTGGAAACCGCCCCCGTGGTTTCTGATGGGCTGGTGTACATCAGCTCCGGGGAGAGTTGGATCTACGCCCTGGATGCCCACACCGGGGCGTTGATCTGGAAGAAGCAGCTGGACAGCAACGCCAGCGACGCTGTCACCATCCACGAAGGCAAGCTGTTGATCGGCGATGAAAAGGGCGTGTTCTACATTCTCTCCGCCCGCACCGGTCAGGAATGGTTCCGGTTCCGCACCCCACGAGCCATCAACGGTTCGCCCGTGATGTCCGAGGATGGGGAGCGCGCCTATTTCAGCGCCGGCGGCCAGTTGTACGCGGTCGAAGCCACCCGTCGGGAGATACCGGGGCTCTACCAGTTCAAGCAGTTGTGGGCCCAGTTGTGGCTTTGGCAGGTCCCGGGCGTACCGCGCCCCAAGGGCCAGCAGGGAGGTTTGTGGCGGTTCACGCCCGAAAACCCACTGCAGGGCGTTAAGAGCAGTCCTGCCCTCGTCGACGACGAAAACGGCGGCACCCTGTACGTGGGCGGGCACGATAATACCGTCTATGCTCTCGACGCGATCAGCGGTGATCTGCTGTGGACTTTTCCCACGGCGAATGCTGTATGGGCGTCGCCTCTGGTGATCAAAGATCATCTCATAGTGGGCGACGAATCCGGCGCATTGTATTCGCTGGACCGGTTGACTGGTCAGGAAAACTGGAGCATGAACCTCGGCGCGCCGATCATGATTCCGCCAATAGTAAGCAATGGTTTGCTGATCGTGCGCACCGCGGACGGCAACGTGTACGGAATCGAGTAAGCGTCTATCTGAACTGGTCAAACCACAACGCCCCCGGCCACTTTCTGGCCGGGGGCGTTAGCCTTTGTAGTCTCTTCAGGTTGGTCAGTAGAGGTGGCACGAAACCCGGTGACCCGGCGATACCTCTTTCTCCACGGGCGCTTCTTCTGAACACTGGGGCATCGCAAACGGGCAGCGGGGGTGGAACCGGCACCCGGTGGGCGGGTTGATCGGCGAGGGAACCTCGCCCTGAAGAACGATGTCCTCTCGAATCAGGTCCGGGTGAGATGGCAGCGCGGCGGAGAACAGAGCTTTCGTATAGGGGTGCAGGGCGTTGTTGTAGAGCTCCTCGGTCTCGGCGTATTCGACAATTTGTCCCAGATACATTACCGCTGTCTGGTGCGCCATGTAGCGAACGGTCGCCAGGTTGTGGGCAATGAGCAGATAGCTGACGTTGTACTGTTCCTGCAGGTCCTTGAGCAGGTTCATCACCTGAGCGCGAATGGAAACGTCCAGCGCGGAAACGGGCTCGTCCAGCACGATCAGCTTCGGATACGACACCAGGGCTGAGGCCACGGCGATCCTTTGCCTTTGGCCGCCGCTGAACTCGTGAGGATAGTTGTTCGCCTGCTGGGAGTGCAAACCAACTTGCGCGAGCACCTCAGACACACGGTCGTTTTTCTCCTGGGTAGTCACGTTGCGGTTCACCACCAAGGGCTCCGAGACAATGTCCCGTACCCGCATCCTCGGGCTGAGCGAAGACCAGGGATCCTGGAAAACCGCCTGCACGGTCGTGCGGTATTCCTGGAGTTGGGAGCCGCGGAAGGTGTTGATGTCCTCACCCTCCAACAGGATTTCCCCGTCGGTGGGCCTCTCCAGGCGCAAAAGGAGTTTGCTGGTGGTGGTTTTCCCGCAACCCGACTCGCCGACCAGACCCAGGGTCTCGCCCTGTTTGATGTTGAAGGAAATCCCATCCACGGCCTGCACGTAGCCTATGGTCTTCATCAAGATGAGACCCTTGGTGACCGGAAAATACTTTTTCAGGCCTGTGACTTCCAGAAGGTTGTTGTCAGTAGCGACTGCCATCGTGGTCGGGACCTCCTCTTGGGGGAAATGCAGGTTGGGGCGCGGCGTGCAGTTTATCCGGACGTACCGGTCGGCGCCACGAACTCCGCGATGGGTGTTCCGTCCCAATCAGAGTGGAGCGCCCAGCAGTCGCCGTGATGCCCTTCTGCAAGTTGGGAGGAAGTAGGATAGGCTTCAAGGCACCGGTCGGCCACATACGGGCAACGCGGCGCAAAGCGGCAGCCCTCCGGTAGATTGGACAACAGCGGCGGCTGCCCCTCGATCGAGTACAGCCGATCGACCCGTTCCTCGAGTTTGGGCACGGAGTTGATCAACGCCTGGGTATACGGGTGCGCCGGACGGCTGAAAATGTCCCGCACGTCGCCCTGCTCGATGATACGGCCCGCGTACATCACGGCCACGCGGTCACACATGCGGGCCACCACGCCAAAGTCATGCGTGATGAAGATGATCGCCAAGCCGGTTTCAGCCTGGATTTCCTTCAAAAGCCGCAGGTACTGCAACTGAATCGTGACGTCCAGCGCGGTCGTGGGCTCATCGGCAATGATGATTCCGGGCTCGCACGACATGGCGATGGCGCCAACCACACGCTGCTTCATGCCCCCGGACATCTGGTGCGGATAGTCGTCGAGGCGGCGTTCTGGCGCGGCTACGTTCACTTTCCGCAACGCGTCCACCGCCCGACCCAACATTGAGCTCTTGTTTTCCTTGTGGGCGATGCCCAAAGCCTCGCGCAGTTGGTTGCCGATGGTGAACACCGGGTTCAGCGAAGTCTGCGGGTCCTGCAGGATCATGGAGATTTGGCGGCCTCGGACATCGCGCATTTCGTCTTCGCTCTTTTGCAAGATGTCCTCGCCATTGAGGACGATCTCACCCTCTACGATGCGCCCGGCCGGCCTGGGAACCAGCCGAAGCAGCGACAACGCCGTCATAGTCTTGCCGCAACCCGACTCGCCCACGATACCCAGCGTTTCTCCTTTCTTGAGATCGAAGGAGATCCCATCGACGGCCTTTACGGTGGCCGCCCTGGTAAAGATGTAGGTTTTGAGGTTGTTGACCTCTAGGATCGTATCGGTGGCAGTTTGTACAGCGGTCATAGCAGCATTCCCCTCTGCATGGGTTGGAAAGGCGTGTCGGCTGGTGTCACTAAGTTGGATCGGTTGTGTGGTCGAATTCCCCGCCTGCAAACTCGAAGCCGGGAACGGCGGCTCCGTGAACGATGCTGATAGCTCATCGGGCGAAAGCTTACTCGCGACGCCGGGCGCGGAGTGTACCAACCAACGCCTGTGTCAGCGAGATTATAGCGTGTTGCGCGTCCGATGTGACCAGTTCGCGGCGATTCTACACATTCCTGAGCTTCGGATCCAAGCGGTCCCGCAGCCAGTCGCCCAGCAGGTTCATGGAGAGCACGGTCAGCACGATAGCCAAGCAGGGGAACATGAAGATCCAATAGGAGCTTGTGATGACCTCCCGCCCGTCGGCTGCCATCAGGCCCCAAGCGGGGTTGGGTCTCGGTATTCCGGCTCCGAGGAAGCTCAAAGTCGCTTCCAGGATGATCACATGCCCGACTTCCAGCGTCGCCAGCACGATCACCGTGTTGAAAACGTTGGGAAAGATATGGCGCATCATAATGCGCAGATTGGAGGCGCCGGCGACGCGGGCCCGGTCGATAAAGTCCCGTTCACGGATGGCCAAAGCTTCGCCGCGAATCACCCGGGCATAGCGTGCCCACAGGAGCAGCGCGATCACGATGATCACCGTGCTGAACCCGGAGCCGATGGCGACCACCAGGGTCAGCGCCAGGAGAATCGACGGAAACGCCAACTTGATATCCACGATCCGCATCAAAATGGCGTCGAGCAAGCCCCCGCGATACGCCGCGACCATTCCGAGGCCGGTACCCAATATGCCTCCGAGCAAAATGGCGAGACACGAGACCGCCAGCGAGATGCGAGCGCCGTGCATCATCCGGCTGAGTACATCGCGGCCCTGCTTGTCAGTGCCGAACGGATAATCCCAACTGCCGCCTGTTTCGGAACGGACCACGGTTTCGCCGAGGTCGATCTCGCCGTTCCCGTTGGCGTCGATCAGGGCGGCCACTCCATTATCGACGTTGCGCCGGGCGTTGTTGATGCTGACTTCGTTGGGGTTCTTGTCGCGCACGCGCTGCACCACGACCTGGCTCGTCTGCCTATCCTGAACCCAGCCGGGCGGCTCCAGGGCCCGGTCCAGGTCACCTATCGTGCTGTCGTGCGGAGACAGCACGTCGGCGAATATTGCTGGGATCACCAGCAGGAATATCAGCACGAACAACGGAATGATCGGCAGTCGGCGGAGTTCAGTCCAAATTCGACCGGCGGACATGCCGCGGGCCCTGGTCGCAACTCCCGTCGCTGCTCCGGCGGGTCCTCCCGGCGGGGCGCTTGTTTGAACAGCCATCAGTTTTCCCTCAAGCGTTAGGCATCGTGACTGGCTAGGCGTGAAGCCGACGAATCTACGCAGGCTATTGGTTGTATCGGATCCGCGGGTCGACGTAGGCGTAGGTGATGTCGGTGATGATGTTGATGCCGACGTAGAGCAGGGCGAAAAGCATCACCACAGCCTGAACCACAATGTGGTCCTTGGAGTTGATGGCTTCGATGACCATCAGACCTAGCCCGGGCCAGGCGAAAACGGTTTCAATGACCACGGAGCCCGTGATCAGGATCGCGAAGATCAGGCTGAAATACGTCAGCGGCCCAATCAGCGCGTTGCGGAAACAGTGCTTCCACACGATCTTCCATTCGGGAATACCTTTGATACGGGCCAGTTTCACGTATTCGGTGTCCAGCACGTCCAGCATGGAAGATCTGGTCAGGCGCATGATCGCCGCGACGTTGTAGTAGCCCAGTGCGAAGCCGGGCAAAATAATATGCTTGAACCCCCCTTTGCCTGACGTCGGCAGCCACCCCAGCTGTACTGCGAATATCCACATCAATATCAGGCCCACCGCAAATGTCGGGGCCGATTGCCCTAAGATGGCAAACATTTTGCCGCCCGCATCAAACCAGGAGTCCTTCTTCACTGCCGATAAGACCCCGATAGGGAAAGCGATGATCCCGGTTACGATCAGGGCGAAAGACGACAGTTGAATCGTTGCTGGCAGCCGTTCGATAATCAACTCCAGCACCGGGCGGTCCCAGCGGAAGGAGACTCCCAGGTCGCCGGTCAACAGGCGGCGCATGTAGGTGAAGTATTGGACATGCAGCGGCTTGTCCAACCCCCAGCTTTGGCGCAGCCGTTCGATCTGCTCTTTGCCGGCCTCGTCGTCCAGGATCGCCGCCAGCGGGTCTCCCGCTACACGTGAAAGCGCGAAGACGATCAGGCTGATGACGAACACCGCCAGCAGTCCCTGCAAAATCCTCAGCACGATGAATCGCTGCATCTTCCTTTCCCCACTTACGGTCCAGTCGGTGGAACGGTATCCGTAGATCCGTCCGAATCTTCAGCGTGTGGTGCGGTCTTGCCTCTGATCCCGCATGCTCCGCGCGGCGCCGGAGGCAATATCCAGAACGTGCTGGCTTGCATTATTCACGCACGCCCTTCACGTATTCGAGGTAGATGAAAGTCCCGTTATTGGGGCCAAGGAACACGTACTCGGCCACGACATCGGGGTCGATGGTCGCGCTGATCGGAAGGGTCCAACCCGGTATCACCCCGACCTGCTCGTAAATCTCGTCTGAGACCTTCTGCCACAAATGGGTGGCGTCGGACTCATTCAATGCTCTCAGGGCTTGTTCCTTGTAATTCTGGATGTCGTCACTGGTGTACATGCGGAAAAAGCGTTCCGCGCTGTAGTAGAAATGGACGCGGGTGTCTATGGGCGCGGCTGGTCCGCGGTGCGGGTAAATGCAGCAGTCAGTGTTCAGGCCGCGGTACTCGTTGCGCCAGTTGGAGAACTCGATAGGCTCGATCACAGGCTCCAACCCGATCTGGGACCAGTACGCGGACATCGCTTCCAGCATGTCCGGTATCTCGGGGACTCCGCCCAACGGGTACGAAATCACACGGAACGAGAAGCCATTGGGGAATCCGGCATCGGCCAGCAATTGTTTCGCGGCCTCGGGGTCATAGCCATAGTATTCATCCCACTTGTCTTCCCATGCCGGGTTGTAGCCTGCCGGGAAGTCGGGCACGATGCCGCCGATCCAATGGTGTTCGCCGGCGCCTCCGAAGATGGCTTCGTTGATGGCGTCGCGGTCGATGGCTTTGTTCATCGCGATGCGAACGGTGCGACCCGTTTCGCCCGGAATACTCCAAGGCAATTCTTCGTCCCGATGGTCGACGATATCGTATTCCTCTACATACCCTTGAGGTGTTTCGCCGGTGGAGTAGTACAAACCGCCGAATATCGCCCAGGCCATGGTGGCCGTAACCGATGAGTCGACCACTTCAAGTCCGTCATCGATTGCATCCTGCAACAGCGCCCGGTTCACCGAGCCGATGTGAGCCTCCCGGGCCTGCATGATCGCCAGGCGGGTCGCCGGCTCGCGAACATCCTTGATCTCGATTTCACTGAAATCCGGATCGACGCGCCAGTGATCGTAGGTCACTTCCGACCATTCCCAACCGACGCCCTCTTCGAAGCTCACGTATTCGTAGGGGCCGGTACGGGCTGATTTTTCCGCCACCAGGTCCCGGCTCGCCAGGCAGTAACCCAGTTCCAGGCCAGCTTCGTTGTTTCCGTAATCAGCCGTCCCATTGGGGCAGCCCTGGTCCCATTGTGCCTTGCTGCTGATGGGCATGCCGCGGAAGCCGGAAAGCCAGTACACAAAGTCTACGGCGGGCCGCACCTTCATCTGCATGTTCAACTCGTAGTCATTTACGATTTCAGCC
Organism: Dehalococcoidia bacterium; assembly: GCA_034423575.1. Lineage (GTDB taxonomy): Bacteria > Chloroflexota > Dehalococcoidia > Lucifugimonadales > UBA3495 > Bin87. The sequence continues at coordinate 101,542 of DAOUIF010000081.1, read as the reverse complement.
GTCGCGCCAGGGTTGGACCGGAAATAGTCCGAATAGGAGGCGCGGCAATCTGGGTTGGTGTAGTAGGCGAGAGAATGCTGGATATCATGGGCGGTGAACTCACCCCAATCGTCATGCCATCGGACGCCTTGGCGCAGCTTGAAATTCCAGATCATTCCATCTTCTGAAATGCTCCATTCCGTGGCCAGCGTCGGCTCGTACTCGCCGTCGTAGCGATTCGCGTCGACCATGAATTCCATGGACATGCGGTAATTCACCACGCCCGACCCGGTAACCTCGCAGTCCAACATCGATTCCAGGGACGGCGGGTCCAGCACGATGATCAATCGGTCGGTAACCAACTCACCTTCCTGTTGGATTGCCTCGGCAGTTGGCCTGGGCGTAGATTGCAGCACAGAGGCGCGCTGCGTCGGGGTGGGCAAAGCTCCGCTAGCCACCGGCGTATTGGTCGCACGCACCACCGGGGTGTTGGTGGGCGCCTCAACCTGCGGGGCGGCAGTAGCGGGGGCGGCAGGAGCTGCCGGGGCGGCCGCCGGCTCAGATCCGCCGCAAGCCACCAAGAAAATCGTGAGGGCCAGGGTTGCAATCAAAGCCACTGTCGGAAGTCTCAATCGCCTTCTGACTGACATACAATCCCTCCAAGTTCCTGTCCGGTCGGAACGCTTCGATCCGTGTGACGTGCCCCAGTTGTCCGCACGGCACAGCGGCGTAGGCAATATAGGAAAGTTCGTTAAACCGAGTCAAACGCAAGACAAGGTACATATACTACGAAATCCGTACGGTGAATACGTAAATATAACCGTAATCGATATGGGGATTGCGAATGAGGTCGTAAAGTGCCGTTGATAACTACGATTTCTCAGCGACCGAACATCGTTGTTGCAAATATATAATATGGTGCGTCGCGATATATTGGCATCAGCGATAATGCAATCACCTTGATGGTGTACGTCTACTCATACGACTGTTTGCGGTGAACCGATGCATCGCCCCCGACGCCGCAACCTGGGCGCAGCGTCGGGGGCACCCGTCAGGACAGGAAGCTCACGCTATTCACGCACTCCCTTGACGTATTCCAGGTAGATGAAGCTGCCCTGGTTCGGGCCCAGGAACACATACTCCGCCACCACGTCCGGATCGATGGTCGCGCTGATCGGCATGGTCCATCCGGGGATCGTTCCCACTTCCTGGAAAATCTCGTCGGAAACTTTCTGCCAGTCCGCGGTAGCGTCAGCCTCGTTCAGAGCCCGCAGCGCCTTGTTCTTGTGCTCCTGAATGGCGTCACTGGTGTACGCGCGGAAGAAGCGCTCGGCGCTGAAGTAGAAGTGCACGCGAGTGTCGATCGGCGCCGCGGGTCCGCGGAACCCGTAGATGCAGCAGTCCGTATCGAGGCCGCGGTAGTGGTTGCGCCAGTTCGAGAACTCGATCGGATCCAGTTCCGGCTCCAGACCGATCTCAGACCAGAATTTGGCCATGGCTTCCATCTGGTCGGGCAATTCGGGGACACCGCCCAGCACGAACACGGGGACGCGGAACGAGAACCCTTCCGGGTACCCCGCCTCGACCAGCAATTCGCGAGCCCTTTCCGGATCATATCCGTAGAGCTCGTCCCATTTGGCCTCCCAATCCGGGTTGAAGCCGGCCGGGAAGTCCGGTACCAGGGTGGCCACCCATTGCCGTCCGCCCACGCCTTTATAGATGGCTTCATTGATCTGGTCGCGGTCAATAGCTTTGTTCATGGCCATGCGAACCAGCTTGCCCGATTCGCCGGGTTCGCTCCACGGCATCTTCTCGTCCCGGGCGGCAACGATGTCGTAGCTCGACCGGATCTCAGCCTGCTCTTCCGCGGACAGGTCGGTGGGCACCCCGGTCGCGCCAGTGGAGAAGTACATTCCTCCGAATAGGGCGAACGCAGTAACCGAACGGACCGAGCTGTCCACCACTTCGAGACCGTCATCAACGGCGTCCTGAATCAAAGCCCGGTTGATGGTGGCGATATGTCCTTCGCGGGCCTGCATGATCGCCAGGCGGGTGGCCGATTCGCGGACGTCCTTGATCTCAATCTCAGCGAAGTCAGGGTTCACCCGCCAGTGGTCGTAGTCAACCCGCCTCCATTCCCAGCCGACGCCTTCCTGGAAGCTCACGAATTCGTAGGGTCCGGTGCGAGCAGCCTTCTCCGCCACGTTGTCCCGGCTTTGGATGCAGTAATTCAAGGGTAGGCCGGCTTCGTTGTTCCCGTAATCCGCTTCGCCATTGGGGCAATCCTGGTCCCACTGGGCCTTGCTGCTGTGGGGGATGCCACGGTATCCAGAGTACCAATAGACGAAGTCAACTGCGGGACGCCGCTTCATGTGAATGTTGACTTCGTAATCGTTGACGATTTCCACGTCGCCGCCCGGGTCACTGCGGAAGTAGTCCGAGTACGAGGCGCGGCAGTCGGGGTTGGTGTAGTACGCCATGGAGTGCACCACGTCCTTGGCGGTGAATTCACCCCAGTCGTCGTGCCAACGGACTCCCTGCCGCAGCTTGAAGTTCCAGGTCCTCCCGTCGGCACTGATACCCCACTCCGTCGCGAGCATGGGCTCGTATGACCCGTCGAAGCGGCTGGCGTCCACCATCCACTCCGCGGACATGCGGTAGTTGAGCACGCCGGAGCCCGTCACCTCACAGTCCAGCATCGACTCCAGGGACGGCGGGTCAGCGACCAGGATCAACCGATCGGTCACCAGTTCCCCTTCCGTGATCGGAGCCAGGGTCGGCCTTACAGTGGCCTGCAACACGGAAGCGCGCTGCGTCGGGGTGGGCAGCGCCGCGCCAGCGGCGGGGGTGTTGGTCGCCCGCACCACCGGAGTGTTGGTGGGCGCCGCAACCTGCGGAGCGGCCGTAGCCGGAGCGGCGGGAGCCGGGGCGGCAGATTCCTGGGCTCCACCACAAGCCACCAGGAAAGCCGTGACAACCAAGGCTGTCATCATTGCGATTGCCGGAAGTTTCAAGTGCCGTCTGATTGACATGGTCTTCCTCCAGATTCGCTATCAAGTCGGTTACACGGGTGTGACTGGCAAGCGGCAGCGGCGGCCCGGATTGCCGAATCAGCGCCAGCAATATAGGAAATTTCGATAAGTCCAGTCAATCACATTATTGGCGAGTATCAGAGCCGATATCGAAACAGCAAGGTAGAAATGCGACGTAAAACGTCGGATCTGCGCGAATTCGCGCCATCAGTGCGGTGCAAACCTGCGTCAAAACGATATGCCAGCATCGATGTTGCGAATATGTAATATTCCTTGCCGTGATGTATTGGTAGCGGTAATACATAAGACCTCAGGGCGGCCTCCCACGCTGTAAAACGTAGGAGGCCGCCCCGGCCACTTCGATGCGCGCGGGGTGTGCCGTTACATCACGGCGTCCGCGATACGATCGATTTCATCCAGTGCGCTGGCGTTGGTGGTGTCTCCGAGCCTGATGATAACCCGGTTGGCGCCGGCGTCCTCAAAGCGCGAGATCATGTCGCGGTCCGGCGCCTGCCCGAAGACGGTGATGTCGATGATCGATGGGTCCCGGCCCGAGGCCTCCGCCAGTTCGTCGATTGCAGCCTTGCCGGCTGCGATCTGGTCGGGGCTTGCCGCGGTGGGCATCCAACCGTCACCCCATCGGGCGACGCGGCGGAACACGTTGCGCGCGTTGCCGCCCAGGAGCACCGGCGGCCCACCTTCCTGCGCGGGTTTCGGGTTGCATTGGACCGGGGGGAAGTCATAGTACTGCCCGTGGTACTCGGCGGCGTCCTGCGTCCACAGGGCGCGCATCACTTCGATGGCCTCGCGAGCCTGGGTCCATCGGTGATCGAAATCGCCCCCCATGATTTCGGTTTCCTCCCGCAGCCATCCGGTACCGATTCCGAGGATGAATCGTCCGCCCGAAAATCTGTCCAGCGTCGATATCGCGCCGGCGAGTACCAACGGGTTGCGTTCCGGGATGAGCGTGATGCCGGTTCCCAACTTGATCCTGCTGGTCACCGCTGACGCCCTGGCCAGCCCGATATAAGGGTCACCCATATCTGCCATGTACGGAGGGATCGACCCGTCCGGCGACCCGGGATACTGCGACTCCGTGTTCACGGGCATTACCGGGTGCTCCGGCAACCAAATGGACTCGAACCCGGCGTTTTCCGCCCGCGCTGCGATATCCGCCACGTCGATTGAATTGGTCGAAATTGACATGTTCAAACCGATGTCCATTGTTGCCTCCAGAGATTCGCGCCGCCATCGGAAATTTCCGGGATAATAGCACCGGCCTTCCCCAGCGTCCACGCGGGGTTGCGGTAGTCCGATGATATACTTGCCGGCGGTATTCTGTTCTTTGCACGATTTGCACGCACATAATCGGGAATCCCGCGATGCCTCTATACATAATGCTCGCCAGCTTTACGGGCCGAGGGCGGCGCATGGGCCAGGCCAACCCTAACCTGCTGAGCGACGCTGCCAATGAAGCAGAGACCCCAACCAGCAAAGTGTTGACCCAGTATGCAGTGTTGGGCCAGCACGATTTCGTCATCATCACCGAGGCCGAGGACAACCAGTCTGCCGCGAGGCTGTCCTTGGACTTGGGCGTGCGCGCTGGTTTGAACATTGAAACTCTGCCGGCGTTGCCAATCGGGATCCTTTCAGACGAAGAACACATCAGCATCCTGCGGGACGTGGCGGTGGCCCTCAACGTTCCAGACGGACCTGACGAGGGTGGCCAGGACGACGACGATTCCTGGCGGTTGCCCGACGAACCCGACTAGATGGCTGCAAAAACCAAGGCGGGAGTTGGTATGGCCGATATGCGCCCACCCACCGTGATGACCATCGCCGGCTCCGACTCCGGTGGAGGAGCGGGCATCCAGGCTGACCTCAAAACCTTCTCGGCTCTCGGGGTCTTTGGCACCTCGACCCTCACGGCGATTACCGCGCAGAACACCGTGGGGGTTAGCGCGGTCCATGAGATTCCGACTGACGTCATCACCGCGCAGATCGACGCCGTTGTCACCGACATCGGAGCCGACGCGGTCAAGACCGGCATGCTGTCGTCCAGCGAGATTGTGGAAACGGTGGCCGAAGCGATCAAGCGCCACGGGATCGCTAACCTCGTGGTTGATCCAGTAATGGTTGCCAAGAGTGGAGACCGACTGCTCCGCGAGGAAGCTATCCAGTCTATCTGCAATTTCCTGATTCCGCTGGCGGCGGTGGTCACGCCCAACATCCCGGAGGCGGAAGATTTGACGGGTCTGGACATCCAATCCGACGACGATGTGCGGGAGGCTGCGACGCGGATCGTCGCCATGGGAGCCCGGTCGGTGGTGATCAAAGGTGGGCATCGGGAAGGGGCGCCCACGGACGTGCTGTACGAAGGCACCGGATTCCAGGAATTCACCACCGAGCGCATCCCGTCTACTAACACCCACGGAACCGGTTGCACTTTCGCTTCTGCGGTAGCCGCCGGGCTTGCCCACGGGCTGGATGTATCCGCCGCCGTGGCCCAAGCGAAAGATTACGTCACCGCCGCCATCCGCGCCGCCTACCCGATTGGGCAGGGTCACGGTCCGTTGCACCATTTCCACGCGTATTGGTGACATCGGCCCTGCGCTATAATCGCATTTCAGTCAGTTTTTTTCAGGTTTTCAGTCAGCGCGTGGCCATCCGCGCGCATGGGTGAGGTTCAACAGCCATGCCAGCGTTCGACGTGGTCTCAAGCCGGGTCAGGTTCCCGGAACTCGATGCCGAGATCCTCGATTATTGGAAAGAGCGAGATGTGTTTCGCCGCTCCATAGACGACCGGCCGGACGCTCCTCTCTTCATGATGTATGAGGGACCGCCCACCGCCAATGGCAGTCCTGGTATCCACCACGTCCTGGCTCGCGTGTTTAAGGACGTCATCTCCCGGTATCGAACAATGAAGGGTTGCCGTGTCATCCGCAAAGGCGGATGGGACACCCACGGGCTGCCGGTAGAACTCCAGATCGAACAGGAGCTCGGTATCTCGTCCAAACGGGAAATCGAGGAGTTCGGCATCGCCGAGTTCAACCGTCGTTGCCGCGAAAGCGTTTTCCGCTATGTCAAAGAATGGGAGGTGATGACCGACCGCATCGGTTACTGGGTCGATATGGATGATCCCTACGTGACCCTGGAAAACGACTACATCGAAACCGGCTGGTGGATCCTCAAGCAACTTTGGGATCGTGGCCTGCTCTACCAGGACCGGCGTGGCGCTCCCCATTGTCCGAGGTGTGTCTCCAGCTTGTCCTCCCACGAAGTGGCCCTGGGATATCGCGAAAACACTCCGGACCCATCGACTTTCGTGACGTTCGAAGCGACCCAATGGCTGAATGGCGCCGAACCTGACATCCCCTCGTACTTCCTGGCGTGGACCACGACGCCATGGACGCTGCCCGGCAACACCGCCCTGGCCGTCAGCCCCGACGCCGACTACTCCATCGTCGAGACTACCAACGACGCGGGCGAAACGATCCGCATGGCGCTGGCGACCGCGCTGTTGAACGTTCTGCACAACGACTACACCGTCACCGACGAGGTGAAGGGGAGCGAGCTCATTGGCCTGGCCTATCGGCCACTCTACGACGCTTCCGAATACGGAACGCCGATCCGCCGGTTTCTCGCTAACGACGAGGGTCAGGTTTCCCTGGAGGAGACCGATTCATACTCCACCAGGGTCGTATCGGCCGACTTCGTGAGCATGGACGACGGCAGCGGCATCGTGCACATAGCGCCGGCCTTCGGTGACGAGGACCTCGGCCTGGGACGGGAACACCAGCTGGCGTTCGTCCAGCCCGTGGACCTGCAGGGCGTTATCACCGGCGGCTACCCGTTCGCCGGCAAGTTCGTCAAAGACGCCGATCCCGAAATCCTCGCCGACCTGGAATCCCGCGGCCTGCTGTACCACCAGGGCGTTTATCGGCACACGTACCCGTTTTGCTGGCGTTGCGATACGCCGCTCCTCTACTACGCAAAGACGTCCTGGTACATCCGGACCACTGCGGTCAAGGACCAACTGGTAGGCAACAATTCCCGGATCAATTGGTACCCGGAGCACATCCGCGAGGGACGGTTCGGGGAGTGGCTGCGGAACAACGTGGACTGGGCAATCTCTCGCGAGCGCTACTGGGGAACGCCTATTCCCATCTGGCGATGCGAAGGCTGCGGTGAGATGGATTGCGTTGGAGGAGTGGACGAGCTGTCGCAACGGTGCGGCCGGGCTCTGGATGATCTGGATCTCCACCGGCCCTATGTTGACGATGTGACCTGGTCTTGTTCTTCAGCCCAATGTAACGGCGTGTTCCGCCGGATCCCCGAGGTAATGGACTGCTGGTTCGATTCCGGCATGATGCCCCTTGCCCAATGGCATTATCCCTTCGAGAATCGCGACATCGAGACCGACGGTCGCCTCCCCGCCGATTACATCTGCGAAGCCGTCGACCAAACCCGGGGCTGGTTCTACAGTTTGCACGCCCTCTCGACGCTGCTGAAAGATGAAGTCGCTTACCGCAACGTGATCTGCCTGGGCTTGATCCTTGACGGTCGTGGTCGCAAGATGAGCAAGCGGCTGGGCAACATCGTCGAGCCGGACAGCATTTTGGACACGCATGGGGCCGACGCCTTGCGGTGGTACCTGTTCACCGCGTCGCACCCGGGCGAACCGCGGCGTTTCTCCGACCGCCTGGTGCAACAGACCCTGCGCCAGGTGCTCCTGACCCTGTGGAATGTATACTCGTTCTTCACCAACTACGCCAACATCGACGAGTTTGAGCCGTCGCAGATACCCGAGGGATGGCGACCCGAAGCCGAACTCGACCGCTGGATCCTGGCTGAGCTCAACCAGCTGGTCCAGGTCGTGGATGATTACCTCGACAATTACAACCCCACCGACGCCGGGCGTCGCATCGCCGAGTTCATCGACGTGCTGTCCAACTGGTACGTCCGCCGTTCGCGCCGCCGCTTCTGGCGGTCTGAGCACGATGCGGACAAAATCGGCGCTTACGCCACCCTGTACCGTTGCCTGACCACGGTGGCCCGGCTGATGGCCCCGCTGGCTCCGTTCGTGTCCGAGCAGATGTACCGCAACCTGGAACTGCGCTACCAGCCCGACGCGCCCGACAGCGTGCACCTGTCCGCCTATCCGACGGCCGACACTTTGCTGATCGACCGGCCCATCATGGAGGCCACCCGCCTGGCAATCCGCGTTTCCAGCATGGGCCGAGCGGCCCGCAGCAAGGCGGGCCTGAAAGTGCGCCAGCCGCTGGCCGAAGTGGTCGTCAAGACCCGGAATGACGCCGAATTGGAATATCTGGCGCAGGTCCGGCCGCAGATCCTCGAGGAACTGAACATCAAGGAACTGCATGCCGACGAAGGAGTTGGCGCCCTCCATGCGCAGGCCCAGGAAGTGGCCAGCGACGATGGCGACGCGGTGGTGTCGGTGGCCGGATATTCGGCGGCGCTGGAGGCCGGCTACATGGTGGCTGTCGACGCTCGCATTACGCCGGAACTGGCCGACGAGGGCCTGGCGCGTGAACTGGCCCACCGGATTCAAAACCTGCGCAAAAACGCCCGGTTTGAAATCACCGATCGCATCGTCACCTTTTACGAGGGCCCCGACGACGTCACGCGCGTGATGGCCGTCCACGGTGACTACATCAAGCAGGAAACTCTCAGCGAGGACTTGATCGGATCGGTTCCGGAAGACGCCGCCAATGCGGAGACTGCCCAGATCGAAGGCATGGAAGTCACCCTTGGAGTGCGGCGATCGACAGCTGCGTGACCGGGCATGCCCGAACTTCCCGAGGTCGAAAACACCCGGCAGTACCTCCTCCGCAGTGGGCTGGTCGGTCGGCGGTTCTCCGCGCCTGACATAACCTGGAACAAAACGGTCCATGAGCCATCGGTCGGCGAGTTCATTGAAGGGGTTGCGGGACGGCGCCCGACGGACCTGTTGCGACGTGGCAAATACCTGATCGCACCGTTGGACGACGATCAGTTTCTGGTGATGCATCTGGGCATGACGGGCAGCCTCCGCATTCACGATGCCCGGCGCGAACCGCCGCCCATGGTGCGACACACCTTCCCGTTGGACGACGGCCGCGAGATGCGATTCATCGACCCCCGAAAGTTCGGACATTTGTGGCTGCTGCCCGACCCGGCCGGGGCCATGAAGAAAATGGGTGTTGAACCCCTGGAGCCAAATTTCACGGTTTCCCTCTTCGATGAACTTCTGTCGAAGCGCAAAGCCCCGATCAAGGCCATTTTGCTCGACCAGGTTGTGATCGCCGGCCTGGGCAACCTCTATGCAGACGAGGCTCTGTTCTTGTCTGGGATCCACCCGGAGCGTGCCGCGAACGACCTCAGCGACGGCGAAACCCGGGCTCTCCACGTCGGAATCGTCCAGGCGTTATCAAATTCCGTAGCCGCCTATGCCGCCGCACGAGAAGCCGAATGGCCCGACCCGCCGATAGCCCTCTCACCGTGGTCTATTCCCCGTTCAGCCGACGAACCGTGCCCGAACTGCGGTGGCTCAATGCAGATGGTACGCGTGCGTGCGCGCAGTTCCTGGTACTGCGCCCAATGTCAACCAGCCGGCTGACCGCGGTCAGTGAATCCGGGATCCCAAAAGCCGCAGCCACGAGGGATGCCCGTGTGAGCCCGTTGGGGAAAGCCCGGCAGCGGCAGCGGCGTTTGTTGACGGCACGGCGACCCCGCCCGTACACTTACCTTTGCCAAGCGGATTTTACCGTCTAAGATGACGCCGGCTGTCCGCGCTGATGGCTCAAAAGATACGGCAATTGTCGTTGGAGGCTTTTTATCATGGCCGGTTACCGCAAGCATGAAGCGCAGGATTGGGCCTGGCAAACCCTGAAGGGGCAATGGACCACTCTGGTCACGCCTTTCACGCCGGATAACCAGGTGGACACTGAAGGTCTCCGCCGGAACATTCGGCACGTGCAAAGCCTGGGCGTGCGCGGCGGCGGTTGCACCTGGAACATGGGCGAATTCTGGAGCCTGACCGAAGGCGAGCGTCGACTGGTGATGGACACCGTGGCCGACGAGGCCGCGGGTCACTGGCTCATCGGCGCCCACGTGACGGACACATCCCTCCAGGAAAGCATTGCCCTGGCCCATCATGCTGAGCGCCGAGGCTTTGACCTGCTGATTATCGCTCCTTCGTACATGGTGACCAAGACCGAGGACCAGGTGGTCGATTTCGTGCGCCAGGTCGCCGAAAACACCGAGTTGGCGATGATGTTCTACAACTCACCCCAGTTCGGTATCACCATCAGCCCCCAGGGCTTGAAGCGGCTGTGCGCCATCCCCAACGTCGTCGGTGTCAAAGAGGCGAGTTTCAACCAGCAGATTTCCATCGAAACCCACCTGCTGGTCGGCCGCGATGCCGTCATCAGCACGCCGGACGAGTGGATTTTCCACAAGGCCAAGGAACTCGGTTTCCACCAGCAGGTGATGTTCGCCAACACATCTGACTGGCGGTTCGACACTCCACGCCACAACTACTACACCCAGTTCATCGACCGGGCTACCGCCGGCGACCTCGATGTCGATTTCTACAACCATTGTTTGAAGGACATCAAGGCCTTATCCGACAAGTGGTGGGGCGGCACCATGAAGAAGAGCGGCGGCGCGCTGCCCGTGGCCATGTGCAAGGCATGGGGCGAGATGATGGGTATGGCCGGCGGCAGCGTCCGCGCGCCGCTGCAGGATTTGAGCCACGAGGAGAAGGCGGAGCTGTGGAGCGAGTTGGAACCGCTGCTTCCCCGCACCGTTGCTCCGACGGTCCCGGAACGGGAAGCAATTCACGGGCGCCCTCATGCCCCGTGGCTCAACGGCAACGGCGCTCGCGACGGACGCAGCGGCCTGTCAGAATCGGGCATGATGCTGCTGGTCAGCGCTCAGAACAAGGCCGAAGCGCTGGAAGCCGACCGCGGCGGCGCTGACATCATCGATCTGAAGAACCTGCAAGAAGCGTCGGTGGGCTCTGCCCATCCCAGTTTGGTCAGGGAAGTGCGGGAAATTATCCCGCCGCATAAGCACGTCAGCGTTACTCTCGGTGTCGTTCCCAACCAGCCGGGTACGGTGGCCATGGCCGTGCATGCGGCGGCGATGATGGACGCCACGTCAGTCAAGGTCGGCTTTCAGGTCTCGGACTACGATACGGCAGTTGAGGTTCTGCGAGAGTCCCGTGCGGCCATCGGCAACGCCGAGACCAAGCTCATCGGCTCGCTGTTTGCGGACAACCTGCTTTTCGATGGCGGCCTCGACCCGCACCTGATGGTCCAGTTGGCCATCGAAGGCGAGTGCGACGGGTTCCTGATCGACACCCTCACCAAGGATGGACGCAACCTGTTCGACTTCATGCCGGAACCGGTGCTGCGGGACATGGTCATGCACGCGAAACAGGAAGGCTTGAGCACCGCTCTCAGCGGACACCTCAAGCTGGAAAACCTGGATGAACTGGCCCGCATCAACCCAGATATCGTCGGCGTGCGCGGCGCGGTGTGTTCCAGCGGCGAGCGTGACCGCGCTGTGGCCTGGGAGGCTGTGGCCTACTTCAAGGAACAACTGGACCTCCGCAAGAGCGGCGTGATTGACGTCCGCTCCCCGATGGGCGCCGCTCCGGGCGGAAATGGCTACGGGAACGGAAACGGCTGGGCGGTAATTGATGGACGCGGCAAGAACTGCGCCGGCGTCATCGCTGCGTTGAGCCGCCAGATGGAGTACGATCGCGCCTCCTTCATCGAGGCCATCCTCCACGACGCGCTGAACATCTACGACGTGGTCTACTGGGCCGAGCAGGCCGGACACCGTCTGCTGACCCAGCGCAAGGAGAACGACGGCACACTCAGGGTGTTGATTGAGCCCTATGGCAACGGCAAACACTGAGTGCTTGCCGCCATTGAGGCGGCACAACCGCAGGCTCCAGGTGGGGGCGGGAGTGATCCCGCCCCGATCTTTTTGCGATTCCAGTTCGTTGACCCGCTTTTCGGCCCGCCATATAATCCCCGCAGGCCGACGCTGAACGGATATGCCGCAGTAAGATTGTCCACTCCACGGGCGTCGGCGCTGGAGGGCTGATATGGCTCGTTTCGACTACCTGGAGCCGCATTCGTTGGATGAAGCGCTCGAGATGTTGGAGAAACACGGCGCCCGGTCCAGGCTGGTAGCTGGCAGCACCGATTTTCTCGTCCGATGGCGCACCCGTTCCTGGCAACCCGAGATCGTGGTCTGCATGCAGCATGTCCCGGGATTGGACGGCTTGAGCTTTAACGATGACGACGGCCTGACCATCGGCGCGATGGTCACTGTACAGGAAATTGAGCAAGACGCGGTGGTCCGGACACGGTACCCGGCATTGGCCGCTGGCGCGGCTGCCTTCGCCGGGGTTCAGGTGCGCAATCTCGCCACGGTCGTCGGAAACGTTTGCAACGCCTCGCCGGCGGGAGACACGCTGCCTGCGCTGCTGGCATACGATGCCCAGTGTCGCATCGTTGGTTCTAACGGAGAGCGATGGTTGCCGTTGACCGAGGTTTTCGTTGGGCCGGGTCAAACCTCCGTGGAAGCCGGCGAGATTATCACGGAGATCCGGCTGCCGACCCCACCGCCGAATACTGGGGGCCTGTACATCAAACACAGTCCACGCGGCGCGATGGATATATCCGCCGTGGGCGCCGCCTCGGTTGTGAGCATGGGCCCCGACGGCACTTGCGCATCTGTGCGTATCGCTTTGGGCGCCGTCGCGCCCACGCCGATGCGCGCTTTCGGAGCCGAGGGCCGCCTGGTCGGCCAGGTTCCTACCGACGCAAGTATCGCTGATTCGGCGCGGCTTGCGGCGCAGGCTTCCCGTCCCATCGCCGACGTGCGCAGCGGCGCGGAATACCGCCGCGAAATCGCCCAGGTGCTGGCTGAACGTACGCTGTACCACGCCGCATCCACGGCACTTGGCGGCGTTCCCGATTTTGGCGACATTCGGCGTCTTGCCGTGCAAACCGCCTGGTAACCGGTCCACGAGGTTGATGACATGAAACAGCCGCTCAATCTGAACATCAACGGCGAAAACCGCCTGATGCTGGTGGAGCCGTACTATTCCCTGTTGGATTGCCTGCGCGACGAAGCGCAGTTGACCGGCGCCAAGAAGGGTTGCGACGAGGGGGACTGCGGAGCTTGCACCGTCCTCATGGACGGCAAACCGGTGACATCATGCCTGGTGCTGGCCCACAGCGCCCACGGCTCCGCCATCACCACCATTGAAGGTCTGGCCGGTGTGGATGGCCTCAGTCCGGTACAGAAGGCTTTCGTGGAGCACGGGGGCCTGCAGTGCGGGTTCTGCATCCCCGGGCTCATCATGTCGGCCACTGGGTTCCTACAGGACAATCCACACCCCACTGAAGAAGAGGTCCGCTTCGCCATCGGCGGCAACCTGTGCCGCTGCACCGGCTATGCGCGAGTGGTGGAAGCAGTCATGGCTGCCGCGCAGGAAATGAGTGAAACCCGCTGATCATTCCGCTCCGACAACTACGGAGGCACATTCAATGACAACGCAGTTCAAAGTTTTGGAGCGTAATCACCCTCGCGTCGATGCGTATGACAAGGTCACCGGCCGCGCCGCCTACGCATCCGACGTGTATCTCCCGGGAATGCTGGCCTGCAAACTGCTCCCGAGCACACGAAACCATGCGCGGATCGTACGCCTGGACACCAGCAAGGCGGAATCCCATCCCGGCGTGAGGTGCGTCATCACGGGAACCGATTTCCCGGATATCCGATACGGCTCCGGCGCCCTGCGGGACCGGTACGTCATGCCTCGCGAAGTCGTCAATTTCGTCGGCGAGCCCATAGCAGCGGTGGCTGCGGATGACGAAGCCACGGCTCAGGAAGCCATCGAGTTGATCGATGTGGAGTACGAGGACATTCCGGCGGTGGTGAATCCGCTGTCCGCCATGGGTTCGGGCGCTGCTACAGTGCACCCGGAACTGGAAGACTACGAGGGATACGGGTTTGCGCTGGGGCACAACGTCAGCACGCTGCTGGACGCCGACCGGGGCGACGTCGATCAGGCGTTTGCGGATGCGGACTTAGTGGTGGAGGACGTATACCGTTCCCAGGGTATCAACCAGGGGTTCCTCGAACCCATGGCGTGCGTAGCTGATGTGGAGGCCAACGGCCGGCTGGTCGTTTACGCGTCTACCCAGGGTCCCTATCAGATCCGGGCCGCGCTGGCCGGCGCGCTTGAAATCCCGGTGTCACGGATCCGCGTGGTTCCTATGGAACTCGGCGGCGGTTTCGGGGCCAAGCTGCGGCTGGCCTTCGAGGCTTTCCCCGCTCTGCTGGCGATGAAAACGGGCCGGCCGGTGAAGTTGGTGAACACCCGCGAAGAAGTGTTCACCATGAACGGCCCGCGCCTCCCGGTGACCAACTACATCCGGTCCGGCGTGATGCGGGACGGCGCCATCGTGGCCCGCGAAGCCTACACGATCTTCGATGTGGGCGCGTACCTGGGCGCCGGCCCCAACTCGGGCATCGGTCACGGCATCGGAGCCTACAACGTACCCAATTTCCGGTTGCGCTCCTACGGGGTATACACCAACAAGATTTACGTCGGCTCGTACCGGGCATCCGGCGTCGCGGACATGACATTCGCTGTGGAATCCCACATGGACCGCATCGCCCACGAAATTGGGATGGATCCGTACGATTTGCGGGTGAAGAACGCCCTGCGCGAAGGCGATGTTTCCGTGAGCGGCGCGGTGGTCCCCACCAATGGGCTGATGGAAACCCTTGAGGCAATCAAGGAGAAAATCGGCTGGCCTCGAGTCCTGGAGGACGGTCACGGAGTTGGCCTGGCGCTGTGCGAGTGGAGAAGTGGCAGTGGCCCGTCCACGGCGTCGATCAGCGTCAACGACGACGGCACCGTGAGTCTGTTGACGGGTTCGGTGGACATCTCAGGCAGCGACACTTCCCTGGCCGCCATCGCCGCCGAAGCGTTGGGAATAGCCATGGACAAGGTGATCGTGGCCAAGCGCGACACTGACCTGGCTCCGTACACCGGGCAATCAGGCGGCAGCCGCATCGTGTACAGCCAGGGCACTGCGGTCCAGCGTGCGGCTGAGGACACGGTACGAAAGCTCACCGCTCTCGCCGCGGAGCGGCTGGGTGTCCCAGAGGACGCGCTGGATTGCGAAGACGGTCGCATTTACGTGATGGACAACGAGCCTCAAGGCCTGACGTTCGCCCAATTGGCTGCGGCCAGCATCACGTCCCGCGGCGGCCCCATCATCGGCACCGCCGCGCTTTCCAGCATGCCGTACACTCCCGTGTTCGCTGCCCAGGCCGCGGAGGTCAAGGTTGACCGCCAGACGGGCCAGGTCAAACTGCTTCGATACATCCAGGCCCAGGACGTTGGGACTGCCATCAACCCCATGGCCGTCGAAGGTCAGTTGGACGGAGGAGTAGTCCAGGGGATCGGCCGCGCACTCACTGAAGACCAGCAGTTTGACCCGGAAACGGGCGCGGTTCGGAATCCGTCCTTCGCTTCTTACCTGATGCCGTTGGCTATCGACCTGCCCGAACTGGAGAACGTGCTGATCAACGTGCCGGCTCCCGACGGACCCTTCGGCGCCCGCGCCGTCGCGGAGCCGCCGGGGTTCGGCCCGCCGGCCGCTATCGCCAACGCGGTATACGACGCTGTCGGCGTGCGCGTCAAGGAGTTGCCCCTGTCCGGGGAGCGCGTACTCGCGGCGTTGAACGGCCACAACGCAGATATCGAATTCGACGTGGATGCGCTCCGTCGCGCGGAGGGTCTAGCAGTTGACTGATCCGATACGGGAATCAACGTGACGAGGGCGGGGTCAAACCCGCCCTCATGTCCTTTGCCTCAGTCGGCCCGACCGTAAACGTGCGACGGGGTTACCAGCACGGCGTAGCGACGGTCGTCCAGCATCGCTTGATCGTACTCCGGCCAGTTGGGGTGTTCCTGACCGGCGGCGGTGCGGAAGACGTCGCGAAGGGTTTCTCGGTATTCGTCGGCCGAAACTCCATCAACTCCCACCAGCCTGGCTTCACCCTCGAGCACGAGGAAGTTTCGCCAGTCGCCGGTGCCCACCAGGATCGTGCAGCGCGGGTCTCGCCGGAGATTGCGGAGTTTCGCCCGATCTGCGGTAGTTGTAAAGGCCACGCCGTCCCCGTAAAGACCGCACGTGACGATGCTCATTTGTCCCGCCCCGCTTCGCCGGAAAGTGGTCAAGGCGCCATTGTGGTTGGCCGACAAAAATTCGCGTTGGGCTTCGGTCAGCATGGGATGCTCCTTTTCGGTTGGCAACAGGCCAGCGGCCAAATTGTTTGGGGGTAATCAGCTGAGCCAGAACTGTGAACCGCCAGCGGTTTTGAGCACCTCGATCCGGACCGGGAACAGGTCCTTGAGTTCATCCAGGTGCGTGATGACGATGATCTTCTCGAAGTCTTCCTGGATCGATGCGATGGCGTCGACGATGCGTTCGCGGCCGGCAGCGTCCTGGGTGCCAAAACCTTCGTCGATGAACAGCGTGGGCAGGGGTAGCCCCATGCGCTGCGCCAGCACTTTGGACAAAGCAATGCGTAAAGCCAGATTGATGCGAAACGCCTCGCCCCCGCTGAACAGATCATAACTTCGTGATCCCAGCTCGTCATTGACCAGAATGTCCAGGGTTTCGGCGACGTTGCCCGACTGCCGCACTCGTTGGGTCTCCAGTTTCAACGCCAACCGGCTGTCCGTCATGCGACCCAGCAGCAGGTTAGCCTCGGCCTCGATGCGGGGTACGGCAGCGTCGATGAGCATGGCGGGGACGCCGCCGCGACCGAAAGCGTTGTAGAGGTCAGAGTAGATGCTCTGCTCAGCGCTGGAGGACATTCGACGGTTTTTCAGGGCGTCAATCTCCTCCAGATACGCGGTCCGACGTTCTGCATCTGCTTGCAGCCTCCCTTGTCGGGTCAGCAGCGCGTCCCGTTCAGCAGCCAGACCGGCGACAGCTTTATCGGCGTCCGTTGCTTCTCGTTCCATTTCGGGAAGATCAGCGACCGCCGACCGGGCCTCCGCCAAGGTTGCCTCGGTCTCCCCCAACTCTTCGTTGAGTCTGGACAAATGCGCCTGGGTTTGGGCCAAGGACGCCTGGTCCTCGGGCAAGCGAGAGCGCGCATCTTGCAGTCGCCGCAATTCGAAGTCCCAAGGTTGCAACGACCGGACTTTCTTCGTGGCTTCTTCCAGGCTCTGCTCATCGTATTCCAGTCGGGTGACCGCCAAATCCAGTTCGGCCAGGGCAGCCCGCTCGACGTGGGCGAAATTGTTCCCAGACAGTGCCGTCTGCAACTGCTCCAGGCGCGGAAGGGAGGCTGCCAACAGGTGTGCTGCTTCATCGCACTGGCGTTGTTCCTGTTCCAGACGACCGCGTTGTTGCTGGAGCTGTCGTTGGCGCTGGGTAAGTGAAGAGTCGCGCTTACCGATCCTGGCCTGCAGGTTCTCGTGCCCGACCGATAAGTTGTCCAAAGTTCGTGTGATCTCTTCGTGTTGCGCCAGTTTGGCCCGGATCTCGGCCTCGTACAACGCGGAAATGTCGCCGCAGGAGTCATCGCTGAGCGGGGTTCGGCATAGAGGACAAACCGCGCCCGCCGATTGTATTTCCCTTTGCTTGGCGCGGAGGTCCTTCCCTTCAGCGACGCAACGGTCCAGATCAGCCCGCGCTAGGACAATCTCCCTCTGCAGGTCAGAAGATTCGGCGATCTCAGTTTCCAAAACGGAGCGGTCGGCAGCGAGTGCTGAGTCTGCCTCCGCAAGCGCCTGGAACTCACGGGCGAGGTCATCGGCTCGGGCGGCGGACGGCCGGAGAGTGTCGTCCAGGTAACGTTCCAACTGGTTCGCCTCGGCCGTCGTTTGCGCCCGCATGCGCTCGATGGCAGCCAGCAAATCGCTGCGCCGGGCGCGCAACCGATCGTACTCGGCTCGGGAAGCCTGTAACCGCTCCATATCAGCGCGCGTGGTTTTCAAATCCTTGGCCCCGACGCAGATTTCAGCGGCTTTTTTCTCCAACGCTTGCGCCTGTTCGATGCGCTCCGCGATGGCAGCCGCAGTCTGTTTGGATTTCCCGATGTCGACACGAAGAACGTCGATACGAAGGCCCGCGGCGGCCGCCTCCGCCTGAGTCCGGCGCAAACCGGCCACCGCGTCCCGGAGCCGGTCGGCTTCAGCGGTGGCGGCTTCGATGCGTTCGTCCAAGCTTCGGAGTCTGAGCGCTATGTCGGTGAGTTCGTCGCTGGGGTCGGCTATGGCGTCAAGCAGGTTGCGATGTTGAGCCAGCGCGCCCTCTGTGCGGACGACTTCCGACTGCCATTGGTCCCTGTGGCTGGCAGCGGACGCCTGCAGGGTCTCATAGAGCCCCAGGTCAAGCACGGACGACAGGACCGCTTTGCGTTCCGCAGGGGTTTTGCGGGTAAATTCGTCGGAGCGGCCCTGCAGGAGGAATGCCGTATTGACGAATGTGGTGTAGTCCATCCCGACCAGATTCTGGATCTTCCAGTTGGTCTCACGCACCGAATTGCCGCTCATGGATCGGGCCTGCCCGACGTCGTCCAGGATGAACAGGTCCACTTCGGTGCGCCCCTGACCCGAGCGGCGGCGTCGGCGGATGGCGCGGTGTTCCTGACCCCGGGCCAGAAAATCCAACTCGACGCGGCACTCGGACTCGCCGTAGGCGATAAGGTCGTTGTGGTTCTGGGTTCCGGTGCGGGCCTGTCCCCAGAGGCACCACGTCATGGCGTCCAGCAGGGCCGACTTGCCGTGGCCGTTGGCTCCACATAGACACGCCACGTGAATCCCCCTCAGGTCCAGGGGCGGTACGTCGTCTCGGTAGCAAAGAAAATTGCGGACCGACAGCCTGAGCGGGATCATCTTGACCCGATTGTATCACCGGCCGCCTGTCGACCGTGTATTCCCACGACGATTGTCCGATTGCAGCTCGCCGGGTCTGGCGTCGGAGTTCGCAGTGATACAATTTTTGTCGAGGAAACGTTCAGACGATGCCATTCACCGACACCAAATCTGCCAAGAGGACCGGTCCCGTGATCGTTGTCGAGGCATTGCGCAAGCGCTATGGAGACATCCAGGCAGTTGACGGTATTTCCTTCGAGGTACAGCGCGGCGAGGTCTTTGCGCTGTTAGGCCCCAACGGTTCCGGCAAGACTACTACCGTCGAGATTATCGAGGGGATGCGCACTGCGGACAGCGGTCGCGCCACCGTTGCTGGCATCGACGTGGGCCGCAACCCCAAGGCGGTCAAGCAACACATCGGCGTGCAATTGCAGAGCAGCGCGTTTTTCGAGCACCTGAAATTGGCCGAACTGCTCAAAATGCTGGGCAGCATCTACCGCGTGAAGGTCGACCCCGGCCCGCTCCTCGAGGCGGTCGATCTAGCCGAGCGAAAGTCGGCGTCCTTCCGCACGCTGTCGGGAGGACAGAAGCAGCGGTTCGCTATCGCAGCCTCTTTAGTCAACGACCCGGACGTAGTCTTTCTTGACGAGCCTACCACCGGGTTGGATCCCCAGGCCCGGCGGTTGATCTGGGACCTTGCCAAGACCTGGAAGCAGGAAGGCCGCACCGTGGTCCTGACCACCCATTACATGGAGGAGGCGGAAGAACTGTGCGACCGTGTGGCGGTGATGGACAGCGGCAAGATCATTGCCATGGCTTCGCCAGCGGCGCTGATCGACCAGCTTATTTCGCGAGGGTTCCACCGGGAACAGGAAGTGCGGCTGGCCACGCTAGAGGACGTTTTACTGGATCTGACCGGCCGGTCGCTTCGGGAGTTTTAAGATGCTCGCGAAGCCGGCCGTGTACCTCACCTGGTGGTCGATCAAGATGTGGTCGCGGGACCGCGCGGCCATGTTCTGGACCTTCTTCCTGCCCCTGGTCATCATGGTGATCTTCGGCTTGTTGAATTTCGGTGAACTGGGGAAAGTGGATCTGGGGATCGTGGACCAAGCGCGGAATGAAGCGTCGCGGCGTTTCATTGCAGAGGCCGAAACCGTAGATGCGCTGCGCGTGAATGCGGGCACGGAGGAAAACGAGCGGGCGGCGCTGCTCAATGGGAAACGCGACATCGTGATCATTCTGCCGGCAAATTTCGGTCCCTCTTCCGGCGATCGGGGACTCGATTGGGAGCCAACTACGGTTCAAGCCTTGTACCACGGCAGCCGTCCCGGGGAATCCCAGGTCGGACTGAGCATATTGCAATCGGGCATCGACGATATGAACTTTGCCATCAGCGGCGCCGAGAGGGTGGTCACGCTGACGGAAGGGGCAGTCGATGCGCGGGACTTGGGGTACATCGATTTTCTGATGCCGGGCGTGATCGGCATGGCGATCATGCAATTGGGGCTGTTCAGCGTTGCGTTCAGCTTCGTTACAATGAAACGCGAGGGCGTGCTGCGCCGGCTCTTGGCGACGCCGCTGGATCCTAACTCGCTTCTGGTGGCCCAGGTAATCACCCGGCTGCTGGTGGTACTGATCCAAACCGTGATCCTGGCCGCCGTGGCGGTGTTCCTGTTCGGAGCGGAATTCGCCGGCAACTTCTTCGCCGTCATGCTGGCGGCCGCAATTGGCGGAGCGGTTTTCCTGGCCATGGGGTTCGCGGTTTCGGGCTGGGCCCGCACAGAGCAGCAGGCGGCGCCCCTGGCCAACATCGTGTCCCTGCCCATGATGTTCCTGTCCGGCGTCTTCTTTTCTCGCGACGTTCTTCCCGCCATCCTGCAGCGGATCACCGATTTCTTGCCGTTGACTTACCTGGTAGAGGCCATTCGCGGTATGACCGTGGAAGGGGACACGGTTTTGATGCAGTGGCCGAATTTTCTGGGCCTGGCGGTGTGGCTTGTGGTAGCGTTCATCATCGCCAACCGTACGTTCCGGTGGGAATGACGCCGCGAACCAACATGACAATCGCCGAGGATACGGGAGTGTGCCGGGATGTTTGACAATTTGACCGAGCGATTGACCGGTATTTTTGGCCGTTTGCAGGGCAAAGGCCGCCTCACGGAAAAGGACATCGATGACGCGCTGGGACAGGTGCGCCGGTCTTTGCTCGAGGCGGACGTGAACTTCCGCGTCGCCCGGGAGTTCGTGGCCACGGTCAAAGAGCGCGCGCTGACAGGCGAGGTCCTGGAAAGCCTGTCGCCGGGTCAGCAGGTGGTAAAGATCGTCCACGAGGAATTGACCTCCGTGCTCAGCGCCGGCGACCACCGATTGACGCCGGCCAGCCAGTTGCCCTCCGTGCTGATGCTCGTCGGGTTGCAGGGCTCCGGCAAGACCACCACGGCCGCCAAACTGGCGCTGCAGATGAAACGGCAGCAGCACAGCCCGATGCTCGTCGCCGCCGACCTGCGCCGCCCGGCGGCCATCGCCCAACTTCAGTCTTTGGGAAAGCAGCTGGACATCCCAGTTTACTCAGAGGATCCGGGCTCCGCCACGCCGGCCAGCGTTGCGGTCGCAGGAGTAAAGCGCGCCACCGAGTTGGCATTGACCTGGGCCATCGTGGACACCGGCGGACGTCTGCACATCGACGACGAGTTGATGACCGAACTGGAAGAGGTCAAGCGGGCGGTTTCGCCTTACCAGACCATTCTGGTCGTGGACGCCATGACCGGCCAGGACGCGGTGAACGCTGCGGAAGAATTCCACCAGCGGGTTGGACTGGACGGACTGATCCTGTCCAAAATGGATGGTGACGCGCGCGGCGGCGCGGCGCTGTCGGTCACTCGGGTGACCGGCGTGCCCATCAAATTCATCGGCACCGGCGAACGGAGCGATGCCCTGGAGCAGTTCCACCCGGATCGGATGGCCTCCCGCATCCTGGCCATGGGAGATGTGCTGACCCTGATCGAACGTGCCCAGGAGGCGGTGGACGAAGAGAAGGCCCGGGAACTCGAGCGCAAGATGCGCACGGCAACCTTCACGCTGGACGATTTTCTGGATCAGATCCAGGGCGTGCAAAAGATGGGCGGACTGGCCTCGTTGATGGAAATGATGCCCGGACTGGGCAGACAGTCAAAGAAACTACAAGGCCAGTTGGACGAATCCGAACTCAAGAAAACCGAGGCTATAATCCGCTCAATGACCATGGAGGAGCGGGAAAAGCCGGAGATCATCAAGGGCAGCCGGCGCCGAAGAATAGCGTTGGGCAGCGGCACCAACCCGTCGGACGTGAACCGGGTCCTCAATCAGTTCAAGCAGACCCAACGCCTGATGCGCCAGTTCTCCAACAACCCCAAGGGGCTGATGCGGATGCTGCGCTGATCACGGGCTCTCAGGAGCCGGCGATCCGCCCAGTACGGAGCGCGGCGAACAGGTAGGACGTGGCGTAGGATCGCCAGGGAGACCAGCGCTCGGAAAAGTCCAACAGTTGCGCATCGTCAATCTCCTGGCCGTCGAAGTACAAGCCGCTCACGGTGCGGCGCAACGCCAGGTCGCCGATTGGGAAACCGTCAGGACGCGCCAGGGCCCGCACCAGGACCCACTGCGCCGTCCAGTTCCCGACCCCCCGCATGGCGACCATGCGCTTCACCACCTCGTCATCCTCAAGGGCGTGTATTCCGTCAAGGTTGTCACCCGACTCCAGCGCGGCCCGAGCAATCCCCTGGATGTACTCCGCTTTGCGATAGCTCAACTTCAGTTGGCGAAGGTCATCCACTTCCGCCATTGCCAGGGATTCCGCTCGGGGAAAGGCGTACCATTCGCGGTCGAGAATCGTCGCGCGGACGCCATAGTTCTCGACCAGCAGGCCGCGGATTATCCGCGAAACGTTGGTTGCAATCTGTTGCCCCAACACGGCCTGAACCAGGGCCTCGTAAACTGACGCGGAGCGGGTATTGTGGTACCCGTAGAAATCGTTGACAACATCGGCCAACACCGGATCCCCGGTCACAGCGTCGTAGAATGGGCGCAAATCCTGGTCGCAGCCCAGCAGCCACGTGATTTGACGAGCCGCTTGTTCGACGTCAGAGTCGGTGATGTCGTCGCCGGTCAATTCCACCGACAACTCGGGTTGGTCCACAGGGCCGACTGAGCGCACTCTCGCCAGCGCTACCGTATCGCCCAGATCCAGCAGACGTATGTAGCAACCGTCTATGTACTCTTCGGTTTTGAATTGCTGCTCGCGGGAGTAGTTGGGCTGACCCGCGGTCAGTTCGAAATCGTAGGGCGGCACCGGGCTCACGGTGGTAACCAGGGTCGTTTCCATCAGATTTGCACCTCGCCGAGACTGGAATACTGAGCGCCGCGAGGCGTGAGCACGCTCCGGTACAACCGGACGGTGTCGGGGCGCCAACTGCGAACCGCCGGGAGCCTGGCGCGTCCCACCGCATCAGATATGGCTTGCCTTTGGCGGGCGTTCACTCGATCACGCACTCGTCCCAAAGTAAGATGGGGCCGGAAAGGCCGGCCATCCTTCGACCAGCCGAGATGGTGGACTGCCTGCTCCGCGCGCCGGTGCAGGTCTTCAAGACTCTCGGTCCCGCCGGATACCCCGGCCCAGATCACTCGGGGGTTTCTCCCGGCGGGAAACGTTCCCAGCGCCGACATGGTCAGCAGCGGGGGACTGCTATCACCGAAATTCTCGACGATGGCATCCAGGATACGCGGCACTATCCGGGAGTCCGTGGCACCGAGGAATTTCAGGGTCAGGTGTATTCCCTCGGGTGACACCCAGCGGATGCCGGAGGGCAACGCTCGGCTCAATTCCTCGATAGTTGCGGCCAGCTGCCCGATCCATTCGTCCGGCAACGGCAGCGCGATGAAAGTGCGGAGCGTCTCCGATGCGGTGGTCACGAAGTCAACTCGATGCGCCAGCGATTGAGCTCCCGGTACCACGACGCCAATTCATCCAGCGAATAACGCGCGTTGGCCGGGCTCGGGTTCGGCAGCACGAACACCCGGCTGGAGCCGATCATCAGGTCCTGCCGGCCGAGTTCGACGTTTCCCGCCCGCTTGATCCCCTCGCCGTGGCGGAGGTACGCGCGGTACGCGGTGAGGCCATGGAAGCAAGCGATGCGGGGGGCATGTCGTACCAGCTTTTCGCGCAGGACGGGGGCATCCCGGCGGTAGTCGACGGCGGTCAGGCCTGATACCTGGCTCGTCGGACGTTTGACCACGTCGGTGAAGCCGATCCCGTGTTTCAGCAGCGAGACGTCGTCCTCCGGGCCAACGGGTCGGCCAACCACATCGGCGGCGGACAGGGCCGCCCAAAAGCGGTTCCGCGGATTGGCGAAATAGTGGCCGGCCTCCACCGAGCGAGTCGATGGATTCAGGCCGATGAGGACGATGTCCAGCCCGGACCTCAGGTAGTCGGGTAGTGTTTCCGTGGGTTGTGGGCCGGCGTTCATCAAAAACGAGGCGTTCGCACCCATTATGGCATCTGTGTCGTACCCGGAAAGTTCGGCCGACCGAATGTAATCGATCACGCGACGATGGGTCAGCAGCGGGTAATCGGTCCCAAATAGAACACGGTCAACTCCGGCGGTCATGGCAACCGCGGCAACGGCCGAAGGGCGGTAGAGATAGGGGAGCGCGGCAGTGTCGTACCAGACATTGCTCAGGGCGTCCGCAACCTCCGGCATGGCCGCATAGAAGGGGAGCCCTCCGCCCAAGTGAGCGAACACCATGCGGTTGTCCGGGAAGTTTGCTGCGAACCGAAACAGCAGACCGGGAGTGGTGTAACCCTTGCCGGGGTACTGATGCCCAACAGGTTCCGATGCATGGATCACTATCGGTGCGTTGCGGGACCGCAAGAACGCCATCAACGGTTCCATGAGGTGAGCGTCGGCAATGTCGAACCGCTGGGTGTCGGCATGAATTTCACCGATGCCGGATGCGCCAGCATCCAGGCACCGGGACGCCTCGCGCACGGCTTGCGCGCCCCACGCCGGGTTCACAGATGTGAAAGCGGTGATCCGGTCAGGATGCGCCACCGCCGCCTCAACCAGGTAGTCGTTAGCCTCGGCGGCTACATCCGGATCCTTCCAGCCGAAGCCCATGGCAATCGCGTGGTCGACGCCCCCTGCGTCCATGTCGCGCAGTAATTGCTCCGTGCCCGCGAAACGGCTGCCGGGTTCGGGGAACAACGCGGCATACGTGGCATCCCTGGAGGACAACTCATCATGGCGAGAGCCGAAATCGGGAGGAACTACGTGGCAATGGCTATCGATGATCATCTCAGGCGGCCGGGCGGGAAGCGGCGTGTGTTTCGCGAGACCAGTATAGCCCACTGTCGTGCCGGCGCAGGCGCCCCGCCCACATCGCGTACGGTTAGCCAATGGGAAATAGATAGCAAGTTGATGGCCCCGGTTGTCGGCTGTATGCGGGTGAGGTTGCGCCGGTGCCGGGTCTCCCGTATGGACAGGGTTACAGGCCCGGAATATAATCTCTCCGGCTTGCATTATTACCCGTGGCTATATCGCAGGTGACGTTTTGGCAGTAGTCAACCAACCGTTACAGACCGTTGAGGAGATGCGGGCAACGTCCCTGCAACTGAGACGCGACAGCCTGGAGATGATCTACGGCGCTGGGAGCGGACATCCCGGCGGTTCGCTGTCTGAGATCGACATCCTGGTTGCCCTTTATTTCGGGGTGATGCGCTACGACGCGGTCGACCCGAGTTGGCCTGAGCGGGATCGGTTTATCCTCAGCAAAGGACACGCCTCGCCGGGATTTTACGCGACGCTTGCGATGGCCGGGTACTTCGGGCGCGAGGAACTCTCCTCCTACCGGAAGACCGACGGCCTGCTGCAGGGCCACGCCCACCCGATGACGCCAGGGGTCGAGATGAACTCCGGCTCCCTGGGTATGGGGTTATCCTTCGCGTTGGGTCACGCGTTGGCCGCTCGTCTGGACGGCAAGGACTACCGGGTCTTCGCGCTCCTGGGCGACGGGGAATGCCAAGAGGGTGAGGTGTGGGAGGCCGCAATGTCGGCGGCGCACCACCGAGCCACCAACCTGACCGCCATCGTGGACCGCAACCGGATCCAGAACGACCGGTTCACCGACGAAGTGATGACCCTTGAACCGCTGGCGGACCGTTGGCGCGACTTCGGCTGGAACGTCATCACGTGCGACGGACACGAACACGCCGAGGTGCTACGAGCGTTGGACAGCGCGTCGGAAGGCGGGCCAACGGCAATCATCGCCAACACCGTCAAGGGCAAGGGCGTGAGCTTCATGGAGAACAACCCGGCCTTCCACGGGCGAGCGCCCAACGCCGAAGAGTACGAAGCAGCGCTCAAGGAGCTGGCCTGATGGCGACACAACGGGCATCCGCAGCCACGCGGGAAACCTACGGCCGGACCCTGCTGAGCATGGCGGACGACCACCCTGACATTGTTGTCCTGGGCGGCGACCTGAACGTGTCGACGTTCGTGCATCTCTGGCGGGATCAGTACCCCGACCGGTTTTTCGATTTCGGCCCGGCCGAGCAGAACATCGTGGGGGTTGCGGCCGGCTTGGCCGCCGCCGGCAAGGTGCCTTTCGTCAGTACGTTCAGCGTCTTCGGCACGGGCCGGCCGTATGACCAGCTCAGGGTGTTAGTCTCGCAGCCGTCGCTGAACGTCAAGCTAGTCTGCACCCACGCCGGGATACTCACCGGAGAAGACGGCATGTCGGCCCACGGGATCGAAGACCTGTCGCTGATGTGCGCACTACCGTCGTTCACCGTCATCACGCCGGCCGACGCACCCGAAACGGAGCAGGCCGTGCGGGCCATTGCTAGCACCCAGGGGCCGGTCTACGTCCGCCTTCCCCGGGCAGCGACGCAAATCGTGCACGAAAACGGCTACCAGTTTGAGATCGGCGAGGCGGACGTGATGAAGTCTGGAGGCGACGTGTCCATCATCGCCATGGGGTCGCTGGTGGCGCCGGCGCTGGACGCCGCCGACACCCTGGCGGGCCGGGGGATCGACGCACGGGTCCTCAACCTGCACACGCTGGCTCCCGCCGATGAAGCGGCAATCGTATCAGCAGCGCAGGAGACGGGGGCAGTAGTGACCGCAGAGGAACACTACGTGCACGGCGGACTGGGCAGCGTGGTCGCAGGCGTGCTGGCCCGAAACTGTCCGGCGCCGGTGGAGATGGTCGCGCTGCACGGATACACCAGTTCGGGTCCGGCCAACGAACTGATGGAAAAGAACGGGCTGACACCGGCGGGCGTGGAAGCCGCAGTCCACCGGGTGCTCAAGCGAAAAGGCTAGCCTACGCAAGTCTGCCGAGCGGATCGTTACTGCAAACTTCCAACGGCCCCCTAACTACAGCGGGCCGTTTTTGGGTCGCTACGGCCCATCACGCCGGCGCAGAGCGGGTCAGGTTCCGGAACCGGGAGGCGATAAAGGCCCGTGGCCCCGTCCGTTGCCGTTGCCACCGGAATAATCGTCGTAGCCGGCGTTGCTGAACACCCGGATCTCGTTGCCCTGGAACACGTGGAAATGGTGGGTATCGCGCTCGGTGCCCACGGTGTTCAGCATGTCCGCGTCAATGTCGGAGAGGATCTCCTCGATCTGTTCCGGGGTCACTTCGGGCGTGACGGCCACGGCGACATGGGCCGCTCCGGGGATGAAGTGGGTGTCAATGCGACCTATGGGTTGATCACCATTGAGGATAAGATACGCCTCGGATTGAGGGGTGCGAACCTCGCGTTCGTAATCGAAAGGCATGCCGTCGAATCTCACGCGCGTATCTGACCGCTACCACGGACGATCCACTTGTACGAGGTCAGCTCGCGGAGACCCAGGGGGCCGCGGGCATGGAACTTATCCGTGCTGATTCCAACCTCGGAGCCGAAACCGAACTGGGCGCCGTCGGTGAAACGCGTGCTCGTATTGTGGTAAACGGCGGCCGCATCTACTTCATTGAGGAAACGTTCGGCCGCTTCGCCGTCCCGGGTTACAATAGCTTCAGAGTGGCCGGAACCGTAGGTCTGGATATGTTCCAGGGCGTCATCCAAGCTGTCCACCACCTTCACAGCGGCAATGAGCGCGAGGAATTCACGCCCCCAGTCGTCCTCTTGGGCAGGTACGGTGTTCAGCCCGGTGTCGGGGCCAAGCATGGTCAGGGCCCGATGGTCGCAACGCATTTCTACGCCGGCATCGTGCAGTTGGCCAGCGATTTCGGGCAGGCAGCGGCCGGCAACCTCGGAGTGCACGAGGACGGTGTCCAGAGCGTTGCATACCGTGGGCCGCTGGACCTTGGCGTTATAGATGATTCTGGCCGCCATCTCGGCATCCGCGTCGCGGTCAACGTAAGTGTGGCAGACGCCGACGCCGCCGGTCAGCACGGGCATAGTCGCGTTTTCGGCTACGAAGTTGATCAGGCCAGAACCGCCACGCGGCACCAGCAGGTTAATCTGGTCCTTCATCTGCAGCATGACGTCAACCAGAGACCGGTCGATGTTATCCACGAATTGGACGGCATCGGCGGACACGCCGGCTTCGCCAATAGCCCGGTGAACCAGCGAGACCAGGGCGGTGTTGGATCGCAGGGTCTCCTTCCCGCCGCGCAACAGGCAGGCGTTACCCGACTTGAGGGCAAGCGCAACGATGTCGGTAGTCACGTTGGGACGGCTCTCGTAGATACTGGCGATCACGCCCAACGGGATGCGGCGCTTCTGGACGTCCAAGCCGTTTTCCAGGGTGAATGCCTCGATCAGCTCGCCGACCGGGTCGTCTAGGCCGGCGACCCTGCGGACATCGGTCGCCATGTCGTTCAGGCGTTCCGGAGTGAGCAGCAGGCGATCAAGGAACGCAGCGTCGATGCCGTCGGCTTCCGCGTCGCGGTAGTCGGCCTCGTTGGCAGCCAGCACCGGGCCCTGTTCGGTCTCAAGCGCCCGCGCGATGTTCTCCAAGGCGTGGTTACGGGTTTGGGTGGGCGTGCGAGCCAGCACCGCGGAGGCGGCCTGGGCAGATTCGCCCTGTGTGCGGAGACGGTCGGCGGCGTTCATTAGTCGACACTCCAGGCTCGAGTTCTCGATTGCGATCAGAGCAGGACCAGGTTATTACGATGGATGACTTCCTGGCCGTAGTGGTATCCGAGCGTGTCCACGATCCGGTCCGAACGCATCCCCTGAATGCGCCCGACATCGGCGGCCGAGTAGTTGGAAATGCCGCAGGCCACGTGATGATCCTCGACATCGGATACATATATGATATCGCCCCGGCTGAAGTCGCCCACTACCTTGCGAACTCCGGCCGGAAGGAGGCTCACCGCCCCTCGACGCAGGGCGGATACGGCGCCGTCATCCACCACGACCTGGCCCCATCCAGAGTCTCC
Organism: Dehalococcoidia bacterium; assembly: GCA_034423575.1. GTDB lineage: Bacteria > Chloroflexota > Dehalococcoidia > Lucifugimonadales > UBA3495 > Bin87. The sequence continues at coordinate 72,166 of DAOUIF010000081.1, read as the reverse complement.
AACGCGCGAGAGCATCCAGCGCTTGCGAGCTTCGAGTTTGCTCTGCGCCGGTCTGAAGAAGGTGCCCACCGTCTCGCCTCGCGCGACGCGCAACAGGGCTTCCGGGTTGCGCCCCCGGCAGATGGCCATGGCTATGCCCGAGGTGGTCACCAGATGGGCAGCGTGCAGTTTGGTGGGCATCCCGCCGCGCGCCCAGGCGTTGCGGTGCTCTCCGGCCATCGCAAATACGCTGTCGTCAACGCTATCAACCGTTTCAATCCGGGTTGCCGTGGGATCCGAACCCGGATCGGCGGTATAAAGACCGTCCACATCGGACAGGATGATCAGTAAATCGGCGTCGATAAGTGCGGCGATCAGCGACGACAGACGGTCGTTGTCCCCGAAAATCTCGCCGATTTCGTCCGCGGCAACTACGTCGTTTTCATTGATGATGGGCACGACCCCGAGATCGAGTAGCGACAGCAGCGTGTTACGCACGTTGAGGTAGGACTGTCGCTGCGAAAGGTCATGAAGGGTGAGTAGCACCTGGGCGATGCCGATATCGTGGCTGGCGAACAGGTCGGCGTAGATGTGCATCAGACGGCTTTGCCCCAACGCCGCAAATACCTGCCGAGTAGGGATATCCGGAATGGCCGCCGTTTTGGCAGCGGATTGCCGACCCGCGGCTATGGCGCCGGAAGTAACCAGGAGCATCTGCGCTCCGTCCGTCCGCTGGATCTCCGCGATCTGCGACACGAGGTCACGCATGACGCTCGTGTCCAAAGCGTCACCCGCATCTCCGGTGAGCACACTGGTGCCCGCCTTGACCACGATCCGGTGATAGGAGGCTGGCCGTGCCGTCTCTCCGTAGTTGAGTGGCAACTTGGAACGATCGGTCTGGCGCCGCACAGTTGACATGAAATAGGGTCCGAGTTGTTGGAGGCGAACTTAGTGAATTATATCACCAGGCGTATTCTCTCCCATTCGGAAAGCCTGAGATTAAGGGAGCCCGGCCGTTTGCGGATCTGATCGGCTTCGATTTATTTCGACGGTACGAGTTCAATAATTGCGTGCCGATTGTTGGGCCAATGAGCCCGATCGGCGACAACCAAGCTCGCTTGGACATGTGCGGCCAACAAGCGTACAATTTTTGACGCGGGGCTGGCCCATGGTCAGTCCCGTATCGACGTGTGACGGACGACTTACCGTTTTCTGGGTGAATAATGGCTCTGACCGGACTCCTCTCCCTCTTCGCGGCGCAACCCAGAATGCGGAGGCATCTGCGCAACCTGGAGCGCGCGGGAGCTGCGGGTACCTTTGCAATCGACGGTGACCATCAGGCGGTATACGTCGGCGCGCTTTGGCTACTGCAACAGCGGCCGGTGGTGGTGATTACTCCCCGGCTGGAGGACGCCCGACGGCTGCATGACCAGCTTGTGGAATATCTGGGCTACGACGCGCCGGTGCATCTGCTGCCCGAGCCCGAGGTACTGCCCTTCGAGCGTTTGGCTGTCGACTCACGGACGGGCAACCAACGCTTGAGCGCGCTGGCGGCGCTGGCGAACTACGACGCCGCATCGGTAGACGGCCCGATTCCGCTCGTGGTGACCTCACTGGGTTCTGCGCTCCGGCTCACGCTGCCTCCCCATCTGGCAGTCGCACGACACCCTGGGGTAATTGATGCCCGTGCGTTGAGCACAGGACAGCGCATCGGGTCGATGGATGCGTTGCTGGCCGCCTGGGTCGAACTGGGTTACCAACGGGAACCGCAGGTCGAGATCCCCGGAACGTTCAGCCTGCGGGGAGGCATCCTGGACGTGTTCCCCACCAACGCCGATTTACCCTACCGGGTGGAGCTGTGGGACGACGAGGTCGACACGATCCGCCGTTTCGATCCCGAGACCCAACGGTCGGTAGGCGACGCCGACCACGTCGCCATCGTAGCGGCGCGGGAACAGTTGCCCGAGCTTTGCGAACTCGCGAGCTTTGAAGTGCGCCGCAGCAGGATCGACCTCAGCGCGTGCAATGGAGCAACCGTGGCCCGGTTCCAGGAAGAACTGGCGCATTTGCTTACCGAGCCCAACCCCGAAACACTGGCGTTTTACAACGGCTTCCTCAACCGTCATACGCTTGCCGACTACCTCCCGGCGGAAGCCATCCTCGTGTTGGACCGGCCCAACCGGCTGGCCGGGGAGGCGGAGGAGCAGGAGGCCAAGTACGAACAGCAGCGCACAAGCCGGCAGGACCGTGGTGAACTCCCTTTCGGTTTTCCGTCACCGTCGGCAGATTGGGACAGCGTAACGCACCAAATCAACGCTGCCGGCACGACTACCGTGAGCATGGAGCGGTGGGGCACCGACGAGACGCCAACCATTTTACAATCGCTGCCCGACCAAATTGCCGGATTGGGCAATTTCACGGCGGATGTCATGACAAGGGTGAGCAACAGCGGGGCAGTCGTAGCGGTGACGCAGCACGCGGGACGGCTGGTCCAGGTTCTGCAGGAGGCCGGAGTCGCGGCGACGCTAGCAGACGACGTGACGGCGCGACCGAGAGCCGGCCGGGTCCAGGTGCTCACCGGTGCGCTGAGCCGGGGGTGGCAAACGGACGCCACGGACAACGAGCCGGCGGTAGCGGTCTACAGCGATGCCGAGTTGTTCGGCACCGTCAAGCGTCGGAGCTATCGCCCGTCTCGCACGCGGCGGGATCTGGGAGACGCTGTGTTTCTGGATGACCTGGCTCCGGGCAGTTTCGTGGTTCACATCGACCACGGCGTTGCCAGGTTCGCCGGCACCACACACCTGGAGGCCACGGGCGACGATCGCGAATACCTGGTGCTGGAATACGCCGAGGATGACCGGCTTTACGTCCCGACGGAGCAGATTGACCGGCTGGGCGCCTACGTCGCCGCCACCGATCAGCCACCCAGCCTGACCCGCCTGGGCGGAAGCGAGTGGCAACGCATCAAGGATCGGGCCCAGGGCGCGGCCAGGGAGATTGCGGAGGAGTTGCTCCGGCTCTACGCGGTCCGGGAGACCGTAAGCGGCCACCGTTTCGGTCCGGACGCCGCGTGGCAACAGGACTTGGAAGACTCCTTCCCGTACCAGGAAACCCCCGACCAGATGCAAGCCATTGACGAAGTCAAGAATGACATGGAAGTCGACAAGCCCATGGACCGCCTGATCTGCGGCGACGTGGGTTACGGCAAGACCGAAGTTGCGCTGCGGGCAGCCTTCAAGACGGTCAACGAGGGCATGCAGGTGGCGGTTCTGGTGCCCACCACGGTACTGGCTCAACAACACTACGCTACCTTCGCGGAAAGGCTCGCTCCGTATCCGGTGAAGGTGGAGGTCCTGAGCCGGTTCCGGACCCACAACGAGCAGGACGAGGTGGTGGAAGCGGCGAAATCCGGGACGGTGGACATCGTGATCGGAACACACCGCATCCTGCAAAAGGACGTGGGGTTCAAGAACCTGGGACTGGTGATCATCGACGAGGAGCACCGATTCGGCGTGGCCCACAAGGAGCGGTTGAAGCAGATGCGGGCGGAAGTCGACGTGATGACGCTGAGCGCGACGCCCATCCCGCGCACGCTGCACATGGCTCTGGCGGGAGTGCGGGACATGAGCGTGATCCACACGCCGCCGGAAGCCCGGCTGCCGGTCAAGACCTTCGTCTCCGAGGACAGTGCCGAACCCGTGCGGGAAGCGATACTGCGAGAGCTGGAGAGAGATGGGCAGGTGTTTTTCCTGCACAACCGGGTGCGGACGATCCACAACGTGGCTGAAGAGCTGGGTAAGCTGGTACCAGAGTCGCGGATCTTGGTGGGCCACGGACAGATGCCCGAGGCGGAGCTCGAAGACGTGATGGTAGCCTTCGCCAATCGGGAAGCCGATGTCCTGGTCTGCACCACGATCATCGAGTCCGGTCTGGACATGCCCAACGTGAACACGATCATCATCGATCGGGCCGACCGTTTCGGGTTGGCCCAGCTCTACCAGTTGCGCGGCCGGGTTGGTCGGGGAGACCACCGGGCTTACGCCTACCTACTGCTGCCTGACAACCAGGAGATCACGGAGGCTGCCAGCAAGCGCATCCACGCCATTCTGGAGGCCAACGAACTGGGCGCCGGGTTCCGCATCGCCATGCGCGACCTGGAGATCCGTGGCGCCGGAAATCTGCTGGGAGCGGACCAGAGCGGACAGATCCATGCCGTGGGCCTGAATCTGTATTCCGAGTTGCTCAACCAGGCGGTGAAGGACCTGGTTAACGGCAACCCCGGCGAGACCAGCGCGGCAACCGAGCCTCCTCCGAGGATCGATCTGCAGGTGCCTGCGTTCATCCCGCCCGACTATATCGAGCACATGCCGGCGCGGTTGGCCTTCTACCAGAGGCTGTCCAACATCACCGACCGGTCGCACATTGCCACCGTCCAGGCCGAAATGGAAGACCGGTTCGGCCCGTTGCCGCCTGAGGTGAACCACTTGCTGACGATCACAGATCTACGCTGTCTGGGATCGGCGGCCGGGGTCGAATCGATCGCCAGCAGCAGCGACGGGATCATCACCGTGGTGTTCCGGCATCCGGTAGGCGACGCGCGCCAGGCGTTGCAGAACAAGATGGGCCGGGGAATCCGGGTCGGCCGGCGCGATATGGAAGTGCGAACTTCCGGTGACACGGATTTGGGCATGGCGCGCCTGGGACGGGCCTTGCGACGGGTGGCCGCGTTCGTAGAAGAGATGCGGGTGGCCATGGAAGCAGCCGCGGAATCTGCTCAGAACGCCGCCCAAGTCCCGTCAGAAGCGCCGGCGCGTGGCCGACGACGGCGACGGCCGGCGAGGCAACCGGTCACTGCCGACTGAGCCTTATTCGTCGCCCTGGGATTCCAAGTCTGCCGTCGTGCGCAAGCCCGCGGGACGGTTTCCACGACTGCGCCGCAGCAGCACTATCGCCACGATGACTATGATGACCACCACGACGATGACGGCAACGATTACCCCGATGATGATCCACGTCTCCGCGTCAGAATATTCGGTGGACACCGATACCTGAAGCCGGGCGTCGGGGGCGTCCGAAGCGGGATCCTGACCCAGGGCGCTGTAGTTCCAATCCTCAATCTCGCCCAGGCTGGCGCCGTATTCCATGATGTCCCTCAAGTCTGAGGACTTCACTACGAGGGCCATGTCCATGGTGACGTCTTCGTCCTGGTGCCGTCTGCTTTCGTTCCAACTGTCCACGTATCCGCCCAGCGATTCGACCCTCTCCCTGATCTGCTCGGCGACGGACAGTGGATCAGAGGCCGACAGGTACAGGGACGCCTCCAGGTCCACGTTGGATCGAACGGCCAATGTGAAACGAGCATTGGGCACCTCGTTAAGCGGCGCCGGGCCCACAGACGTGAGCTGCCGACCGGACGGCGCGCCCAGGGTTCCTGCATAGTCCATCAGCGGAGCCAGGTCGGCCGGTTTGACGAACACGATCAAATCGACCGCTCGCCCCCCACCCGCATCGTACGAACGCTTCTGGCCTACGTAACCGTCCAGCGCGCCAACCCGGGCGACGACGGCATCGGCCACGGCGGACGGATCTCCCGTGGTGAGTTCCAGATTGCCCACCGGAGGATCGGCAGCGTACTGCGCAGGCAGTCGCAGGTTGACTATGATCAGAGAAGTGGCGACGCGGCCGGTCAGATCCCGCTGAGTGGCCTCGACGTGCTCGATGTCTGAGCGAACCTCCGCGATGCGCTGCTCGATCTGGATGATGTCCTCGACAGTGGGCGCGTTTTCGAGCAACGTGACCAGCCGTTCCTCCTGGGCGTACCAGGCGGTGAGGCGGGCCTGATTGTCAATGAGACGCTCGGTAACGTCGGTTGAGGAAACTCCTTCGTCGGTGACGCGGCCCATGGCGCGCAGTGAATCTAGGCCGTTGCTCAGGCGGTCGGCGGGCACGCGGATGCGCACAGTAGCCGAGCGGTAACCGGCCTCACCGAAGACTTCGGACGATTCGACCCATCCTCCGCTTCGACCTGCAAGGGATTCGACCTGACGAACCGAGGCGTCGATGTTCGTCACCTCAAGGCTCATCCACGACTCCACGATCAATTGTCGGGCGGACTGAGGTTGAGGAGAGTCGGAGACTTGGGGTTGCTGCGGTCGCTGCGCGGCAGGCTGTTCGGCCTGGGATGCGGCCACGGGGGCGGGCGTCGGAACTGCGGCTGCAGCCATCGCTGCGGCCGGCGTGGCGGCGAAACCTCGCTCTCGATTGAAGCGGCCGGCTCCGTCGGACCCAGCGGGGCCGGGTGCGCCTGCCGGGCCAGACTGTTGCCGCACCGATTCCGGTTCGGAATAAGAATCTTCGGCAGATGGAGCCGCGGGCGCCATCGCCGGAGATGCCGCCCCGCCGCAGGCTAGCGCCAATGCCGCCAAGACCAGCATCAGGGCGGGCAACCAGGCTCTTCCCAAGTTTCGTATACGCATGTCAACGGCCCCCTTGCAACTGCCCATCATACGCAACGGACCCACGAGCGGTTTGCGGGACAAGGCTGCGGGTATGCTACAATTTGAACATAGTCGGGGTGTAGCGCAGTGGCTAGCGCGCCACGTTCGGGACGTGGAGGTCGGTGGTTCGAATCCACTCACCCCGACCATTATTTTTGCCCCAACGGGAGGAATGCGATGGCGCGGCGCAGTTTCTGGGCCTGGGGGATGGAAGACCGGGAGCCGACGTCAGCGGACTACGCCGCGATGGCCGAGCGGATACGCGGCAGATACGGCGTCTCGCTTCCAACTCCGAAGCCTCCGACCGACGCTGACCTTAACCTCCGTAAGCCCCGCTTTACTCCGCACCCGCTCGTCGCGGACTTCTGCAGCATGGACGACCACGACCGCGCGGCGCATACCTATGGACGCAGCTTCCGAGACCGCATCCGCGGGTTCAACTGCGAATTCCCCAACCCGCCGGACGTGATCGCCTACCCGCGCACTGAAGAAGAAGTCACCCGGGTGTTGGACTGGTGCGTCAACTCCAACATCGTTGCGATCCCATACGGTGGCGGAAGTACTGTTGTCGCCGGCGTGGAACCTCCGCAAGCGGACAAGGTCTGCACCATCGACCTGAGCCGCCTGGACCAGGTGCTGGAGGTGGACGAAACGTCGCGGGCGGCTCGTATACAGGCCGGATCTTTGGGGCCGGCGCTGGAGGCGCAACTGCGGCCCCATGGCTACACCTTGCGCCACTTCCCGCAGAGTTTCGAGTTCTCGACACTGGGTGGATGGATCGCCACCCGCAGCGGCGGGCACTATGCCACCAACCACACGCACATCGACGACTTTGTGGAATCGGTCCGGATGGTCACGCCGGTCGGAATCTGGGAGTCGCGCCGGCTGCCGGGCAGCGGGGCCGGGCCATCGCCCGACCGCATGGTTATCGGCAGCGAGGGCATCCTGGGCATCATCACCGAAGCGTGGATGCGGATCCAGGCCAGGCCTCGGTTCCGGGCCTCCGCCGGCGTGGTATTCGACGGGATGCACGCCGCGTCCGAGGGGGCGCGGCTGATCGCGCAGGCCAAGCAGTGGCCGGCCAACCTGCGGATGCTCGATCCGGCGGAAGCGCAGGACTTCGCCGGCCTGGACGGCCAACAGGCGCTTCTGATCATCGGGTTCGAGTCGGCGGAGATTCCGCAGGGCGATAACATCCGGCAGGCCGTGGCTATCGCCAGGGATGCCGGAGGTCAGATCGCCGAGGATGATGTCGTGGTCGCCGACGCGGCCGAACGGTCAGGCTCCTCGGCCGGCCGTCAGGGAGCGGTAGGGAACTGGCGCGACTCGTTCATCAACGCGCCTTACGAACGCAACGCCACAATCGGGTTCGGCATCGTAGCCGAGACGCTGGAAACGTCCATCACCTGGGAGCGTTGGCCCGCGATGGACGAGATGGTGCGCAGCGCGCTGCAAGAGGCGCTGCAGCGGACCTGCGGCGGTGGCCGCGTGTCCTGCCGGTTCACCCACGTCTATCCGGACGGGCCGGCGCCATACTATACGTTCGAGGGCCTGGGGCAGGTGGGGGGCGAGCTCGAAGCCCACGCCGAGATCAAGCAGGCGGCGTCGGATGCCGTCATGGCCGTCGGCGGGACCATTACGCACCACCATGCGGTCGGGCGGTCACACCGGCCGTGGTACGACGATCAGCGACCCGACCCGTTCGCAGATGCGTTGCGGGCGGTAAAGCGGTCGGTAGACCCCAACGGAATACTTAACCCGGGCGTCTTGATCGATCCCTAAGCTGACGACACGTCTGGCACGAAGGAGGGACTTGCCATGCGCGGAGTAGTTTTCACGGGAGACAAAGAAGTAGAGATTCGCACCCTGCCTGACCCGCGTCCCGGGCCGGGAGAAGTCGTGATCGCCATGAAGGCGTCCGGTCTTTGCGGCAGCGATCTGCGGCATTATCGGGCGTCCAAAGCAGACCGGGGCGACCCCGCGAACCTGAAGGTTGCCGGCCACGAGCCTTGCGGCGTAATCGCGGAGGTCGGGCGAGGAGTGACCGAGGTCACGGTGGGAGATCGGGTGATGATGCACCATTACACCGGCTGCCGCGCCTGCACCATGTGCCGTATCGGCTATACGCAGATGTGTCTGCACGGCTCCACCGTCTACGGATCCGGGGCGAACGGCGGGCACGAGGACTACCTGATCTGCCCCGCGTACACGTGCGTCAAGATGCCGGACGGTCTGGACTTTGACGAAGGAGCGGCGTGCGCCTGCGGGACCGGAACGGCGTTCTGGGCGCTGAAGCGGCTGAACATCTCCGGCGACGACACGCTGGCTATCTTCGGCCAGGGACCCGTGGGCGCCAGCGGGACCATGTTCGCCAAGGCGATGGGTGCCCGGGTCATCGCGGTGGACGTTGACACCGAGCGGCTGGAACTGGCGCAACGCCTGGGCGCCGACGTTTGTATCGACGCCGGAACGCAGAATCCCGTGGAAGCCATACGGGAACTCACGCACGGCGAGGGTTCTCCGGCGACGTTGGACTGCACCGGCCGACCGGAAGCGCGGATCAACGCGGTGGATGCGGCGATGCTGTGGGGCCGGGTCTGCTTCGTAGGAGAGGGCAACACCACGACCTTCGACGTCAGCCCGCAGATCATCCATAAGCAGCTGACCATCCTGGGATCGTGGACCTTCAGCCTGAACGGATTGGAGGAGGTGGCGCGGTTCGTCGTCGACCGCAAAGTCCCGCTGAAGGAACTCTTCACCCACCGGTTCACGCTGGATCAGGCGGACGAGGCGTACAAGCTGTTCGAGGCCGGCGGGACTGGGAAGGTGTGCTTCACTTGGGACTGAATAATCTCGGCTGAGGACTCCTGCCGGCGAAGCAACGTCCGAAATACCGAGGGGCGCGATCACTCGCGCCCCTCATGTTGGTGATCTATGTCAGTCTGGGCAAGACCTTCTTGTTGAACAGGCGCAGGGACGCCGTCTGCATCTCGTCCGGCATCAGGTTGCCGTAGTTGATTTCGTAGATCAACTGGTCCAGCCCCAGGTTCTCTTCCAGTTCAGTCAAGCGCTCCGTGACCGCATCAGGCGTTCCGTAGACCACTTTGTCCCGGAGCCAGTCGTCGTAGTCCATGCCCAGGATGATCCGGCTCTGTTCCCCCCAGTCTCCCAGGGTGCCGACGCGACCCGCGTAGGAGCCAACTCGCTCGCCTAGGCGCGTAATGGAGTTCATCGCCGATTCCATAGGGTCGCGATACGCAGCCTCGGCATCCTCGTTTACATAAATGGGCACCCGGAGACCGACCTTACCTTCCCCGGGATGTCCGGCCTCCTTCCAGGCCGCTCGGTATTCGGCCATTGATCCGGCCAGTTGATCCAGGGTGAACACGCGAGATGGATTTACGATCAGCGGGTACCCCATGGCGCCAATGATGGGGAAACTCTCCGCCGAAGTCACGCCGACGGTGATCGGCGGGTGGGGTTGCTGATACGGCCGCGGTGTGACCGTAAGCTCGTCGCAGGAATAATGCTCGCCATGGAAGGAGAATGTTTCCTGGGTCCACGCGGCGACTACGATTTCGAGGAACTCGTCGAAACGACTGCGGCTCTCCTCGAAAGTGACGTTGAAACCTTCGTGCACGTTGGGGAAGGTGCCACGGCCTACGCCCAATTCCACGCGGCCGTCGCTGATGTGGTCCAGCGTGGCCATCTCCTCCGCGACCCGGATCGGGTGCCCCAGGGGCAGGCAATACACCGCGGTGCCGATCCGCATGGTATGGGTCTTGGCCGCAATGGCAGTTGCGATCATCACCGGCGACGCCAAAACCCGCTCCATGTTGAAATGGTACTCGGCCAGCCAAACCGATGCGACGCCGAGGTCTTCGGCCTCCTGGACCAACCGGAACGACTGGGTAAAGGCGTCGTGGTGGTCACCCTCGATGGGTCGAGGAAACTCTAGGAAGAGTCCGAACTCCATGCCTGTCCTCCTTGTTTCAGTTCCCAGGCCGACCGCCGCGGGTTACACCTGCGAACCCTGGATGCGGCGCTCCTGGCCCTGCCATTCCCTATCGCGCAGGATGTATTTCTGGATTTTGCCGGTAGCGGTCTTGGGGAGGTCGCCGAATTCGACGCTCTTAGGCGCTTTAAAATGGGCTATGCGATCCCGGGTGAAATCGATGATTTCGTCGGCCGTGAGTTGGCCGCCGTCCCGGGGCACGACGAAGGCCTTGGGAACCTCGCCCCAGCGCTGGTCGGGCACGCCGACGACGCAGACCTCCAGCACGCCCGGGTGCTCCATGATGACCTTCTCGACTTCCTGGCTGGAGATGTTCTCGCCGCCGGAGATGATGATGTCCTTGGACCTGTCCTGCAGTTCGATGTAGCCGTCGGGATGCCAGACGGCAAGGTCGCCGGAATGGAACCAACCGCCGCGGAATGCCTCCGCCGTGGCATCAGGGTCGTCGTAGTAACCCTTCATCACGGCGTCGCCCTGCATGACCACCTCGCCCATGGTCTCGGCGTCTCGTGGGACGTCGTCCATGTCTTCGTCAACCACGCGGAGACCCGTGCCGTACACGACGAAAGGCACGCCCTGCCTGGCCTTGACGCGCGCCAGGTCGTCGCTGCCCATGGCGTCCCACTCTGGTTGCCCGGCGGCGACAGTGCACGGGCCGTAAGTCTCGGTCAGCCCGTAAACGTGGATGATCTCGGCGCCCATGCCCTCGATGGTGCGGATCACTTGGGGAGCCGGCGGCGCGCCGGCGGTCATGATCGTCAGGCCGGAGAGGTCGGCGGTGGCTGCCTCCGGGGCGGCATAAAGCCCGGTGAGCACCGTGGGGGCGGCGCAGAGGTGGGTGACCGATTCCTCGCGGATTAGTCGATAAACCTCGGCTGGATCGACACGCCTGAGGCAGACGTGAGCCCCGCCCACGGCGGTCACCGCCCAGGGGAAGCACCACCCGTTGGCGTGGAACATGGGCAGCGTCCACAGGTAGATGCTGCGCCAGTTCATGCCCATTTCCATGGCCTCGCCCAGGGCATTGATGTATGCGCCGCGCGGCGTGTACTCCACGCCCTTGGGCATTCCGGTGGTGCCGGACGTGTAGTTAATGGTCAGCGTGTCGTTCTCGGTGGCCGGCCCCGGCAGTTCGGGCAGTGGGTCCACGGAGGCGAGCCATTGCTCGTATTCAGGGCCGGGGATGTCGGTGGCAAGCGGGGCAGTGTCGCGCACCTGTACGTAGGTCTCGACGCCCGGACAGTCGTCCCGCAATTGGCGCGCGGTGTCGGCCAGCTCGGAATCGAACACTAGCACCTTGGCGCCGGAGTGATTGAGGATGTAAGCGATCTCCCGGGGCGAGAGGCGGATGTTCAGGGCCACCAGCACGGCCCCGATACCCATGGGTCCGAAGTTGGCCTCAAGCATGGATGGCAGGTTCGGGATGAGGAAAGCGACTCGGTCTCCCGGCCCGACGCCCACGCTGCGCAAAGCCGCGGCCTGTCGCCGCACACGCTCGTAGAAAAGCGCATAGGTGGTGACGGCGCCGTTGTAAATGCACGCGGCCCGGTGCGGATACACGGCGGCGCTGCGTTCCAGGAACAGCAGCGGGGTAAGTTTCTGTGTAGATGCCATGGGAATCGTCATTATGGCCACCGTGAGCGACAGCTCGATCTTGGCTCGGAATTGGCGGCATTTTGTACCGTAGGGCTGGAATTGTCCAGTTGGGGTAGCCTGCTGTATCTTGAGACAGGCATGAACTCGGTCGATTGGAGGATCCAAAGCATGACTACCGCACATACGTTGTTGAGTTTCATAATGCGGCGGTATGTCAGCGCACGCGAAGACGCGGCCACCGATGCCTTGGGATGGATCCTAAATCGTTCGTCGGAAGCTCGGGCTGGTTTCGTGGGATTTTTGCGCGACACTGTACCTGAACTTTCGGAGGTTACCTCCGCGAACTCTCGCGTGGTTTCGGCTGACAAGGGGGTGCCGGATCTGGCCTGTCGAGACGAGTGTGGCAACGTAGTCGCATTCGTCGAGTCCAAATTTTGGGCTGCGTTGACTCGCCACCAACCTGTTTCGTATTGGAATCAACTGCCGACCGATGCCGCCTCGGTGCTTTTGGTAATCGCGCCGAAATACCGTGTGTGCGACTCGGAACAACTTTGGGATGAATTGATTGCCCGGCTACGGAGCTGCGACTGCGTGATGGAGACCGCCAAAAGTGGTGCGGGAATCAGGGCGGCTTCGCATATCAGCAGCGGCCGTACGCTGATACTAACTACGTGGGACCTGGTGCTTGATCGACTGGAGGAAGCGGCGCAGAAAAACACTGACAACCGAGCTTTGTTTGAGATTGGCGAACTGCGTGGGGTGGCGTCAGCCGAGTACGATGCGTCGGACACGAGCAGGGACGATGTATTGCGAGAACTCGTTCGCGATGCCGTCAACCAAGCTGAAAGAGAAGGATGGGTTGACACCAGTGGTTTGTCTTGGGGAGGATGGCGCGAGTTCCCAGGCAGGTTCTTGTGTTTGTCTGGAGCATATGCGTTTCTCGGCTTGAACTACCGCGGTATGGATGAGACCGGGCGGCTCATGTGGTTGGTTTTCAACGAGTACGGAAGTAAACCCGGCCAAGTTACTACCGCGGAAGTTCACGAGCGATTGGGTGATCTTGGGCGACGAGGCAATGTCCGAGGTCACGACAACGATTACAGTGTGCTCTTGGAAACCCCGACTCCCGATCTAGATTCGCGGGCGCGGGCACAGTTCGTCGTCGAACAATTGAGAAGCATCGCCGGGAAAATCGATCAGGGGGCATTTCCGCATGACTGATTTGGATCGCGATTTCATCGGCTATGGCGCCAACCCGCCGGTCATCGAATGGCCCGGCGGCGCCCGCATCGCCGTCTCGGTCGTGGTGAACTACGAAGAGGGCAGCGAGGCGTCGCTGCTGGATGGCGACGCGTACCACGAGACCAACAACGAGGTGCCTTCGCCGGTACCGGCAGGGCAGCGCGACCTGTTCAACGAATCGTTCTTCGAATACGGCAGCCGAGTCGGCGTGTGGCGGATCCTCAACTTACTGGACAAGTACAGCGTCAAAGGCTCGTTTTTCTGTTGCGCAGTGGCCTTCGAGCGCAACCCCGAGGTGGCGCGGGCCGTGGTCGAACGGGGCCACGAGGTCTGCGGCCACGGCTACCGCTGGGAGGAGTACCACAACAAGACGCGCGACGAGGAAGCTGAAGCAATCCGCATGACCGTGGAGTCCCTGGAGCAGACCACCGGCATTCGACCCGTCGGCTGGTTCACCCGCTATGGACCCAGCGTGCACACGCGGGACCTGGTGGTGGAAGAGGGCGGCTTCATTTACGACAGCGGTGTCTTCAACGACGACCTGCCGTATTACACCGAGGTGCATGGCAAGCCTTGGCCGGTGCTTCCCTACAGCTTCGAGACCAACGACTCCCGTTTCTGGAGGGGTGGGCTCAACAGCGTGGGCGACTTCTACGAGTACCTGAAAGATACCTTCGACGTGCTCTACGAGGAAGGCCGTACTCACCCCAAGATGATGTCAGTGGGGTTGCATTGCCGTATAGCCGGCCGGCCGGCCCGGTCACGGGCGTTGGACCGGTTCCTGCGCTATGCCCGGAGCCACCCCGGGGTCTGGTTCGCTCGGCGGGATGAAATAGCGCGATGGTGGTTGGAGAAATATCCGCCGGGAAGCCTGCAACAGATGCAATGAAAATGGGGCGTCCGAACCGGACGCCCCATCAGCGCCGCGACGCCCCGAAGACTACGCCGGCCACTCGTTCAATGTCAGGATGTTGAAAACCGCGCCGTCCGGATCCCGGAGAACGGCAAACCGCGCGAAGTCCTCGATATCGCGGGGTTCCACGATGACGCTGCCACCGAGATCCTGGGCCTTGGCAGTAGCGGCATCCACATCGTCCACGCCAAAATACACGCCCCAGTTGGGCGGCACCGGCCCCCAGTCTTCGCCGATTTGGACGATGCCGGCAACCTGTACTCCCGACACCTTGACCAACGTGTACGAGAAGTCGGTATTCGGGTCAGGCTCAGCTTCGGCCTGCAGCAACTGGGTATAAAAAGCCGAGGCGGACTCCGGGTCGGTCGTTGCCAGCTCGAACCAGCAGAGCGCGCCGGGTTCGTGCATCTTGCCGGCGCCGGCATGAGCGATTGGGTACCACAACCGTACGAACGCGCCTTCCTTATCCTGGACAATGGCCATCCTGCCCACGTCCAGCACGTCGAATGGCTCCATGAGCACGTTCCCTCCGGCTGACCGCGCCCGTGCCACGGCAGCTTCCAGGTCGTCGACGGTGACGTACACGCTCCAGTGGGGCGGCAGGTTTTCCTGGCCGGGCCCCGGTTCGGCGGACGCGCAGACGGGCACACCGTTGTGGCTGAACATGGTGTAGACCATGTCCGGCCCTGCGGGATGGTCATCGTAGGTCCAGCCGAACAGGGAGGAATAAAAATCCTTGGCAGACTGTCCGTTTTTGCAGAGCAGGTCGGCCCAGGATGGAAAGCCGGACGGATATTCGGTGATTTCTGGCATGGGTAAATCTCCCAATCAAGATTGCACATTCAGCATAGCAGGCGGACGGTCGCACCGACGCTGTACAAATGTCACCGAATTGGTCATGGTCGGTCGCGGGGCAGTTGCCCAGTTACCATAGACCCAGCAAAAACGGGGCGAATGTTCATTCGCCCCGGACGCGTTAGGGATCAGCGGCACTGATTAGTTGTCGGCGGGTACGGCCACCTCGACCTTGATGTCCTTGAAGGCGGGCATGACCTCTTCGGCAAACTGCTGCAATTGCTCCAGGATCATGGACTGCGGAGTGCCCACAGGCTGGCCGACCTGGACCCGTTCCAGGCCGGGGTACCGTTCCTCGACGCCCTTCAACAGCTCGATGATGCGGTCGGGCGGGCCGGCGAGGACGCTGCCGTTCTCGATGGCGTCCTCGATAGTGGGCAGGCCGGCAGTGGGTGCCACCGCCGGGTTACTGATGTCCCGGATTTGTTGCTCGGAAAGGCCGCGAGTCAGGCGTAGGGGCCCGAACATCTTGAGGTTTTCTTCGTAGTAACGGGCAGCCGTACGAGCAGCCTCCTCTACAGTGGGTGCGATCTGGAAATGGAAGCCGACCGCCAGGTCCTCTCCCAGTTCGGCGTCCGGATTGCCGTTGCGCCGGAGCGCGTCGCGGTAGCCGTGCATGATCCCGTCCATGGCTCCGCCCTCGGACGAGCCTCCGCCGATGACGCCCTTGATGCCCATCTTCGCCATGAATTCCAGGGCGCGGCCAGTGCCGCCCTGGATGGGCTGCCAGCACTCCACCGGAAGATTCTTGGGACGGGGAACGAGGGTGATCTCCTCCAGGGGGTAGCCGCGATAGGGCACCCCCTGCGGTGGGAAGTTGTAGTGCTTGCCCTGGTGGGAGAAAGCGCGCTCGTGGAACGCTTTGAAGATGACCTCCACCTGCTCCTCGAAGAGCTCGCGGTTGGCGGGCTGGTCCATCAGCGGAGAGCCGAAGGATTCGACCTCCCGGGTGTGGTAGCCGCGGCCCACGCCGAAGATCACCCGCCCTTTGGTGAGCCAGTCAGCCATGGCGAAATCCTCAGCCAGGCGCAATGGGTGCCACATGGGGGCGATGTTGAATCCGCAGCCGAATCGCAACCGCTCGGTCACGTGGGCTAGGTGTACGATGAACATCAGCAGGTTGGGAATGCATTCGTACCCTTCCGGCTGGAAGTGGTGCTCGGCCATCCAGAACGTGTCGTAGCCGTATTTGTCCAGGGTTTGGGCTATGGCGACGCCCTTGTCGAACGCCGTCGCGAGGTACTCGTCGGAGAAGGTGCGGTCATTGACCGCGGTACCCGCATAGCCCACGTTGTCCATGTCAACGTGCCCTGCGTACAGGCTGTCAAAGGTGGTAATCATCAAATGCCTCCCGCAATCGGGCGCGAAACGCGCCAAAGACGGTATCCCGTGAGCGGGAACCGTAGGGTGATGGCATTTTAAGCCAACGGAGACGGCGGTTCAACCGCCGTAAACCTTGAATTACAAGGGCAACTCTGGCAAGATATCGTTACCATGAGAGTAGGCGCTTTTGAACTACAGGAACCCCTGCCCGAACTGCGTGACCCGCACGTTTTCGCCATGATCCGCCCGTGGGTGGATGTTGGCAGCGTCGGCACGCTAACGCTCAACCGGTTGGAGCGGTACCTCGGTTCCAAGGAATTGGGGAGGTTGCATCGCCCCGGCGAGTTCTTTGACTTCACCCGCTATCGCCCCAGCATGCGCCTGGTGGATAACGAGCGGCGGGTTCGCATTCCCAACAGCATCATCCGGTACGCCACGACGGAAAACGGCCCGGACTACCTGTTCTTCCACCTGCGTGAACCGCACGCCAACAGCGAGACCTACACCGACTCCATCCTGGAAGTTGTCGAAAAGTTCAATGTGAAAAGGTACTGCCGGCTGGGCGCCATGTACGACGCTGTGCCGCATACCCGGCCCCTTCTGGTTACCGGTTCCCTGGGCTCGGTCCCGCAATCGCGGTCGGTGCCCAATCTGAAACTGCGCGGCAGCACCTACCAGGGACCCACGACGATAATGAACCTGGTGTCCGACGGCATCGACAAGATGGAGATCGAGGCGATCAACTTCATGGTGCACCTCCCGCAGTATGTCCAATTGGATGAGGACTACAATGGGACGGCGCGCATGATCGAGGTGTTGTCGTCCGTATACTCGGAGATCCCGGCTGACCTAGCGCCCACGCGGCGCGGCCAACGGCAGTATCGCGAGTTGAACGCCGCCGTGGAACGGAACTCCGATCTTCAGGGCCTCATCAAGCAGATGGAAGATTACTACGACACCAACGAGGCCGAGAGCGCGCCAGCCGAAGAAACCGCCAGCCAGGAAGAGGCGGTGCCGCTGTCACCCGAAATCGAGCAGTTCCTCAGCGAACTGGGCGAGGAATTTGGGCAGCGCGACAATTAGGTAGCGCCCACAGAGAAACAAACGAGCCGGGTCGTGTGACCCGGCTTTCGTTTGGGCTCGCACGGAGCGATGGTGGCGACGGATGGATTCGAACCAACGACCTAGCGCTTATGAAGCGCCCGCTCTGCCACTGAGCTACGTCGCCTACCGAGCGGCCTCGACCAGACGCCGATGCTACCGCAGACTGTTCAATGGTAAGACTCGCCCGTCCGCGTTGTCAATCGAATGACCGCTGAGAATCAACGCGGCGAATACCAAGACGCCCTGTGGCTGGCAAGCGCGGGGCTCGAAGCGATCGTTGCCGAATTGTGCGGGCGGCTGCGGCCATTTCCTGCCTTCCTGGGGATGACAACGATACAGGCGATTGAGTTGGATCTCAATCCGCCTCCCTTGATCGACCTGGGGTGCGTGGTCGTCACGCCGGACGGCACAATCGCCGAACTGGACGTGACCGCCATCCCCGGGGTAGTCGGCGTGCTGGAAGTCGACCAGGTCGAGGAGTTCCGGCCGCTGGATTTGCCGGTGCAGACTCGCCTGACCTATCTGACCGAGGCCGTCCGCGTCCTCGCTGCTGAAATCGTACGTCGGGACGGTTAGGTGTCGGTCAGGTCCACGTCGCCGGACTGCCCGCCGGTTTTGCGCAAAAGGCGTACCCCGTCGATGCGAACCGCGCGGTCCACGGCCTTGCACATGTCGTAGACGGTGAGCGCGGCCACGGACACTGCGGTCAGCGCCTCCATCTCGACGCCCGTTTTGCCCGTGGTGGTTGCCGTGGTGGTTATGCGCACCCGGCTGTCCTCTTCCTCCAGCTCCAGCTCCACGTCCACCTTGTTCAGCGGCAGAGGGTGGCACAAGGGAATGAGCTCAGATGTCTTTTTGGCGCCCATGATGCCAGCCAATTGGGCAATGGTGAGAACGTCGCCCTTCTTCATCAGTCCGTCGCGGATCAGGGCCAGCGTGGCCGGTTCCATGGCGACGTAACCACGGGCCTGGGCCATCCGCTCGGTGACGGGCTTCCAGCCGACGTCGACCATACGGGCGCTGCCGTCTTCGGCCAAGTGGGTCAGGCGGTCGGCGGGCTTGCTGGCGTTTTCGGTAGCCATGAGTTTCCTCGTCATCCCCCGATGTGGTACATCTCGACCTTGGTGCGGCCTGCGGTTTCGGTGGCGGTAAGCTCAGTCCGTTCCTCCGAGTAGCGGTCACGACGCACGCTCCAGGCACCGGCGATGATGTCGGCCAGCTCGGCGTCGGTTGCCCCCTGACGCATGGGGCCGCGCAGGTCGACGCCGTCGGTGGCGAACAGGCAGGTGTACAACTTGCCGTCGGTGGACAGGCGAGCGCGGGTGCAGTCGGCGCAGAAGGGTTGGGTTACCGAGGCGATCACGCCGATTTCGCCCGCCCCGTCACGGTAGCGCCAGCGGTTGGCGACT
The DNA here is from genome assembly GCA_034423575.1 of Dehalococcoidia bacterium. Taxonomy (GTDB): domain Bacteria; phylum Chloroflexota; class Dehalococcoidia; order Lucifugimonadales; family UBA3495; genus Bin87. The sequence goes on along the minus strand of DAOUIF010000081.1, from coordinate 53,233 downwards.
TCGCCCACATAATTGGGCTCGGCGGGCTCAAGGGGCAACTCAGCGTCGATCATGGCCACGATCTCGGCCGCGGACACCACCTCGTCAAGTTTCCAGCCGTTGCGGTTGCCAACGTCCATATATTCGATGAAACGGACGATGTGACCAGTGCCCTTAAAGTAGCGGGCGAGGTCGACAAGGGTGTGGTCGTTGACGCCCTTCTGCACGACGGCGTTGATCTTGACTGGATTCAAACCGGCGTCGGAAGCCCGGCCTATGCCGTCCAGAACGCGTCGAGTTCCGAAACCTCTCCCGTTCATCCGCTTGAACACCTCGTCGTCCAAGGAGTCGAGGCTGACGGTGATGCGATCCAAACCGGCTTCGGCCAGTTGTGTCGCCTGCTGGGCGAGCAGGTAGCCGTTGGTGGTCAGGGTGATGTCGTTCGCCCCTGGGATGTTGGCCAGCTGGGCAATCAGCTTGGACAGATCGACCCGCAGCAGCGGTTCGCCGCCGGTGATCCGTAGCTTGTTGACGCCCGCGTTGACGAAGTGAGAGGCCAGGCGCGATATCTCCTCAAAGGTGAGGATTTCATCCTTGGGCAGAAACTCGTACGCCTCGCCAAAAATTTCGGCCGGCATGCAGTATGGACACCGGAAATTACACCGGTCGGTGACCGAGATGCGGAGATCCCTCAGCGGGCGGCCAAATAGATCGGTGATCATGTGATTGCGACGGGTCTACCGTTGATCCAACAAAGTTCGGAGCACTTTACGCGCTTTGCGGGCGGCATCGGCGCGGTGGCTGACGCGGTTCTTGATCTCCAGGGGCGCTTGCGCGATGGTTTGCCCCAGGGAAGGGAGGTGGAACACGGGGTCGTACCCGAAACCATGCTCACCCTCCGGTTCGAATTGTATCACTCCGGCGACGGAGCCGACGACAGTCCCGATAACCGCGCCGCCCGGATCCGCGATCGCGGTGACGCAGCGGAACCGGGCGACCCGTCGGCCCCAGGGTACGCCGTCGAGGTTGCGTAGCAACAGAGCGACACGGTCAGCATCTGAATAGCAGGCATCGCCGCCGTAGCGCGCGGAATACACGCCAGGTTCACCGCCCAGCGCGTGGACTTCCAGCCCCGAGTCGTCGGAGATCGTGGGCAAATTCGACAGTCGGGCGTATTCGCCAGCCTTGAGACGGGCGTTGGCCAGGAAGGTGTTGCTGGTCTCGTCGACATCCCCGGTCACCCCGGCGTCGTCCAGCGAGATCAGTTCCACCGGCCAGTCAGCGAGCAATTGCCGGTACTCGCGCATCTTGCCCGGGTTGCGCGTGGCAACCACCAGGACCGAGCTTGACATGGCTATACGATCCCCTCAGCGACCAGGGCATCGAGATCATCTTCTGACAATCCCAGCCATTCGCCGTAAACGGTCGAGTTGTGCTCGCCGACGGTGGGTCCCATGTGGCGCAACTCGCCCGGCGTAGCGCTGAATTTTGGAACCACGCCGAGCATCCGGGTGTGACCAAGTTCAGGATCGTCGATTTCGACAATGTCTTCGCGATCCTGGAAATGCGGGTCGGCAACGATGTCGGCGCTGTTGTACACCGGACCGACTACCCCACCCGCCGGGATCAGTTCGTCCATGATGGAGTCGGTGCTGCGGGAGCTCAACCAACCCTGGAGCACATCGTTCAGGTCGTCCTTGGCCTCCAGGCGCGCGGCGTTGTTGGCAAAGCGCGGGTCGGACAGAAGCTCGTCGAGACCCATGGCGCGCGCCAGCCCTTCCCAGGTGTTTTGCGACGTGGCGGACAGGCCGAGCCAACGGTCGTCACCGGTGCGGTAGAGGCTGCGCGGCGCGGCATCAGGGAAATCGTTGCCCACGCGTTCCCGAATTTCGCCCAGCCGGTCGTAGATGGTAAGGTGAGGGATGCACAGGCGAAAGAGGGGCTCGAAAAGGCTGAGGTCGACCACCTGCCCGGCTCCGGAACCGCCGGCGCGAGTGTCGGCGTCCCGTCGGTAGATCGCCATCATGCCGGCCATGGCGCCGAAAACACCCGCGATCTCATCGGCCAGGGGAATGGGCGGCAGGTTGGGCGGCGTGTCCGGGAATCCGGTCATGCCAATATACCCGCTCATGCACTCGGCGATGGTGCCGAATCCGGGGCGGTCCCGGTAGGGGCCGGTTTGCCCGAACCCGGAGAACCGCAGAATCACCAAGCCGGGGTTGACACCGCTCGCATGGAGTTCCGCAGGACTGAGATTCCAGCGTTCCAGGGTGCCGGGCCGAAATCCCTCGATGAGGACATCGGCTTGAGCGGCCAACCGTTTCAAGAGGGACTGCCCCCGGGCATCGGCCATGTTTAGGGTGACCGACTTCTTGTTGCGGGAATGAACCTTCCACCAGAGGGAGACCCCGTTATAGAAGGGGCCCCAGTTGCGCAAAGGGTCTCCCGCGCCGGGTCGCTCCACCTTGATCACTTCGGCGCCGAAATCGGCCATTAGCGAGGACGCCGTGCCGCCGGCCACGATAATGGACAGGTCGAGCACGCGGAGGCCGGTCAGCGGGCCGGCCAATGTATCTGCAGTATTCAAGAACTCGTTCCTGATGTATCGCGTCGTGTCATTTTCGCCGTGAACCGGGGCGGCAGCCGAAACAGGTCAATCGCCGAACCATGCGCATATCGCCTGGATCACATCGTTGGGGTATCCCATCTCACGAGCGCTCAACTTCCAAGGGCGGGCGCACAGCCCGGTGGCATGGAGCATCAGCAGTGGCGGATTGGATGGCTGCCCCCATTCCAGGTAATGGTGAAGAATTCCGTTCGCGGAAATATAGTGACTGGTCCAGTCGGCGGTCAATGGAGCGGCGGACATCGGTTGGCCTTCGGTTTGGGTTTTTGGGACTAGCCATTATGCTATAATGCCGCCGCCTAATTATCCAGACCAACCAGTCTGCCGATCAGGGAAGCCGCTCCGATGCTCGACGACTACCTTCGCCAGTATGGTCTCATCGCCATCTTCCTGGTCATTTCCATCGTTGTGCCGTGCAGCATGTTGCTGGCTTCGCACGGTCTGTCCCGATTCGGCATCCGCCCGGCACGCCCGAACGACGTTAAGCACGACACCTACGAGTGCGGCGTGCAGACCATCGGCGGTACCTGGAATCGCTTCCAGTTCCGATATTACATGTTCGCCATCTTGTTCGTGATATTCGACGTTGAGGTGGTTTTCCTCTACCCCTGGGCCACCAAGTTCCTTACCTTGGAGCTGTTTGCCCTCATCGAGATGGCAGTGTTCGTGGGCATCCTGCTGCTGGCGTGGGCGTACGCCTGGCGCAAGCGGGATCTGGAGTGGCAGGGCTGACCCGCATGGCCGAGCACACGAACTTCACCCTGCCGTCGTCCGGCGGACCGCTGCACAGTCGGACCTGGGACATCGACCGGTCCGAAGGTCAGTTGGTCAACGACATTATTGCCGCCTCCCAGACCCCCATAGAGGTCCCGGCCATCGAGGTCCCGGAAGACCTCCAGCGCAACCTGATGGTGACGTCGGTGGACGCGTTGGTGAACTGGAGCCGGAAGTCGGCCCTGTGGCCGGTGTCCTTCGGGCTGGCGTGTTGCGCCTTTGAGATGATGGCAACCGCCATGGGCCGGTTCGATATCTCACGGTTCGGCATGGAAGTGTTCCGCGCATCCCCTCGGCAGGCCGACCTGATGATCGTGGCCGGCACCGTCACCTGGAAGATGGCGCCGCCCATCCAGCGGATCTACGAGCAGATGGCTGAGCCACGTTGGGTCATTTCGATGGGGGTGTGCGCCACCAGCGGAGGGCCCTACTTCGGATCCTACAGCGTGGTGCCCGGCGTGGACCACATCATCCCGGTGGACGTCTATGTGCCGGGATGCCCTCCTCGCCCGGATGCGCTGCTCTACGGGATCATGGAGCTGCACGAGAAGATCAAGAAGTACCGTAACCTTGGCGATGGGAGCTTCAAGCCGTGACGTTGAGTGTCGTGTCCGGCGAAACGCTGGCCCAGCGCCTTGGTGAGGCCGCGCCCAACTCCGTGGTTGGGTGGGACGATACCGCGGTCTGGGTGCAACCCAATTCGCTCGGCTCGGTTGCCACTGTCCTGCACGACGACGACGAAATCGACTTCAAGTACCTGAACGCCATCAGCGCGATCGATTTCGTGGAGCACTTCGAATTGGTTTACCACCTGACTTCCATCTCCAGGCAGCATACAGGCGTGGTGCGCAGCCGGGTTTACGGCCGGGAGGAACCAACGGCGGCTTCGGTGGTTGGCGTGTGGAAGGGCGCGGATTTCCAGGAGCGGGAGATCTGGGACTTGATGGGCGTCCGTTTTACGGGCCATCCCAATATGAAGCGCATCATGCTGTGGGAAGGCTTCGACGGCCATCCGTTGCGCAAGGACTTCCTGTAGTGCCCACTGACGGGTGACGGAAACCGCCAGCCATGACAATCCGCACCGAGCCAATGACCGTCAACGTGGGGCCGCAGCACCCCAGCACGCACGGCGTGTTCCGGGTGCGCATCACGTTCGATGGCGAGGATATCGTTGAAGTTGAGCCGGTGCTGGGATACCTGCACCGGGGCAGCGAGAAGCTCGCCGAAGAGCGGAACTATGTGCAGGTGGTTACCCTTACGGACCGCCTGGACTACACCTCCTCCATGATCAACAACCAGGCCTATTGCCTTGCGGTGGAGCAGTTGTTGGGGATCGAACCGCCGCCCCGGGGGAAGTACCTGCGCACCCTGGCCGCCGAGCTGCAGCGCATCGCGAGCCACCTGATCGCCGTGGGCTTCTTCGTGCAGGAACTGGGAGCCTTTGGTACCCCTCTGATGTACACCTTCCGGAGTCGCGAGCGTATCCTGGACCTCTTCGAAATGCTGTGCGGGGCGCGGATCACCGTCAGCTACATGCGGCCGGGCGGTGTCTTCGCGGACACTCCGGCCGATTTCTGGCCGGCCCTGGACCGGTTCCTGGACGATTTCGAGGGCGAACTCGAGGAAATCGAAAACCTCCTGCTCAGCAATGAAATCCTCATGGTGCGCACCCGCGGTGTCAGCCCGCTGCCAGCGGACGTCGCCATCAACTGCTCGGTGAGCGGGCCGGTGCTGAGGGCCAGTGGCGTCAACTGGGACTGGCGCAAGATCGCCCCGTACGACGCTTACGACCAGGTCGAGTTCGACATCCCGGTGGGGCAAAACGGAGACAATTACGACCGGTTCTGGGTGCGCATGCAGGAGGTGAGGCAAAGTCTCCGCATCGTGCGCCAATGCGTGGCCCAAATCGAACCCGGGCCAGTGAGGCCGGAGTTGCCGATGGTTCTCAGGGCGGCGCCCGGTGCGGAATCCTATGGCCGCGTCGAGGCTTCGAAAGGTGAGTTAGGCTTCTTCCTGGTCAGCGACGGTGGCGTGTCGCCCTACCGGTGCAAGATCCGGTCCCCTTCGCTGATCAACCTGACTATCACCGAGCACCTGCTTATCGGGTGGAAGTTGGCCGACATGATCGTCTCGCTCGGCAGTGTTGACATAAACATGGGCGAGGTCGACCGATGAACGGATGCCTCCTCAATCCCGACGGACCGCTGGGCGGCAACCCTCTATTTGCCTTCATCTATAACGCGGCGGCCCACGTTCTACCCTGCTGGCTGTCCCTCGTTATCGCCGGTTTGGTCATCATGCTGATTCTGATCAACGCGGTGTTGCTGGGAGCGGCTGTCGTTAGCTGGGGCGAGCGGAGACTGCTGGGCCGGTTCCAGAACCGCGTGGGTCCCAACCGGTGGGGTCCCTTTGGCGCGTTCCAGCCGATTGCCGATCTGGCCAAGCTGATCACCAAAGAGGACATCGTCCCCTATGGGGCGGACAAACTCGCCTTCACCGCCGTGCCCATCATCATGGTGGCGACGGTTCTGCTCGGCACCGCGGTGCTGCCCTTCGCCAAGGACGTTGCGTTGGTAGATCTGAACGTGGGCGTGCTGTTCGTGTTGGCCGTGAGCTCGCTGACTTCCATCGCGATCTTCACCGCCGGGTGGGCCTCCAACAACAGGTATGCGTTGTTCGGCGCCGGCCGAGCCGTTGCCGTGCTGCTCAGTTACGAAGTTCCCGTCGTGCTGTCGCTGCTCGGCGTGGTAATGGTCGCCGGGTCGATGTCGCTGGGGGATATCGTGTCCGCTCAGGCGGTGCCGTTCTTCCTGGTGCAGCCGCTGGCGTTCTTCGTGTTCATCGCCGGCATGTCCGCCGAGTTGAACCGCACCCCCTTCGACGTCGCGGAAGCGGAATCGGAAATCATCGCTGGCTATCACACGGAGTACAGCGGCATCAAGTTTGCGCTGATCCAAGCCGCCGAGTTCGGTGGGGTGCTCGTGGTGTCTGGGTTGATCGCCACGCTGTTCCTTGCGGGGTGGGCTGGCCCAGTCGCCGATTGGCTTGGCTGGCTGTGGTTCCTGATCAAGGTCTTCATCGGCATCTTCCTGTTCGTCTGGGTCCGGTCCACCTATCCACGGCTGCGCCTGGATCAGATCATGACCGTGTGCTGGAAGTTCCTGATGCCGCTGAGCATGATCAACCTGGCGGCGGTGACGCTGGAGGTGTACTTCCTGGCCGTGATAGATAAAAGCGGGCTGAGCACTCCCGAGCTCTGGATAATGGCCGGCATCAATATCGTGCTGGCCGGGGCGTCGATCCTGTTCTTCGGGCGCTTCATCCGTGAAAAAGTCCGCACCGACGCCCGCACGGGAACCGCGGCAAACCCGGTGATACCCGGCGTGCGCACAATTGGTATGGGTTAGCAAGGAGGGGGTGATTTCGTGTACGGACTGGAAATGGTGAAAGGGCTGGCGGTGACGCTGTCGAATCTGGTGCGCAAACCCTTCACTACCGCGTATCCGGAGCAACGGATCCGGCAGCACCCCCGTTTCCGCGGCGAGGAGTTCACGTGGTACGAGGAGCGGTGCACGGGCTGTGCGTCCTGCGCCAAGTACTGCCCCTTGGGCATCATCAAGATCGTGACCTCCCCCAGCGAAACCGCCCCGGCGCAGGGCGACAAATATCGTCTGGAGACCTTCGACATCGAGTTGCAGCGATGCATGTTCTGCGGCCTGTGTGTTGAAGCGTGTCCCTATGATGCGTTGTTCATGGGCAGCGGATTTGAGGAGGGTCAGTACCGCAGGACGGATCTGGTAATCACCATCGACCGGCTGCGTCAGGCCGAGAAAAACCCCAGCACTTGGTTCCGCCCGCAGCTGGAAGGGATGGACTATCGCCCCGGAGCCGGCCGTCCCTTGGGTTGGCGCGAGGTGGGCCGCGAAAACTGGCGCTGGCACCAGCACGAAAAAGCGGGCATGCGTCTGGCCGGCAGCCGCGACGACAGCCAGGGCGAAGACTAGATGTGGTTTGAGCACCTCGTATTCTGGGCGCTATCGGTGGTCGCCATCGGCGGTGCGCTGGGCGTCGTGCTGGTCCGCGACCTTTTCCGCGCGGCGCTGATGTTGGCCACGGCTTTTGTGGCGGTGGGTGGACTGTTCGTGATGATGAGGGCTGAGTTCCTGGCCGTGGTGCAGATCCTGATTTACGTGGGTGCCATCGCCGTCCTTTTCATCTTCGCCGTGATGCTCACCCGCGACGTGCAGCAGGGAAACGCGCCCAACCGCCTGCAAATACCAGCGGCGGTGATCGCTGCGCTGGTTCTAGCCGCCATGATCGCGACCGCGATTTCCACGGACTGGACCACCCTGGCCGGAGCGGGACTGGAAGCCAAAGCGCAACTGGCGCAGACGCAGGCGGTCGGCATACCCGACGTCTCCGATTTGACGACTGCCGGCTTTACCCCCACGGAGGTTGAAAGCGTGAGCGGCGGCGGGCTCGCTGACCTGCTGATCGGCAACTTCGTTCTGCCCTTCGAGGCAGTGTCGTTGCTGCTGCTGGGCGCCGCAATCGGCGGCTTGGCGCTGGCGCGCGGGCGGGGGAGATAAAGCTTTGTCGCTCGAATCGCTACTGATCGTAGCCGCGATCATTTTCTGCATCGGCCTGTATGGGGCGTTGGCACGGCGGAATTTCATAGCGGTGCTGATGTCGGTCGAATTGATGTTCAATGGCGTGAACCTGACGCTGGTTGCGTTGGGCCGATACGTGGCGCCGTACGCGGTACAGGAGCAGCTTTCCGCAGTGTTCACTGGGCAGGTTTTCGCCGTGTTCATCATCACCGTCGCCGCCGCGGAGATCGCTCTGGGGCTCGGTATAGTGTTTGCCGTATTCCGGTCCAACGAGAGTGTCGACCTGACCGACGCCGCGGCGCTGCGTCACTGAGACCGCCGGCGCCGACGATCCGCACCATGGCAACGCAGAGCATTCCCTGAGTATGTGGGTAGAGTTCAAACGCGCGCCCAACCTGATGGCGGCGGAAATCTGGAAGGAAGTCCTGGAGGCTGAGGGCCTGCCCAGTCGCATCCTGCCGGACGGCGACATCCTGGACTGGAGCGAACGAATCCCCTTCGTCATCTACGTGCCCAAGGGTCGGGAACACGTGGCCGAAGAGATCGTCAGGAAGCTGTGAGGGTCGCTGGAACATGCTGACCGAATCCCTGGTTTGGGCAATCTTCCTGCTGCCCGTAGCGTCGTTTTTGCTGATCGGGTTTGTCATCCGCCCGCTTGGGCCGGCTTTTGCGAAGTCCGCCGGCTACGTCACGATAGCGGCGCTGGGCGTCGGGTTCATTCTGTCGGTGTGGCTGCTGCGCTCGTCCGCTCACGGCGCGGTCTACGATTTCGCGCCGTACCTCTGGCTGGGCCTGGGGTCGGCGGCTATTGAAGTCGGGTTGCTGCTGGACCCCCTCACCAACGTGATGCTGGTAGTGGTAACGGGCGTCAGCCTGGTGATCCAGATCTACTCGCTGGGGTACATGGACGGCGACGAGAGCTTCGCCCGCTACTACGCATACATGTCCCTGTTCAGTGCCTCGATGATCGGGTTGGTTCTGGCCGTCAACATCGTGCAGATGTACGTGTTCTGGGAACTGGTTGGCCTGTCCTCGTACCTGCTGATCGGATTCTGGCACGACCGGCCTTCGGCCGCCGCGGCGGCCAAAAAAGCGTTCATCGTAACCCGTATCGGCGACGTCGGTTTCCTGCTTGCGATAATCTACCTGTTCTTCCAGGCGGACGATTTTGCCGCTCATGGTCTGAATGCCCTGCACATCCCCCACATCTGGGAAGCGGCGATACCTGTTGCCGCCGGGGGTGCGGGCATAGTGGCCGGAGGAGCGCTCCTGTGGCTGTGCCTGGGCCTGTTTGCCGGCGCTGCCGGGAAAAGCGGCCAATTCCCCTTGCACACCTGGCTCCCGGACGCCATGGAGGGCCCTACGCCGGTCAGCGCGCTGATCCACGCCGCCACGATGGTTGCGGCCGGTGTCTTCCTGGTCGGGCGGTTCTTCCCGGTCTTCGCGGAATCCCAGGCGGCCATGATGGTGGTCGCGCTGATCGGGGCGTTTACCGCCGTATTCGCCGCGACCATGGGCCTGGCGGCAAACGACATCAAGCGGGTTATGGCCTATTCCACGGTCAGCCAACTGGGCTACATGATGGCAGCCCTCGGCGTGGGCGCGTATAACGCCGCCCTTTTCCACTTGTTCACCCACGCCTTCTTCAAGGCCCTGCTGTTCCTGGGGGCAGGCAGCGTGAACCATGCCGCCGGCACCTTCAACATGATGTATATGGGCGGCCTGCGGAAGGCGATGCCGGGTACCTATTGGCTCACCGTGATCGGCGCGCTGAGCCTGGTCGGCATATTCCCGCTGGCCGGGTTCTGGAGCAAGGATGAGATCCTGTTGGAGTCTTGGCTCGCCGGCGGCCCAGTGCCAGCGTCAATCAGCCTGCTGGTATTCGTGATGCTCCTGGTGGGGGTGTTGTTGACCGCGTTCTACAGCTACCGCATGGTGCATCTGACTTTCCACGGGGAATTTCGGGGCGGAGGAGAACGCGAACTGCACGACGCCCGGGAAGCCGGAGAACCTGCCCCCACCGGCGTTAGCCACCATGTGCACCTGGGCGAATCTCCGCTGGTGATGGTCATCCCCATGGGCATCCTCGGGATCTGCGCGGTTGTGGCCGGCTGGTTGGCCAACCCCATAGGAGTCAGCAGCCTATTCGGGCTGATACCCTCGCACTGGTTGACTGAATATTTCGCCTCAGGTTTGCATGATGGGCATCACGCGCCCCCGTTCAGCATCCCCATGGCGGTGATTTCCAACGTCGTAGCCATCGCCGGGATTGGATTGGCTGTGCTCACTTACGGCTGGCCGAGACCGTTCACTACCACCGAGCCGTTGCGTAAGGGCGGGCCGCTGCACACCCTGTTGGCTCAGCGGTACTACATGGATGACCTCTACGAGGGGATCATAGTCGGTCGGGTTTTTTACCGGACGGTTGCGGCGATAGCCGACTGGATAGACCGCAATATCGTGGACGGGATCGTCGGCCTGGTCGGCTGGGTTTCACGAAACATCGGAAGCCTGATCGCGCTCGTCCAAAACGGACAGGTTCAGACCTACCCGCTGATAGCTGCTGCGGGCGGCCTTGTGATCATCGTTCTGTACCTGGCGCTTGGATAAATCCCAATGCCCACCGGATTCAACGGCCTGCTGACCGCCACTGTCTTCCTGCCCGCCATCGCGGCTCTCTTGCTCGCGTTCGGCCTAGTGCGGGGTGATCGGAACATTCGGTGGTTTGCCGCTGCCGCTGCCGCTGCCGACCTGGTCCTCTCGGTGATCGTATTTGCCCTGTTCCGCCCGGGCGGGGAACGTTTCCAACTGGTCGACCGGTTTGACTGGATCACCACGGACACGGTTCAGGCCAGCTACCTGTTGGGTGTGGACGGCATCAGCGCGCCGCTGGTCATGCTTACGGGCCTGCTCGGGCTGTGCGCAGTCTTCGTGTCCTTCCACATCAACACGCGTGTGAGGGAATACTTCATCTGGCTATTCGTGCTGCAAACAGCCGTCCTGGGCGTGTTCACCGCTCTCGACTTCCTGCTGTTCTTCCTGTTCTGGGAAATTGAGCTGGTGCCGATGTACCTGCTGATCTCAACCTGGGGCACCGGTCGGCGGGAATATTCAGCGATGAAATTCCTGATCTTCACGATCCTCGGCTCGGCTTTCATGCTGGTGGCCATTGTCGGTGTGTTCGTAAGCGCGGGTGTAGGAAGTTTCGACATGACTCGCCTGCTGGAACCGGGGGGCGCGTTGGATGCGTCCCGGGCGGCGCTGCCCATGGGCGTCCTGTTCTGGCTGTTCTTCATCGCGTTTGCCGTCAAGCTGCCCACTTGGCCGGTGCACACCTGGCTGCCGGACGCACACACCGACGCGCCCACTGCCGGCAGCGTGATGTTGGCCGGCGTGATGCTGAAGATGGGCGGCTATGGCCTGCTGCGTATCAATGCGGGCATGTTTCCGGAACAGTTGCAGCAATTCGCCCTGCTCATTGTGGCCCTGGGAGTCATCAGCGTGCTTTACGGTGCGGTGGTGACCCTGCGGCAAACCGACTTGAAACGGCTCATCGCGTACTCCAGCGTCAGCCACATGGGACTGGTTTTGGTCGGTCTGGGTTCCGTCGCCGTAGTGGGCGGAGCGCTGACAGATGCCGGTCTGACCGGCGCGGCGATGCAGTTGTTTACCCACGGCACCATCACCGGGCTGTTATTCGTCGCCGTGGGCATCCTGTACGAGCAGACCCACACCCGGCACATACCTGACCTTGGCGGCCTGGCAAATCGTATGCCGATCCTCTCCGGGGCGTTCCTGATCGCTGGCGCCGCATCGCTGGGGTTGCCTTTGCTGAGCGGATTCGTGTCCGAGATCCTGGTGTTTTTCGGCGCGTTCCGCGCGTTCCCGGCGCTCACGATTTTGGCGGTTCTGGGTATCATCCTTGCGGCGGGATATATCCTCTGGATGCTGCAACGGACGCTGTTCGGACCCCGGCCGGCGCGTTGGGATAACCTAACCGATGCCGCTCCGGTGGAAATGGTTCCGGTGGCGCTGCTGGTCATCAGCATCGTGGCCGTTGGCGTCTACCCGGCCTGGCTCACCGAAGTGTTTCGTGACGGGCTGGAACCGATTGTCAGCGGGTACAACGCCGGGTTAGCCGGGATCAGCCGCTAACGACACGACCGGAAACGCAATGACTGCATACGACCTCTACCTGGTTGCGCCCTATATGGCCCTGGCCGCTTTGGCTATGCTGGTGATCGTCGCGGATCTGGTCACCCGTCGCACCGGCTTGCTTGTTGGCTTGTCCTTTGTCGGGCTGGCGGCGCCGGCGGCTTTGAGCGCCTGGCAACTGGTGAATTTGACCAGCAATGGCGCCAGCGAATTGACCGCGGAGGGATCGGTAATCCTTTACACGCTGTCGATCGACCGGTTCGCACTGTTCTTCAACTTCCTGATCCTGGCCGCGGTCGGGTTGGTCGTGCTGGTATCCAACGACTACGTGCGGCGCATGGAGCGGCTGCAGGGAGAATATTTCGGCCTGATGCTGCTGTCGGCAACCGGCATGATGCTGCTGGCCGCGGCCAACGAGCTGATCACGATCTACATCGCGCTCGAGCTGACCACCCTGCCCCTAGCAGCGCTTGCGGCGTTCCTGCCCAATGGCCGCTCCAGCGAGGCCGGGATGAAATTCCTCATCGTCGGCGCGATTAGCAGCGCGGTGATGCTCTACGGGATGGCGCTGATTTACGGGTTCACGGGAAGCACCCGCTTGGACGAGATCGCCGTGGTTCTGGCCACGACGGCCCAGGCCGGCATCTTGCCGTTCGGTAGCATGGCGGTGCTGTTGGCGGTGGTACTGCTGCTGGCGGGGTTTGGTTTCAAGATGTCGGCGGCACCCTTCCAGATGTGGGTGCCGGACGTGTACGAGGGCGCTCCTACACCGATGGTTGCCTTCCTGTCGGTGGCGAGCAAAGCCGCCGCGTTCGCCCTGGTACTCCGGGTGTTTTACATCGGATTTGACGCGCTGGGCGGTGACTGGTGGGTACTGCTGGCCGGGTTGGCCGCCCTTTCCATGACCATCGGCAACCTGGTGGCGATAGCACAGCGGAACATCAAGCGGATGTTCGGCTACAGCACCATCGCCCACGCGGGGTACATCCTGGTTGGCGTTGCGGCCGTGGCCACCGTGGGCGGCGATTCCGCCACTTTCGGACCCAGCAGCGTGCTGTTCTACCTGGCCGCATACACTGCGGCGAACTTGACGGCGTTCTTCGCCATCGTGTGCATCGGCAACCGCATCAACAGCGACGAAATCGAAGATTACGCCGGGATGCTCCAGCGGGCTCCTTTCCTGGCCATCGCGCTGGCGTTGGCGCTGATCGCCCTGATCGGCGTGCCACCCACCAGCATATTCATCGCAAAAATCTACATCTTCGCGGCTGCGATCAACACCGGCGAATCGCTGATGACCTGGTTGGTGATCATCGGCGTAGTGAACAGCGTTGTCTCCGCCTACTACTATCTCCGCGTGATCAAGGTGATGTTCCTGCAACCCGCGATCCGCACGGAGCGTCTGGGAGGTTCCTGGCCAGTCAACGTCGCACTGGGAGTGGCGGCCTTGTGCATGATCTGGCTGGGCGTGGCGCCGGCGGCAATCTTGGAAGCGGCAGAATGGGCAGTCGTTGTCCTGCGGGCCAGTGGATAGGGTTCGGGACGGACCTGTGCAGATGAAAACGGTCGGCATTGCCTACAACGATCTGATTCCCGAGGCCCTGGACTTGGCCCATGCCATCGTCGGTGATTTGAACCTCGGGTCCGACACCTGGATTTTGCGTGCGGAAGATGCGGACGACCTGAGCCTGCGGGCGGTAGGAACGGATCTGGTGATCACCATCGGGGGCGACGGGACGATCTTGCGAGTAAATCGCGCCATTGCACCCCAGGGCATCCCTCTGTTGGGGATCAACATGGGGCGCCTGGGTTTCATGACCGAGCTGACCGTGCCCGGTGTAATGGAGCAATTGCCCAAATACCTGAACGGCGACATGAGGGTTTCCGAGCACAGCATGCTGATGGCCTCGGTGTTCCGGCAGGGGGCCGGCGATGATTCCGTTCCGGAGGGGCCGTACCACGCGTTGAACGACGTGGTACTGTCCCGGAGCCGCGTGTCGCGCGTGATCACGGTGCGAGCCGTGATCGACGGCGCGGACGTGTCCACCTTCCGCGCGGACGGGGTGATACTGGCGACGGCTACCGGCAGCACGGGCTATAGTTTCGCCGCCGGCGGGCCCATCGTGGACCCGCTCTCCGACGACGTCGTTCTGACCCCGCTGGCGTCGCACGTGGGCTTGACGACCCCGTTGGTCCTTCGGCCCACCAGCAGCGTGGATTTCCGCCTGGAAGGCTCGCAGGAGGCGATCATCAGCGTCGACGGGTTCGAAAACCACCCAATCGAGCCCGGCGACTGGGTTCGCATCACCCGAAGCCCGTATCGTGCCAGGTTCCTGCGCGCCAATGACCACAACTATTTCTGGGCGACTCTTACCCGGCGGCTGGGTTTCAGCCTGACGGGGCGCTAGGCACGGCCGACATGACCGACTTCCCGGACAACGAACCCACCATCTCTTCACGCCACATCTACAGCGGGCGGATCATCGACGTGCGTGTCGACACCGTCCGTTTGCAGAACGGGCGAGAGAGCACGCGGGAGATAGTCGACCACGCGCCATCGATATGCGTGGTGCCCGTGGACACGGAGGGCAACGTGCTGATGGTGCGACAGTACCGGAAGCCCGTTGACCAGTTCCTGCTGGAAGTCCCAGCTGGCGGCATCGAAGCTGGCGAGACGCCTGAGGAGGCCACCCAGCGGGAACTCCAGGAAGAGATTGGGTACACCGCTGACAACTTGTTGGCGCTCAGCGCTTTCTGGTTAGCTCCAGGCTGGTGCTCGGAGTATATGTACTCGTTCTTGGCTACGGGTCTGGGGGCGGCAGCCCTGGACTCGGACGAGGACGAATTTATCGAGGTGGTCCGGGTGCCGCTTTCGGGAGTGGTCGAGACCATCGCAGCCGGTCAAGTGCAGGATGCCAAGAGCCTGGCGTCCCTGCTGCTGGCTCTGCGCGCCCTTGGATCCAGTTAGCCGTCCGCTAATGACCGCTATGACGGGAAGGACGGCTGCTTCGGGATCGCGATGGATTTACCGAGGCGAGGTGCTCAGTCTGAGGGCGGACACCGTCCTTTCAGAAGATGGGCAGGAACGCGAATGGCCCATCGTCGAATATCCATCCTCGGTCTGCGTGGCGCCGGTGTTCCAGGACCGAACGGTAATGCTGGTCCGCCAGTTTCGGAAGCCGGCCGAGGAGTTTCTGCTGGAAGCGCCGGCGGGGAAGATGGAGCCTGGTGAATTACCCGAAACTGCAGCGCTGCGGGAATTGCAGGAAGAAATCGGATACACCGCGGGGCGGCTGGACCCGCTGGCCACCTTCTACTCGGAGCCCGCGTTGTGCATCCAACGCATCCACTTGTTCCTGGCAAGGGACCTGACACCGGCCAGTCTGTCGGCTGACGAGGACGAGTTCATCGGTGTCCGGCGGGTCCGGCTGGACGAGGCAGCCGCGTTGATCGCCGATGGATCCATCCGGGACGCCAAGAGCATAGCATCGCTGTTGCTAGCGATGCGGGTTATGGGCGATAATTAGCCGCCGCTAACTGGCGCGCCGCTTGTGAGCGCCATCAATCGCCGGACCGTGCGGCGCCCGGCGGGAGGAAAACACACATGGCAGAGGTTTTGCAACACGACGTGTTGGTGGTTGGGGCCGGCCTGGCCGGCATGCGCGCCGCGATCGCGGCCCGCGCCGGCGGCGCCAACACCGCTATCATCAGCAAGGTCCATCCGGTTCGCAGCCATTCCAACGCGGCACAAGGCGGCATCAACGCGGCCCTGCTGGACCGCGGCGACGACTGGGAGGATCACGCCTACGACACCATCAAGGGCAGCGACTTCCTGGGGGATCAGGACGCTATTGAGGTGATGTGTCGTCAGGCCGGCGCGTCCCTGATCGACATGGAGCACATGGGGGTCACCTTCAATCGCGACGACGACGGTCGGCTGGGCACACGGGCCTTCGGTGGTCAGCGGCGGGCGCGCACCTTCTTCGTGGGAGACTTCACGGGCCAGGCCCTGCTCCACGTCATGTTTGAGCAGCTGATCAAGTCGGGCGTGCAGCGCTACGAGGAATGGTTCGTCACGTCCCTCATCATGGAGGACGGGCAGGCTGCCGGCGTCATCGCCATGGAAATTCGCACCGGCGAACTGCACCTGGTCCGCGCCAAGTCGGTCATCCTCGCCACCGGCGGCTGCGGCCGGTTGTTCGAGCCTAGCACCAACGCGTTGATTGTCACCGGCGACGGTATGGGGCTGGTGTACAACGCCGGCGGCCAACTGATGGACATGGAAATGGTGCAATACCATCCCACCACGCTGGCCGGTAGCGGCGTGTTGATCTCCGAGGCGGCACGCGGCGAGGGCGCATATCTGAGGGACAAAGACGGAAACCGCTTCATGGAGAAATACGCTCCCAACATGATGGAGTTGGCCTCCCGGGACGTGGTTTCCCGCGCCGAACAGACTGAGATCAACGCCGGCAATGGTGTCGACGGGTGCGTATATCTGGACTGTACGCACCTGGGCGAAGCGCTGATCATGGAAAAGCTGATCCAGATCAGGGAGATCGGCATCGACCTGGCCGGCGCGGACATGATCAAGGAACCCATTCCCATCCGTCCCGGCATGCACTACATCATGGGAGGGATCAAAACGGATATCGAGGGTCGGACCAACCTCAACGGCGTTTACGCCGCAGGTGAATGCGCCAACGTCAGCGTCCACGGAGGGAACCGCCTGGGAGCCAACTCTCTGCTGGACACAATCGTGTTTGGCGAAAGGTCAGGAAATCACGCCTCAGAATTCACCCGTAACATGGACTACGTTGAGTTCGACGCCAACGCTGCCCTGAATCAGGAGCGGCGCCGAATCCAGGAGATGCTGGACCGCCCGGAGAACGGAGACCGCTGGTCCGCGATCCGACGGGAAATGGGCGAGTCGATGAACCGTAACGTCGCCGTCTTCCGCAACGAGGAAGGCATCGAGGAAACCATCGATGACCTTCACCAACTGCGACGCCGCTACGAGAACGTTCCCGTACACAACAAGGGCAAGAGTTTCAACACCGACCTCATTTTCGCGTTGGAGCTGGGTTACATGCTCGACTGCGCCGACACCATCGCCGTGGGAGCGTTGGAACGAAAAGAGAGTCGCGGCGCCCAGTTCCGGACGGACTACCCCGATCGGAACGACGAGGAATGGCTGCACCACATCGTCCTGACCAAGGGCGACGGGGGACCCGTGATATCCGAATTGCCGGTCACTATCACCCACTGGACGCCCGAGGAGAGGAAATACTAGGTTATGGACGTTACCATCCGGGTAAAACGACAGGATCCGGAGGCTCCCACTGGCGAGGGCCGGATGCCCTATTGGCAGGAGTATCCGGTAACAATCGCCGACAATGCCACGGTCCTTGACGCGCTGATCCAAATCCGCGAAGACGATGACGGCACGCTGTCGTTGCGGTGTTCTTGCCGCAGCGCGATTTGCGGCTCCTGCGCGATGCGCATCAATGGACATGCCGGGCTGGCCTGCAAGACCATCGCGAACACGGTGGTGCAGGACGGCGTCATCACGGTGGAGCCGGCGGGGGTTATGCCCGTCATCAAGGACCTGGTCGTCAACTTCGACATGTTCTGGGAAAAGATCGAAGCGGTCGATCCCTTCCTGAAGCACATGGGGCAGGAACCTGACGGCGAGTACATCGTGTCCAATGACGCGATGCTGCACCTGTCGGGCGTTACCGCCTGCATCATGTGCGGCGCCTGCGTGTCCGACTGCACGGTTCTGGAGGTAGACCCGACGTTCCTGGGCCCCGCCGCGCTGGCCAAGGCCTACCGCTTCACCGCCGACCCGCGCGACGGCGACGGTGACGGCGTTTCCATGGAGCGGCTGTGGGCGCTGAGCGAACCGACTGGCGTTTGGGACTGCACACGCTGCAACGAATGCGTCCAGGCCTGCCCCAAGGGCGTGGCTCCTATGGACCGTATCATGGCCATCCGAGAGCAGGCGATTCAGCAGGGCTACACCAACAACAACGGCGCGCGTCATACCGACGCCTTCACCGAATCGGTGGGCCACAGCGGCCGCTTGGACGAATTGCGGCTACCCATCAAATCGGTCGGCGGATTCACCAACATGCCCGCGTTGATGGACTATATGCCGGTGGCGTTCCGAGCGCTGCGCCGGGGCAAGATGCCTCCGATCACCCACAAAAACGTGGACAACGTCGAAGCGGTGCGAAGGATATTCCATCAGACGGAACTGGACCCACCGGCGCCTCAGGTCAGCAACAACTCGCCGTTCGGGTAACGGGGACGCCACAAGGCCAGACTACCCCGGTGACCCCAAAGCCAGTAGGGGCGAACCAGCATTCGCCCCTATACTAATGGCAATTCAATCCATGAGGAGGAACTCGTGAAGTACGCTTTCTTTCCGGGCTGCGTTTCCCAGGGTGGCGCGCCCGAGCTCTACCCGGCAGCCAGTATGGTGTGCCAGCGGCTGGGGATTGAACTGGAGGAAATCCCCGGTTGGACTTGTACGGGCGCGGGCGTCATCCAAGAAAAGAACCAGCTGTTTGGGGACACCCTGAACGCGCGCAACTTCGCCAAAGCGGAAAAGATGGGCCTCCCCATTCTGACCATTTGCAGCACCTGCCAGGGCGTAATGTCGCAGGCAAACCACCGCATGCGGAATCCGGAATACCTGGCGGAGGTCAACTCCTACCTGGCCGAGGAAGGCCTGGAGTACAGCGGAAACGCCGAGCCCAAGCACTTGCTGTGGATCCTCATCGAAGACTACGGCCTGGACCGCCTGGGCGGTTACGTAACGCGCCAGCTCACGGACCTGAAGATCGCGCCCTTTTACGGATGTTACATCGTGCGTCCGACCGAGGCCCTGGATATTGCCGAACATCCGGAACGGCAGCAGTCCCTGGAAATGCTGATTGAGACGCTGGGCGCGACACTGGTCGATTTCGAAGGCAAGACCCGCTGCTGCGGCTTCCCGATTCTGACCATCAACCAGAAAAACTCGATGGCGATGGTGGGCAAGCACACCTCCGAGGTCAAAGATTTAGGCGCCGACGCCATGGTGACGCCGTGTCCCTTGTGCCACCTGAACCTGGACGGATTCCAGCCCAAGGCGGCTTCCCAGGTCCGCCGGTCGATTGACCTGCCCATCCTGCACATGCCCCAGTTGATCGGTTTGGCGATGGGAATGTCGCCTTCCGAGCTCGGGATGAGAAAACACATCGTCAGCACCGGGCCGCTGGAAGTGAGGGCCGGGTTGCGCCGTTAAGTCCGCAGCGGAATATCGAGGGATAAAAATGGGGCGGGTTGCCAACCCGCCCCGTTCTTAATACGCTTTCAAAAAGGAGCGCATCGTCATGTCCATGTCTTTCGTAGCCCTAAAGCGCCCTTACACCGTCGCCCGATATGTCGTCAACTTGGACCTGCAACCCGATGACGGCTTAGCCAGCCGGGAACTCCGGGTCGAATTCGCTATCGTACCCAATGAGGCGACATCCCTCCACCACAGCGCTAGGATATTCCCCAACGCAGAACCTTACCGTGACGGCTACGACTTCATCATCGTTAACCCGCGTACTCTGGATTATGTGGCGGTCAACATCTTGGCCACTACATCATATGAACCCGGAGAAACCCACAGTTCGTTTGCCTACACAGTGCGGAGCAGCAGCGAGATTGGCCGATACCCGCGCCAACATCAATGTCCCGACGTTCCCAACGCTGCATGCGTAGCTGCTGGTTGCGACGTGTTGGGCTGCAAGGTCGGCCCCGAAGTCGAAAGGGGTCCTCGCCCGTCGGATGGGGACCTCGATTTCCTATACGGGCTAGGCTGTGAATTGCATCGCCGCTTGGACGAGACGCTGATAGATTTCGAGCGAGAAATACGGGAACGATATCCCGGTCAAGCGCTGTTCGTCAGGGAAAGCTTCACTGGATCCCACGTGTACAGGGTCGACACGATGCCGCTCCAGAGAGACCCAATGGCATGTTAATCACGGAGCATCGGCGCCACCTCGCAAATGGCCCCGACGGTTTTCTCGATGTCGGCGTCGGTGTGCGCCATCGAAGGGTAAAACTTCTGCGGCCACGATTTGAGGATTCCACGCTCCAGGAGTCCCGCGTTAAGCCGCGCCAGGGGCTGCCCGTCAGCGGCCAACCCGTCTCGGAAATTCCTGACCGGGTGCTCGGCGAAGTAGATGTCGAAGATCGCGTCCTCGCCGACGCTCTGCACCGCGAAACCTTCCGCTTCGCAGGCGTCAACCAGGGCTGAACGGATGCGCCCGCCCACGTCGCGCAGGCGGTTGTAGGCACCCTCGGCGCGCAGTTCCGCCAGCGTAGCGAGGCCGGCGGCACAGGCAATCGGGAAGCCGTTCAGCGTACCGATCTGGTCAACATAATCGTCCGCAGAAACGGCGGCGCGGTCATAGACTGACATCACCTCGGAGGTTCCCATGAGGGCCGCCAGGGGGTAGCCGCCGCCCATGATCTTGCCCACCGTGCACATATCGGGGGTTACACCGTAGTATTCCTGGGCCCCGCCGTAGGCCAGGCGGAATCCAGTCACGATTTCGTCGAAAATCAGCAGCACGCCGGCGTCCCTGGTGATCTTGCGCAGACCCTCCAGGAAACCCGGTTCGGGGGCGATGGTGCGTTGCAGCGGTTCGGCTATCACGGCGGCTATCTCGTCCTTGTGCGCCGACAGGATGGCGGCGGTGGTGTCCAGGTCGTTGAACTGGGACACGAGCATCAGGTCGTTGAGAGCTTTGGGAATTCCGGCGGTGTTGGCTTCCGCTTGCGGGAACTCCACCGCCGCCGAGGCGAAGACAGACATCATGGCGTAGTCGCTGGTGCCGTGGTAACCGCCCTCGAACTTGAGGATCTTTTCCTTGCCGGTGTACGCCCGCGCTACCCGCATGGCCTGGAAACATGCGTCGGTGCCGCTGGTGGTGAAGCGAACCTGTTCAGCGCAGGGAACCGCGTCTACCAACTCCTCGGCCAGCAGGACGGCCTGATCGTTGGTGGTAAAAAACGTCGAGCCGCGGCTGACGGCGGACAGGACGGCGTCGGTCACTGCGGGATGAGCATGCCCCAGGATCATCGGGCCGGAACCCATCAACCAGTCCACGTACTCGTTGCCGGATACGTCCCAGATGCGGCCGCCCTTGCCCTCTCGGACCAGGAACTTCAGCCCATCCGGATAGGTGGTGTTCCCGGTACCACTGCCGGGGAAATATTGGGCGGCTTTCTCCAGGAGATCCCGTTCGAGTGGTGTTCGTTGGGTCATGCTAGCCTCCCGTCGCTCGTGTGATCTTGATTTCATTATACATAGCGGAGAACGACGCAGGGGCGGGTTGTTCACCCGCCCCAGTTCTACTTTGCTTGCGCTGCTTGGGTGAGTACAGAGCTACTCTGCTTCCTCCCTGGCTTTGGCCATGACGTCGACCAGTTCCTGAACCGAAGCGGCGGAAGACTGCAACGCCGCTTTTTCGTCGTCGGTGAGACTGATCTCGATCACCTTCTCCATGCCGCCGGCGCCGATCTTGACCGGCACACCGACGCAAAGGCCGTTGATGCCGTATTCGCCTTCCAGATAGGCGCAGCCCGGTAGGATCCGCTTGCGGTCCAGCAGGATCGCTTCGACCATCTGCGTGATGGCCGCGGAGGGGGCGTAGAAGGCCGAGCCCTGCTTGAGGAGGGCGACGATCTCGCCGCCGCCGTCGCGCGTGCGCTGCACGATGGAGTCAATGCGATCTTGCGACAGCAATTCCGTGAGAGGTATGCAGCCCACCGTGGTGTAGCGGACCAGCGGGACCATGTCGTCGCCGTGCCCACCCAGCACCATGGCCTGAACGTCATCGACGGAGACGTCGAGTTCCTGCGCGATGAACGTGCGGTACCGGGCGGTGTCCAGTACGCCGGCCATCCCGAACACGCGGTTGCGCGGGAAGCCGGAGGTCTGGAAAACGTTCTGCACCATGGCGTCCAGCGGGTTGGTCACCGCCAGGATGATGCTATCGGGAGAATGGCGGACAACCTCCTCAGTGACAGCGGAGGTGATCCGCATGTTGGTGAGCAGCAAATCGTCGCGGCTCATGCCGGGCCGGCGGGCAATGCCGGCGGTGATTACTACGACATCGGAACCGGCGGTTTCCTCGTACCCGTTGGAACCCGTAATCACGGCGTCGGATCCGATCACCGGGCCGGATTCGAGCATATCGAGGCCTTTGCCCTGGGGCAGATCCTCAACAACGTCAACGAGAACCACGTCGGCATAGCCGAGCTGGTGGATCCGCTGGGCGGTCGTGGCGCCGACATTGCCGGCGCCGACGACGGTAACTTTGCTTCGCATTTGGTGGATGGTCCTCCGATTGATTTGGGGATGGCTAGATGGCGTCCACGATGGCGTTCAGGGTGGCGCTGGGGCGCATGGCCCTGGCTGACATGTCGTTGTCCGGACGGTAGTAGCCGCCGATGTCCATGGGCTGGCCCTGGCAATCGATCAGCTCCTGGATGATCTGGTCCTCGTTTTCGGTCATCTGGCGGGCGACCTGGGCGAAGGTAGATTTCAACTCAGGGTTTTTGTCCTGGTTGGCCAGGGCCTGCGCCCAGTAGAGGGCCAGATAGAAGTGGCTGCCGCGGGTGTCGAGTTCGTTCACACGCCGCGACGGATTCCGTTGGTGCTCCAGGTGCTCGCCGATGGCCTGGTCCAGCGTTTCCGCGAGCAGCCGGGCGCCGTCGTTGTCGTACACCTCTCCGAAGTGCTCGAATGAAGCAACGAGGGCGCAGAATTCGCCCAGCGAGTCCCAGCGCAGGTGTCCTTCCTCGACGAATTGCTGGACGTGCCGGGGAGCGGAGCCGCCGGCGCCGGTCTCGAACATTCCGCCGCCGTTCAGCAGGGGAACCACCGAGAGCATCTTGGCGCTGGTGCCTAGCTCCAGGATGGGGAACAGGTCGGTGAGATAGTCGCGCAGGACGTTGCCCGTTACGGCGATGGTGTCCTGACTGGCCCGACTGCGGGCAATAGTAGCCTTCATGGCCTCCAGGGGAGGCATGGTGCTAATGTCGAGCCCGGAGGTGTCATGCTCCGGCAGGTATTGCTCCACCTTCTTGATAAGCTCGGCATCATGGGCGCGGTTGGCATCGAGCCAGAAGATAGCCGCCTGCCCCGTGAGCCTGGAGCGAGTGACACCCAGCTTGACCCAGTCCTGGATCGGAATGTCCTTGGTCTGGCACATGCGGAAGATGTCGCCCGTCTCCACGCTCTGCTCCATCAGGGTGGAGCCGGACGCGTCGACGACACGGATGGTCCCGTTGCCGGGTGCCTCGAAGGTCTTGTCGTGGGAGCCGTACTCCTCGGCAGCCTGAGCCATGAGACCCACGTTGGCAACGCTGCCCAGGGTTGCGGGGTTGAGGGCGCCGTGCTGTTGGCAGTCTTCAATGGCCGCCTGGTAGATGGTGGCGTAGGACCGGTCGGGGATGAGGGCGAGGGTGTCGTGCAACTCGTTGTCGGGGCCCCAGGTGCGTCCGCCGTCGCGGATGACCACGGGCATAGAGGCGTCGATGATGGTGTCGCTGGACACGTGCAAGTTGGTGATGCCCCGGTAGGAGTTCACCATCATCAAATCGGGACGGTTGTCGTAACACGCCTGAATGTCAGCTTCGATCTCTGCCCGCTTCGCTTCCGGCAAATCCTGGATCTTCGTCAACAGTTCCGCGACGCCGTTGTCGGGGTCCACCGCCACCTGGGCCAGGGCCTCGCCGTGCTTTTCGAATACGTCCTTGAAGAATTCCGAGACAAGGTGCCCGAAAATGATCGGGTCCGATACCCGCATCATGGTGGTCTTGACGTGCAGGCCCAGCAGGATGTCGTCGGCCTTCGCCCTATCCATTTCGTCGGCGTAAAATTGACGCAGAGCTTTTGCGCTCATGACGGCGCAGTCAAGTATCTCGCCGGCCTGGATGGGTATGCCCGATTTGAGCTCGGTCACGCTCCCGTCGCTGCCCGTGAAAACTATGGCGGCCGACCCGGCCTCGGCGGTGGTTACCGCCACCTCGCTGCTGAAAAAGTCTCCATCGGTCATGTGTCCGACACGGGTCTTGGAGACTTCGGGCCAGTCCTGCATCATCCGGTGGGGATTGCGCTGGCCGTGCTCCTTGACCGCGTTGGATGAGCGACGGTCGGAGTTGCCTTCCCGGATCACCGGGTTGACGGCGCTGCCAATCACGCGGGAGTAGCGCGCCGAGATTTGACGCTCTTCGTCGTTGGCCGGCTGGTCGGGATAGTCAGGTATGTCGTAACCCTTACCCTGCAACTCTGCGATAGCGCCCTTCAACTGGGGAATTGAGGCGCTGATGTTGGGCAGCTTGATGAGGTTTGCCGACGGTTGCAGGCACAACTCGCCGCACATCCGCAGGTAATCGGGGATTCGCTGCTCGTCACTCAGGTTGTCGGGGAAGTTGGCAATGATGCGTCCCGAGAGCGAGATATCCCAGGTCTCCAGCTGGATCCCGGAGCTCCTGGTGTATGCCTGCAGGATAGGCAGCAGCGAGTGCGTTGCCAGGAACGGCGCCTCGTCGGTTTCGGTGTAAATGATCTTGGCGGCTTCTGCCATGATCGCCTCCTTAGCAAGTCGATTTCACGGGCCCGTGCGGGTTGCCAAGGATTGTTGGACTACCGGCCCGAACGGAAAACCGGATGCGCAGCATCCGGCACAGGAAAACCGAAGAAATTATACACACGAATACATGCGAATGGTACCCGATTGGCCATTAGCGCGCGCTTGCGACCCTTCGGCAGTGTGATACATTGCGGCCGTAATTCGACGCTCGGCACGAGATGCAATGACTGATCCAGAACAGCCGGCGATCCGTTTGCCGCTGCTGAATAAACTGCTCTTTTCGGCCGACCATATCGGCTTGCAGGCCATCGGCTATTTCCGGCAACAGTGGGTGTTGTTCTTCCTGGCGCCTCCCGCAATAGAGGGCATGGCGCGAGTGCCTGATTTGGTCCTGCTGGGATATCAGATCGACGCGCGGGTGGTGGCAGGAATGCTCATCTTCGCCGGCCGGTTCATCGACGCGTTCACGGATCCACTGATCGGGTGGTGGAGCGACCGGACACGGAGCCGCTGGGGGCGACGAATTCCGTTCATCATGTTCAGCACGCCGTTCTACGCAGCGTTCGGGGCGCTGATCTGGTTCCTGCCGGACCAGGGGAACAGTTGGTGGAACATGGTCTACTTCGTGCTGATGCTGGAGCTGTTCTTCACGGCGGCCACGATGTCCAGCGGGGCGCTGGAGGCGCTGGTGCCCGAGCTGACACGGACCGCGCGCGACCGGATGCAAGTGGTGAGCTTCATCTTCCTGTTCGCGGTGGCCGGCGCAGGACTGGGCCTGGTGATGGGCGGCTACATCAAGGACGCGCTGGGCTTCCAGGTCGCCGGGACGATATTCGCGGTGTCGGCTTTCCTTTGTCGCTACGTCTCGCTGTCGGCGGTATGGAAGCATGCCCCGCGGGACATCACCCCCGCACAGGTCCCCTTCTGGCACGGCCTGCGGGACACGTTACGGAATTCGCAATTCGTGGCGTTTTTGCCCACGTTCGTGATGTTCACCACGGGGGTCGGGGTGCTCCAGGGCTGGATACCGTTCTTTGCGGTGGGCGTACTGCAGCAGGAACGGGACGGCGCGGCGTCCAGTTGGATGTCCACCAGCGTCATCGGCGGCGCAATCGTGTTCGGACTGGTTATCTGGGCGCTGTTCTCCGCGGGCGCGGTGAGCAAGCGGCGGATTTACGGAATCTGCCTGGTTGCCTGCGGGGTGATTTTTCCGCTCCTGAGCCTGGTGGGCCTGGTCATGACCGAACACCTGGTGGCCCAGGGCCTGGCGCTGGTTTTCATCGCCGGGATGCCGATGGCGGCGGTGTTCCTGTTGCCCAAAGGATTGACGGCCGACATCGCGGACTACGATGCGATACTGCGCGATGAACGTCGCGAGGCCATGTTCTACTCGACGCAGAACTTCTTCGAGAAGGTTACCTACGCGCTGCCGCCGCTGTTCCTGAGCCTGGTGCTGCAGCTGGGCGATTCGGCGGAGAACCCGCTGGGCATCCGCCTGGCCCCCGTAATGGCCGGCGCGCTGGTGCTGCTGGGATTCGTCCTCTGGCCTCGTTACCGCCTTCCGGACACGGTGAACCGCGAGACGGTAACGCAGGCCGGGCTGATGCCACAAAGGGCTTGAACGGAATTCGTCACGACGCGAGCTGGGCTGCCAGCGCCGCGGCATCGGTGACCGGGAGCTGGCAGGCGTAGTTTTCGCACACGTAGGCGGTGGGTTGCCCGTCCTGCATAATCCGTTGTTCCAGCAGCGGGGAGTCCTCGAGCGGCGGGCTGGCGGGATCGGCTACGCCGACGAGGACGCGGTTGGGCATGAATCGCGCACTCACCGCTTTCAGCATTTCTGCGGTGACGGAATCCTCCACTGGACCAACGATGACGATCTCACGGGGCAGAGAGACGTAGAAGTCGAGAGCACCCAGCCAGTGGCCGGTGGCGGCCGGGGCGCGGCCCAGCATTTGCTGCATCGCTCGCAACGGGGTGGCGCCTTTCGTCGAGTAGTCGTCGTTGCCGGTGATGACGGCCAGGCGCAGGAGCACGTCGGCGGCTACGGAGCTGCCGCAGGGCTGGGCGTTATCGAACACGTCGCGGGGCCGGATCACCAGCGTTTCGTGGTCGCTGCCGGTGTCGTAGAACCCGCCCACGGCATCATCCCAGAACAGGGCGATCATCCCGTCGGCCACGGACACGGCCTCCTGCAGCCAGCGGGGCTCCAGGGTAGCCTCGTGGAGAGCCAGCAGGCCATCGGCCAGGCAGGCGTAGTCTTCCAGGTAGCCGTTCAGCTTGGCCTCGCCGTTGCGCCAGGTGCGGAGAAGGCGACGGTTTTCGTCGCGCATGGTGTCAAGCAGGAAAGCGGCGTTGGCGCGGGCGGCATCCAGGTAGTCGTCGCGGCCCAGGGCGGCGCCGGCTTCCGCGAAGGAGCGGAGCATCATGCCGTTCCACGATGTGAGCACCTTGTCGTCACGGAGAGGGTGGATGCGCTGCTCACGCACATCGAGGAGGACGGCGCGGGCGCGTGCAATGGCCGCGGTCAGGTCGGCTTCGCTGACGCGGCGCTGACTGGCGTACGTTTCGAGCGGCGTGCTGACATTGAGGATGTTGGAGCCCTCGAAATTGCCACGCTCGGTGACACCGTAGTAGCCCATTACGAGGTCGGCATCATCGCCCAGCAGGGGACGCAATTCGTCAGGGGTCCAGACGAAGAACTTGCCCTCGACTCCCTCGCTGTCGGCGTCCTGGGCGGAGTAGAAGCCGCCTTCGGGATCGGTCATTTCGCGCAGCACGTAGTCCAGGGTCTCCTCGGTGATGCGGCGGTAGAGCGGGTTGCCGGTAACCTGCCAGGCGTGGAGATACAGGCGGGCGAGCAGGGCGTTGTCGTAGAGCATCTTTTCGAAATGCGGAACCAGCCAGTAGGCGTCGGTGGAGTAGCGGTGGAATCCGCCGCCCACCTGGTCGTACATGCCGCCGTACGCCATCTTCTGGAGGGTCAGCTCGACCATCTCCAGGGCGCGGGCGTTGAAGCCGTGGCGGTTGTAGCGCAGCAGGAACTCCGGGGTCATGGGCTGGGGGAACTTGGGCGCGCTGCCGAACCCGCCGTTGAGGTGATCAAACTGGGTAGCGAGTTGGGAGTAGGCGTTGTGCATCACTTCCGTAGTCAGCGGCGTGAAGCCCCGGGGCATCTGTCCGGTGCGGCCCATCTGCTCGGACAACTGGCGGGTGACGCGGTCGATCTCGCCCTTGTTGGTGTGGTAGGCCTGGCTGGCGGCGGCGAGCAATCGGGGGAAGCCGGGCATGCCGCCCCGGTCCTCGGGCGGGAAATAGGTGCCGCCGTAATAGGGATGGCCCTCGGGGGTGAGGAACACCGTCATGGGCCAGCCGCCGCTGCCGGTCATCATCTGGACCGCCTCCATGTAGACGGCGTCCAGGTCGGGGCGCTCCTCGCGGTCCACCTTGATGTTGACGAAATTGTCGTTCATCAAGGCGGCGATGTCCTCGTTCTCGAAGGATTCGCGCTCCATGACGTGGCACCAGTGGCAGGCGGAATAGCCGATACTGAGCAGGATGGGACGGTCCTCACTGCGGGCGCGGCCCAGGGCCTCCTCGCCCCAGGCGTACCAGTCCACGGGGTTTTCGGCGTGCTGGAGCAGGTAGGGGCTGGTCTCGTTGATCAGGCGGTTGGCCATGGGGATACACTCCTGGGCGCGGGTGGGGCACGTCAGAATCAGGATTTACGGGATTCAGGGATTATGGGGATTGGGGCGTGTCGTTAAATTATCCCGTCATTCCTGCGAAAGCAGGAATCCAGGCGTTTCCATAACCAAATCGTGCTGCGACAGCAGACGATCCTGGATTCCCGCTTTCGCGGGAATGACGAATATGTGTGATTTGACGACACGCACTAATCATACAATCCCGTCAATCCTGCTTCTGACAATTTTGCGCGGGTGGCGGCGATGTCAGACGAGGGTGCTCTGCCGGCCTTGGCTGCGCCGACGGCGCGGAGCCTGGCGGAAGGTGGCCGGCGCGCCGCCGCGGGGATACGAAACCCCGGCGCCGTCGAGCAGTTCGTCGATGGTCAGTATCTGCACGCGGGGATGCTGCTGGTCGGGGAAGTGCTCCGGGGTGTAGATGCCGGCGGACAGGGCCTCCTGGCGCATGGGCTCGGTGGACGGCTGTAGGGTGATGAACACGCCGATCTCGGCCTTCTCCCGCTCCATGTCGCCCTTGAGGGTGGCGATCATGCCGCGGTTGACGTGGCCGCTCTTGACCTGGGCGATGATCCGCCTGGGCTTGCCGCTGTTGTCGTCGAAGAAGTTGATGTAGCCGTCGACGCCGGCGTCCGCACCCCGGCGGCGGTCGTTGGCGGGACGGGCGTCGACGAGGCCCAAGGCCCACCACTCGAACTGGTAGCGGTCCTGCTCGGCCAGGGCCGCGGCGCTGCCCGAGTCGGTGGGCTGGCCGACGATCTCGTAGGGGCGCAGGGCGTCGCCGAAGCTGTCGTGGAGGCGATGACGGACCAGGGTGATGGCCAGGTGGGTGATGTCGATGCCGATCCAGCGGCGGTTGAGCCGCTCGGCGGCGACGGTGGCGGTGCCGCAACCGCAGAAGGGGTCCAGGACGACGTCGCCCTCGTTGCTGCTGGCGTTGATGATGCGCTCCAGCAGGGCCTCGGGCTTTTGAGTGGGGTAGCCGAGGCGCTCAGAATTGCTGCCAGAAAGTGATCCGATGTCATACCACATGTCCTGGACTGGAGTGCCGCGAGATTCGTCCAAATACAATTTGCGGCCCGGATAACCTGTTCTGGAATAGTAGATCCGCCCCTCTTTATCCAGTTCCTGCATGGTCTCGCGGCTGTAACGCCACGCGCGCGTGTGTCCATTCCACTCGTACACTGGGTTGCCTTTTTCCGCTCCACCCGGGCCCGTCATGGGTGTGACCCTGAACCTCCGATTAGACCCTGGTTCCACGTAACGATAGGCACTTTGAACATAGCTTTCGTCCAGCGGTACAAATCCTTGGTTCCACGTTACCGATTGGCTCTTGCCGTACAACAAGATAATGTCATGTACTCGGCCAAAATGTGTCGAACCTTGACCCACGTCATTGTGCGCTCCGTAACGTTTCCAAACTATCTCGTTTCTATAGTTCGCGTTGCCAAAGACTGAGTCCAACAGCAGTTTCAGATAGTGGCTGGCGGTGGGGTCGCAGTGGAGGTAGATGCTGCCGGTGGGTTTGAGGACACGGTGGAGCTCGATCATGCGCTGGGCCATCATGGTGAGGTAGGCCATCATGTCGTTCTGGCCGAGGAACTGGCGCAGGGCGGCGAGGAGGCTACCCACCTTGTCGGGGCCGCGGGTGACCACGTCCTGGAAGGCGGTCTCGGACTCCCAGCCCCAGTGCCAGGTGTCCTCAAAGGCGGTGATCTGGGCGGCGGATTCCTCGCCGGAGCGCTCGCGGAATAGGACGTTGTAGGTGGCGTTGGAGTTGAAGGGCGGGTCGAGGTAGATGAGGTCGACGGATTCGTCGGCGACGTACTGGCGGAGGATGTCCAGGTTGTCGCCGAAGTAGAGGCGGTTGGGGGTTTCGGATCCGGTGGTCATGGCGGGGTACCGTGAGCTAGTCTTGATCGTGGCCCATGTTACACCAACGGGATTGCCACGCTGCGCTCGCAATGACAGCACCCACAACTCCGAGCGGTTACTTGCGGAACCGGCGCTGGTCGGCCCAGCGCGGCAAATGGTACAACCACTGGGGCCGAGTCAATCATGAATAGGAAGCCCACGAAAACGGGACGAGGTGACCGGATGTCAAAGGATCAAACCGCTGAATTGTTAGCCGAAGTCAGGGAACTGCGGGACCGGGTTCGACGCCTGGAGGACATCGAGGCGCTGCGCAACCTCAAGGCGGAATACGCCGCCGCCTGCGACGATAACTACGACGCAGACCGGCTGGCCGCGTTGTTTGTCGAGGACGCCACCTGGGAGAGCCAGGGGATGGGGAGACACGAAGGAAGGGAGGCGATTCGCGAGTTCTTTCGTGGAATTTCCGGGCACTTCGTGTTTGCCCTGCACTACGGGCTAAACCCGCAGATCGAAGTGTCCGGCGACACGGCCCGGGCCCGGTGGTACCTGTTCATGCCCTGCACCGTGGGTGACACCGGCAAGGCGATGTGGCGGGCCGGCCTGGACGAGGAGGAATACGTGAGGGTCGACGGCCGGTGGATGTACCGGAGCAAGAAATCGGCTCCCTTCTTCCACACGACCTTCGAGGAGGGTTGGGCGAAGCAGCAGTTCGTCTGAAAGGCGGCAGCAACCAACCGGGGGCCAATTGCTACCGCCTCGCATGTTTTGCCTGTGCTGAGATTACGGGGAACCTGGTCTCCTCGCGAAGGCGGCCATTGATATTGCGTAGCTCCTAGAAGTCGGGTTGCGGCGCGGCTCCCCAGCCCTGGGGAATGTTGACCAGGTTGGGCTCCAGGTCCTGGACGGAGGTCTGGCCGCAGTAGGCTATGGCCCGGTCGACCTCTTCGCGGAGCAGTTCCAGGACGCCGTGAACGCCCTCGGCGCCGTCAATGGCCAGCCCCCAGAAGAGGGGACGCCCGATGCCAACGGCCTTGGCGCCCAGGGCCAGCGCCTTGACGACGTCGCTGCCGCGGCGAACGCCGGAATCCACGTAGACTTCGCAATTGCCCTTGACCGCGTCGACGACCTCGGGGAGCATCTCGATTGCGCCCATAGTCATGTCCAGTTGGCGTCCGCCGTGGGTCGACACCAGGACGCCGTCGATACCGCTTTCGGCGGCGATGTGGGCGTCCTCAGCGGTGCGGATGCCCTTGAGCACCAGGGGCAGGCCGGTGAGGTTGCGGAGCCAGTCCAGCTCGTGCCAGGTGAGGGGAACCGTGCGGTTGACGTTCCAGCCGACGGACTCGTCGGTGCCGCGCAGCACGTTCTCGGGCTGGTTGACGCCCCGGAAGTTGCCCTGCTCGAAGTTCCGGTTGTAGCGGTTGCGCAGGTCGCGCTCCTTGGGGCTCGGCGTGGGCGTGTCCACCGTCAGGGTGATGGCCTTGAAGCCGGCCTCCTCGGCGCGGCGGACCAGCATCTCGGTGAGTTCGTATCCCCGGTGGTAGAGCTGGAAAAACAGCGGGCTGGTAGCTTCCTCGGCGACCTCTTCCATGCTGCAGTTGGAACCGGTGCTGAGCATCATCAGGGTGTTGGACATGCTGGCGCCGCGGGCGGTGGCCACCTCGCCCTCGGGATGGGCGCGGTGGTGGGAACCGGCGGGGCAGACAAAAACGGGCATGCTGATTTCGTTGCCCAGCATGGTGGTCGAAAGATCGCGTTCTCCGATGTCGCGCAGGAACCTAGGGCGCAGGGTCAGCTCCTCGAAGGCGGTGCGGTTGCGCCGGGTGGTGAACATGTCCATGGCCCCGGCGTCGATGGTGTCCCAATCGTCGTGGGGCAGTACCAGCCGGGCACGTTCCTCGTAGTCGTAGAGGTTGATGGGGTCGAGTCGCATATTGACCTTCC
Source organism: Dehalococcoidia bacterium (assembly GCA_034423575.1). Lineage (GTDB taxonomy): Bacteria > Chloroflexota > Dehalococcoidia > Lucifugimonadales > UBA3495 > Bin87. The sequence continues at coordinate 20,922 of DAOUIF010000081.1, read as the reverse complement.
TTTTGAGACGGTTCGGATCGGCCGTTACCAGTCATTCAGTATGGGTCGGCGTCCTGAGCGGGCAGAGTAAACTGCGCCCATACTGTACGGCCTGGAACGTCTGCGGGCAAGTCGCGGGGGAACGGCTCCCGGTTCTGGTACAATCCGGGCCGATTGGAAGGGCTGATGAGGACGGACAGCACTGGCACGGGGAAAGCGATGATCCGACGGTTGAAAATGCACTTGTTGCTGATCGCGATGGCGCTGTTTGCGGCCCTCGCGATGGCGGCGTGCGCGCCGGCATCAAATGACGGCGGGGGCGGAATGGCCGGCATGGAGATGGGCTCCATGGCCATGCCGGAAGACAGCGGCAATCTGAAGATCGGGCAGGAGAGCCCGCCGTTCGCCATGATCCTGGCGGACGGTTCGCAGGTTTCGTCGGACAGCCTGACGGCAAGCGGCCGTCCCGCGCACCTGTTCTGGTTCGCCACCTGGTGACCGGAGTGCCGCGCTGAGTTGCAGACGCTGGACCCCATCGCCTCCGAGTTTCCCGAAATCGACTTCTACGTGGTCGCCTACAATGAACCCGCCGAGGTTGTCGAGGCGTATATAGAAGAGAATGGATATACCGACCTGATCGCCGCGCAGCCGGTCGGACCGATGCTGGCTGACCTGGAAATCACGCGCCAGATGGCGATGATGGCGGTAAACGCAGACGGAGTCATCTACCACCGGCAGTTGATGGGCAGCGCGGACCAGTGGTCGCCACAATTCACCGCGCTGACGGCGGACCCGCACGCCGTACCGACCACAGAGGACGTCAAGCAGGAACAGGACAAGCGGCTGATGGACCTTCAGCTGCCGGCTTGATGACAGTAGGCCCCGGCGTCGTCGACGCCGCCGAAGGAAACGAATGCAGAGAGTGACGCGATACCTGGCCGGCGCCGCGGTCTCCGGCCTGCTGACGGTGGGCATAGCGGCCTGTGGCCCAGGAGAGCCGGCCGCGCCGGCGGTTCCCACGGACGCCCCGGCAACCGCGACAGCGACGGCAGCCACTCCGGCCGCGGCCCAGCCGGCTACCAGCGAACCCCAAGCGCCGGCCAGCACCTCAGCAACTGCCGCAACCTCAGCGCCCGCCGCAACGTCGACTTCGCCCGCGGCGCCGACCACCGAGGCGCCCACAGCAGCAGCGACGTCCCCGGTCACACAGCCCCCGGCGGATCCTCCGGCTGCAACTTTGCCGCGCGCGGCTGCCACCCAGACTCCGACGGTCGCCGTCGTACCTATGGATACACCGGCGCCGGCTACCGATACAGTCCCCCCGCCGATTGAAGCTCCGGTCGCCGATGTGGGCAATGAGGTGGGCGAGACTCCTCCAGCTTTCGCCATGGACTTGTCCGACGGGTCACGGATCGAATCGGCCGACATCATAGGCAGCGGCAAGCCGGTGTTCATGATGTATTTCGCCACTTGGTGACCAACCTGCCGCGCCGAGTTACGGACGCTCAGCCCATTGGTCGCAGCACACGCAGGACAGGTCGATTTTTACCTGGTCGCTTTCAACGAGGGCGCGGAAACGCTGGAGGGATACATCGCCGAACGCGGATTTACGGACATGACCGCGACGCAGCCAGTGGGCGCCATGCTGGCCGACCTGAAAATAGTCAGCCAGTCGTCGATGATCGCGGTGGATAGCGCGGGCGTTATCACCTTCCGCAAGGGATACGGAGGACGGGGAGCCGACTTCGGAGCGGAGTTCGCCAAGCTGGTCCAGTAGAAACTGACTGCCGCGCATAGGCGACGGCAAAACGGGCAACCGTTGTGGTTGCCCGTTCGTTTTTCAGGGATTTGGCGCAATTACCGGGCGGCGGGTGTTCCTGCCAAGCCGCTTTGCAGCATCTCGGTCACCTCGCTCAGCGGGAGGGCGCCGAGATTGTCGCCGTCGCGAGTGCGAACCGCAGCGGCCCCAGCCTCCGTCTCACGGTCACCTACGACCAGCATGTACGGTGTCTTCTGCAATTGGGCCTGGCGGATCTTCTGGTTCATACGCTCGCTGCGGTCGTCCACCTCGACGCGGAAACCGGCTTCGCGCAACTGGGTAGCGACCGACACGGCATATTCGTTGTGGCGGTCGGCGATGGGGATCACCGTGGCCTGGACGGGGGCCAACCACAGCGGGAAGGCTCCGGCGTAATGTTCCACCAGCACGCCGAAGAACCGCTCCAGCGAGCCGAGGATGGCGCGGTGGACCATGTAGGGCCGGGAACGGTTTCCCTGGTCATCCTGGAACACGAGGTCAAAGCGCTCGGGCAGGTTGAAGTCGAATTGCACGGTGGTGCACTGCCAGTCCCGTCCCAATGCGTCTTTGATCTTGATATCGATTTTCGGACCGTAGAAAGCGCCCCCGCCGTCGTCAATGGAGTAAGGAAGGTTGCGGGCGACCAAGGCCTGACGCAGCGACTCGGTGGCGTGGTCCCACATATCCGGCTCGCCGACGAACTTGTCGGGTCGCGTCGACAGCATGATGTCGTATTCCTCGAACCCGAATGCCTCCATGATCTCGAAGGTAAGGTCGAGCACGTCTCCTACCTCGCCGGCGACCTGGTCGGGCAGGCAGAAGATATGGGCATCATCCTGGGTGAACCCGCGCACGCGCATGAGGCCGTGGAGCACACCGCTGCGTTCGTAGCGGTACACGGTACCCAGCTCCGCGATGCGCAGCGGCAGCTCGCGGTAGCTGCGCAGGGCGGAGCGGTATACCTGGATATGGAAGGGACAGTTCATGGGCTTCAGGAAGTATTCCTGCTCGTCAAGTTCCATGGGCGCGTACATGCTGTCCCGGTAAAAATCCAGGTGCCCGCTGGTTTGCCAGAGCCGTGCCCGCCCGATGTGGGGCGAATAGACGATGTTGTAGCCCCGCCGGTAGTGGATGTCGCGCCAGTAGTCCTCGATGAGGGAGCGCATGACACCGCCCTTGGGGTGCCACACGATCAGGCCGGGACCGATCTCTTCATGCACGCTGAACAGGTTCAGTTGCCGGCCCAGGGTGCGGTGGTCCCGGCGCTCGGCTTCCTCGAGACGCGCCAGGTGCGCCTCAAGCTCCTGTTGCGATTCAAACGCGGTGCCGTAAATGCGCTGCAGCATGGGACGGTTTTCGTCGCCGCGCCAGTAGGCGCCGGCGACGTTGAGCAGCTTGACGGCGGCGATCTCCCCGGTGTTCCCCACGTGGGGCCCCTGGCAGAGATCGGTGAATTCGCCGTGACGGTAGATGCTCAGGGAGGTTTCGTCGGGAAGATCGTCGATGATCTCCTGCTTGTAGGGCTGCGCAGCGAACATCGCCCTGGCGGAATCGCGGTTCAACTCCTCCCGAATGAAGGGCGCGTTGGACCGTATCGTGTCCAGCATGAGAGATTCGATGCGCTCCAGGTCCTCGGGCGTGAAGGGCTGTTCGACCTCGAAGTCGTAGTAGAAACCGTCGGCTGTGGGCGGGCCGATGCCGAACTTGGTACCCGGAAACAGTTTCAGCACTGCGTCGGCCATCACGTGGGCGGCCGAATGGCGCATGCGATGCCGCAGCGATTCGATGGGATCGTCAACTGCGTGTTCCGGGGATCCGTGGTCCAGCATAGTCCTACCTGCCTGGCGGTTATCGACGGGGAAATGCTCCCCAAACATTATAGCGGATGGGGTGTCCCGCATCGGCGGGGCGGTGTGCAGGCTACGAGGTGAGTTCCGCGGGTGGGTTATAATTGAAAGCCGATTGAAGCTCCGTGTGCTGGGAGGGAACCGCGATGGAAGAACTGCGCCAACAACTTGAAGAAATGTCCACCAAGTTGGACGCGGTCATGGAGCGTCTTTGACCTGGCGGCGCGCGAAGCATCCATCGCAGAACTGGAAAAGGAGGCGTCGGATCCCGGCTTCTGGGACGACGCAGCAGTCGCCCAGCGGAAGATGCAGGAGCTGGGCAAGCTACAGCATTCGGTGGAACTGTGGAGCGGCTTGAGGTCCCAGGTAGGGGATCTGCTTGAGCTCACCACGCTGGCGATAGAAAGCGACGACGAGAGTGTTGCTGACGAGTTGACGGCGGAGACGCTGGCAACCGCCGCCAACCTGGCAAAGGCGGAGATGGAGCTCACGCTGTCCGGCCCTTACGACGATCGCCCGGCGATTTTGACCATACACTCCGGCGCCGGCGGCACCGACTCCCACGATTGGGTCGAGATGCTCACGGGGATGTATTCCAGCTGGGCGTCGCTGAGCAGCCGGCCGGTCCAAGTGCTGAACACGGCCTACGGGGACGAAGCCGGCCTCAGGACCAGCACGCTGGAAATCGGTGGGCAGCACGCGTTCGGATACCTCAATGCCGAAGTGGGGGTCCATCGTCTGGTGCGCATCTCCCCGTTCGATCCGGCACGACGGCGGCAAACCTCCTTCGCCCGCGTCGAGGTGCTGCCGGCTGCGGATGACGATGATTCCGAGATTGAGTTGCGGTCCGACGATCTGAAAATGGACTTCTTCCGTTCCAGCGGGCCCGGAGGCCAGAACGTGCAGAAGGTCGCATCTGCCGTGCGGTTGACCCACGTGCCCACCGGGATAGTCGTCTCGTGCCAAACCGAGCGGTCGCAGCACCAAAACCGCGACTACGCGATGAGGATACTGAGGGCCAGGCTCCTGGCGCTGCGCGAAGAGGAGCGCGCTCAGGAATTGTCAGCGCTCCGTGGCGAACGGGTCTCAGCCGAATGGGGAAACCAGATACGGAGTTACGTGCTGCACCCGTACAAGTCGGTCAAGGATCACCGCACCGACCACCAGATGGGCAACGCGGACGCGGTGCTCGCGGGCGACATCGACGGGTTCATCGAAGCCTGGCTGGTGAGCCGGCTGGGAGCCGATTAGGCGGACACGTCGGGCGGGCTGGGCTGCATGGGAGTCAGCAGGTGGCCCATGCTGTCGCGCTTGGTCCGCATGTATTCCTCGTTGGTATCGTTAGGGGGCACGGCCAAGCTCACCCGACCCGTGACCTGGATGCCGAGACCGCTGATGCCCGCCATCTTGTGCGGGTTGTTGGTGGCCAGTTGCGCATGGGTGATGTTGAGATCGCGCATGATCTGAACGGCGAGGTCGTACTTGCGCTCGTCCGGTTGGAAGCCAAGCGCGACATTGGCCTCGATGGTGTCCATTCCCTCATCCTGCAGCGAGTAGGCCCGGATCTTGTTGTGCAGGCCGATGCCGCGACCTTCCTGGCGCAGATACACCAATGCTCCGGAGCCATTGGCGAAAATCATCTGAATGGCAAGGTCCAACTGCTCGCCACAGTCGCATTTCAAGCTGCCGAATGCGTCGCCCGTGAGGCACTCGCTGTGCACGCGAACCAGCACCTCATCACCTTCCTGCCAGTCCCCGACTACCAACGCGGCGTGTTCGCCGCTGTCGATCGAACTGCGGTATCCGATTATCCGCGCCACGCCATGCCTGGTGGGGAGGTTGGCTTCCGCAACTCTCGAGATCAGGGATTCGCTGATCCGCCGGTGAGCGATCAGTTGAGCAATGCTGAAGATTTTCAGGTCGTGCTTGGTGGCGAAAGTTTCCAATTCCGGCAGCCGGGCCATTGTGCCGTCGGTATTCATGATCTCGCAGACCACGCCGGCAGGGTATGCGCCAGCCAGTTTGCACAAATCTACGATGGCCTCGGTATGACCCGGACGGTTCAACACGCCACCCGGATTGCTCCGCAGAGGGAACATGTGGCCGGGGTGGACGAAATCGGCGGGCAGAGAATCGGGATGGATCAGCGCGCGGATGGTGGCGCTGCGGTCGTAGGCTGAGATGCCGGTGGAGGTACCGCGCTTGTAGTCCACGGAGGTCGTGAATGCTGTTGGCTGGGGTGACGGGGAGTTGCGGCTGCGCAGGTTGGGAATCTGCAATTCGTCCAGGCGTTCGCCCTGCATCGGAACGCATACCAGGCCCCGGGCGTGGGTCACCATGAAGGAGATCGCCTGCGGGGTGGCGTGTTCTGCGAAAAGGAAGAGGTCGCCCTCGTTCTCGCGCCCCTCGTCGTCGACCACGATGACAAATTTGCCGGCGGTCAGATCTTCGAGCGCCTCATCAAGGCTGCAAAGGGGCATTGTTCCTCCGAGGGATGCGCAAAATTGTCTGACGGAATCGACCGGCGACCGGGGTTCAGACTGTGCGTTTGGCGGGGCGCCGTCAGCCCTCTCGAACGGACACGTGATCTGCCGGGTCGTGCTCGCGGCGGTAGTCGATCAAGTCCGCAATGGAAAGGATATTCAACTCGTGCTGTGCCGCCATGTGGATCAGATCAGGCAGGCGGGCCATGGTGCCATCGTCTTTCATGATCTCGCAGACGACGCCCGCCGGGTACAGACCAGCCAAACGGCAGAGATCGACGATAGCCTCGGTATGGCCCGGACGAACCAGGACACCTCCGACGTGATACCGCAGCGGGAAAAGGTGGCCGGGTTGTATGAAGTCCTCGGGGCGCGCTTCCGGGTCAATCAGGGCGCGGATTGTGGCCGCCCGGTCCTGTGCCGAAATGCCGGTCGTAGTGTCGATTGCGTAGTCGACGGGCATGGTGAACGCCGTGGGCATCGGCGAGTCGGAATGTCGGCTGGGCAGCATCGGGATGTCCAACTCGGCCAGGCGGTCCGCAGTCATCGGCATGCACAGTTGCCCGCGGGCGTGGGTCACCATGAAGTTCACGGCCTCTGGGGTGACGAACTCGGCCGGCATCACCAGATCGCCTTCGTTTTCGCGGTCCTCGTCGTCAACGACGATGAGGAATTTGCCCGCTTTCAGGTCTTGCAGACCCTGTTCGATGCTTGCCAATTGCATCTAAATTCTGGATCCAGCGGAGTGGGGTGCCGTACCTCAGGCAAACCTGGCGGCCAGCAGGCTCTCCACGTATTTTGCCAAGATATCCGCCTCCAGATTGACCCGGTCGCCGATCACGCGCTCACGCAAATTCGTGTGCTGCATCGTGAAGGGAATGATGGAAATCGTAAAGCGGAGTTCCGCACTTTGTACCACCGTAAGGCTGATTCCGTCAACCGCGATGAACCCTTTCTCCACGATGTAGGGCTCCAAAGACTTCGGCGCCTCGATCTCCAGGATGAAACAGTCGGCCTCCGGCGTGATCCCCGTAATGTCCCCGGTACCGTCCACGTGGCCCTGGACTATGTGTCCGCCCATCCGATCATGGGCCGCAAGAGCGCGTTCCAAGTTTACCGCACCCCCGGTTCCAACCTGACCCAGCGACGTCCGTCGTAGTGTCTCAGGAGCCAAGTCGACCACGAAAGACCCGGAGTCAAACTCGACAACCGTCAAGCAAGCGCCGTTGACGGAGATGCTGTCGCCCACATGGACATCCTCCAGCACGGTTTTGGCCTGGATGACCAGCCTGTAATCGGACAGGGAGCCGACTTGGCCCACTTCTTCCACGATGCCTGTGAACATTCAGTCGCCTCCTCCAGCGGGATAGCCCGTGATCAGCCAGTCCGGCCCGATTGCTTCGGTGGTGGTGCGTTCAAGACGCAACACATCGGCCATCGTTGTCGCGCCAGTGCCTTCGATCGGCGAGCGCGCGGCTGCGCCGCCGATCAACATAGGGCCCAGGAACACCGCGACCTTGTCGATCAACCGCGCGTCCAGCATCGTGCCGAGCACGGCTCCTCCTCCCTCCACCAACAGGCTGACCATGCCCTGTCGGCCCAGGTGCTCAAGCAGGCCGGACAAGTCTACTCGTCCGTCGGTTCCGGGGAACGACAAGACCTCGGCTCCGGCATCCTGCAGGGCCCTACAGCGCGATGGGTCGGACGTAACGGACGTGGCAATCAGAGTCCGACCGGGCTGGCGCAGCACCCGGGCGCCTGGCGGAGTGCGGGCGTCGCTGTCCACGACGACTCGCAGGGGCTGCAAATTGACCGGCAACGGTTCGCCATGGTCATCCCGGGCGGTCAGCTGCGGGTCGTCTGCCAGGGCCGTGCCGATGCCCACCATGATTCCATCCAGTTCTTTGCGCATCTGCTGGACATGGGCGCGGGCGTGGGGTCCCGTGATCCACTGGGAGTCTCCGGTGCGGGTGGCGATCTTGCCGTCCAGGCTCATGGCGAACTTGGCCACCACGAAGGGCATACCCGTGGTCACGTGCTTGGCAAAAGCCTCGTACAGCGTGTCAGCGTTAGTGTTCGGGCGGTGTTCGACCGATATCCCGGCGGCCCGCAGGGCCGCTGCTCCGCCTCCAGAAACGCGCGGGTTGGGGTCGGTGACTGCGTAGACGACACGGGCTATGCCGGCGCCAATGATAGCATCGGTACACGGAGGGGTGCGCCCGTAATGGCAGCAGGGCTCCAGCGTGCAGTACAGCGTGGCTCCCTGCGCCGACGGGCCGGCCTGCTGCAACGCGCCGACTTCCGCATGCGCCTGACCAGGCGGCAACGTGAACCCCTCACCCACCACCCCGGTTTCGCCGACGATGACCGCACCCACCGCGGGATTAGGACTGGTCGACCCCAACGCGGACTGCGCAAGCGAGATCGCACGAGCCATTGGATCTACGGAACTGGTCAGGGTGATCACGGGCTGCCGGACCCCGCAAAATCCTGGTGAAAGCGGCTGGCGGTCGGACCGGACTGGCCCTGGTAACGGCTGCCCAGTTCCGGCGAACCGTAGAGCCGCTGCGCCGGGGTGGTCAATTGCAGGAAGGATATCTGGCCGATCTTCATGCCGCAGTACAGGGCGATGGGCAGCCGGGCCACGTTGCTCAGCTCCAGCGTGAGGCGGCCCTGCCAACCGGGGTCCACGAACCCGGCGGTGCTGTGGATCAACAGGCCCAGGCGGCCGAGACTGCTTTTGCCCTCTAACCTGGCGACGAGGTCGTCCGGGAGCTCAATATGCTCCTGAGTGCTGCCCAGCACGAATTCCCCGGGATGCAACATGAACGGCTCGCTCTCGGCGATGGTCACTTCTTCAGTCAAGTTGTCCAGGGGCTCCCGCACGTCGATATACGGCTGGCGGGAATTGGAGAAGACCAGGAACCGGTTGTCCAGGTGCAGGTCTATGCTCGCCGGCTGTATGTCGGCGTCGTCGACGGGCTTCACTACGATGCGCCCCTCGGCGATCTGACGGCGGATGCTGCGGTCGCTTAGAACCATAGGCGTCACTTCAACTCGTAAACCCCGGAAATGATCACGGTGACGGCGACTTCCCCGGACGAGATCGGCGTGTCGAAATCCGCTGATTCGGAAGCGGCGAGTGCGGCGCGGAAAGCAAACTGACGCTCGCCGAAATCACCTTCGGAAACCGCCTTGAGGTCGCCGAGTTCACGGTCCGAGAACTCAGCCAGCTGTGCGGCCTTCTCATGCATGTCGTCGACGGCAGCTTCGCGGGCAGATTTTTCCAATTCGGAGGTGTCGGAGAGACCGAAACTGAGGCCGTTGAAAACGAAGTGATCTCCGCCGGCAGCAATTGAATCATCTATCACGGAAGCGGCTTTGTCGACGTTCCGGACGGTGACGGATAACCCGTTGCTAACGGTGTACCCGATCTGCTCACGACCGTCTGGCCCGTACTCGTACTCGGGATGGATGCGGAAATGGCTGGTGGCGATGTCAGAATTGAGGATGCGATGGCGCTTGATGGCAGCACGCACATCGGTCATCGCTTCGGCGGCGGTTTCCCGGGCGTCGGCCACGGTATCAGCAGTGACAGACACCGCTAGCGAGAGCTTCACCAGATCCGGAGGGGCGCTGGCGCTACCGAACCCCGCCACGGTAATTGCGTCGAACGGGTACACCGAGACTTGAGAACCCGGGCTGGACGCGCCGCTGACCGGCCCACCGGACAAAGATGCCGTCGGCGCCTGAAAACTGCACGACGCCCCCAAGACCGCGAACGATGCGACAGCCAGAAATATGACGGTGCGGATTGACATACCGTACATGTGAGATTCTTCCCGCTTTATCCCTGGAAGTTGACCCGCCCTCCCAGGAGAGCGCGGGCCATCACAAATTTATGGATCTCCGAGGTTCCGCCCCCAATGCGGGCATGGCGGAGCATGTGGTACCAGTGCGCGATGGGCAGATCCAGGGTTTCGCCCATGCCGCCGAAGACCTGCATGATCTTGTCGATGCTGCGCCAACCCCATTCGCCGGCGGCGTACTTGACCATCGAAGCCTCCACGCGCACATCCTCGCCGGCGTCGGCGCGGGCGGCAGTTTCGCGGGCGACCGAACGGAGCGCGATGATGTCCATGTAGACGTCGGTAAGCATCCACTGTATCGCCTGGCGGTCGGCGATGGGCCGGCCGTAGGTAACGCGCTGTTGCGACCACTCGATGGCCATCTCCAGCGCGCGGGTGAGGATGCCCAGGGCCATGGCGCCGCGCAGCAGGCGGTCGTGGTGGACCAGCCACTGCTGTCCCAGGGTAAATCCGCCCCCAACCTCACCCAGTACCTGGGTCTGGGGAACGCGAACGTTGTCCAGGTGGATGTAATGCTGCTGGGCCTTGGTGGGGACGATCCAGACGCGGATGGGTTCGAACGCGACACCGGGCGTCGGGTTGTCGATGATGAACATGGTGATGCCGCCGCGCTGCATCTTTTCCGGGTCAGTTACGGCCTGAACCAGCAGGAAATCCGCCGATGCGGCGCCGGAGATGAACATCTTGGTGCCGTTGAGGACCCAATCGTCGCCGTCGCGCACGGCGCGGGTCTGCATCATCCCGCCGGGATCCGACCCAGCCTGAGGCTCGGTCTGCCCAAAGGAGTAGTACAGGTCGCCGTTGATGGCGGGATAGAGGTATTTCTCCTCCTGCTCCGGCGTACACGCCCCGATCATGAACATCGGCACTGGAGAGGTGGGCAGGTGCACGATGCTGCGATGCACCTCCTCTTCCAGCACCAGATGCCCCAGTGCGCCCATGCCACCGCCGCCGTATTCTTCAGGTACGAAAGAGGTGTAGATACCGGTTTGCTTGGAGACGTTGTTCAGGCGGGCCCATTGGTCCCCGGAGAGGGTGCCCAGTACACCGGGCACGGTCTCCAGCACGCCGCGTGGGGCGCCGTTTTCCGGCTCGCCTTCCTGTGGAGGGTTAGCCAGATATTCCGGTTCCAGCGGCACGCACTCGTCGCGAATGATCTGGCGGACGGTGGTTTTGAGAGCGTCAAGCTCCGGAGGCAAACCGATATCCGGGGTCATGTTTTCTCCTGCGGCAGATTGGGGGGCTGAGACGGGGCAGGGAGTCGGTTGCCCATCGTCCCAAGGATCGGATACCCCAACGGTCAGCCCACGGTCGCAATGCCGGCCTAATGGAACGGGCAGGCGTACTTCAACGCTTCCAAAGCCGGGTTCTCGTCCTTAGTCGGCGCCAACCTCGCAACGTATTCGCTCTCGCCCGTGGCGGTGGGAGCGGAGGTCGCCGCAACGACTTCCATCACCGAACCGACCGTGCCGAACACGATGGCTGCGGCCAGGATGACGATAATTCCGATGCCCACCGTTTTGCGTTTCATGGTACCCGGCCACAGCCAAGCGTCGCTCGCCCAACCTGGACTTGCACTATGATAGCGCATCACGGTCGCAACCGGAACGCGCCCACCGCCCGCCTTGGGCCCACGCCTGTAAGATTTTGTCGATTGTCCTGCCTCTGCCAACCATCCTGCGCGACAACAGCGCCGGGACGGGCCGGGCGATGACGAGGTGGTAGAATACCAGCCGACACCGAGAGCTTTGTGATAGAACGGCTGCATTGCAGCCTTGGCGATAGATGACAACCGCTTCCGAACTCCGCAACCTTCCCAGCGTCGAGCGCGTGGTGAACGCCGACTCGCTCTCAATGGCCGTGGACGTCCACGGGCGCGAGATGGTGGTGGAGTTGGCCCGGGAAGCGCTGGATGGCGCGCGCAGGCGAGTTCTGGCGGGCAAGGCGGCGCCGTCCGGCGAGGAGATTGCCGAAGCGGTGCTGTCGCTGATGGCAAGCCTCGCCGAACCGTCGCCTCGTCCGGTGATCAACGCCACCGGTGTTGTCATCCACACCAACCTGGGTCGCGCGCCGCTCAGTGACGCCGCCCTGGCCGCCGCCGACGCGGTGGGTCGGGGCTACTCCGACCTGGAAATCGATCTCGGAACCGGACGACGGGGATCCCGGCAAGCGCACCTCCAGTCGTTGTTGCGCCGCATAACGGGGGCCGAAGCCGCCCTGGCGGTGAACAACAACGCGGCTGCCCTGCTGCTGGGCCTGTCCGCTTTGGCGGCCGGCCGCGAGGTTATCGTTTCTCGCGGCGAAGCGGTCGAAATCGGCGGCGGGTTCCGCATTCCGGACGTATTGCGCCAAAGCGGCTGCACCCTCGTCGACGTTGGCACCACTAACCGGACGTACGTACGGGACTACGCCGATGCCATGGGCGACCAGACCGGCGCATTCCTGAAAGCCCACGCCAGCAACTTCAGGGTGGAGGGTTTCACCGCGTTCGTCGACGAGCGGGATCTAGTGGCGCTGGGCGAAACGTCAGAGGTCCCAGTGCTGCACGACGTCGGCAGCGGCGCTTTGCTGCCCACCGAACGATACGGCCTGGCCCACGAGCCTACGCCCCAAGAGAGCATAGCGGCGGGCGTCGGCCTGGTATTTTTCTCCGGTGACAAGCTCCTCGGTGGCCCTCAAGCCGGGATCGTTGTTGGCAAGCGAGATCTGGTCGCACAGTTGGAAAGGCATCCCCTGGCGCGCGCGGTCCGGATAGACAAAATGAGCCTGGCCAGCCTGACGGCAACACTGGTCCACTACGTGATGGGAGAAGCCGAATCCAGGGTTCCCGTCTGGCGCATGATCTCAGCGACGGCCGACGACGTGTGCTCCCGGGCGGAAGGGTGGCGAGCCACTCTAGCCGCCAACCTAGTCGACGCGCGCGTCGAACCCGCCCGGTCGGCCATCGGGGGCGGCAGCCTCCCGGGTGAAACATTGCCGTCGTGGGCTCTGACCATCGATCCGCCATCGGGCAGCTCTCCGGAATCGGTGTTGTCGGCCCTGCGCGAGCAAAAGAAACCGGTGATTGCCCGTATCGAAGAGGACGCAGTCCGGTTGGATCCCAGGACGGTGCTGCCGGAGCAGGACCACGAGGTACTTCAGGCTCTCACCGCGGTGTTGGCGCGGTGACGGTGGGTTCGGACGTGACGGTCGAACAATTCAGGGGCTGAGCGTGTCGGATTTTCTATTACTGCATGGAGCCGGGCAGGGCGCGAAGAGCTGGGGGAAGGTCTGGGGCCACATGACGGCGCCGGAACAGCACCCGCCGCCGCTATTCCGAGCGCGACAGGCAGTCCGCGTGCGCGCGGTTGATCTCCCGGGTCACGGAGCGGATGCCGCTCAAGATGCCGGCATGATCGACCTGGCTGAAGCGGTGAAGTCGGTGGTCCGGGTGGCGGAGCAGGAAAACTTCACGGACTACACTCTGGTTGGCCATGAACTTGGCGGGACCGTTGCTTTGCAAGCGCTCGGCGAACTCGCTCGCGCGCCCCGCCGCGCCGTGCTCGTGTGCGGAATCGTACCGGCCACCGGGCAGCCCGCGGTCTCCATGTACCCGACGCCAGTGCGGTTAATCGTCCGCGCGTGCAAGACGCTGGGAACGCTCATTGGGAGAGACATTCCGGCGCCCGCAGAGGCAATCAACCGGTACCGGTGCGGAGGGTTGGACCCGATGGATCGGGTGCAGACTGTCGGCCATTTTGGCCCGCTTCCCCTCAAGATGCTGACCGAGCCGGTCACGCTGAGCCTGGACGCGCTTCCCTGCCCGGTGACCTACGTGGTACTGACCGACGACCGGTTGATCAGCGCAAGCCGTCAGGAAACCATGGCCGCGCGCATACCGGACGCCACGGTAGTGCATTTGGACTCCGGTCACCAAGTCACCGTGCAGCGGCCGCAGGAACTGGCCGAAACACTGCTGGCGGCGTGACATGGCCGCCGGATTGGCGGCTTCCTTCGTCGCCGACCTCCACGTCCACTCTCCGTACGCGTTCGCGTGCAGCAAGGCTCTGACGCTGGACAACCTGGCGATCTGGGCGCGACGCAAGGGTATCGACCTCCTGGCGACGGGAGACTTCACGCACCCGCTTTGGGCAGACGCCCTGCGTTCTAACCTTACGGAGTGCGACGACGGCCTTTACGAATACGCCGGGGTGCGGTTTGTTCCCGGAACGGAAATCAACTGCGTGTACCGCCAGGGCGGACGCACTCGACGCATTCACCACCTGGTGTTGATGCCCACTCTGGAAGCCGCGTCAGCCTTCACCAGCCGTTTGGAAGAGTACGGCAAGCTCGAAAGCGACGGACGACCCACCGTCAGCCTGTCATCACGTCAACTGCTGGAGATGGCGTTGGACTGCTGCCCGGAATCGCTGGTCATCCCCGCGCACGCCTGGACGCCATGGTATGGCGTGTATGGCTCGAAGGCCGGATTCGACAGCCTTGACGAGTGCTTCGGGAACTTGGCTCCGCTGGTTCGGGCTGTGGAAACCGGTCTGTCGTCGGATCCGGCGATGAATCGCACGGTTCCGGAGTTGGCCCACCGAGCCGTGGTCTCCTTCTCTGACGCCCATTCTCCGGGCAACCTGGGCAGGGAAATAACCGCATTCTCAGGAGCTCTGACGTGGGAGGGGCTGGTGGGCGCGGTCGACACCGGAAGCGTGGCCTACACCGTGGAGTTTTATCCCGAGGAGGGTAAATACCATTACAGTGGGCACAGGAAGTGCGGCGTGGCCTACGGCACCGCTGACCTGGAGCGAAACGGCCCGGTGTGTCCGGTATGCGGACGTCAATTGACCCTGGGCGTGCTGCACCGGGTCAACGAAGTATCGGGCCGCACGAACACTGACGAGCCGGAGCCGGATGCTGGCGGGTTTATCAGAGGAAACGATGGCGACACGCCCTACGCGCGGTTGATGCCCCTTCGGGAGATCATCGCCGCGGTGAAAGGAGTGGGCGTCAACACACGGACCGTGGCGCGAGAGTGCTCCGCCATCACGGATGCCGTGGGCAGCGAACTCAATGCGCTGCTGTGGGCATCTGCACGCGACCTGGAAGCGGCCACGGAGGAATCGTTGGCTCAGGCGATCTTGCAGGCCAGGACCGGTAAAGTCCACGTAACTCCGGGGTTCGACGGGCAGTACGGCATAGTATCTCTTGCCGGGCCATAGGGTCACCTGAACTGTAGATCGTGGATGCTCGGCGCGGGGGCGTCCGAGGTGGACGCCACCGTTTGATAGAATGGCGCAATTCATCCGGGAAGCGGCGGACATGGATATTGCTCTGCGCCGGATGCGGGCCGAGGACATCCCGCAGGTGATCGAGATCGAGAAGGAGGCGTTTTCGCCCGGCTGGGTGGGCACCCCGTTTCGCCGCGAACTGAACAGTCGATACACGCGTTTCCTGGTCGCCTATCACGCCGCCGACGCCGGCGGTGGCGATCCAGCGGTAGGAGAGTCAGAGCAACACTCGGGTCCGGTCGATGCTTCTCTCTGGGGGCGGATGTTGACGGGGATGAGGTCCGCATTGGGGTTCGGCCGCGACGATGACGCGGAAGATTTGGCGGGATACGTCGGCATCTGGCTACAGGGCGACCAGGCCCACATCACCGAGATCGCTGTGCGCGAAGAATTGCGCGGACGCGGGATCGGAGAACTACTGATCATTGGAACGCTGCGAGTGGCCTATGAGCAGGGTCTGACTGAGGTAACCCTGGAAGCGCGCGTGTCGAATTTCGTCGCCCAGCGCCTATACGACAAATACGGGTTCAACGAAGTCGGGATCCGCAAGAATTACTACGCTGACAACCGGGAAGACGCAGTGATTATGACGACAGATCCCATCCACACTGCCGCTTACCGACAGAAATTCGCAAGCCTTCAGGAGACCTTCCTGGCGCGGTACGGCGAAATCCAGATCGAGATCTAGCCACGCCCCGCTGGGAACCGGTGGCTTCACGCCGTAGGACCGCGGCATCACAGATGCTGGGCATCGGTGTGGTGTCTGATCTGTCCTCAGCGTTCGCTATGGGATCACATAACTAGGCCTAGAAACCGACACCGCCATCGGTCCAATCACGGCTTTTGGAGTTTCGGAGTTCAGAAGTCGTGGCCCAACAATCTCCGTCCCAGCAAACGAGCGTTCCGTTGTCGTTGCCCAGCCGGGGAGCGGATGTTAGAATTCCCGCCGTTGTGAATACATGAGAATTTAGTCGACATAACCCACAAGGATGGACCGATGGCCTCGTTCGACGACTACGTCCTGGTAAGCCAGTTTCCGGAGCAACCGGTTGAGCGCATGATTGCAGCGTTTCGTGGTTGGCCCGACGCGGGGGACGCGGCCACGGCGACCCTGAACTACATGCTCACCGCGTTGGGGGCGCACAAATTCGCTGAGATAGATCCCGAAGAATTCTTCAATTTCGCGCAAGAACGGCCACGATCAACACGCAGCAAAGACGGAACCAGGCATCTGCAGTGGCCGGCCAACGAGTTTTACCTGTGGCCCGGAGCCGGGGATGCGGCTCCGGTGATCTTTTACCTCGGAACCGAACCTCACCTGAAGTGGCGCACTTTCGCCTCGCTCGTGGGGGATGTGGCTCGACACTGCGGCGTCAAATCCGTGGTCCATATTGGCGCTTTGCTGGACGCCGTGCCCCATACGCGCGTGACGAAATTCAGCGGCACGTCGACCAATCAGCGTATACAGGCGGCTTTTGATAGAGGCAACGTCCGCACTTCCAACTATCAGGGGCCGTCCGGTATCACGTTGCCGGTTTCGGAATCGCTGGCAGCGCGCGGTATCAGCTACACCTCGTTGTGGGGGCACGTCTCCCATTACCTTCACGCGACGCCGAATTTCAGGGTCGGCCTGGGGCTGGCCCAGAACCTTTCGGATATGCTGGGCTTGCCCGTCGACTGGGGCGAGCTTACGGTGATGGCGGAAGCCTTCGACCGCGAGGTCGAAAAGGTGATCGCCGACGACGATCAGCTCGGCAAATACATCGTGACCCTAGAGGAGAAGTACGACGCCGCCATCGACGCCGCAGACATGCCCGACCCCGCAGACTTGGTCCGCGACCTGGAGCGGTTCCTGAGGGCGGAACGAATGGGAGGCAGCGAGACCTGACGACGTGACCGGGCGTAACGTCGGCCTGTCAGGACTGAAACCGCAGCCCGGCCGTTTCGCCCGGGTTGCCCGGATTCGGCACGGGGCGTATAGTCTGGCTGTCGCCGAACACGGCGCCGCGAGGGCAACCGATGATTTTCGACTGGCCGACCCGGATGCAGCAGATGGCCGACTTCATGGGGTTCTCCGAGGAGGACCTCGAGTTGGTACGGGCCAGCGGGCCCATCCTGCTGAATCGTGCCGAAGAGTTGACGTCTGCCGTTTACGACCACTTCCTGCAATTTCCCCAGACGGCTCGATTCTTCTTGACCCCCGAAGGCGAGATCGACCAGACTCGCCTGGACCGACGCAAGCACAGCCTGACCCGTTGGCTGAGGCACAGTATAGATTTCCAACTGGACGAGCAGTTTCCGGTGTTCCTGCTGGCCATGGGGGTGGTCCACAGCAACCCGTCGCTGGAGCGCGGTTATCTTGGATCGATACCAGCCCGGTTCATGATTGGAACCATGTCCTTCGCCCAGACAGCTATCGCCGGCGTGCTGCTGCAGGAGATGCCAGATCCGGTCCAGGCGCTGCGTACGTCCTGCGCCTGGAACAAGCTGCTCCTGCTGCAGTTGGACGTGCTGCTTGCAGGGTACGTTACTGAAACTCCCACGCCGGCAACCGAGCCTCCCGCTCCCGTTGCCGACGAGACTGACGAGGAACCTCAGGGAATGCGTCGCGTGCTGACGAACATCCTCGACGGAAATCGAAGCAACGGGAACGCCCACGGCGGTTCCGACCAACCCCAAGGAGACGGACAATGACCAAGGTGCTGGTGATCCAGGGCGCTGGGATGAATATGCGCGGCAAGGTGCAGGTCGAGATTTTCGGCCCGAACACGTTGGAGCAGATGAACGAGCAGATCCGAGGCTACGGAGAGAGCCTCGGCGTCGACGTCAAGATCGTTCACTCCAACGTGGAGGGTGAGGTGGTGAACGCCCTGTACGATGCCTGGGAAGAAGGATACGATGCCTGCCTGATCAATCCGGCCGGATACACCACGGCCAACGGTCCGCTGCGGGGCGCCATTCAGCAAGTCCCCATGCCGGTGATCGAAGTACACGCCAGCAACCCGACGGCTCGCGGCACGGTGTCAGCCGTTTTGCCGATCAGCAAGGGATGCGTCTACGGGTTCGGCGTGTACGGTTACTACCTCGCTATGGAGGCGGTCAAACACACCGTCGCATAAAGTCAGAACCTCGCCGGGCTACTCGCAGCGCAGACAACGGACGTCCTTGAAAACCCGGTCGTGAATGTCCGGGTTTACCAGGATATAGTCCATTACGATGCGAACGACCTTGCCCTCGTCCGCGATGTTGTACTTTTCCTTGGACGAGTTGATGAGGCCGATGTGCTCGGCGTTGACGTCAACGGTGAGTGCTGTTTTGGTGCCGGCCATTGTTCAGATCTCCTGGGTGGTGAGGATGGTTTTGCAGCCAGCGGGGTCGCTGGCGCGTTCACATAGAATAGCGGGCCAGAACGTATTAGTTCAACCGCCGCCGCGCGGCCGGCCTCGGCACCTGGTAAAGCCGGGCGGCCGGCTCTGGCTCCGATCAAAAGTAAGCCCTCCGCTTTTGGCGGAGGGCATTTAAGTGTGCTGGTACCCCGGATGGGCTTCGATCCCATGATCTCCACCTTGAAAGGGTGGCGTCCTTGACCTGGCTAGACGACCGGGGCGTTTGGCGTCGCTATACTGACGCGAAAACAGTGTAACACAGGGCCCGATTTTACGGGTACACGGCCAGCGCTTCGAGGGACATCTCCTCGGGAAAGCCGCACATCAGGTTCATATTCTGCACAGCCTGTCCCGCCGCTCCCTTTACCAGGTTGTCCAGACAACTGATCACGATGAGTCGGTTGGTGCGCGGATCCACTACCGGGTAGACTAGGCACTGGTTGTTGCCCAGGGTCTGCTTGGTCTGTGGGGGCGCGCTGGTCACCTGGACGAAGGCGTCATCGGCGTAGAACTCGTGGTAAAGAGCGCGGATGCGCGCGTTGGCATCGGGATCCTGGGCGATATCGTCCTGCAACGGAGCGTAACAAGAGCTGAGAATACCCCGGGTCATGGGGATCAGGTGGGTCAGGAAGGTGAGGTTGACCGGATCGTCCGCAATGGAATCGAGTTCCTGGCTGATCTCGGGCAGGTGGCGATGGCCGTTGACCGAGTATGCCATCACGTTTTCGTTCACCTCCGAAAAGTGGGTGGTCATGCTGAGCGTGCGGCCGGCGCCGGAAACGCCCGACTTGCTGTCCACGATGATGTCACTGCCGATGAGGTCATTCTGAATTGCAGGAGCGAGCGCCAGGATAGCGCTGCTGGGGTAACAACCAGGGTTGGCCACGAGGCGGGCGTCCGCGACAGCGTCACGGTTAAGCTCGGTGAGTCCGTAAACCGCTTCCTCCAGGTAAGTCGGATCGGGATGCTCGACGCCGTACCACTGGCTGTAAACACCGGCCTGCTTGAGCCGAAAATCCGCGGAAATGTCGACTACCTTTACGCCCTCCTCCAGGAGGGGGATGCAGGCTTCCGCGCTGGCTTTGTGCGGCAAGGCGGAAAAGACGAGATCGAGGTCATCGCCCAGGTCGGCGGTGATATCGAGGTCCATGTTGTCCAGGTGAGGGAACGCTTCTCCCAACGGTTGGCCGGCCGCGCTGCGGCCGGTAACAGAGGCGATTTCGACTTCGGGATGGTGGCGCAAGATACGGACAAGTTCGCACCCGGCGTATCCGGTGACGTTGATGATTCCGACTTTCACGGTTGGAGCTCCTTGACGACCTGGGCGTGCGGGACGGTAGTAGGGGCATCCTTGCGTCGTCGGCGACGGCCCGGGGCTTGGCCGTCGGGGCGGTCGCTATCAGCGGTGTCCCGGGAAACGGGCTCGGCTTCGGTGGGTTCCGCGCTGGCGGCCGCCAGGCGGATCGCCTCTTCGTCGCGCGATGGGCAATCGTAATTCACCACGCAGTCGCCGCAGCGGGGGCGCTGCGCCTTGCACACCTGGCGACCGTGGGTGATGAACGCGGCATGGAAAGGGTAAACGTCCTCGGGCGGCATGGCCGCTTCCAATACCTCGTGGGCTTTGTCGGCGTTGACCTTGGGTCCGATAATGCCCAGCCGCTGGCTGACACGGAAAATGTGCGTGTCAACAGCCATGGCGGGCATTCCCAGCGAGAAGCTGAGGATGATGCCTGCCGACTTCGGGCCAATGCCGGGTAGCTGTCGCAGCCACGCCCGGGCCTCGTCCATGGGCATTTCGGCAAGGAAGTGCAGATCCAGTGACGCGTCGTTCAAGTCCAGGATCATGCCCAGCACCTCCTTGATGCGGGGGGCCTTGATGCGGGCCAACCCGCCGCCAGAGATGGCTATCTCGATGGCGTCAACGTCAGCTTCCGCCACTGCCTCGAGGGTACCAAAGGTGTGCATCAGGTTGCGGAATGCCCTTTCGGAATTGCGGTCCGAGGTGTGCTGGGACAGGATGGTGAAAACGAGCTCATGGGCTGGGTCCAGTCGAGGCTCGTTTTCGAAAGGGCCGTATTGCTCCGTCAGCAGCCTGATGGCGTCGGATATGGTGACGCCTGGCTTTTTGGAGCGGCGCGAACGGCGGGCTTTGGTGGCAGTTTTGGGAGGCATTGTGGCTCATTACTCGGTGCAACAGAGACACCGGGATTTTAGCACAGGGAAGGGGCGGCACGAGGAGATCTGGAGCCTCACGGTCAGACTTCCGATTGCGGGCGCAGTAGCC
>DAOUIF010000080.1:0-12189 GCA_034423575.1 Dehalococcoidia bacterium | reverse complement strand
CGGGCAAGGCGTCGTCTATCTTGCAGTAAAGCTCGGTGATAAACTCGGCAATGTTCATGGGGTTCCTCGCTGCTGAGTGTCGTCAACCAGCAGGTTGCGGGAACTCCATGACAATTTCAACTTTTTCTCAAACTAGCACCAATGGTTTCTAACCTTGGCCACGGCCACGGTGGGGGCCGCTTTCTTCGCAGGAGGTGTTGCCAATATAGACTTGTCATCCAACGATACCGGCATTCAGATCCTGCAAGCCATAAAATTTGTCCTCATATTTGGCGCTTTGCTAGTGTTGATCCGCTTGGTAGGTGCTGCCAGCAAAGCAATTTTTACCTCATCTCCTGACCTTGAACAAGAAGGGACTTCAAAGCGCGCGCAAACCGCGTACGTTTACCTGGGATTTACCCTGATAATCATGGCATTGGTAGCATTGTTGGTAATTGACTTTTTCACCGACTTGGGGATGGCGTTGGACTGACCCTGCCGGCTCTACTCCTCCATCAACCCGGAGCCGTCCCGCTGCAGGATCTCGATGCGCACGTCGTCGGGGCCGCGGACGAAGGCGATGCGGACGCCGGGGCGGATGGTGCGCGGCTCGGTGTAGATCTCCGCGCCCTTGCTGCGCAGGTCCTCCACCGCGCCGTCGATGTCATCGACACGGAAGCCGAAGTGGTCCAGACCCAAATGGGGGTCCCGAGGGCTCAGGTCGATGTGCTCCTCGGGCGGCACGGAAGCGATGAAGATGGCCAGGCCGTTCACGTCCAGGTCGACGCGGGGCACTCCGTCGCTCTGGACAAGGCGCAACACCTTGGCGCCGAACATGGTCTCAAAGAAGCTGGCCATGCCCTCCGGATCCTTGGTGCGCACGTGGATGTGGTCGTAGGTGTAGGTGTAAACGGGCGTGGTGGACATGGTGGGGAGGCTCCTTGATCGGATGGATGCGGCGCAATCGTACTACAGCGACGTGGTTGGCCGCACCACCCGACGGGTCATTGCAAGCGAGGCGCGGGAATCTCCCGGTGTAGCGCGGGCGGCGATGTATCGTTGGATCAGAGAGAAACCGTACGCAGGTTGCCGACAGTAATCTTCTCCATGGGTTGATTCGGATCCGCTGCAACCTTGGCGGCACGGATGACAATTGCGACGACCGCTTTTTCCAAGAACTGAGTTTCGCACGGCGTGAGTAGGTCGGCGATAGCGCTCGCGTGTCTCGCCTGATCTCCGCCCTTATTTGCAGACAGGTTATTGACCTTATCGATCAGATTACGGCTGATCTTGTGCCTGTCGGCAGCATCCTTGATGCCGTTACTGAGCCGCTTTGTGAATACTTCGCAGCAAAAGTAAGCCATGCTCGGCAACGGTTCATGCCCTTGCCGATATCCTTGGAATCGATTGAATATAGTTTGCACGTCCGGGTCGCGTATATCCATTGGGACGTCAGACGGAGGCTGAGGATATGGCTTGCATACCGTTACTGACATCCTCACCTCTGGGGATCCACTAGAAACATGGAAGGATATTGATATGATGCCCGGCGTTGGATCACGATCAATCATCTTTGGGTGATCGAACCACAAGCTGAAAGTACCCGGCCCTGATTTCAGCGTCTCTTCAAATTCCCACTGTTCAATGAAAGGCTGTATGGCGGCCCGCGCATCTTGCACATTGGCAAAATGCTCCTTCATGTAGAAGCTTGCTTGGTCGTCTTCGATCTCGACGCGAAATTCGCACCGCTCAATTTCGCGGGTCCCCTGGTACTCGATCGTCTCAGAGTGCACTACGCGATAAATCAACGCTTCTACGTGCGGGTTGTTCAACGCCCGTTCTCCTATTAGGGCGCTATGGCCAGTCTACAGTCTGCGTACATTGGGCAGGTTTGCCATGCTGCGGTCCAGAATCAGGGTTTCCAACCCGGCGCGCGAATAATCGTCAGCGATGAGCCGGTCGAACAGCCCCGGATCATCGCGGGTTTGGAGCGCCAGGATGACGACCTGACCGTTCAGCGGCCCAACAAGTCCACTGGTCAGAACGTCGATCAGTACTGCACGAGCATCAGCGTCGGATACTCCGTAGTGATGCTGAATGGTCATGTAGGCTTCCCCAATCACCTGATTCGACGCAAAGATTTCGCGCCCTTGGTCCTCGACCAGGACGCGAAGCGCTTCTATGCACCGCTCGAAATCCCTCGCGGGTTCCCCGACTGCCAACCTCACCAGGACCGAGGTGTCAATCCCGAAGCGAGGTGTCATAGGGCTGATCTCGGAACTTTCGGATGTCGAACGGCGGGGTACCAGGCGCAATCTTGTCGCGCAGTGTTCCCAACCGCGAGTAGTCGATGCGCCTTGGACGCAGGATGAAACCGTCCGGACCTTCGATCAGTTCCAAATGATCTCCAGGCCTCACGCCCATGGCGTCGAGGACACGAGCAGGGAAAGTGACCTGACGCTTGGAGGTAATTTTTACGATCATAGCGATCTCCTTACCATAATAGTGAGTTTTGTAAGGCAACATGTCAACTGTTGCCGGCCTCGCCCGCTCTACAAAACTACCCGGTTGACACGGCCACTGCCTGCCCTAGAATGGCGCGTACCCGCTAACCATGGAGGCCCGCCGTGCCCGACAACTATTCGGAAGAGGAACTGCTGGAACTGGCGCGGAAGTACAGCTTCCGCAGCCGCATGGACCGCAGCGGCGTGACCGGCCCCATCTTCGTGTGGGGCCGCGGCTCCGTGGTGCGCGACGCCAACGGCAAGGAGTACCTGGACTTCAACTCCGGGCAGATGTGCGCCGCGCTGGGGCACAACCATCCCCGCATCGTTCAGGCATTGCAGGAAAGCTCAGAGACGCTGATTCACAGCCACATGACCATCCTCAACGACCGGGAGATCATCCTGGCCAGCCGCCTGGCGGAGATCACGCCGGAGGGCATGAACCGCAGCATGTTCCTGGGCTCCGGCAGCGACTCCAACGAGGCCGCCATGGCCATCGCCAAGCGCTACACCGGCGGCTACGAGGTTGCCAGCCCGGTGGTCAGCTTCCACGGCATGAGCGACGCCGCGCGGGCGGTCACCTTCTCCGGCTGGCGGCAGGGGTACGGCCCCTACGCGCCGGGCAACTATCCCATCATCGCGCCGTACCGCTACCGGTGTTCCTTCTGCAAGGACCGGGGCGCGTGCGACTACACCTGCCTGGACACCAGCTTCGAGCTGCTGGATGCCCAAGCCGACGGTCGCATGGCCGCCGTCATCACCGAGCCGTTGTTCAGCGCCGGCGGGGTCATAGAGCCGCCGCCGGGCTGGCTCCAGGAGCTGAAGCAGCGCTGCGAGTGGCGGGGCATGCTGCTGATCCTGGACGAAGCACAGACGGGCCTGGCCAAGCTGGGCTCCATGTGGGCATCCGAGCAGGAGGGCGTGGTTCCGGACATCTTCACCATCTCGAAGCACTTCGGCGGCGGCATTGCCATTTCCGCGACCATCACCACCGACGAGATCGAGGAAAATGCCGTCGATACGGGCCTGGTGGTGGCCCACTCCCACTCCAACGACCCGCTGACCTGCAACGCCGCCATCGCCAGCCTGGACATCATCCTGGAGGAGAATCTGGTGGACGTGGCCGACCGCATCGGCCGGTACTGGCAGGGTCACCTGATACGGCTACAGGAGCGGCACGAGCTGATCGGCGACGTGCGGGGTCGGGGGTTGCTCCAGGGCATCGAGTTCGTCACCGACCGGGAAACCCGCGAGCCTGCCTACGAGCATGGCCAGCGCATCGGCCGGATGCTGCTGGACAACGGCCTGATCGTGAGCATCCGCCGGCGGGGCTCGGTGCTGCGCTTCGTGCCGCCCTTCACCACCACAGAGGCGCAGATGGACCTGGCGGCGGAGATACTGGACGCGGCGATTGGGGCGGTTACGTAGAGGCTTTTTTGCTCTCGGCATCTACACGCCCACTGGCCGCCCGAGACTGGTGAAGGGATGGATACTTGAAGAGTATGCGAGGCGCAACCCCAGCCGCCACGCTGTTTCTGCTGATCGTGACACTGTTCAGCGTAGCCTGCTCGGGTGAGCCTGAGATGCCAGCGGTGCCCACGATAACACGGGAGCGTGCCCAGGCATCGCCGCGGTCACCGGTATCTACCCCACAAATCACCGCCACGGCAACGGCCACCCCCGTAGTACCTTCACCTTCGCCGTCTCCCACGAGCACTGCCCCACCTCCCACCGAAACCAGGCCCGTTCGCACACCCACGCCACGGCCCACTGCGACACCGACGCTTGTGCTCAGGTCCACCAGCACGCCGATACCGAGCCCAACCCCGGCTCCGACCACAACTCCGACACCGACCGACACTCCCCGGCCATCTCCTACCCCTACGCCGGAACCGCAGCCCATTGACTGGACAACGCAGCCAGAAAGACCCGGCCTCGACCAGCCCATTCACCGCCGTGACCAGGAGTATGAATTTACTCTGGACCTGTCCGACTCCTGGATTACGACCGGCCACAACCGGTATCAACGCCAGCAACCATGGGGCGTATTACAGATACTCCAACACGGGCTTCCCGACGGCACCTCCAACCGGCAGTTCGCGGGTGATATCCAAAAACACCTTCGTCAGGATTGGTGGCGTAACCCGTCGCGGTTCCAGATTCAAAAGATCGACCACCAAAACGATGGCGACGACGAGACGATTACGATCGACTACCTCGTCCAAGAGACTCCCCAATATTGTGCCGTCTCGGTGCGGGAAATCTTCATAGTCGCCGATTACTTGTCGGACAGCACACGGGGCATCAGGCTGCGCCACTACACATGTCAACACGATGAGACCCGCCATGCCCAGGAGCGCCAACGCATCCTCGAAAGCTTCACCGTAGCCACTCAACCCGCTTACTATGGACAGTACATCAACCTCGGGCAGGTAATCGTCAAAGCGCCGGTCGGCGTCCAACCCGAAGCGTTGCGAAAAGCGGCCGGCATAGCCATCACCATGCTCTCCGGCCGGAGCGACATCCAGGAGTGCATGGCGCGAACCGGCGCTCAGTTGGCCGTCATACCCAAGGACCGATACGTGACAGACCTACCCGAATACTCCTATCTGGCGGGCAGGTCCGACTTCACCGGACGCACCTACGAATCATTTCAACTGCGCGGTTTGGGCACCGTAAAAAGCCAGCCCGTATCCTCCGGGCCCGAAGAGCAACTCATAGATGACTTCGACGAACACCACCCCCGCTACCCATACATCGCGCTCAGCACCGCCCACGAGTTCGCTCACGGCATCCAGAACCTGTGCTTCAACGAGCTGGACCACCAGACTTGGGACGGCTTCTACGCCGACGCGGTAGAGGCCGGGATATACCCAGGAAGCCATCTAATGGCGAATGTTGAAGAGTTTTTCGCTGTTTTTTCCACCGCCTACTTCGGGGTCACAAACGAACTGGGGTCCGACGTGAACCGCGCGGTGCTGGCGCAAGATTTTCCCGAAATCATGAAAGCACTCGACGACATCTACCAAGGCGCCAAGTTCCCTCGTGAGCTCGCCGCAAGAAGCCGGGGCAGATAGATTGCCATGACCGCAGTCGAACGCCGAGCCCTCTCACCGGTCCCAAGCCCGCACCACGCCGTTGATGTGCGACGTGTCGTTGTAGAGGTGCATGACGCAGTTGTCGGGGTAGGTGTGGATGACGGTCAGGGAGCAGTTGCGCATGGCGAACTTCCAGTTGGCCTCCAACGGGAGTTCCAGCAGGGAGACGATGCCGGCGCGGAGGCTGCCGCCGTGGCCGACCAGCAGCACGTTCTCATCCATGTGTGCATGCCTCACCCGCTGCACGATGCGGGCCAGGCGCGCGCTAGTGTCGCGGATGGTCTCGCCGTTGGGCGGGGCGAAGTCCAGGTTGTTTTCCAGCGACGGCTCGTAAAGCTCGGGGTAGGCTTCGCGATACTCGGCCTCGGTGAGCCCCTCGAACACGCCCTTGCTGTACTCCCGCAACTCCTCGGTGAAGGTGATGGGAATATCCCGCTCGCTCATCGCGACCCGGGCGGTCTCGGCGGCGCGCGCGAGGTCGGAGGAGTAGGCGGCGTCGATGCGCACGTTCGACAGTCGGCGAGCCAGCATCTGCGCCTGCTCGCGGCCCCGGTCGGACAGAGGGACATCGGTGTGCCCCTGGATGCGTCCCTCGGCGTTCCATTCGGTTTCGCCGTGCCTGGTGATGTAGATGATGCCCATTTTGCTCCCTTACGGCTGGGGTTCCTGATTCCATAGGTCGGCGACGGCGTCGGCCAGCCGGATGCAGTCTGCCGCGGGTCGGAGGCCGATGCGTATGCAGTCGGGCAGGCCGAAGGACGTGCAGTCGCGCACGAACAGGCCGCGCCGGGCGAGCCGATCTCGCAAGTTTGCGGCGTCGCCCACCTGGGCCAGCACGAAGTTGGCCTCGGTAGGATAGCAGCGGATGCCCAGTGCGGACAGGCGTCCTGCCACGCAATCTCGGGAGTCGGCGACTGCGCGCCGCGCCCGATCCAGGTACATCTCATCCTCGATGGCGATCAGGCCCGCCGCCTGCGCCAGGCCGTTAACGCTCCAGTCCGGCTGCAGGGCGGCCAGGCGGGAGATCACTCCTTCGCTTGCCACTGCGTAGCCCAACCGCAGGGCGGTGAGGGCGTAGTCCTTGGTCATGGAGCGCAGCGCCACCACCGAGCCGTGGTGGGTCGCCATCTCGATCACCTCGGCATCGGCCCGACGCTCGGACAGGTTGATGTACGCCTCGTCTACGACCAGCAGGCCGCCCGTTTCGGCGACGGTATCGGCGATTTCGGCCAGCTGGTCCCGTTCCATCAGCACGCCCGTCGGGTTGTTGGGATTGCAGATGAAGGTCAGCGAGGGCCGTTCCGTGGCGATGGCGGCAGTAACGGCGGACGTATCCCACGCGAACCCCTCGCTGCACCGGGTCGCGGTGAGGGTCGTAACCGTACCGCCGGAGATGCGCACGGCGCCGTCGTACTCGCCGTAGGTGGGGGTCAGCAGCAGGGCGCTCCGTGAGCAGCCCTCCGGCGGCGCGCCGATCCAGGCTCGGGTGAGCAGATGGATGATCTCGGTGGAGCCGTTGCCGACGATGACGTTGCGGTCGGCTATACCTTCGGCAGCGTGATGCGTGGCAATGGCCTCGGTTAGCGCCAGGCAGTGGGGGTCGGGATACGCAGTGAGGTCAACGCGGGCAATGGCTTCGGCAACGCCCTCCGGCGGACCCAGGGGGCTCACGCTGGCGGAGAAATCGAGGCAGTCCTCCAGGCGCAGGCCCAGCGCCCGCAGCTCGGCCTCCTTGATGCCGCCGTGGACGGGGCGGGCGGGATCACCTTCATGGGCACCGACTGCCATAACGGGGTGTTCGCAGATTAGGGGTAGCGTCGGGCATTACCGCCGGCCAACGGGGAGGCGTCGGCCGGGGTTATCAAAAAGTTGTGCCAACGGCAGCGTGAAACCCGGTATGGTTGGCGTCGCCAAAATGTCGCCACGTCCCAACGCGTCGCGTGTGACATATTCGTCACCTGATAACTCCATAATTGTCAGCGCATCGCTCACCGGGTCAAGTACCCAGTACTCGGGTATTCCCGCCTCCGCATACCAACGGCGCTTCATCACCAAATCCCGGGCACGGTCAGTGGACAACGCTTCCACGATCAGATCCGGTGTACCTTCAACAAAGCTGCCTCGAATCAGGTGCCCTCTTTCGGCGCGGAGATAGACCATATCTGGGGTTGGTGCGCGTTGCTCGCCGAGAACCACGCCGATACCAGAAACGGCCCAACCCATGGGCGCCGGCAAGCTCATTTGAAACAGGTTGACCATACTCACCAGAAAATCGATCAGATTTTGGTGGTCATAACTCGGTGGGGGCACTTGTTCCAGCACTCCATCGACCAATTCCCAGATCCCATCCACCGCTTCTTCAAGGCCTCGATATTCGGCCAGCGTCATGCGGGTTCCATGCTGCACGGTAGCCATATCAATGTCTCCCCACGCTGATGCGATACGAGCATTCTACACTACGGTCACGATACTACGGCCAATAGGCCCACCGCAGCCACAGGATGGCGATGGCGATGGCGGCGGCCAGCGCAGTGGTGACGTAGAGGGCCTGGGTGGCGCGGCCGATGTGCTGCGCCTCGGGTTCCGGCGCGGGGTCGCCCAGGCGGTAGTGGCCGACCTTTTCCAGCGTCACGCCCAGGCCGCCGGCCATGGCGGCCATGGTCCACCCGGCGTTGGGCGATTCAGTGCGGCCCCGGTGGGCGAACATGATGCGCCATGCCCGCCCCTGTGCCATGCCGGGAAGGGCGACGGTGGACAGCCACAACAGCAGCGCCGCCAGTCGCGCGGGTATCAGGTTCACCAAGTCGTCCAGCCGCGCCGACGGCTTGCCCAGGTACTCGTAGCGGCCGCGGTAGCCCACCATGCTGTCCAGTGTGTTCATCGCCCGGTAGGCCACCGCACCGAGAAGGCCGAACAGGGCGAAGGCCAGCAGGGGTCCCACGATGCTGTCCGTGATGTTCTCGGCGACGGACTCGATTGCGCCGGCGGCCATCTGGCCGATGGTGAGTTGCGAGGTGTCGCGGCTGACCAGCGCCGACATCTGACGCCGCGCTTCGGCAACGTCGCCCGCCGTCAGTATCGAGCTGATGCCGGCGGCGACCCGGTGCAGCATCCGCACCGAAAAGGTGGTCTTGAGCAGGACGGCAACCACCAGCACGTACGCCAGTGGGTGCAGCTGCATCAACCCGAAAGTGACCGCCCACGACGCCGCGCCCCACGACGCCGGGATCAACAGGGCCATGCCGGCTCCGAAGGCCAGTTGGATAGCCGGGGCTGCCTGCGGGCTCGGAGCGAAGCGTTCGGCCAGTGCAACGGTGTTGCCAATCCACACCGTGGGATGCAGGCGGTTGGGCGGCTCACCCAGCGCCAGGTCAAGCAGCAGCGCCAGGAAGAGAATCAGCACGTCCAGCGGGACGGGAAGGTCGTTGAGCGCGACGGCTAGCGGGTTCATGGCGAGTAGGAAAACCATCCGCCAAGCGGCGGGAACAGCCAGTTGAGGTACTTGAACACGACGGCGGCGCCGTACCCGGCGTCAAGGTAATCCGGCGGATCAAACCCGAGCCAGGCGACGAAACAGGCGAGTGAGAACGCTTCCACGATCTCGTTGGTCGCGCCGTAGCAGTCGCCGGTCAACCCGCCTCCCAGCCGACGGACGGTCCAGAAGCCCAGCGCTAAGGCCAGCAGCGATGCCAGGGCCAGCACCGCGATGCCCACGACACCCAGGCACAGCCAGCAAACGGCGGTTGTGGTCAGCAGCGCCAGGGCAGTGGCCAGCAAGGGGCGATCGCCGGAGAAGAACGCGCTGCCTATGCCCTGTTGCCGACCGTAGGGATACGAGGTCAACAGCAACGCCATCGACCATCGCGAGATGACGGGGAATGACAGCAAAACGACGGCTACGGCTTGGGTCATCACCAGGCTCGACAGGGCGGCGAACTTGATCAGGAGCACGCAGAAGCAGCCGGCCACGGCAAAAGAACCCACGCGGGAGTCCCGCATGATCTCCAGACGGCGCTCAACGGTGCGCCCGCCCCACATGGCGTCGCAAAAGTCCATCAGGCCGTCCAGGTGCAGGAAACGGTTGAGCAGGGCCAGGGCCACCACCAGCAGCGCCGCCGTCAGAAGGGGCCGGGGAAACGCATCCGGGGTCGCTTCCAGGAGCAGCGCCAGGATGACCAGCACGACCCCATAGAGCAGGCCGACGAAGGGATACCAGCCCCGGGAGCGGGAGATCTCGGTGTCAGTGGGGTTCGATACCCCCACTGGCAGCAACGTCAGAAACGACAGCGCCACCAAGAATGGGGCAAATAGATAGCGCATAATTTACCGCGATGCGCAGAATGATCGGAAACATATCCTGTAAATCCGGCTCATCCTGTATATCCCGGTGAATTGACGTTTTTGCCCGGGCGGGTATTCCGGGACACTAACCGTCGTCGCGGTCGGAGACCCCAGCCTCGGCGAAGGTTGCCATTTCCGCCAGGGTCTTGGCGGCGGCCTCGATGATGGGCATGGCCAATGCCGCTCCGGTGCCTTCGCCCAGTCGCATGTCCATGTCCAGCAGCGGGGATAGACCCATGGCCTGCAGGCCAACGTTGTGGCCCGGCTCCACGGAGCGGTGGGCGGCGATACAGCGCTGGGCAATGTTCGGACAGAGCCGCCAGGCAATGAGCGCGGCCGCCCCGCTGATGAACCCGTCGACCACCACGGCGCAGTCGCGCGCGGCCGCGCCCAGCATGACGCCGGCCAGCACGCCGATCTCGAAGCCACCCACCTTGCTGAGCACGTCCAGACCGTCCTCCCCGTCGGGTTGGTTGACCTCCAGGGCGCGGCGGATGGTCGCGATCTTGCCCTCCAGGCCGGCATCGTCCACGCCGGTGCCCCGGCCGGTGACCGTGGCCACGTCGGCGCCGGTGATTGTGGCGGTTATAGCCGCCGACGGCGTGGTGTTGCCGATACCCATGTCGCCGCCGGCGATGAGGTTGGCGCCGGCGTCGGCCCGCTCGCTGGCAGCGTTGATGCCGATCTCCAGGCAGCGGACGGCGTCATCGCGGGTCATGGCGGGGCCACGGGCGATGTTGCCGGCGCCGTAGCCGACCTTGGCGATGGCCAGGCCGGGCTGCGGGTCCAGGTCCACGGCGACGCCGGCGTCGATCACGGTGATGCTGGCGCCGGCGTTTCGGGCCAGGGCATTGATGGCGGCGCCGCCGGCCACGAAGTTGAACACCATCTGCGGCGTGACCTCGGCGGGATAAGCGGACACGCCCTCGCTGGCGACGCCATGGTCGCCGGCCACCACAATGACCGCCTTGCCGGTTATCTGCGGGATGGCTTGGCCCAGAATGCCCGCAAGCTGGACCGACAGCGATTCCAGCCGGCCCAGACTGCCCGGCGGCTTGGTGAGCACTCCCTGCCTGGCCTCGGCGGCTGCTACGGCCTCGGCGTCCAGCGGCCCGATGGCGGCGATGGTCTGGTCAACCAGTGATGAGATGCTCATGGATTCTCCAGGTTCCTGTCATTGCGAGCGAAGCGCGGCAATCTCGTCAAGGCAATAGCCATCGCTATGGGAGCGAGATCGCCACGTCGCTGCGCTCCTCGCTATGGCGACCGCTCATACCGTAGCTTTGGGCCGATCAGAACTCGATGCCCGGCTGGGCCTTGATGCCGGCGTCGTAGGGGTGCTTGACTACGTTCATCTCGGTGACCAGGTCAGCGTATTCCACCAGGGCCTCCGGCGCGTGCCGGCCGGTGATGATGACGTGTTGCATCTCGGGCCGTGCCTTGAGGGCATCGATCACGTCCTCCACCGGCAACCAGCCGTAGTGCATGGGGTAGGTGAACTCGTCGAGGATCACCAGGTCGTACTCGCCGGCGGCGATGACCTCCTTGGCGTCCTCCCAGAGGTTGCGGGCGAGATCTGCGCTGGCCTCCAGGTCCTGGGAGCGCCAGGTGAAGCCGTCGCCCATGGCGCGCACGGTGACGCCCATCTTCTCCGCGGCCCGCTGTTCGCCGAAGTTGGCCGTGGTGTGCTTGATGAACTGGAGCATCACGACCTTCATGTCGCGGCCCCAGGCCCGCATCAGCACGCCCATGGCGGCGGTGGTCTTGCCCTTGCCGTTGCCCGTGTTCACGATGACGAGGCCCTTGTTGATGCGGGGGCCGCGCACCGACTGCGGGCCGTGGCGCGTTTCCTGCGTGGTCATATCAGCATCACTCCTGTACTGCTTGCATCACAGTGATCGGTGTCAAGGGATGTTGTCGAAGATGCGTTCTCGCACCTGGAACGCGAACCCGGGCAGCACATCACCGCCACCCAGGGTTTCAGGGTCTTCCAGGACTTCAGGCTCCGCATTGGGCCGATGAACCGCTACCTGTCGCCGCCTTGCGTGGATGACCCAGACCAGCCGCGCCCCGCCCTCCAAGTAGCGGCGCACTTTACCCTCTAGTTCCGGCCCCCGGTTGGAGGGTGAAACTATCTCGACAACGAAGTCGGGGACAGCGGCGACGAAGGGTGGCCGGCGCGCTTCTTCGGACAACGAGCCCCACCGTTCACCGGACATCCACCAGGCGTCAGGGGACAGCCTAGATCCGTCCGGAAGGATGAAAAG
>DAOUIF010000079.1:0-2133 GCA_034423575.1 Dehalococcoidia bacterium | reverse complement strand
GGTTCCAGCTACACCCTTACCGACGACGACCAGGGCAAGGCCGTCAGGGTGAGGGTGTCCTTCACCGATGACGCGGGTAATGCGGAGTCATTGACCAGCGCGGCCACGGCGACGGTGGCCGCCCGGCCCAACACGCCCGCCACCGGCGCCCCCACCATCCACGGCACAGTCCAGGTGGGAGAGACCCTCACGGCGGACACGTCGGGCATCGCCGACGCCGACGGCCTGGCCAACGTCAGCTTCAGCTACCAGTGGATTCGCAGGGATGGCACCACCGACATCGAGATCGCCGGCGCCACCGGTCCCAGCTACACGCTAACCAGCAATGACCAGGACAAGACCATGAAGGTGCGGGTGTCCTTCACCGACGACGCCGGTAACGGGGAGACCCTGACCAGCGGGGCCACGGGACCCGCGGCGGCCCGGCCGCCGCTGACGGCCAGCCTGGAAAACGAGCCCGGCAGCCACGACGGACAGACCGCCTTCACCTTCAATCTGCGCTTCAGCGAGGAGTTCGACCTGAGCTACGAGACCCTGAAGCTCCATGCGTTCACCTTGACCGGCGGAACGGTGGATAAGGCCCGGCGACTGAACAAGCCCAGCAACATCCTTTGGCAGATCGCGGTGGACCCCGACGGAAACGGCGACGTTGAGGTGGTATTGCCGGCAACCACGGACTGCGCCGACCCGGGAGCCATCTGCACCAGGGAGGGCAGGATGCTGGCCAACCGGCTGGAGTTCACCGTCAGCGGGCCGGGCCAGTAGCCTCTCCGCCGGCGGGGTGTTTCCGGCAAGTCCTGGCGACGCCGGGACATGACTCGCCAGACGGCCCGGGAGGACCGGCACAATGCCGCGACAGCGGATTGGCTACAGCCGGACAAGTCGCCAATTCCCCGACGACTTCCCGGAGGGCTGGTGGCCCGACGCGACCACCATGTGGGCGCCCTACAGCGCCGCCGACAAGCTCCACTCCCACCCACTGCCGGGTTCTGCGCCGGGTAGCCCCGCAATCGGGGGAACCCAGACCCTTCCACACTATAGCCAAGGACGCCACCGAAACCATCCGGAGGGGTGCGACAATGCCCGGCCAACCAACCCGTCATTCCGGTGAAGGCCGGAATATCGGCGGCCCCGGCCGGAGCGACAATCGGCCTCGCAACTGTCACCGCGTCAAAAGTATCCCCTCACGGGCAGAGGACACAAGATCGGAATGTGCAGTCCTCTCATATACAAATGTATGACCCTTTGTACCCAACTCACCGCGTACAAAGATATGGGCCGCAAGTGCCAAGAGAGAGCGCGGAAAGTCCACCTCAAATTGTGTGCAAACGAACCTAGGCAGGGGCTTCGATGGCCGCTTAGTGTTCTGTTGGCGGATTGCCGAAAGCCTGGATAGCTCAGCCGTTGCACGATCCGGTGTTGCACCAACTCTGCCACCGCCATGGCGCGACCTTATCGCTCTTCCTCTGTTGAGGTCCCATGCGCGGCAGTGCGTTCATCAGGCAGGCCGGTCTACCAGAGTGTCTAGCATTTGCCAGCCGGGGTTGAGGCTGGGCGTGACTGCGGTCAGTGCCTTCGCTGGGCATGCTGTCGAAACCTGATGCGACAAAGTTCGGTTCTTTAATTAGGTGCCAGTAGAGGAGGAACTCTAATGAAAGGCGCACTATCCTCCCTCATCACGGTCGTTCCGGCTGTTCCACGACGGCTGGCACTTGCGACAGCACTGATGCTGACCATGCTCGGCATCCTTCTCACGGCCCAGCCCGCAGACGCCCAGACTCCGTCCACCAACGCCAACGCCGCATCGATAACCGTTGCGGGCGTTGCGGTCCCAACGCTCATTCCTGGCGGCACAATAAATATCGTTACCGTTGACCAGGCCCCGAACCCTTCGCTGCTCAAGGTAGTAACGGAAGACACAAATGCAACTTGGGAAGAACGGTTCCGCCTTCCCCCCACCCCTGATGAGCAGAGTCAGGGCATTTCGTGTCAATTTTCACCAACTTTGATCATCTAAATCGTGAAATGTTCACGATCTTTGACCGTGATTTTCATGGTCATTGACCACCTTGGGAGCCAGATCGGCGACCATTGCCGCACTTCGATTTTGAGGTGCAGCGATGGCGTACCGGG
>DAOUIF010000078.1:0-82230 GCA_034423575.1 Dehalococcoidia bacterium | reverse complement strand
TTCACCGATCTGACCCAGCGACGGGAAGAAGTCAAACATCGCTGCCGAACCGTGCTCCAAGCCAAGGCCGGCGAATTAATCGCCGACACCCAAGCCAACCCGCTCTGCACTGCAAATGTAGATTTCACCTTGGCTTCGGTTTAGGTTACCTGACGACCGGTTGTTCTTGTTTAGCGCCGGCAATACGGACGAATTCTGGCCAGTGTATGACGCACTGACCGAGATTAAATTCTACAAATTCGACGTTGACGTCCTCAGAGAACCCCAGTCGCCGGAATCTGGAGGCTTGTTGCATACGCCTAACGGTCACAATTTGCCGGGTGTTTTGGGGGGCATAGAAGAGAATGACCCGGCGTTGTTTGATCGGATCCAACGGTATATGAGAGGCATAGTTCCAGGTCTGCAAGAGGTGCGCAAGCTGGAAATCCCTGTTGTAAATCAGGAGACCATTCAATTCACGCAACGATTTGGTGACCGAGAGAATCCCGAAATATTTACCCCCATCAACATGTCTGACCGGACTTTGCGGGCATTGGCAATCTTGGCCGCACTGCTGCAAGGCGGCAACTTAGCACCGACATTGGTGGAGATTGAAGAATTGGAGTTGGGACTACATCCTGCTGCCGCCGGGTTGTTGTGGGACGCATTAACAGACGGTTGCGAACGGACACAAGTGATCGTCAGCACGCAGAGCCCTGATTTTTTGGATCGCCACGATGTCCCCACCGACGCTATTCTAGCGTTTGAAGTGGAAGCCGGGCGAACAGAAATCGGCCCGATAGTTGAAAGTAGCCGTCGATTGTTGCAAGAGCGGTTGGCGACACCCGGTGAACTGCTGCGGCAGCGGCGGTTATCCCCGACCGAACCGTTCATTTATCCGCAGATGCCGATCCGCTTCGACCCGTGAAACTTCCCGTTTTTGCACCCATAATCGAAGGGCACGGCGAGCAGGAGGCGCTCCGCGTACTCATCACCACCATTCTCGCTGCGACCCAGTCAGACGTTTATCCGCTCATTGTCACTCCTTATCGGGTCCCGTGGGGTACCCTCGTCAACGTGGCAGGTGGGCTGGAACGTTACGCGGCCATGGGAGTCCGCGATGGCGGGCCTAATACAAGGTTGATAGTGGTGCTCGACGCCGACGACCGTTGCCCCGCTGAACTCGGTCCCCAATTGTTGCAAAGAATCATAGCCCGTTTCCCAAACAACCCAGCTTCGGTAAGTGTCACAGATCGGGAATACGAGAGTTGGTTTATCGCTAGCTCAGAATCGATAGCCCAGCACGACGGTTCGCAATCGATTTTCCAAGTACCAGCTGACATCGAGGAAATTCGTGGTGCCAAGCAATGGCTGGCGCGCAATGTGTTGGGCAGGAGTTACAAAGAAACGGTCGATCAAGCCTCTTTTTCTAGCGCCATGGACGTTTCACTCGCGCGGCAGCGCTCGCAGTCTTTTGACCGTTTCTGTCGAGAGGTAAGGCGACTGCTGGTGGCGTAATCGGCCTGCCGGGTCTCGGGTTTCCTGCTACAATCCCGTCCACCCCGTCTATCCATGCCGGCAACTCCCACGGAGGCACTGACATGCCCGTCTTCACCCCCGAATACCTGGAAAAGGCCGCCTATCACATCTACGTGGCCAAAGGCACGCCGCCCGAAGAGGCCGAGATCGTCGCCGCGCACCAGGTCAAGGCCAACCTCGTCGGCCATGACTCCCATGGCGTCATCCATATTCCCGAATACTGCGAGCGCATCGACCGGGGCCACATCGTTCCTGGCGCGCCGTTCGAGGTGCTCAGCGAGACCCCCACCACTGCGGTGGTCGACGGTAATTGGGGGTTCGGCTTCGTGGTAACGGAAAAGGCGACGCGCATGGCCTTGGCCAAGGCCAAGGAAAACGGCGTCGCCGCGTTCACCATCCGTCGCCAGAGCCACATCGGACGCCTGGGCGATTACCCCACCATCTGCGCCCAGGAAGGCATGATCGCCCTGCTCACCGCTGACTCCGGCGCCGGACCCAAGGCGGTCGCTCCCTTTGGCGGGCGGGCCCGCCGCCTGGGCACCAATCCCATCTGCATCGGCGTGCCCAGCAACCTGCCCGGCCAGGTGCTGCTGGACATGGCGACCTCCGCCGTCGCCGCCGGCAAGATCGGCCTGGCTCGCAATCGCGGCGAGCAAATTCCCACCGGCTGGATTGTGGACAAGGACGGCAACCCGACCAACGACCCCAACGACTACGCCGCCGGCGGTGCGATCCTGCCCGTGGGCGCGGACCAGGGACACAAGGGCTTCGGCCTGTCGTTCATGGTGGAGATGTTCTCCGGCCTGTTGACCGGCCTCGGTTTCGGCATCGACCCGCAGGCCCGCCACAACGACGGCTGTTTCCTGGCGGTGTTCGACGTGTCGAAGTTCCGACCCCTGGAAGACTTCAAGCAGGAGATGACCGAGTTCGCCGAGTTCGTGAAGACATCTCCGCCGGCCCCCGGTTTCAGCGAGGTCTATTACCCCGGCGAGATCGAGTACCGCACTGAGTTGCAGCGTCGCGAAAACGGCGTTTTCATCGAGGACGAGACCTGGCGGCAAATCACCGAGCTGATGGAAGAGGTCGGCGTGACCGAAGCCGTGGGCCAGCCGTAACCATCCTCACAAAGACATAACCCAGTCCAATATGCCTCTTTCCGAACTGGGCCTACCGTCGGGCGTCCTCGTTTGGCATGCCGCCCTGCTGGCGGTGATCTCGTTCCTGGTGGGCATTCTGGGCGGCTTCGTCGGTCTTGCCCTCGGAACGATGCGCCTGCCGTCGATGCTGCTGCTGGGAATGCCGGCCCCGGCAGCCGGCGGCACCAACATCCTGGTCAGCAGCCTGGCGTCTCTCGCCGGCACGATCCGCCACCTGCGGGCCGGCCGGGTGAACCTGCGCATCGTGCTGACCATGGGCGTGCCCGCCTTCATCGGCGCATTCATCGGCGGCTGGTTCAGCGACGTGACGCCGGAACACCTCCTAATCGCCCTGGTCGGCGCGCTGGTCTTCTGGCAGGGCGTGGAGTTCCTCATCATCGCGCGGGACCGGATCCGCTCCGGACAAACCGGCGGCGCGCTTTTCGGCCAGGGACTGGAGGGGTCTCCGGGACTGTTCACACCCGCCCGCGTTGTCGCCGAGGGCGGTATCGGTTTCGCCGTGGGGATGCTTGGGGGCGCGGTGGGCCTGATCCTGGGGAGCATCCGCCTGCCTGCCCTGGTGCGCATCCTTCGAATTGACCCGCGCATCGCCGCCGGCACCAACCTGTTCATCGGCTTCGTGATGGGCGCGGCAGGCTGGGTGGGCCACCTAGTCCACGGGCAGGTCGACTGGGTGATACTCGTCCTGATGGGGCCGATGGCGATGATCGGCAGCTACCTGGGCGCAAACCTCACGGGGAGGGTCAACCTGAACCTGCTCATCCTGGCCATGGGGCTGACCCTGCTGGTCGTGGGCGTCCTATTGGTCTGGCAGGGAGTAGCGGGCCTGCTCTAGCTCGGTGCTATCGGGCTGGAACTCGAACCAGTCGGCTCACCCCGGTGCGGCCACCAATCTGCGACCACCGATTAGAGACCGGCGAAAAAGTCGGCTGGGATGACCTCGCCTTCGGCGACCGGAGGTTCGGCGCGGATGAAGTGCTCCACCCCGATCACGGAGGCGGTCACCTCCCGGGGAATGTGCTCGTAGGGCCAATCGGGCTGCAGTTGCGTGAAGTGGCGCTTGATGCAGGCCATCTTGGCGTCCAGGCCGTCGGATGCGTCGACGGTCAGGTTGATGGTCTCGGGATCTGCGCCGTCGTTGACGCGGTCTGAAGACGGCATGGGGAAGTCCACGCCGGCGGCCTGCAACGATTCCGCCATGTGCACACGGAACCCGCGCGGGCGCACGCTGTAAAACAGGCGATCCGTCTGGTGGGGCCGGATGCCAATCGCCATGTGATGGGGGAAAGCGGACGGATCGGCGGCCAGTCGGAACGCGGTGGTGGCGTGCTTGCAGATTGCGATGTGGTCGGGATGCCCGTACAGGCCATCCATCCCGAAGGTGAGGATCACCTGGGGACGGAAACGTCGGATTTCGAACACCAGGCGCGCGACCACTTCGTGCTCGTCGGCCTGCACGAAGGCTTTGGGATGATGGTTGTCGTCCCAGCCGGCCATTCCGGAGTCGCGGTACTGCAGGACCTCGTGGGACTCGATGCCCAGTTCCTTGATCGCCTCCGCCAGTTCCCCGCGTCGCACCTCGCCGATGGTCTCGCGGGTGGCCGAACCGGGCTGGCGGATCTCGCCCAGCTCGCCCGAGGTGGCCGTTATGAGCCGCGCAGTCACCCCGCGAGCGGTATGCATGGCGATGGTCCCGCCGACGGGAAACGCCTCGTCGTCGGGGTGGGCAAACAGAATGAGGAGACGATGGTCTGGCATGATAATTACCCTTCGGCCCAGGGGTAGCGAGTCACGGTGCGTTTTATTCCATGATGACAGGGGTATCGACGGTGTAGGAGGTTTGGAGAATTCTTCACTGATCTTCACGGACAAGAGCGTGGCGAACGCGGTCCGGAAATAGTTCTATAGATGCCATTTCCGCCAGTCTTTTGGTGAGTTTGTAGGTCACTGCCTGACCTTCCGCCATGCGTACCAACCTGCCCGCCCTACCCTCGGCGACCGTACCCTTCCTCCACATATTGAAAACTACTTGATTCGGGCAAATCC
Organism: Dehalococcoidia bacterium; assembly: GCA_034423575.1. GTDB lineage: Bacteria > Chloroflexota > Dehalococcoidia > Lucifugimonadales > UBA3495 > Bin87. The sequence continues at coordinate 77,509 of DAOUIF010000078.1, read as the reverse complement.
CCAAACAGAGTAAGTAATCGTAGTCTCGGTCCAAACGAACGTGGTTGAACTGGAAGGTGCCGTTCGCACCGAGCGAAGCTGTCTTCACCTCGAATCGTACATGCTCGATCCGAAGATCGGTGCGCGAAACTCGTCCGCCATTGCCGACCTCTATGTCATTCTGGCCCAAGAAGCGCCGTATGAATTCCTCCCCAATTTCGCCGCGGTTGGTATTGCCAAGCATCCGGTATCCGACCAACGGGGAGTCCCGCCAGATGTCTTCCGGCGCGTGTTCCCGGATAATAGTCACCAGAAGGCCCACTGGGTTCACGCCGGAGGTTCCCAAATGCTCCTCCCCGAGCCGCATTTCCAAAACACGAGGAAATACGAATGATTCTTCCTTGCGTGCACTTGGCGAACTGTCCGGCTCACTCCGGGACGATTTCGGCGAACAACCACAAACAGGTCCTCAGTAATGAATCCCAGACGTTCGTATGATTGCATGATTTCCACGTGGGTAAACCGTTGCCGATTCGCGCAGACTTCGTCCTGGCACTTCACGATCAACACGCCGCGTTCACGCAGGACTCGATACGCCTCTCTACCGGCATCTTCATATAGTTCAAGGACGGCTTCGTGATACTTCTTTGTGGTTCGATTACCGGTGATGTTGTTGCGATAATGTCGCTCGAATGCCGTATGAACGGTATGCGCGGTTCCGCCCGGTGAGTGCATGTACGGCGGGTCGAGCACGACACAATCTACCGTCCCGTCTTCATAGGGAAGATCGCGGCAGTCCACCCCGGTCTGAATATCGGTGGCGAGCAATTCGAACCGTTCTTCGGGAACGTTGCGCCAGAAAACGCCCTTTCCGAACGTGACGTCAGCGACTAGGCTTCCCGGCGCAACATAAAGATCCAGGATGTGAGGGAACGTGTCCTCATTGCCGCCCACGTAGGCGCTGAAAGCGAGCTCGTTGGTGGGCTGACCGTTGCGCACCCGCCGGCGTGCCCGCTCGGGCTCTTCAACGGCTGCATAATCCCACAATTGCATGGTCATCACCGTGGGCCGGAAGCTAAATTATCCGGGACTGGTCACCAAAAGCGGTTGCCAATCGACGCGGGGCGAATAATCATTCGCCCCTTGCCTATCGCGGTCCTGAGTTCGGACGGCTTATGCGTCGATCACTTCAAGGACTTCCAGGATGATGCCCTGGGGGCCTTCGAAGAACATGACCCGGCGTCCGCCGCCCACCGTGGTCTCTTCCAGCACGGTTGCGCCGCCGTTCTTCAAGTCGGCGATGGTGCCCTCGATATCGGTGGTATCGATGGCGATGTGCTCGAACCCGTAGTTCTGCGGGTGGGTCTGGGTGGCAATGTGGTCGGTCACGTTCAGGGGCAGGCCGTGGAGGTCCAGCCGGAAGCCGCCGTTGGGGGCCTCAGCGGTGACCGTGGCGCCCAGATTCTGCACGTACCAATCGGCGGTGGCCTTGGGATCGGGGGTCTTGAGGTGAACGTGGTTCAGTGAGAACGCCATGACGATAAACCCTCCTGTGAAGTGTGGTCAGACCAATTGCATGGGGGATCGCGGCCGATTGTATCACACGGGCCGGCCCATTTCGCCGATGATATACTTGCGCCGCAATACATCAGGAGGCGAAATAGATGCTGGCGTTTTTGGGAGGCACGGGTCCGGAAGGCAAGGGTTTGGCGTTGCGGCTGGCAATGGCCGGCGAGGCGGTGGTCATCGGTTCGCGGGACGCGGGTCGCGCGCAGGAGGCTGCGGACGAGTTGCTCGCCCTGGCTCCCGGCGCCACGATCTCCGGCGCAGTCAATCCAGAGGCGGCGGCGCAGTCCGATGTAGTTTTCCTGACCATGCCCTACAACGGCATGTCCCCAACCATCGCCGGCGTCGGGGACGCCCTCGACGGCAAGGTCGTGGTGACGGTGATCGCCCCCATGCGGTTCGAGCGCGGAGTGGGCGCGATCGCCGAAGAAGTGGAGGCCGGCTCGGCGGCCGAAGAGGCCCAGGTGGCGGCCACGGGCTCGAAGGTGGTGGCCGCGTTCCAAAACGTGTCCGCAGAAGAACTACTGAAGCCCGGCGTCACGCTTGACGAGGACGTGGTCATCTGCGGCGACGACGAGGACGCCAAACAGATCGTGGTCGACCTGACCCGGAAGATCCCAAACCTGCGTCCCGTGGACGCCGGCGCCCTCTACAACGCCAAGTACGTGGAGCAGATCACGCCCTTGCTGGTCAACATCAACCGGCGCTACCGCACGCATTCGGGAGTACGGATAACCGGCGTGTAATTTGCGACAACGAATTACCACAAACCGGAATGGAGGAATTACCATGCCACGAGCTACGTTAGATTTGCAGAATGCCAGCGACCTGGCGGCCGTGGGCGGCCAGTGGAAGGTCGCTCACGGGTTCGTGCCCGACCAGCCCAACGAGGGCATCGTCCCCGAGGCGGAGGGTTCGCCGTGCCGTCTCCCCGACTACGACGACTCCGGGTGGGAAGACTGCGGCGACCTGGGCGCATGGCGCCGTCGCGGTGTCTCCTTCATCTGGTATCGCATCAAGGCGACGTTGCCGGAAACCGTGGGTGGCCGGCCGTTGGATGGCGCCCGCTGCCTCTTCGAATCCTGCATCGACGACTACGGCGAGATCTGGATCAACGGCGAGTGCGACCGCGAACGGGCCACCGTGCAGGGGTTCAACGTTCCCCAGCGGGTGGTGGTCTCGACGGAACCCAAACCCGGGGATGAGGTGACCATTGCAATCCTGGCGATGAACGGCCCGCTGGCCGCACCGGGCGGCGCTGTCTTCGTGCGCTATGCCAACCTGGCCTTCGAGTGGCGGGAAGCCGGGTACTGATGCAGGGGGCGCATCACTGTCACTGACAGGGGCGAGTGATCACTCGCCCCTGATTTTGGTCGGAGCGCGGTCAGGACAACCAGTCGTCTTCCTCTTCGTCGTCACCATCTCCGTCGTTGGTGACCACCTGGCCGGGGTTGTGCGAATAACCGCGCGACTCCAGTTCGCTGCGGATGGTGGGCGCGAAATCCTCAGGCGTTTGACTGGCCGGCAAGGTGATCTCCACTTTGCCGCCTTCAACGCTGACCTCGCCGGGGTCCTCGCGGGCCAACTCCACGCTCACCGATTCGCGGTGGATGCCGAAATCATCGGTCACCGAGAAGACCACCGCCATGTCCTCCATGGTGATGATGGTAATGCTGTCGTCGGACATTGGCTGGTCTACTCCTGCGGCGGCCACTCGGTCCCGCCCTCGGCCGGCCGTTCGGTTGAGGGCAGGGCCATCCCATCGGCCACTACCTGCTGAAATTCGTTCAGGATCACCGAGCCCCATTCGGCGGCTTTGCCGACGCGATGGGCGGTGCGACGCCCCCGGGTCTGCTGACGCCGCTCCCCTTCGTCTGCAACGGAGGCAGCAGCCTGCGCGATCGTCTCGTCCATCGCGTCGATATCAGGAACCAGGGAGCGGGCCGTCTCGATGAAACGCGCGATCTCGCCCATGCCGTCGTCAAAGACTACGAACACGGGCACGGTTCCGGCGCGGTGCTCCGGCAGGAAGCTGTTGGTCAGCTCCAACTCGTCGTCCCGGTTGAAGACGCTGAGGCGGATGTTGGCGCTGGCGTCGGCCAGGCGCAGGATGGCCGGCGTGGTTGACATGGCGTCGCCGCACCAGTCCGAGGTGAAAACGGCCAGGTTTACCGGCTGTGCCAGCCCATTGAAGTAATCGAGGACGCCATCTGGTATGTCGACCCCTTCGTGGATCTGACAGAACGGGTCCCTGTTGACCTTGATGCTGTCGATGTACTGCTCCGTGGTCATTCCCTGGCTGAACTTCTCTGCTGACAGTGTCATTTGGCGCCTCCTGATTTTCCGAAGGAGTTTTTGCCGTGGTCTGTGCCCGGTGCTAAAATCTTGGACCATATATTACCAGCCCCCAGCGGGCAAAAACGGAGCCGCTTTTGACTACCGAACGAGGCGGAGTGTACCTGAAATACGCCCTGTTCTGCCGGGAAACCGAAGAAGGGGACGGGGACGACCTGAGTTTCAAGGGCGTTCTCGACCTGGTGGACATTCCCATGCCGGAGGAGCCTCCCAGCGGGGACGGCCCGAGAGTGCTGGCCGAAGTCGACGCCCAGTTGGCGTTCTGCATCGCTGGAGCCACCGCCGGGTCACACACCCTGGAGGTCACCATCCGAGCGCCGGGCGCGAGCCTGTCGAGTCCCCCGCCCCAGGAGGTGACGTGGGAGGAAGGCATCTTTTTCCAGCGTTGGATCAAGCCGTTCCGCATCCCCGTGACCCGCTTGGGCCGCCACGTCGCGGCCATCGCGTTCGACGGCATGCCGCTGGGGGAGGCCAGCTTCCTGGTGCGCCTGAAGCCGTGAGTGCCATCCGCGCTGCAATCGCAAAACTCTAGGGGCGAGTGGTCACTCGCCCCGACGTCGCTTTCGCCAATAGCCTGGACTGACTATCCGCCGTTCTGCTCCCACAGGGCTTCCAGCACGGCACCGGGATTTCATGGGCAGGCTTTCCAGCCTGGCTCCGGTCGCCTTGGCTATGGCGTTGCCGATGGCTTTGACAATATTGCCATCGTCGACATCGTCGAAAGCGCCACTTTCTCGCGGTGGGTTGAGGGATTGCGAGACCGGCGCACCGTCGTTCGCATTCAGGCGCGCTTGCGGAACATGGCCATGGGCAACTTTGGCGATACCCGCCCAGTGGGCGACGGAGTATCCGAAATGCGCATTCACTAGGACCCGGCTATCGGCTGTACTTTATGCGGCAAGGCGCTGATGTTGTCATCCTGCTCTGTGGCGGCGACAAAGACAGCCAACAGCGCGACATCGCTCTCGCCAAACGAATCGCCGCGCAATGAGGGTAAGCCATGACGGAAACTTTTACCCGGTGGGATCCGCTGAACTACTTGAAATCCGATGAGGACTTTCGCCTCTACCTGGAAGCCTGCGCCGAGGAAGACCCCGGCGACGGCAGCCTCATCCGCGCTGCTCTGAACGACATCGCTCGGGCGCAAAACTTCAGCGCGCTGGCCCGTGAAACCGGTATGACCCGTGAGGGTTTGTACAAAGCGTTGTCCAAAGACGGCAACCCATCCTTCGCAACCATCGCCAAAATCACCCGCGCGCTGGGGATGCGATTGCACATCACCGCAGCGCAGTAGGGGCGAATGATTATTCGCCCCTACTGCCTGGATTCCTGCTTTCGCAGGAATGACGGATAGATATGACTACCCGCCGTTCTGCTCCCACAGGGCTTCCAGCACCGCGCCCGGGTTCATGGGCAGGCTCTCCAGCCTGGCTCCGGTCGCCCTGGCTATGGCGTTGCCGATGGCGGCCATGGGCGGGACCAGCGACACCTCGCCGACGCCGCGCACGCCCAGCGGGTGGCCCGGGTTGGGCACCTCGACGATTACCGTGTCGATCATCGGAAGGTCCAGCGCGGTGGGCATGCGGTAGTCCAGGAACGACGAGTTGAGCATCTCCCCGCTGTCGTTGAAGAAGTACTCCTCGTTCAGCGCCCAGCCGATGCCCTGGACGGCTCCACCCTGGATCTGGCCCTCAACGTAGCTGGGGTGGATCGCCTTGCCGCAGTCCTGGATGGCGGTGAAACGCAGCAATTCCACTTTGCCGGTGTCGGGATCGACTTCGACATCGGCGACGTTGATGGCGAAGGCGTTGCCCACGCCGGCCGGGTTGGCCGCGCCGTGCCCGACGATGGGACCGCCGGTGCCGTTGAGACGCCGGGCCAACTGATCGAAGGTCATGCGCAGAGCGTCGTCGGAGCGGTGGGCCAGCGTCCCGTCCTCCTGGTACTCCACGTCCTCCACCGGAACGTCCCAGATGCGGGCGGCGCGCTCAATCATCTGGCGGCGGACTTCCTCGCCGGCCTGGTAGACGGCAGTGCCCATCTTGAAGGTGACGCCGCTGCCTCCGGCTCCGCTGCTGTAGCCGATGCTGTCGGTGTCCACGATGGATGGCTTGATGCGCTCGGCCGGCAGCCCCAGAACCTCGGCCACGTGCATGGCCATGGCCGCGCGAGACCCGCCGATGTCCGGCGAACCTTCGATGAGGCTCACCGTGCCATCGGGCATGACGCTGGCGACAGCGGTCGCTGGCCCGGTTCCATTGAACCAGGCCCCAGCGGCGATTCCCCGGCCCGTGACTCGTCCCGGGGCCGATGGCTCAGGCACCGGCGACACCAGGTGCGGATGCTCCTGGGTGGCCTGCAGAATCTCCTCCATACCAATGCGGCGGAAAGTAGGGCCGCCAATCTGTCGACTGCCTTCCCTGGAAGCGTTCTTGGCGCGAAATTCAACCGGATCGACATCCAGTTGCTGGCAAAGCTCGTCGATGGCCTGCTCCGCCGCGAAGGAGGCGGCAGGCGAACCGGGTGCGCGGTAGGCGGCAGCCTTGGGCACGTTGGTCACCACGTCGTAACCCTCGACGAAACCGTTGGCGATGTCGTAGGGGGCAAACATGGTGCGGCAACCGCTGGGCACCGGCGAACCGGGAAACGCTCCGGCTTCGTAGACCAAGGTCGCCTGGGCCGCGGTGAAGCGGCCATCGCGGGTGCCGCCGACCTTGACCTTGATGTGGCTGCTGGAAGTCGGACCGGTGCTGGTGAACACCTCGGTGCGGGTCATGGCGATCTTCACCGCGCGGCCGGTCTTGCGGGCCAACGCCCCGACCACTGGTTCCAGGTAACACCCGCCCTGGCCCTTGCCTCCGAACCCGCCCCCGATCTCCATGGGGACCACGTTGACCTGCCCGACGGACACACCGAGGATCCGGCTGGTGTGGTCGCGCAGGGCGAAATGTCCCTGGCTGCTGGCCCAGATGGTCACTGTGTCGTCGGTGTTCCAGCGGGCGGTGGCCGAATGGGGCTCGATGTATCCCTGGTGGACCTGGCGGGTGTGGTACTCGCGCTCGACGACCACATCGGCCTCGGCGAAACCAGCCTCCAAGTCTCCGGAAGTGAACTGGAAGTGGTTCGACACGTTGGACCCGCCGGCTCCTTCCTCAGTCCAGCCTCCTGAGCGCTGCGCCGGGTTGGACAGGGTCATCAAACGTTCGTGGACTGCCGGGGCGCCATCGGCCATGGCCTCCTGGGCCGTGAGGACGGCGGGAAGCACCTCCCAGTCCACCTCGACCAGCGCCAGGGCTTCCTCCGCCAGGTGTGGCGAGTCAGCAGCAATGGCGGCGACGGCATGGCCGCGGTAAAGGGCCTTCTCCCGGGCCATGACGTTGCGGCTGTAGAAACCGTAGTTGACGGCCGCGCCCTCCTCCTGGTCCTTGATCTCAGCCGACACCTCGGGGAAGTCGGCGGAGGTCACCACGGCGTGCACGCCGGGCAGGGCCAGGGCCTTGCTGGCGTCGATGCCGCGGATGCGCGCGTGAGCGTGGGGGCTGCGCAGGATCTTCCCGTGAAGCATGCCCGGCAGATGGATGTCGGCGGCGTAACGGGCGCGGCCCATCACCTTGTCCGGGCCATCGTGGCGCACCGGGCGCGTGCCGACAACGCGATAGTTTTCTTCGGGATCGGCGAGGACAATATTCGGCTTGTAATCGAGCATAGGGCGGCGACCTCCCGGGCGAAATGGTTCGAGTAGGCAGTGGCAGTAATTTACCACAAAGGGATGAGCCCAAAGCCACGCCGACGACACCGTCAACAAACCGGGCCGACCAGTGTCGGATCAGCCCGGAGCGGTCCAAATACCTGGCAACTGCGCCAGTACCGTTAGCTGTCGCCGTCACCACCTCCATGATGGCCGTGCCATCCTTTGCCGTGCTCGCGCGTCACCGTGGGCAGAGAGTCGGGCCGATCGTCGTGCCAGTCGCTTAGCGCGTCGGCCTCGTCCTCCGTTACGCGCTCCCGCTCCACCAGTTTCTCGAGGAAAGTGTCGACCCGGTCGGAGTTCGAGGTTCCGGCCAACCGGAGTGCCAACGGACCGGAATTCGCCGGCCGCTCGTCGAACCAATCGTTGGCCTCGGTTGCCTGATCCGAGGTGAGGGTTTCGTCGTCCTCCAGGCCCTGCACGTACTCTTCAAACCTGGTGTTGGCCCGTTCGTCCAGGGCGGCAGCGAACGCCGATTCCAGGGCGTCCTGCTCGATGCCCAGTATTTCGGCCACGCGCGCCATGACCGCGCCGGTATCGCCTTTGCCGGATCGATAGTCATCGTGACCGTAACCGTGATGCGGACCCTTGCCGACCACGTGGGACGCCGCTCCGGCGGCAAATACGGTGCCGGACACCAGCCCGATGGCAAGCAGCGCGGTGGCGCCTGCCACCACAAACCAGCGTTTTCGGATATTGCGAAGTCGGTTGAACATTTTTGCCTCCTGCACCGCCATCGGTGGTAGTTTTGTTGGCCCTCCGCGGCGTTGATGGGTGCAGGTTAGTTGTCCGATATTTAGAAATTGTTAATGTTCAGCCACGGGCAGATCGAATCCGAACCTGCTGCCCGATCCCTCCTCGCTTTGCACCCAAATAGTCCCTCCGTGGGCCTCCACCAATTGCCGCGCGATGGTCAATCCCAAGCCCGACCCTCCGGTGCCTTTCTCGCGGGAGGGATCCGCGCGGTACAGGCGATCGAACACATGGGGCAGGTCGTTGACCGGTATGCCCGGCCCGGTGTCGGTTACTTCCACGTGAACCCTGTCGCCCTCGGCTTTGGCAGCTACGACCACCATGCCGCCGGGCGGAGTATGCCTTATGGCGTTGTCGACCAGATTGGCCACCACCTGCTCAATGCGCACGCGGTCAAGACACGCAGTAGGCAGGGCCTCATCCATTTCCGCTTGCAGCCGGACGGATTCGGCTTCAGCCCGGGGTTTGAAGGAGGTCACGACACCGTCGACGATCTCTTTCAACAGCGTCGGCTCTTGTTGCAGGGGCAGCTCCCGGGCCTCGGCCGCAGCCAGAAGTCTCAAGTCATCCACCAGGCGGTTCAGGTACAGGGCCTGCCGGTGTACCGTGTCCAGCGTGCCGGTGTCAGCCTCCAGAAGTCCGTCTTGCATCGCTTCGATGTGGCCCTGGATGTTGGACAGCGGTGTACGAAGCTCGTGGGCCACATCAGACACCATGGCCCGCCGCTGCCTCTCCGACTCTTCCAGGGCGTCCGCCATGGAGTTGAACGTCCTGCCCAATTCGGCGATTTCGTCATTGCCCTTGACGGCGGCCCGGCTGGACATGTCGCCGTTTCCAAGTCCCCTGGCTGCAGCCGTGAGGCTGCTGATCGACGCTAACATCCTCCGCGACAATAGGACGACCAGCAGGATGCCGGCCGCGCCGGCGATCAAACCGGCCATGGTCAGGGTTTTTCTCACCGCGTCGGCAAATCGCGACAGCGGAGGCTCGGCATCGGGCGGAGGCGGCGTATCGTTATTGCGGAGCAGCAGTGCTCCAAAACCGCCCCGTCCGCGAGGAGCCACCGCCACCGATCCTACCTGAGAACCATTGGCCACAATGGGGGCGAAATGCTCCGGTATGAGATGGTCGGAGTGCTCAACGTGGTCGAAGAACTTTCTGTCACGGCTTTCGCTGCCTCGTCGTCTGCCGTTTGGCAGTCGGCTTTCGGCGATCAAGCGGCCCTCGGAGTCCAGCACAATAATGTCGCGTTCGGTTTGGAAGCTCGTGCGGCGTACGAATTCCTGCACACCGTCCCAATCGTCGTTGGTCTCGTGGTATTCCGCCAGCGCAACCACCACCCGGCCGGCCCGCACCCGATCCTGTTCGGTCTGGACCCGGTTTACTTCCCGCTCCGCCGCCTTTCCGGTGAGCAACGCCACCGACCCCAGGGCCAGCGCCAGGATGACCGCGAACCCCAGCGCCAGGCGCCAGCGCAGTCCGAATCGCCAACTACGCATTGCCAAACCGGTACCCGACACCGTGGACGGTTTGGACGTATCGGGGGCGGCGCACGTCCGGCTCGATCTTTCGACGCAGGTTAGCGATGTGAACGTCTATCGTCCTGTCGTATCCATCAAAGTCGTAGCCGAACACGTCGTCGATGATCTGGTCGCGGGAGAACGGGCGCCCGGGCTGCGACGCCAGCATGGCGAGCAACCGGAACTCGGTAGGAGTCAACGACGGTTTCTCGTCTCCCTGGACCACCGTCTGCGTCTTGAAATCTATGGTGATGCCGTCGAATTCCATCGGGGCCGGCTCGGCCGGAGATTGGCGCGCGGCACGGCGCAGAACCGCACGGACGCGGGCTGCCAGTTCCCGGGGACTGAATGGCTTCACGATGTAATCGTCGGCGCCCGAATCCAGCCCAGCCAGACGGTAATGCTCATCCACGCGGGCAGTAGCCATAATGATGGGCACGTCGGACTCCTCGCGCAGGGCTCGGCAGACGCTCATGCCATCGAGCCTGGGCAGCATCAGGTCAAGAACGATAAGGTCGGGCTTGCCGGAGCGGGCAGCGTTGAGGCCGGACATGCCGTCGCCGGCGTTGGTCACGGTGTGGCCGTCGCGCTCAAGGTACAATCGGATAATCCGCGCGATACCCGGATCGTCCTCGATCACCAATATGTCGCTTGCCATGTTAACCGCGGGCCCCATTGTCGAATCGTCTGAATTACAGGATAAATACGGATCGCCGTTTCCGGCAATCAGCCCTGTCAGCGGTCGCTCGCTTGAAGCGACGGCAACGGGAACCCACCAGGGCTGACCGGAAGCGCGGGTCCGACTACTCGCCGGTTTGACCGCGCAGGGTACCTCCGTAAAAGTGCATCAGACTGGTCACGGGATTGCCCGCCATCTGCCCCAGGCCGCACAGGGAAGCCGCGCCAACGATTTCGGCCAGGTCTTGGAGGTCCCGCAGATCCGACTCGCCGGGCTCGCCGGCGGCCAGTCGGTCCAATGCCTCCGCGATGCGGGGAGTCCCCTCCCGGCAGGGCGTGCACTTGCCGCAAGATTCGGCGGCGTTGTACCGGCTCAGTCGGGCGGCCACCTGCACGGGAGACGCTTGGTCGTCGAACACGGTTATGCCCCCGGCTCCCATGACCACGCCGCTGGAGTGCAGCATCCCGGGTCGCAACGGCACGTCCAACTCGCTGGCCGGAAGCAGGCCGCTGGACGGTCCGCCCACTACCGCAAACCCCAGATGCCGGCCCCCGGGAACACCTCCACCAACGAGATCGATTACCTGGCGCACCGAGGTTCCCATGGGAACCTCGGCCAGACCGGGCCGTCGCACCGCGCCGCTCAATGACACCAGGCGAGTGCCTCGGGCCTCGTTGAGTCCGATCGACGCGAACCGGCGCACACCCCCCTGCAAAATAGCCGGCAGGTTGGCCAGAGTCTCCGCGTTGTTGATGACGGTCGGCTCGCCGTAAAGTCCCGCATCCGTGGGGAACGGCGGTCGCAAGCGGGGTTCACGCCGGCGACCCTCCACCGTGTTGAGCAGCGTTGTTTCCTCGCCGCACACGTAGCCTCCGGCGCCCCGGCGGACCGTGACCGAGCAGCCAAAGCCGCTGCCCAATATATCGTCGCCCACCAGACCGGCCGCCTGTGCTGCCGCGAGGGCCGACGTCATGCGCTCTGCCGAAAGATCCGCCTCGGCATTGATGTAGATCACCACGTTCGCGGCTCCGGTGGCATAGGCGGCGATGATGGCGCCTTCGATGATGCGGTGAGGATTGCCCTCCATCAGGTGCCGATCCTTAAATACTCCGGGCTCACCTTCCTCCGCGTTGACCACCAGGTGTCGCCGCGTCGCATCGACCCGCCGTGCCGCCTGCCATTTTCGGGCCGCCGGAAAATAGGCTCCGCCGCGACCCAGCAGGCCGGCGTCAAGCGTCAGACCGATGACCGCATCGGGCCCCATGGCCAGGGCGCCAGCCAGCCCCAGGTAGCCCGAATCGGCGAGGTACTCATTCAGCGAGATGGGGTCAACGCTTCCGATGCCCTCCATCAGCGCCACGTGCTGGGCCGAGAAAAAGGCTTCCAGCTCGGCCTGCGGGCGCAAACGTTCCAGCGCGTCGCCATCTGTCGCTGCGACGATCTCCGAAAAATCCCCATCGCCCGCCACTCTGTCGAAGAATCTCATGGTCCCATCGGGAAGTTCCACCGTCAACTGCGTCGCCGCGAAACATGCTCCGTCGCATCCGGCCGCAACCACGACCACATCGTCGCGGCCCTTAAACAGTTGGGACACCCGTTCGTGCACATCGCCCGCGCCCACCGCCTGGCTGCAGTGGCCCCATTGGACCACCACGCGCGTTGCGCCCGCCTGTTCCGCGCGGCGCTCCATCGCCGTGTCGCGCAACGCCAGCCAGGCGGACCGGCAATCGGGTGCGGTCATGCCGCTCCGTTCTCTAGGAGGGCGGCAAGTCGCTCCGCGTCCACGCGGCCGCGCCAACTTCCGTTGATGCTAACAGCCGGCGCCAATCCACACATGAACGCGCAGGCTGTGGTGTGCACACCGGCGGTATCTTCGAGATACGGGTGTTGCAAGGCCGCGTTCAGTAGCTCCTCTCCTCCCGACTGCCAACAGCCCAGGCCCGTGCATACCACAACGTTGCGCGGCTTTGGCGGGTCAAGGCGCAATTCCGAATACGAAGTGGCCGCCCCGTAAACCTCGGAAGCCGGCACCCGCAAATGCCAACCTACAACCTGCAACGCCCACTCCGGCAAGTAGCCGTTATTGTGTTGCAACAGGTGCAAGACCGGTAAAAGGTTGTCACGGTTGCGGTCGGGGAATCGGTCCCGCAGTTCTCGACGCAGGCCCGATTGGCGTTCCCGGCGCTCGGCGTCCGCCGTTCCGTCGCTGGCGGGGTCGGCTTCATCGCCGCGCCGGCGTCGCCGCCGAATTTCCGGTCCTCCCACCATTGCGGGATTATATCAGCCTTATCGTTGAGACACACTTGATTTACATGTAGGTTACACATCGGGTTGGAGATTATATGGAATATGGACTATAACCAGTTTGACCCTCCACCCGTGCATTGCTAACATCCCAGCAATGGATCCGTGTCCCGGAGGAGCCTCATGCCCGTCGTATCTGTAGACATCAAACGCCGCCAGCCGTACGCCGGCGGTACTCCGTTCGGCGCAACCGGCGACTACGAACGCATCGACGGCGTACTCGGTTTTGCGGTCGACCCCGGCAACGCCGCCAATGCATCCATTGTCGATCTGGAACACGCTCCCGTGGACGAGGCCGGATGCGTTCGCTTCGAGTCTGACTTCACTCTGGTGGCTCCAGCAGACCCGTCTAAGGGCAACGGCCGCGTGATAGTGGAGGTGGTCAATCGCGGCCGCCGGCGTACCGTGGCGTTTTTCAACCGCGGGCCGACGCCGCCCATCGACTCCGACGCCATTCCCGAAGGCGATGGGTTCCTGATCCGCCACGGATACTCCGTGCTGTCCATCGGATGGCAGTGGGACGTGTACCGCAGCGACGCGCTGCTGGGCCTGGACGCTCCCGGGATCAGGATCGGCGGCCAGCCGGTGACCGGGCAGGCCTGCGTGGAGATGCGGCCCAACCTGGAAGAGCGAACCCGCCTGCTGGCCAATCGGGAACACCAACCTTACCCGGTGGCCGACCAGGACGACGCCAACGCCTTGCTGCTGGTGCGAGATTGGGAGGACGGCCCCGACACCGTGATTCCACATGCCCAATGGCATTTCCCTGATCCGGAGCACGTCACGCTGGAGTCCGGTTTCCAACCGGGCAAAATCTATTATTGCATCTACACCGCCGCGAACCCGGTGGTGGTGGGGTGCGGCATGCTCGCCATTCGCGAGGCCGCCACCTGGCTGCGCGGCAGTTCCAAAGACAACCCGGTGCATAACGGGTACCAGCGCGTTTATGGACACGGCGTATCGCAGTGCGGCCGGCTGCTCCGTCACATGCTTTACCTGGGCCTCAATCTTGACCAGGATGGCCGCCCCGTGTTCGACGGCTTGCTGCCGCACGTGGCCGGCGGACGGATGGGCGAATTCAACCATCGTTTTGCCCAACCGTCATGCCAGTCCAACCCGGGTTTCGGACACCAGTTTCCGTTCGCCGACAATACGCTTAGCGACCCGCTGACCGAACAGACTGACGGCCTGCTCCGGCGGTTGCGCGAACTGGACGCCGTCCCCAGGATCATCTACACCGACTCCGCCGCGGAATACTGGCGCGGCGATGCCGCCTTGACGCACATCGACAGCAACGGGTTGCAGGACCTGGAACCGGCGCCGGAGACCCGGCGATACCTTTTCGCGGGCACGCAGCATCTCCCCGGCGCGCCTGAGTTGATGATCGGGCAAGGACCGGATGGCTCCACCGGCATGCACCCGTATAATGCCGTGGACTATATCCCCTTGCTTCGGGCGGCGTTGTTCAACCTGGATCGTTGGGTTTCCGAAGGGATCGAGCCGCCGCCGAGCATGCACCCGAAGCTTCACGACGGGACTGCAACAACCGAGGTCGAGTATCTTTCCGGTTCGGTCGATGTTCCGGGACGCAGCCTTCCGGATCTCGACCGCCTGTGGCGCATCCGCGAAATCGATGTGGGGCCCAACGCAAAGCGCGGCATCGCCGCTTATCCGGTCAAGGAAGGGCGGGAGTATCCTCAGATGGTCCCGGCGGCGGATGCCGACGGAAACGATCTGGGCGGGATACGCTTGCCCGACCTCACGGTTCCCGTGGGCACACACACCGGCTGGAATCTGCGACATCCGGACACCGGCGCGCCCGAACAACTCATCTCAATGCAGGGCTCCACGCATTGGTTCCCGGCCACGGAGGCTCAGCGTAGCGCCAATTCCGACCCGAGGCCGTCCCTAGAAAAGCGTTACGCCAACCGGGAGGACTACGCCGCCATGGTCCGGCAGGCGGCAGCCAAACTGGCCGAGGAAGGATATCTGCTTGAGGAGGATATCGACCTCGTGGTCAACTCGAGCCTCGAACGGTACGACTGCGCGGTAGGCGCCGAAGTCTAGGCCAAGTCAGGGCTGGTATCCGATGAATATGCAGCACGTTGACTGACCCAACTCCTGGAATCGGAGGCAACGTAGAGCTATGACGGTTTCAAGCAACAACGGCGTAATCTCGGTCGTCGTACACGGCGCCACGGGCAGAATGGGAGCGGAAACCGTGCGTGCCGTGGCAGCGGCGGACGACATGACGCTGGTGGGCGCCACCTGCCATACCCCACGGGGCGATGCGCTTCCCACCCCTGCCGGCGAAGTCCCGCTGTCCACCGACCTGGCCTCCGTGCTGGACGCCACGCAGCCGCAGGTCATGGTCGAGTTCACCCATGCGGAGGCCTGCATGGAGGCGGCTCCGCTGGCCGCCAGCCGGGGCGTCCACATGGTGCTGGGCGCCAGCGGACTCAACGCCGACCAACTCCAGACATTGGACACCATGAGCCGGGAGCACGGCATCGGCGTGATCGTTGCCCCTAATTTTGCCCTGGGCGCGGTTGTGCTGAAGAAACTGGCGGAGCAGGCGGCCGCATTTTTTGACTATGTGGACGTCGTTGAAGCTCACCATGAGATGAAGATCGACGCGCCCTCCGGGTTCTCCCTGGCCATCGCCCGGGGGGTCCGAGATTCGCGCGGCGCCGACTTCCAGCGCAACGAGACTACCGTCCACCACCTGCCGGAAACTCGCGGCGGCGACGTGGGAGGGGTCGGCATCCACAGTCTGCGGCTGCCAGGCCGCAGCGCCCACCACGAGGTGATCTTCGGGGCCGCGGGACAGACCCTCAGCATCCGGCACGATACGCTGGGCAGAGACTGCTACATGCCAGGCGTGCTCCGGTGCGTGCGTGAAGTCGTTCGCCGGCCCGGTTTGACCGTGGGTCTGGAAGCCGTGTTGGGTTTGTAACCCGCTGCGCGTCTGCAGCGCTTTTGTGGACGGACTGGGCTGCCGGTTGTACCCTGATTGCAAGGGAAATGCTGAAGCGGATCGCTCTGCGGCATTATTCCGCAATTCCCAACTCTCATTATGGCAGGAACGACATGGACCTTCAGGGTATGAAACTGGCGATCGTAGGAGCCACGGGCGCGGTGGGCCAGGAAACACTGCGCCTGATCGAGGAACGTTACGCGAAACACGATAACCTGAAGCTCCTGGCATCCAAGCGTTCGGAAGGTCGCAAACTCGAGGTCAACGGCAAAACGTTCACTGTGGAAGAGACGACGGACGACAGTTTCGGCGACGTCGATATCGCGTTCATCTCTGCGCGCACGGAGGACTCGCGCCGATTCGGGCCGGTGGCGGCGGACGCCGGGGCCCTGGTTATCGACGACTCCAGCGCGTTCCGCATGGACCCATCCGTGCCGTTGGTGGTTCCGGAAGTGAATGGCGAAGACCTGGATTGGCACGACGGCATCGTGTCGATACCGAACTGCTCAACCACCCCGCTGGTGATGGTGGTGCACCCGCTCCGTCAGGCCAGCGCCATCCGCCGCATCGTGGCCGACACCTATCAGTCGGTTTCCGGCGCCGGCGGAGCGGCCATGAACGAGCTGCGAGACCAGACGCGCACGGTGATGCACGGGGGCCCCGCGGAGCCGGACGCCCAGCCCCAGCAGATCGCCTTCAACGTCATTCCACAAATCGACAGCTTTAACGAATCGGGATATACGCGTGAAGAACAGAAGATGATCGATGAAAGCCGGAAGATATTGCACGCTCCAGACATCGCGGTGTCTGCGACCTGCGTGCGCGTACCCGTGTTTGTTTCCCATTGCGTCGCTGCCCACCTGGAGTTTGATGCGCCAGTGTCTCCAGGAGAAGCCCGGGAGATTTTGAGTGTAATGCACGGCGTAACTGTTCTCGATGATCCGGAGGCGTCCGTCTATCCGATGCCCGTCGACGCAGCGGGATCCGGAGACGTTTTCGTGGGACGGATTCGCAAGGATGCATCCCACCCCAACGGCCTGGCCATGTGGATAGTCACCGACAATCTGGTCAAGGGAGCGGCTCTCAACGCCCTGCAGATCGCCGAGGAAGCCGTGGCGCGCGGAACGGTTCACGGAAGGAAAATCTAGCGCACGTTCAGATGTACAGCCAACATTTGCCATAGCACACTAGGTGTGTATAATGTGCGCAATATCCGAATGGCTTGCCATCAAACATGATGGGGCAATGGTGTATACTGCCTAACAATAGCAACGGAGGAGGGACAAATTATGCCGACTGAAATTGGCCGGCTGATTACCGCCATGGTAACGCCGTTTGACTCTGACGGGCAGGTCGACTACGAACAGGCCAAGAAGCTGGCAGTGGCGTTGTTGGATTCGGGCTCTGACGGCTTGGTGGTTACGGGCACCACGGGCGAGGGCCCGGCGTTGTCCATGGAAGAAAAGGCTCGCCTCTATGGCGAAGTTAAAGATGCGATCGGTCCGCGGGGTGCCGTGATAGCCGGCACCAGCGACAACAATACCGCAGCTTCCATCGAACTCAGCCGGGAGGCGGAACAAGTTGGCGCTGATGCCTTGTTGCTAACCGTGCCTGCGTACAACAAGCCGCCTCAGGAAGGACTGTTCCAGCACTTTCGGGCGCTGGCGGAGTGTACCAACCTCCCTGGCATGCTTTACAACGTGCCCAGCCGCACCAGTCTGAACATGACCAACGACACCACCGTGCGGCTGTCTCAAATCGAAAATATTATTGGCATCAAGGAAGCCAGTAGCGACCCGGTTCAGATCGCGAAAGTAATACGGGATACGCCCGACGATTTCCGCGTATGGTCCGGCAACGACGACGAAACCTTCCCGATCATGTCGATGGGAGGATACGGCGTCGTCAGCGTCGCCGCCCACCTCGTGGGCTCACAAATCAAGCAGATGATGGGTCTCGTCCTGGAAGGCGATGTGGAAACGGCCGGCGCCGAGCATTTGCGCCTCTTGGATATGTTCAAAGGGCTGTTCATCGTCTCCAACCCGATACCAGTCAAATACGGACTGAACAAAGTCGGGTTCGACGTGGGTGACCCGCGTTTGCCACTGGTGCCACCCGACGACCGCACGGCAGGACAATTGGACGAACTGCTGGAACGATACGAGATCGACATCACCGCGCCGGCCGACTAAACAGGCCGGCGCGCTGAATTCGCCCCCAACACATCCGTTTCTCATACACGCCGCCCGATTTTGACCTGTAATATCTTGGTTTGACCATAGGCCGTCATCTCCACCTTTTGTTTCTAGCCTTGTTATGACAAGGAGTACCAAAATGGCTTTGAAGACAGTGGTTTTCGTGGATGGGCAGAACTTCCGGCACAACCTGAGGGACTTCCATTTCCGGTCTGACCCGCCGCATCCGAACAATCCCGAATACCGTCTCGATGAGAAACACTTCCGGTGGCAGGAGTTTTTTCAGGACGCCCTTGCGAAATTCGATTATGTCACCGGGTGGCAGCATCAATTGGCCAGGGTATATTGGTACTACGCGGAAAATATCACCCCATGGTCCCCCAACCTGTGGCGCGCCCAGCGCATTGTCGACGACTACGGTATGCGGATACCGGAACTGACCACCGACTTGGTCATTCAGAAGGCGCAGGACTGGTACGAGCACGAATTCCGGCGGTTCCACCAGTTGCGAAAGTCGGTCTTCGAAGAAATCCAACAAAACACCAACTTCCTGGAATTCCGGTATGTTGGGCAATATGTGGTCCAGCCGTTCCGCCCGTATCGTCTGGAATACGATTACGACGGAAACATAAATTTCCAGGGTACCCAGGTCGGTGAAAAAGGGGTAGACATCGGCATCGCGGTGGATATGATCTCCAAGATGGACAGCTTTGACGCCGCAATCCTCGTGTCCGGCGACAGCGATTTCTTTCCGGTGGTTAAGTTCCTGAAAGACAACCTCAAGTACGTTTACCACTTCTCAGTCGGCCGCGGCGTCGGACACGACACACAGTATTTCTCATCTTCATTGCGTGGCGTGGTCGACTGCTTCCAGGGCTTTGACGAGCTTGAGCTCCTGACCAATTACGTGAACGAGCATGCCGGTATCCCGCCTGCGATCATGGATACCATCAACATGCGGGCCGCAGAATTGGAACGGATCCTAGATGACGAGTCGATGGACTACGAGCATCCGCGAGAGCGCGATGCTGCGATGATACAACGCCGCTAGTCGTTGGGCTCGAACCAGCCGGCTAACGGCTCAGGGGGGTTTCGACTTCCCGCGGACGGAGACTGTCGGCGTAAACGCCGCGATAAGATTCGGGGACGAGCGCGGCAATTCTCTCCATCACCATGTCCGTCACCGAGTGCAGGAGAGCATCCGTGATCGGGCCCTCCACATGCGGCGGCGTGAACGGGGTTCCGATGTTTACCTGCCAGCTCGCCAGGGGCACCGGCATGTGCCAGGACGCAAACTTCTCGGAGCCGGCGATGCCCACCGGCAGGATGGGAGCTTGCGTCTTCAACGCCAGCCAGGCCAGACCGGTTTTGGCCCGCTGTAGTTGACCCGTGGGGCTGATGCTTCCCTCGGGGAACATGAGGATAGCCTTGTCCTCCTGCAGCGCCCCCAGCGCATAGCGCAGAGCCCCGCCTCCGCCCCGCTGCCGGTCCAGCGGCACCGCTCCCACCGCGTTGCAGTAGAAACGGCCGATTGGCTTTTCCCACAGTTCCTTCTTGGCAAGGAAGATGATCTGCCGGGGCAGCGCCACGACCAGCGTTCCCGCGTCGTTCAGGGAAAGATGGTTACTCGCGACCAACAGCGGCCCGTAGGGAGGCATCGCTTCCTGGCCAGTGATCGTCAACCGGCCGGTGACGCTCCAAATGATTTGCCCGAAGCGTTTGCTGGGTTGATAGAGCCACGCCATGGCGATTACCCGTGCTGGTCAAACTCTGGGCCGGCGCTGAGCGCAGACCGGATGGCCGTAACCACAGCCGACACCGTCTGGTCGAAGTCCATTTCGTCGGTCCGAATGATTACGGCATCAGCAGCCGCAACCAGGGGCGAGTCAGCGCGTTCCATATCCATCCGATCCCGCCGCCGGGTATCGGATAACACCCGTTCGTACGGGAACCCTGGTTCGGACAGGACGATTTGCCCGTGACGACGTCGAGCCCGTTCCTCCGGCGCGGCATCGATGTAGAGCTTCAGGTCGGCTGCAGGCAACACCACCGACCCGATATCCCTGCCGGCCATGACGATACCTCCGCATCTGGCTATTTCTCGTTGTTGTTTGACCAGCTCCACGCGAACCGCGGGCACTGCCGAGACCGCCGACACTCCTCTGTCCACCTCGGCCGTAACCAACTCGGGTCCCAATGGCTTCCCGTCGACCATGATTGTCGTATCGCTTCCGTCTTCCGGCGCTACTGCCATACGGCAACGCGTCGCCAATTGCGCGACAGCGCCGGTGTCAGCGGCGGCGATTCCGCTATTGATGGCCAGCCAGGTCACGGCGCGGTACATGATGCCGGTGTCCAGGAATCGCAAACCGACGATGCGCGCGGCAGCTTTCCCCACCGAGCTCTTGCCGGACGCCACCGGTCCATCAATAGCCACCACAAGGGCTCCGCATGAAGGTGACGCGTCAACCCGCTCCATGGGCGAGATTATAGCATCGCACCCAAATCACCATAGCGGTAACCTGTCGATGATTCACGGCGCGGAGTCCGAGCGCGTCCGTACCCACAACCCCACGCCGTCGGTAACATATTCGACCGTACCGTCGCGCGCAGTGACAAACAGGCTTGAATCACCCACCGCTGATCCGAGCCGTTCCATGACATCCGGGTGCGGGTGTCCATAGCGGTTGTCCGCCCCGGCGGAAACGACGGCGGACTCGGGGTCGACGGCCCTCAGGAACGTGGCGGACGTAGAAGAGCGACTTCCGTGATGGGCCACTTTGAGCACGTCCGAGCGCAATGCGTCACCCTGGGATTCGACAAGGAATCGCTCGACATCCTGTTCGACATCGCCGGTAAGCAGAAACGAAACGTCGCCATATATGACCCGCATCACGACGCTCAGGTTGTTGGCGTTGGCATCGATGCGCGACGGGACCTTCCCTGAGGGGGGATGCAGAACCTCGATCACCACGCTCGGGTCCAATTTGATACGGTGCCCGGCCCGTATCGCGACCGTTGGATGGTCGCGTTGATCGAGAACCGACTGCCACTGTGGAAACAGCGGAGATGCAGAAGAGGTCGGTCCCTGCATCACAATGTCGGCGTCATAGCGGTCCAACACGCCGATCAAACCACCCGCGTGGTCGCTGTCCAGATGCGTCACCACCACCGCGTCCAGGTCGCGGTCCCCTGGAGGCAATCGTTCGCCTAACGCCAGCAACGCGGCCCGAGGGTCGGGTCCCCCGTCGACCAGCACCTGACGACCCTGTGGGGTCACCAGGAGGATGGCGTCACCCTGCCCCACGTCCAGCACATGTACGTGAAGCAGGCCGTCCGCCCGCGTATCCGACAGTTGGCCGAACAGCAGAATCGCGCCCAGAACTGCAACCGGCGCCAACCCCGCGATCAAGCCGACGACTCCGGTGGGACGCCATCTGGGCCCACGTCTCCACACGGAAGCGATCCGTCGCGCCCCACGGGATGACATCAGCAGCGTCAATAGCGTCAGGCCACCGTACCATGCCATCGCGACCCAGGACGTTACCCAGTCGTAGGGAGCCATCACCGGCGGCATCGCCTCTGCCACCAGGATGATCCAGGCAACGGGAGCCCAGGCCAGCACGCCGAACGCCTGGGATAACCACGGAGCCACCACTCCCGATGCAGCGGTCGCCGCAGCCGCCACGAGGGCCAGAGGCATCGCGGGCATGGCCAGGATCGTCGCTGGTACGCTCATGAGCGGGATCTCGCCGAAGTGCAATGCAATCAGCGGAATCGTGGCCAGCGTGGTGGTAGTGGAAATGATGACGGATGCGATGAGCAACGTCAGGCCGTATTGCAGCCATCGCGAAGCCGGGGGGCTCGAGTCGCGCGATATCGCCCCAATGGCGCCTGAAACCAGCGTGATCAAAGGCAGACCGACCATCACGCCGGCCATCGCCGTGAAGCTGAGCTGAAACGAGAGGCTGCCCAGCAGGTTGGGATCAACGCAGATCATGATGCCGGCCGCTAGGGTCAAGGCAGTCAGACCGCGCATCCCACGACCGGTCAGAACCTGGACCAGCGCCAGGCTACCCATAATTGCCGCCCGCACTACCGGTGGGTCCAGCCCGGACATCACCGCATAGGCCCAAACGGTGGCCATGGCGCCGAAGACGACCAGCGGATTTCCGCTGCCCAGCGTCGCTGCGCCAATCCCCAGCGCCAGCGCGAGCACTATCCCAACGTGCAGACCGGATATTGCCAGCAGATGGGACATGCCAGCCGTACGAAACTTGTCCTTCACCGGTCGGGGAATTTCCGAGCGGATCCCCAAGAGGAGGGCCTGCGCCAGGCCGGACTCCGGCGCGGGCATGGCCCTTTGCAAAGCCGCCGCAAGTCTGCCTCGGACCTGGTGCAGAGCAGCCATCCACCATTGGCCGCCCCCTGTAGCCACGGTTTCCGCTTGCCGCGCCCATAGCACCCCGGCAATCCCTTGGGATTCCAGCCACGCTGCGTAATCGAAATCTCCAATGGGCTCGGGCCGCTCCAAACTGCCGTAGAGGCGAAGCGTATCACCGTAGCGCAGATGCGGCGGAGGGCGCCTTGCCGCCAGGTCGGGCGTAGGCAGGGTGTACACCAGCAAGCCGGTTCCGGCGGGAACGCTGCCTGGCGCATGAGATTGATTGGCGACAACTTGACCGCGAAAACGCACCCGGCTACCCGAAACATTCGGCGCATCGGTCACCATCACCGTGACCTCGGTTGGGCCGTCAAGCACCAAGGGTATCGAGGAATCGGCAGCCAACTCACCTCGCCAGGCCCCCAATACCAAAGCGGCGGCCAGAACCACAGGGGCGGCAGGCAGCCCGGTCACTTTCAGGGCGACTGCCAATGCCACCGCGCCCAGTCCCAGCATCAGCAGCGGCCACGGTGTGCTCAGGGAAGTATGGAACCAGAGCGCCAGACCCGCGCCGGCAACAACTGCTGCAACCGCCAGTTCAGGGAATATGCGCATCGCCCGCCAGGGTCGCCGTCGCCAGGTTGCCGCGCTCGTCTACCCGACCCGGACCGACGCGCAGCCTCGTCACCAAGGGGCGATCCGGGTCAACGCGGGGCAACCGTAATCAGGTCAGCAATGCGCCGGTATATGCCGTCGCCGATGCCGGAAACCTCGGTAATCGACTCGGTACTGGCGAACGGCCCCGCTTGCTCCCGGTGCGCAACGATCGACCCCGCACGCACGCCGCCGATGCCCGGGAGGGTTTCGAGGCACTGGACCCTAGCGGTGTTAATGTTCACCGGCGGTTGGCAACTTTCGGTGTCAGCGGTTGGCGCGGCGTCCGATGTTGGCGCATCGCCTGAAGTTTCACCAGGTCCGACGGTTACGCCCATGTCGGCGATGTGGTAATGAGCCGCGTCGGTGGCGTACGCCGCCAGATTGATCCGGCTCAGGTCAGCGTTTTCAGTGGCTCCACCAGCCAGGCGCAGCACCGCGTCCAGCCGTTCGCCTTTCGAGACCGTGTACACACCGGGATCGACCACCTCACCGGTGAGGTACACCGTTATCTGCTCCGGAGGTTTCGCTTCCGACTGAACGTCAACCGACGATGTAGCTGAGGTCGATCCCACTGCGTCGCGCTCGGGGGGTTCAGCCGGTGCGATTATCTGTATCCCGTCGGGCTCGCGCTCGTGGTCCCCGCCTAAGACCATCCACGCCGCAACGCACAGCAACGACAAAGCCACCGCTCCCGAAATCACGACCGCGATCAACCTTTTCGTTCCTGATGATGCCAAGTCGGTGTCCATCCGGATAGCGCGCAGCAAAAGCCGGCCGCGACGCGTCACGCCAACCCCACCTGACATCCTCAAAGCCTCGCTGCCGGCCAAGCTCCATTTAACTAGGTTACGTTAACAAAAAACCTGTATTCAGGTTGCGAGATTTTTCTTTTTTTGTGCATTTATTGTAGTCCAATCTGTGCGCAACGCCTATGGAAGATCTACGTGTTCTCCGACTTCCCGGCGGATATCCCCGCCCGCAATGCGTCGGCCGCCAACGATCCATACTTGCCTGTGATAACCGAGATCCCCTCTTCGGCTATTCGCCAGTCGCGGGACTGGATCTCCCCTATTGATTGATGCGCGAGACGCCTGCCATAGTCAGTGACAAACCTGACCCAAGCGTCCGGATCGGGGCCCGATGCCATTCGCCGGAACAGGCGGAACATGGGATCAGTACGAGCCGCGTTGTAGGCGTCGTGGTAGGTCAGGTTTGCTGGATGGTCCCTTAGCAATAGCGCCACGCCGAAGTCGATGAGCCGAATGCCGCTGGGCGAGAGAATAATATGTGACCTCCCATCCGGATCGGATACCGTGGCATCGTTGTAGCAAACGCCCAACGCGTGCAATCCCGACAGAGCCATCCCGAGTTCGCGGCCGATGCCGTGCATCCGATCTGCGGTGGCTTCCTCGGGCCTCAGATCAGTCAGGAATGGCCCGGATACGAACTCCTCAGTAAGGAACCCATCGATGCTCAGCAATTGCCGCGGGCCCAATTCGAGCTGGCCGGCTATTTCTGCGATATCGGCTTCGCCCGGGCTCTGGCACGGCTTGATGACCACATTGACGGCTTCACCGCGAATGTGACCGCTGATTATGGCCACGCGACCCCTGGTGCGACCGTCGTACCGAATGTCGACATTCGCCGTGTCTGACCCGTACACCAGGTCGTAGGACGACGGGAACAGGCCGTACACCGAAAATCGGCCAATTTGCGGGTCCGCCTTCAGCAGTTCCCACAGTTGACTACCCTGATTAGCCAGGGGCCACAGCGGCCACAGAGGCCGCGGACACTTGCCGGCCCGGACCGCGGCATCCCTCTCCGCGATATCCTCATCGGTCAGCCGCACCAAGCCGGCGATGACCTGTCGGATGGACGAAAGTTGCTCCTCGGAGTACCGTATGTCGTGCTCCGGTCACCCTTCCCCGCCCAGCGCGAATCCGCTGGGTTTCGTCGGGTCTGGCGCTAACGCGCGGATACGCACCACCGCACGCAGGTTAATCGGGCCGTAAACGTGCGGGTAGATTTCGCCGGATCGAGCCGGCTCCCACACCAGCGGCGAGCTTTCGGGCAGTCGCTCGGTATCCACGTCCAACGCCAGCAAATCGGTTCGACCCGCAAAAAGACGCGAAGCGACTCCCAGCATTTGCGCTTCATCCCCGCTGGCGTGGATAAAGCCCTCTTCTGCCAGGGAAGGAGCGCGGTATTGACCTTCGGTGACGGCGGCCTCCCAATCGGACCGGAACGCCAGGTGATAGATGAATGACGCCATGCGAGCGGGGCCCGATTACCGGCAGGTTGCCCGCACCGCCCGCGAAATGGCGGACAGCCGGGGATTGTTGGTGGCGCTGGCGCGGAACCCGTTGGTAATGTAGGCCACCGCCAGACCCGTGCCGGGATCGGCCCACCCCACCGACGTGCCGGCCCCACCGTGTCCAAAGGTACCCAGGCCATCGCCAGCGTTGGTGGTGGCTCCCATACGGCTGTCGTCCAGGACCAGGCCCAGCGACCGACGCATCCGCATGCCCAGGGAAAAGTCGTTGGCTTCAGATTGAAGGCGAGTAACCTCAGCCACGGTCTCGGGTTTGAGGATGCGCACGCCGTCCAACTCTCCCCCGTTGCACATCATGGCGTAGAAGCGAGCCAGGTCGCGGGCGGTGAAGATACCCCCGCCGGCTGGATGCACCGCCTGGTGCACCTCCGGCCGGTTATACGGGCGTATCATCCCCGGGCGGTCGCAGTCTTCCATGGCGTGGATGCGAGAAACCCTGGACTCGAGCTCCGGGGGCAGGCCGACGTAGCCGTCGTGCAGCTCCAGTGGATCCAGGATTTCCTCGCGGAGAAACACGCCGATGTGTCTCCCGTCGATCCGGCGCACCAGCTCGCCGATCACCCAGCCGAAATTCCGCGGGTGGTACGCCATGATCTGCCCGGCGGGATAATCGGGAATGATGTCCTCCATGCACTCAACCACGTAGTCCCAGTCCTGCCAGCGGTCCCAGGATAGCTCCGGGGGAGTCTCCGGGAATCCGCCGCGGTGGGTCAGGACGTGGCGGATCGTAACGGAGTCCTTGCCGTGCTTGGCGAATTCCGGCCAATGCTGTGCTACCGTGTCGTCCCAGTCCAATTGGCCCCGCTCCCAAAGCACATGCAGGCATGCGGCGGCCAGCGGCTTGGTCGAAGAATAGAGAATGAACATCGTGTCGACGGCCACCGGCGTGCCGGCGGCATCGTCGGCCAATCCGCCCCACAGATCGACCGCGAGGCGTCCGTGCCGGTAGACGGCAAGGCCGGCGCCCGGGTGCAACCCCTGGTCAATTTGCCGGCGGAACAGGTTTTCCAGTTCCTGTACCGCCGCCGGATCCATCCCTACCTCTTCCAAAACTGTAGTCGTGGTCATCAATAGTCCTTTGTGGTTGCCGGTCGACCAAATCGATCCCGAGTCGATGCGACGAATCAGTCGGAGAAAACGGTGTTCAGGTTCGCCGACAGGTCAAAAAAGTGCTGCAGGCTCTGGTTGTACCGGAAGAACATGTCCGCCCGAAGCTGATCTCCCGTGGCGTTGTTGGAAATCTCGTTCAGCATGTCCAGGCTGACCAGCGTCTGGCCGGCTTCGGCGCCGCCGTTGGCCTTGATATTTTCGAGCATGGCCTTCCAGGCGTCGGAATCCATCTCGATAAAGAAGTCCACGTTGATCAGGTCGTACTCGTTCCCGGAACGTACCGAGCTGCACTCGAACGCCTCAAAGGCAACCACAAAGACCTCATCGCCTACTTTGACGCCCATGGACGCGTCGACGGTGCCGATCTGGCGGTAGCCGGGGTCGTCGTTCACCAGTCGCCGCAGTTCTTCGAACCAGGCGACCGACGGGAACACGATCGGTTCAGCAGTCATTCAGGGGTTGCCTCCGGGAGCGGCAAACACCGGTCCCAACGATTAGGGACCGGCGATCACGCTATTCGTGGAAGTAGGGATCTCCCGTCTTGTCCGTAGACGAAAACGGGGCCATTTTGCGCAGGTAATGGTCCGGATGCGTGGTGGGCGGCGCCTTGCCCAAAGCGTCGTCAACCATTTTGTAGTAGCGCGGGTCGAGATCCCGGTAGGTATCGGCTTCGGTCCTGCCCCGCGAGAAGGAAGACATGATGCGTTCCATCCCGTAGTCACCGCAATGTTCGCAGTTCACGTCGGTAGCCGCGGATGCAACCTTGAAAAAATAACTGCTCACTCGGGAGCAGGACTGGCAGCGATACTCGTAGATCGGCATGGGTGAATCACCTCGCGGACCCCGGTGCAGTCTGCCAAACGGCATTGGAGAGGACCGGGCATCTGACCCCGTAGGATTCCGCAAGCGATGGTATAGGAACGCGCCGGCGGTGTCAAAACGGCCCACTACCCGATCGTCCCGTCGAACCCGGCGCTGTGGCGCTTGATATCGATTACCGGCGAGCCGTCCTGGGCATCGAGTTCCGTCACTGAAATGATCGCCTCACCGATGCCCTCGTCGATGCCAACGGACCCAACCAGCGCTACCGTCGCGCCGATGAAGTTGGGCCGGTACTGGCTGCGGGTGGCAAACACGCCCCGGATGGGGTTCGCCGGATTGTGTCCCGGATGCAGGCGCAACTCGTAGCCGCGGGCTCGGGCTCGGTGCAGGACGAACAGTGTCAGGATCCGGTCGCCCGGCTCCAGGCCCATGACGCCGTCGGCAAAGTCGGGATGCACGACGATCTCAGACGGGTGCTCCCGCATCTCGTCGGAGGGCGCGTAACCAGCGAACCGACTCCGAACGTACCCGATGGGCGTGAGCTGGATGACGTCGGGATCTGTACCCATGGATCGACGGGAGCGACGCTCAGTTGGCGGCGGCCGCAGCCGCGCCGACGTCCGCGGACAGCGACGCCAGCCAGTTGACCACCGCTTCACCGGCCGCAGGCATCATGTTGGTCAGCGAGTGATTCCCACCTTCCAGCATCAGGTATTCGGCCCTGGGGCTGTTCACCGCGGCGGTGATCATGTCCTGCGGAACGTCCAGCAGCCTGGTGTGTGTTTCTTCCGAGCCGGACAGCACGAAGAGCGGCGTCGTGATCCTGGCAGCGTGCATGACGACGTTGTACCGTTCCAGCGGGCCATGCTTGTCGATATAGGCCATGGCCGAGAACATTTCCTTGATCGGAAAGTCCACGTAGAACAGGTCCAGGGCGCGACCTTCGGCCTCCATGCGGTCCGCGGTCTCCAGGTTCCCGCGAAATTCCTCGGCGTCGGGTGATTCCATATAGTATGAACACGACAGCCGCACCGGCGAAATGGGCACGACCGCCGCCACGCGCGGGTCGTTCTCCACCGCGCCGTAGTAGGCGACCTTTACGGCGCCCATGCTCTGGCCTAGGATGGCGATGCGCCGGTATCCCTGCGCCTCCAGGTAATCAATGCCCGCCCGTAGGTCCTGCCGGCTGTTGTCCAGGATCTCATAGGCGTTGCCCTCGGCCACGCCGGTTTGCCGATCCACCCACACGGTGTCGTGGCCCCGGGTGTTCAGGGTCAACGCCGCGTACCCGGCGTTCCGCAGGTCATTGGCCATGTTGGCCGTCGCCGGGGTGTAAAAGTTGCGGCCCGACCCGTGGATAACCATTGCGGCGTCGATGGGTCCGGCCGGAGATGCGTCAGCAGCCGGGGCGAAAAATGCCGCATCCAGTTCCATGCCGTCCGCGGCGGTGATCCGAATCAGGTCAACCAGCATGGCTGCTTCCTCCTGGGTGTGCCGGCCAGCGCAGCGCGGCGTTCTTGAATGCTGGGCACAGTTTACACGCAATCGAAGCCGCGTTCATCCCGCACGCTCATAACGCAAAACAACGGGCAACCGTATCGGCTGCCCGCAGAAATGCCGATTAACTGCCGGTGTCATTTCAACTGCAACAGGTACTCCACCAAGGCATCGACATCCTCGTGACTCAATGTGATACCCGCCATGGTTGCCGCCATCAGACCGGCTTGATAATCCTGACTCAGGCCATCGGCGGTACCTGCGGTGTAAGCATCGGGTTCAATGATGGACTCCCTGATGTATTCTTCAGCAGAGTGACCCGGAATTCGGTTGGCCGCGGCCGTGCCTATGCCATCCAGCGGTGGCCCCAACACGCCCTGGGCAACTCCCTGGATGGCGTGGCACGACGCGCAGGCCGCCGTACCCACAAACAGGGTCTGGCCTGGCGAGGCTCCCGCCGCAGCGCCACCTTCCGGCGGGGATGGCGCCAGGTCCCTAGGGTCAGCCGGCGGAGGCAATTCGTCCGGCAACGGACGCGCCACCTCAGCGTGATGATCCTCGGCATGATGCACAAAGGGCTCAATACGCGGTTCGGAGAATGCTCGTGGCGTCGGCCGGAACACGCCGAACAGCAGCACCAGGGACAGGGCTACGACGAGGCCCAATGCCAGGCCGGCTACGAATATCTGCCACAACAGCGGGTTCTCGAACTTCAGGTGCATGAAGAACGCAACCACGCAGAAGAACTTGATGACCGAGAGGATCACCAGCGGAGCGATTACCACACCGCTGCCCTGGAGACCCTCCGGGACGATGATCAGGAATTCAATCAGCGTGATGATGGCCAGGAAAATCGCCAGCAGGCCGTACTGCTTCAGTCCACCGTGCACGCCCTCCGGGACGCGGCCGAAGAAGAACCGATTTATTCCGGCATCCTCGTGAGCCGCATGTTCGTCGTGGGCCGCGTGCTCCTGTTGGGCCAATGCAGCCTCCTGACCGGGGTTGGTGCTCATCTGGTGGTTGCCTCCTCGAAACCTAGCCGACCAGTCCGATGACCCAGTTCCATCCCTGCACCGCCGCGTGCCCGGCTTCGGCCGGCCCGTCGAACCCGCCGATCAGGTACAGCAGCGTGAAAATCACGATCCAGACAATGTCAACGAAGTGCCAGTACAGACCGGCGATATCCACGTCAAGGTGGGAGGGACGACCGGCCGGGTTGCGTGCCGAAATGATGGCCAGGCAAATCAACCAAAAGATTCCCAATGTAACGTGGGCGCCGTGGAATCCGGTCAGCGTGAAGAAAGTGCTGCTGAACAGGTTGGTTTCGTAACGCAGGCCTTCAACACGGAACAGGTTGAATTCATAGACTTGGAAGCCGATGAAGATGCTTCCCAGAATGATGGTCAGCACCAGCCACTGGACCAGGCGCTTCTGGTTTCCATTGCGGGCCGCAGCCACGCCCATCACCATAGCGAACGAACTCATGAGGAGCACGAAGGTGCTGACGGTGGTGATGGGGACGTCGATGATGTCCTTGGGATACGGGCCAACGATGCTCTGGCCCCGGTACACCATGTAGGTGGCGATCAGCGAGCCGAAGAAGAGACAGTCCGAACCGAGAAACACCCACATGAGGAGTTTCCGGTGATTTATTCCGGTGGTGGTCTCTTCCTCGTGAGCCGGTGGATGATCGGCCGGCGCATGCGCCGGCGGGGCATGAGTGGTGTCTGCGTGAGCCAACGCGCTCCTCCTGCCTGGTTCTAATCTGGGTAAGCCGGGTTCGTACGGAGCGGCTTAGTGCTGGCCGGCCGCTTCGTGATGTTCTTCGGCGGCAGGCTCGTTTGACCAGCCGATGACGCCGATGATGGTTATGATTCCGCCGACGAAAGCGACCGGGAACCGGATGTAGTCCCAGCCCACGTCGATCAGCAAGCCTCCCGCGATCCACACCACGCCGAAGGACGTGACCAGCGGCCAGTAGGACGGGCTCGGCATGTGAATGGTGCTGACGTCAACGTGGGCCTCGGCCGGCACGGCTTCGCCACGCGCCGCGGCCTCGCGCTTGGTGATCCAGTAGGCATCCTGTCCACGCACCACCGGAATCTCGGCGAAGTTGTACACCGGCGGGGGAGACGAGATGCTCCATTCGAGGGTCGGAGCGTCCCACGGATCGTGGCCAGCTTCCTCACCCTTCTTGATGCTGCGGAAGAAATTGTGTATGAAAACCAGCAGCGAGATGACGATCACGAAATATCCGATGGTCGCGAGCAGGTTCATGCCTTCCCAGCCGAAGCCTTCGGCATAGGTGTAGATCCGGCGCGGCATTCCGTTCAGCCCGGCATAGTGCATGGGGAAGAACGTCAGGTTCATGCCAATGAACATCAGCCAGAAGTGAATCTTGCCCAGCAATTCGTCGTACATCTTCCCGGTGATCTTCGGGTACCAATAGTAGATGCCCGCGAAGATCCCGAATATCGCGCCGCCAAACAGCACGTAATGGATGTGCGCGACGATGTAGTAGGTGTCCTGCTGCTGGAAGTCCGACGGGGACACGGCATGAGACACGCCCGACAGTCCACCCACGATGAACAGCGCCACGAAGCCGATGGCCATCAGCATCGGAGTCCTCAAGTCGATGGACCCGTTCCACATGGTCCCAATCCAGTTGAAGATCTTCACGCCGGTGGGAACCGCGATGAGCATCGTGGTTATGGTGAACACCGAGTTGGCGATGGCGCCCAGCCCCACCGTGAACATGTGGTGGCTCCATACCGCCCAGCTCATGATGGCGATGACGATGCCGGAGAACACGACCACGGGATAACCGAACAGCGGCTTGCGGCTGAAGGTCGGTATGATTTCCGACACCACGCCCATGGCTGGCAGGATGAGGATGTAGACCTCGGGATGTCCGAACAGCCAGAACAGGTGCTGCCACAGGATCGGGTCGCCGCCGGCGGCGGTGTTGAAGAAGTTGGCGCCGAACTGCCGGTCCGCGGTCAGTTCGATGAGCGCGACGGTGATGATCGGGAACGCCAGCACCAGCAGGATGCTGGTCAC
Organism: Dehalococcoidia bacterium; assembly: GCA_034423575.1. Taxonomy (GTDB): domain Bacteria; phylum Chloroflexota; class Dehalococcoidia; order Lucifugimonadales; family UBA3495; genus Bin87. The sequence continues at coordinate 45,571 of DAOUIF010000078.1, read as the reverse complement.
CAGCGTCATCCACACGAACACGGGCATGCGCATCAACGACATCCCCGGCGCCCGCATGTTGATGATGGTGACTACGAAGTTGAAGCCCGCGGCAAGCGACGCAACTCCCAGAACCTGGAGGCTCAGCGCCCAGAAATCCAGACCCTTGCCCTCGCTGAACGGGGCGGCGGTCAGGTTGGCGTAGGAGAACCAGCCGGCGTCGGGAACCTGCCCGATCAGGAAGCCGGCGTGCATCAGCAGCGCGCCAAAGAGGAATGTCCAGTAGGAGAAGGCGTTCAAGCGCGGGAAGGCAACGTCCCTGGCGCCAATCATAAGTGGTATCAGGATATTGAAGAACGTGGCTCCGAACGGCATGATAACCATGAAAATCATGGTGGTGCCATGCATGGTGAACATGGCGTTGAACCAGTCCGCCGATACCAGCGTGCTGTCGGAGTTAGCCAGCTGCAAACGCATGATGCCGGCTTCGATGCCGCCGACGATAAAGAAAAAGAACGCGGAGACGCCGTACAGCGCGCCGATACGCTTGTGGTCGACAGTGGTCAGCCAGCTCCACAAGCCTGTATAGGTGCTGGGGCGGGGTATGACGCCGGTTATGGTTACCATGACTCAGGTCCTCCGCTTCGGCTCGGTCAACAACTGTTTCATCGATGCTTTAGCGGTGATGAATTGCGGTCTACAGGTATATGATAGCGCGGATTCAGGCCGTTACTGCAGGCACACGGCAGGTCCCTGCGCCGACAGGTATTCGACCAGGTCTCCCAGCTGCGCCTCTGTGAGGTCAGCGCGATGGTCAAGGCGAGTTTGGTAGATGGCGGCCAGTTCCGACATCCGGTTGCCCGGCTTGATGCTGTCGGGATCCCGAACCCATTGCCGCAGGGTCTCACGGTTGCGGTCAACGAGACCGGCTCCCAGGGTGACGCGACAACCCAGGTCGGTCAGATTTGGCGCAGCGAAAGTCTTAAGGTGCACCGGTTCGTTTCCGGTTCGGACGTCTGCCAGTCGTTCTTGGGGACGCTTGGCCAGCCACTCGGTGTACTCGATGTAGCTCTGCATCCGAGCGTGCTGCACGCCCTCTCCGGTTTCGGGATCCACGGGGTCGGAGGCCCCGACGGTGTGGCACGTAACACACTGGCCCGCTCCCAAGAATACCTGTGAGCCTTTTCCTTCCGCGCTTTGCGGATCGAACGCTTTAGGTACCGCGAAACCGGCAACCCACGCCTTGTACTCCGCGTCTTCCATTACGTGGACGCGGAACTTCATCTGCGCGTGGGCGGTCCCGCAGAATTCGGCGCACTGGCCGTAATACATCCCGGTTTCTTCTGCCAGGAACCACATGGAGTTGGTCTTGGTGGGCACCACGTCCTGCTTGCCGGCGAGCTTGGGGATCCAGAAACTGTGGATCACGTCGTCGCTCTTGAGGTCCATGATGACGGGCGTGTTCACCGGCACGCGCATCTCGTTGGCCGTGGTAACGAGCTTGCTGGCCTCGTCTCCGGGGAGCGGGTCTTCGTAGCGGAACTCCCACCACCACTGGTGGCCCACTGCTTCGACGCGCAGTGGCTCCTTTCCTTCGGCTCGCGCCAGGGCGATTGCCTCGCCCGGCTCCAGCTTGAACAGGACAATCACCGACCACACCCCCAGCCCCAGTATCAGGATGGTGGGCACAATGGTCCAGGCAATCTCCAGCGGAGTATGCCCGTGGGTCTGCGGGGGCAGCGGGTCGCCTGGCCTCCGGCGAAATCGGATCGCTGCGTACAGCAACGCGCCCTCTACCAGCACGAACACCACCACCATTGTCCACAGCAGCACGTTGAAAAGGAGCAATTGCTCCCGCGCTACCGGTCCCCCGACGCCGTCCAGGGTCCAGGGCGTCGAACTCAGGATGGACTGGTGCGCGTCGGCGTCGCAACCCAACGCCGCGAGCATGAGGACGCCGCCCAGCAGGGCCAGCGTAAGCAGAGAACGCCGTCCAATGCGGCGGGGAGAAGTGTCGGAGGCGGGGCTCACGGGAATATCACTTAGTGCTCTGGGCCTGGATTTGGCGCGGCGCTCGTTGGGTGAATCTTCCTCTGCAAAGGGCAACTGCCCCATCGTGAACCCCCGGATACTGCGGCAGCGGCCAGCCCCAGTATGTGCAAAATTTCACTAGCGGCGGTAACCATAGCATACGCGATTATGGCTGTCAATTTGACCGCCATCGCCGGCAGGGTCTTTCCAAGGTATTTGACCGCCATTGGATTCCGCTCATCCTGAGCTTGTCGAAGGATGCCCACCGGTGCGGTTATGGTTCGACAGGCTCACCATGAGCGGGCGAAAGGGGCTTTGGAAAGGCTCTCACTGCCACGGGCTAACGGCTACACAATCCCTGCCGCGCTGTCCACCATGACGGCGACGAACAGCAGGGCCAGGTAGGCCAGCGAATAGAGGTAGGCGGCCTTCGCCCTTGCCCTGTCGTCCCGACGCCAAAGCCGCCAGGCCAACCAGATAAAAGGAGCGCCCAGGGCAGCGGCCGCCGCCACGTAGATCAAGCCCACCTGCGGCAGCAATCCGAACATCAGCGTCAGGCCAGTCAAGGCGATGGAATAAAGGAAGATATGCAACGCCGTCTGTTGACGCGATGACACCACGGGCAGCATGGGCACGCCCGCCCGCTCGTAATCGCTTTGGATCAGCAGGCTCAGAGCCCAGAAATGGGGCGGTGTCCAGAAAAAGACGATGGCGAACAGATAGACGGCCGGCAGGTCCAGGCTGCCGGTGACCGCAGCCCAGCCCACCATCGGAGGGATCGCGCCGGCCGCTCCGCCGATGACTATGTTGTTGGGCGTGGTGCGTTTCAGCCACAGCGTGTAGATGAACACATAGAACAGGCTGGCGCACAGGGTCAGCGCTGCCGAAAGCAGGTTGACCTGCGTGGCCAGCAGCGCAAAGGCCGCGATGTTGAGCGCAACCCCGAAGGCCAGCGCATAGCGAGGAGCGACGCGCAACCCTGCAACTGGCCGTCCTTGCGTTCTGCGCATGTCGCGGTCGATGTCCCGGTCCAGAAAATGGTTCACCGCGTTGGCGCCGCCGGACGCCAGCGCGCCACCCGCCCAGACCAGGCCCAGCAGAGCCAGCGAAGGCACTCCCTGCTCCGCCAGGAACATCCCTCCCGCCGCGGTCACCAGCAGCAGCGAGATGATCTTGGGCTTAGTCAGCGCCAGGAAGTCCCGCGCCACGGTCAGGACCGACGTGTTCCCAGGCGCGTCGGCGGCCAACACCGAAACGCTCGAGTCGGCCGCTTCACTCTCGGGCCGGAACCCGGGCGCGCTACCGGCCATCCTGCCCCGCTTGCCGGTTCGCTTCAAAGCCGGCATTGGTCGTGCGCACGTCGAGATAGGCAACAATGGCCATGCCGGCTGCCGCTGTCCACATGGCCGTGGCCGCGGTCAGGTGCAGGGCCCGCCAATGTGCCTGGAAGTCCAGCCAGATGGTCGCGGCTCCGACAATGACCTGAACGACGAACGTCGCAACGGTCACGATAGCCAGCCACCTGAGAGTGGCTGTCCGATCCGTGGGGCCGTTCCAGCAGCGCCAGGTCGCGTATAGCAGCAACAAGCCGAGAACCAGCACCACGTAGCGGTGGAACATGTGCACCCCTGTCAGGTGATTCATCGGGAAGGCCTGTCCCTGGCACAGCGGCCAGGTGACGCACGCGCCGGTGGCTCCCATGGCCGTGACCAGCGCTCCGCTCACGATGACCGCGTAGACGCTCACCGCGCCGGCGATCGCCCAGCGATGGTAACCGTCACCGGAGGCTCGCGCCGAAGTCGTAAGAATCGGCGTCCGGTATGACGCCACCATGATGAATACGCACGTAGCCAACAGGACTTCCGCCGTGGCCAAGTGCAGCGCGACGATTCCGCCCGGCAGGTGGGTCAGTACGGTGACCCCGCCCAGCAGACCCTGGACAATCAACAACGGCACCGACACCGCGGCCGGAATCCATACCCAGCGGTCGGACCGGTAGCGGGCAATCCCGACTATCGCCGTGGCCAAAACGAGCGGGCCAACGATTACCGAGGCCACGAAGCGGTGGGTGTATTCAACGATCGCGGTGTACTCCAGCGGCGGCAACAATTTGCCGTAGCACAACGGCCAATCGGGGCACCCCAGACCGGATCCGGTAACCCTTACCACCCCACCTATGATGACCAGCACAAACACCGAGATTACGGTTGCCGTTGCCAATCCCTGCAACCAGGTTGGACCACGCCGGCGTTCGGCGTCCGATGGTGTGCTGATGCTTATGGAAGCCATTGCAACGCGCGACGAATACCGGAGGAACGAACGACCGTCTCCGCGTTCGACCGCAGCATTAATGATAAAGCACGACCCTCGGATTTGCTACAATCGCTGTCGCGGGGCGCTCATTCAGTCGAACGACCGGGGCTTCCGCGATGGGGACTGATCTCGAGGCTACTCCCTGGGAAACCGGACAACCTCCGCATATCAATTGGCAGCGGCATTGGGGCTCGCCGCCTTGCTGGCATTTGTCCTTGCGTGCGTGGGAGAGCAACCCAACCGCAGCGGGGGCCACGGGGACGGCGATTCCCTGTTTCCAAGGCTGCCCAGGGTCACCGGTCACATTGACCTCGTCGACGCCGACCCCGACGATCCTCGCCATTTTCGGGTTCTCCACCTTACCGATGCCGAGGGCCGCAAATGGCGATTCCGGTCCGAGGGCTGGGTCGGGGTTTCCGTCGGCCACCTGAAGGATCACCAGATACAGGGGACCACCGTCACGGTGTGGTACGAGCGACAGGACGGTGAAATCCAGTTGGCCCGCTTTGTAGGAGACTGAAGCTCGACGCCAGAGTGCAGCGACGCGACGCCCAATGCGCCCCGAGCGCAACACTGCCAAGGTTGCCCGCTTGCCCCGTGTTGCCCTAAACTTGCGCCCAATTCACGACCCTTTTCATCTACACTCAACACGGGAGGCTCGAATATGCCCCTGCCGACTCCCTTGCAAGGCATTCGCGTGGTCGATTTCACCTGGGTCCGCGCCGGCCCCTGGGCAGCCCGATGGATGGGCACCCTGGGCGCCGAAGTCATCAAGGTGGAATGGCCCCTCAACCTGGACACGCTGCGCCAGAACCGGTTCACCGTCCCTCCCGGCGTTGAGCCGGGACCCAACTCCACGGGCCAATTCGCCGACACCAACGCCAACAAGCGCGGCATCAGCGTCAACACTCGAACGGAAGAAGGTCTGGAACTGGTCAAACGCCTGATCTCGGTTTCGGACATCGTGATCGAGAACTTCAGCAGCCGGATCATGCAGCGCTGGGGCCTGGGTTACGAACAACTCAAGAAAATCCGGCCGGACATCATATATGTCTCCATGGCCGGCTTCGGACACACGGGCCGGTACCACTGGTACGGCACGATGGGCCCAGCCGCCCAGGCGTTGAGCGGTTTGACTCATTTGTCCGGTCTGCCCGGAGCCCCTCCCGCCGGCTGGGGCTGGTCCTATCTTGACGACACCGGCGGCATGTACGGCGCGATCAGCGCGCTGACCGCCCTGCGCCACCGTTCTGCCACCGGCAAGGGCCAGCACGTCGATCTATCCCAGATGATCACCGGCATCACGCTGACGGGCCCCGCTTTCCTGGACAAGACGGTCAACGGGCGCAAGGCACGCCGCGAGGGGTTCCCGCCGGGTAACCGGACCGTGTGGCCCGGCGCCGAGGTGGTCAACAACTACCGCGGCCCCATCGCCGCCCCGCACAACGCCTACCGCACTTCGCCCGGCGGCTATAACGACTGGGCGACCATTGCCTGCCTGTCCGATGACGAATGGCATGAGCTGGTCAAGCTGATGGGCAGTCCCGACTGGGCCGACGACCGCTTCGACACCATCGAGGGCCGGCTCGAGCACCAGGAGGAGATGGACGGCCACATCGAAAAGTGGACCGAGACCATGGGCAAGTACGAGCTGACCGAGAAGTGTCAGGCCGCCGGCGTCCGCGCCATGGCTGTGCAGAGCAGCCAGGACCGGGTCGACAACGACCCTCAACTGCGGCACCGGGACATGTACGTTCCCATGGACCACCCGATGCTCGGCCCTTGGAAGTTCCAGAACGCTCCTTTCAAGATGTCGAAGTCGCCGGCCCGCATTGCCAATCCTCCACCGATGATCGGCCAACACAACCGTGAGGTGCTGGAAGACCTGCTGGGCGTGAACCACCAGGACTTGCTGGATGGGTACGAAAACGGCGTCTTCTGGCCCACAACAATGGACCGGTACCCATATATTGAGGAGGCTCTGCGATGACTTCCGCCAACGGAAATCCACAGGACGGAGTGGACATCGGTGGGGCGCGTCCCGCCGACCTGAACCTGCCGGGGTCCCTGGACGGCCTGCGGGTCCTCGAGATCTGCGACGAAAAGGGCCAGTTCTGTGGCAAGCTCATGGCCGACAACGGCGCCGATCTCATCAAGATCGAGCCGCCCGGCGGCGAGGCCTGCCGCAGCTTCGGCCCGTTCCTCGATGACATCCCCCATCGGGAACGCAGCCTGTCCTTCTGGCACTACAACACGTCCAAGCGGGGCATCACCCTGAACCTGGAAACCCAGCAGGGGCAGGAACTCTTCAAGCAATTGGCAGCCACCGCCGACATAGTGCTGGAAAGCCGAAAGCCCGGCTACCTGGAATCCCTGGGATTGGGCTACGATGTATTGTCCGCCGACAACCCCGGGCTCATCATGTGCTCGCTTACGCCATACGGACAGACCGGCCCGTGGCGAGACTACATCACCAGCGACATCACGCAGATGGCCGGCGGCGGGCAGATGGCCTCATCGGGGTACGACGAGATTGACGTGTCCAACGCGCCGCCCATTGCTCCGGGCGGAGGCAACTCCTGGCACATCGGCGCCCACTACGCCTACATCGGACTCATGGCTGCCCTATATTATCGGTTCCTCACGGGCGAGGGTCAGTACGTCGACGCCTCCATCCATGAGGCCTGTGCCCTCACCACCGAGGGAGCCATAGCCATCTACCTGTCCACCGGAGAAGTGGTCCAGCGTCACACCGGCCGTCACGCCGCGCCTGACATGTCGCCGGCCATACAGTTCCCCACCGGAGACGGCGGCTGGCTGAACACCACGCGCTCCGGCACCAACCTGACTCCGGCGCGGCTCAAGTTGCTGGCCGATTGGTTCGACCAGTCGGGCATGGCCGAGGACCTGACCGATGAGCGCTATCAGAACCCCGAGGTCATCGCGGAGGAGAACGACCACATCGTATCCGTGATGAAAAACTTCTTCATGAACTCCACACTGATGGATGCCTTCCACGGCGGACAGCAGCGGGACTTCCCGTGGGGCGCCATCCGTACCATGGACGAGCTCGTCGGCGACGAACACCTCACCGACCGCGAGTTCTTCAAGGAAGTGGAACACCCGGAGTTGGGCCGCACCTTCACCTACCCCGGGCCGGCCATGCTCTTCAACGGATCGCCGTGGCGCATCAGCCGCCGCGCACCCCTAATCGGCGAGCACAACTCGGAGATCCTCCAGGGCGAACTGGGCGTCACCAATTCGCGGATGCTGTTGCTGGCGGAAGGCGGGGTGATCTAGTGGACGACCCTCGCCACGTCCCGCTGTACTCGATACCAGAATCCGCCCGGTATTTGGGGTTGCCTGTGCCTACGGTGAGGAGTTGGGTGGCCGGCGTAGGCGACGACGGCGCGCGGCTGATCCAACCCGCCAGCTCCGAGCCAGCTGCTTTATCCTTCATTAATTTGGTAGAACTGCATGTTATGGCGGCTCTACGCCGCCATCATGGGGTTCCCATGCAACGGGTTAGAACCGCCCTACGCTACCTGGAAAACGAGCTTCAGGTGGAACACCCGTTGGCACGACGAGAATTGTTGACGGACGGTTTCAGTATCTTTACCGAACATTTGGATCGGCTGCTGAACTTGTCAGCTCGTGGGCAATTGGAAATGCGGGAAGTCGTGCAAGCTTACTTACAGCGGGTCGAACACGATGACGAGATCGGCCTCGCCGTGAGATTGTTCCCCTTCACTAGGGGTGACCACCAAAGTGCCCCTACTCTGATCGTCATCGATCCGTCAGTTTCGTTCGGCAGACCAGTCGTGTCGGGTTCTGGGGTGAGCGCAGAGGTGATCGTCGATTTCTTCAACGCTGGAGAAACCATAGCGGATTTGGCAGACGAGTATCGTCTGCAACCTTTCCAGATTGAAGAGGCTGTTCGTTACGCACTGGCCGCTTGACATTACTTTCTTTTGCGACGAAGACCTCGGTACTCACGAATTTCCGGACGCGTTACGGGCTGATGGGGTGAATGTCGAGATCTTGCTCGACAACTTCCCCAGTGGAACACCCGACGCTGAATGGATCCCGGAGGTTGCGCGGCGAAATTGGGTAGTGCTGACACACGACCTGCGCATTCGCTACAACCGACTCGAGAGAGACACGGTCATGCGTTCAGGATCGCGAATGCTAGTAATCCGCGGCGGCGACGCGAGAGCGGAAATGGCCCAGATATTCTTGGCATCCCGAAACCGGCTGCTCGCGTTCTTGGCCGAGAACAACGCCCCATTCATCGCCCGGATGTATCGCAGTCGTATCACGACTTGGTTGAGTCACGACAACTGGACCCAGTGACTAGAGTTGCCGATGAATGCGTCTTACCCCACAAACAGGTCCTCCGGCAGAAATGCCGACACTGTGTAGTTCGGCACGTCCACCACGTTGCTAACCTTCAGGTCCACAGCCACGCTGCAGATGACGTAGGCCTGGTTGCGCGTGAACCCGCGCTCCTCCAGCAGGTCGATCATATTCAGGATCGCGTTGCGGCAGGCCAGCGTCAGGTTCTCGCCTTCGTTCACCCCGTCGTCCCGAACTGGCATGCCCATGGTGGCGATGAACCGGCGCGGTGCGGCCCATTCCGGCGCGATGTAGTAGTCCTCTCGGCTGAAACGGGGCCAGCGTATGTTGTGCCGTTCCGCCTCGCCCTTCAGCACCCTGAACTGGACGGTGCAGGTCGCGCCCATTTCCACCGCAGTAACGCAGACCTCGCCGTCCCCCTGGGCGAAATGGCCGTCCCCGGTCGAGAACAGCGCGCCTTCGACTGCCACCGGCAGCAGCAGTTTCGCTCCGGTGGAAAGCTGCTTCACGTCAAAATTGCCGCCATTCTCACGGGGCGGCAGCGTCCGAATCCCGTGGGTCGCGCCGGCGCCGCTGATCGGCACGGCTCCGGCCACGTCAGGCGGCAGAGCCACGCCGCCGCGCGATGCCAACTCTGCTTCCCGCCGGGTCCATTCCTCGAGCTGCGCGTGGGACGGCGCCACGCCCGAAACACCCATGAATGACGCGCCGGGCACGCGGACCCCCGGTATCTGGTCGGACGTGGCGTATCCATCCGCGATGTTCCAGTGCACCATGAACGGGTCGGTGAATACATCTCGCAGGAAGCCAAAGCCGGGGAAGATCACGCTGAAAGCGTAGGGTTGTGGCTGGATGTCCACGAACTCCACCTCCAGCAGGTCGCCCGGCGCCGCGCCTTTCACCCCCACGGGTCCGGTGAGCGGATGGATGACGCCCGCGTCCATTCCGGCGAAATCCGCTTCCGTGACGCCCGGCTGCATCTGGCCGTCGAAGGCGTCCCGCGTTTCCAGAACCACCTCCTCACCCTCGTCCACCTCGATCACTGGCGATATGTCCGGGTGCCAGCGATTATGGCCCGTGTTAGACTCCTCGCGCAGCGGCCTGCTGCGATCAATCGTGATGCTCTGCATTAGATAGTCCCTCCGCGGCCGTGCGTTCTGACCGTAGCCGCCTGCCGGGATGCTATCTACAGCCCCGTAGGGTGTCAAGAAATCTACGAGAGGAGGAGCCGCCATGTCCTCGTCCAACCGGAACCCAGACCTCATCGCCGCTAACCTGGCCGCCGTCGAAGCCCACTTCCATTCGGAAGCCACCAATGAGGTGGAGGCCGCCCTGGATCTCTACACCGACGACGTGGTGTGGGAAGCGCCTGCCCGCGGCCTGCGGTTCGAAGGCAAGCGCGCGGTGGCCGACAACTACACCACCATGTTCGCCAAGATGGAAAACGTGGAGTTCGAGAACCTCCAGCGCTTCGCCACCGAGGATCGGGTGGTGGATGACAGCGTCGTTCGCTTCCGACTAACGGGAGAGGGTTACCTGCCCTTGTCACCGGGCACGCAGGTGCAGATGCGACTGGTGCACATCTTCGAGATGCGCGATGGCCTGATCAGCAAGGAGATCGGCTACGAGATGTGGAGCGCGACAAGCTGACGCCAGCCTGACGGTTCTCAGATGCAGGTGTCGGTTCCAGGCCAGCGGCCACTGCGATGAGACTGACCTACTTCGGCCACTGCGCCTTTCGCTGGGAAACGCCGGGCGGCGTCGCGGTACTGGCTGACCCGTACCGCAACCAGGCCGACCGCTACTGGTTCGCTCGGCTCTTCCCGGAAGTTCGTTGCGACCTGGGCTGATCACCCACGCCCACTTCGACCATGATGCTGTTGATCGCCTGCCGGAGACCGCGTCGGTCGTGAGAATGCCCGGGGAGTTCCGCACTGGTGATCTGCGCGTTCGCGGCATCCACGATTTGCATTCCGGCGCATCGCGGCTGCGCGACTTCCCCAACGTCATGTTCCGGCTCCACGCGGGCGGCGTCAGCTTCCTGCACATCGGCGACAAACGCGCCGAACGGCCGTCTGGAGTTGCCTCGTCCGTTGGCGACGTTGACGTTCTGCTGGTGACCGTAGACGACTCAAACCATCTGCTCACCTACGAACAGGTGGCCTCCCTGGTCCAGCGGCTACAGCCTCGCGTGGTCGTACCCATGCTCTACGCTATCCCTGGGTTGCACGCGGCGGAGTGCGAGCTGCTGCCTCCCGAAGGATGGCTCGTCCGCCAATCCAGGGTCCGCCGCCTGGAAACCGACCGTTTCGAATTTCACCACCAGGAAATCGCCGGCCCAAACGGAAGTATGGCTTTTCCAACCGGCCAGCGCGTCAATGACCGCTCTCGAGGTTGGTCGTTGACGCCGATGCCGCCGACGAGCTGGGCTCGGTTCGTTTCTCGTACCAGCGCAGTTCGCCGGTTTTGGCAAATCCCATTGACCGATACAGCCGCACCGCCGGCGTGTTTTCGGCGTCAACTTCCAGACGAATCCGGTCGGCTCCTGCGGACACCAGGTAGGCTATCCCCGACCTCAGAAGCGGTTTGCTAAGGCCGTGGCCCCGGAACCCGGGCGTCAGCCCCATGGAACCAATGACGCCATGCCGGCTTCGTCCGTCGGAAACCAGCAGTGTCCAGCAATATCCGGCCAGCTCACCGCCATAAAACAACAGCCGTATGCCCTCGTTGGCGGTATTCGCCATCTGTGAGCGGTGCGCGACCATCGCTTCCGTATCCGGCGAAAACTGCCAGGAGTCGGCAAAGGTGGCGTTATGTGTTGCGGTTAAGGCGGATACATCGCGCTCACTGAAAGGGCGGATATGGTATCCGCATGGCAGATCAGCATCCGGCAATGGCTCCCCGCTCCACGTCATATCCCAGTAGGACCGCGCCATGACAAAGCCTTCCGCATCCAGGACTGCGGCGCGGGTGTGCGGCGGCGCCAGCATGATATGGGCCACGGCGGCACCTGCCGCGCCCGCCCGCCCGACACCGGCCCGCACCAGCGCCCGGTATTCCTCCGCGGCGCCTGCGGAGTCCTCCGTGTCTATATTCAACACACTGCGGTGGCCGGATGTCTCCGGGAATATCAGGCAGAACCCTCGTAGTGTTGACCTCTCAAACAGCAGGATGCAGTCGCGGCGGGGATCTCGGCCGGGCAAGCGCAATGTGTCCGCGAATATGCCGCGCCAGACCGTGGCAACGGAGTCGTCCCGGCTTTCCAACTGACGAAGCGCGAAATCCAGCAGCGCCGGCAGGTCATCGTCGGTGTAGTCGCGGATGGTGGACACGTTTGGCCGAATGCGCCGTTTTATCCTTCCGGAACCTGGTGGGCCCAGGTGAATCCCTGGTCCGGCTCGTCGATGAGACGCCACTGTGGCAGCATGAACCCATCTTCCACCGGCTGGAAGACCGCTTCCACCCGCTTGCCGATACCGACGTTCTCTTCCTTCTCCATGTTGAAGTCTGCGTCCACCAGATTGCCGGTCATGCGCAGGCCATCGAACTCCGCAGGCTGTCCCTTCTGCTCGTCCAGTTCCACCAGGACGATGGCGAAGGGGGTCAGGTCCCGGAAGCTGGGAATTACCGTGTGCGCCACCACCTGATACGAGTAGATGGTGCCTTTCCCTGACACCTGTTGCCACTCCCAGTTCAATGACGTGCACCATGGGCACCCCGGCCCCGGTTCGCCGCGCAGCAACCCGCAGTCGGCGCACTTCTTGACCACGAGGCGGCCTTCAGCAGCGGCTCCAAAATAGCCCTTGTACTCAGAATCGTTCTCGGGGATGCTCAGCGTGATGCCCCGGTAGGTGTAGTTCGGCATTGTGTTACTCCATCATGTCCGCTCGTCCTGAGCCCGTCGAAGGACGTTCCTTTTGCGCCGACTATGGTTCGGCAGGCTCACCGTGAGCGGGCCTAATAGTCTTAGTAATCGTCCAGAGTTCAGCTGAGCACGTTGCCCATGATGAGCGCGCTGCCGACGGCCGGCGTCCCCCAACCCATGTTCATGCTGATCTTGGCATCCTTCACCTGGCGGCAGCCTCCCTCGGCGTACTCGTAGGTGTGGTCGCCTTCCAAAGCGCCCGGGCAGTAGTCATCGACAGTGCCCCGTAGCTGTCGCACGTTCTCGATCACCATGTTCATCCCGTGCGTGTACCCCTCGCAGAGGTGCCCGCCGCTGAGGTTGTTGGGCCGCTTGCCACCCAGGTTGATGATGCCGCTGGTCACGTAGTCCTTGCCCTCGCCCTTCTCGCACCAGCCGTAGTCCTCGAACTGCAGCAACACGGTGTAGGTGAAGGCGTCATAGCAGCCGGTGATGTCAACGTCCTCATGCTTTACGCCGGCCAGATCGAAAATGCGCGGCGCGATATAGTGGCCGGCCACCCGCGAGATCGGCCCGTGTTGGTAGTGGAAGTCGCCGCCGGGCTTGGTGCCGCGACCCTGCACTCCTTTGATGTAGATCGGATTGTGCTTCAGGTCTTGGGCCCGCTCGGCGGAAGTGACGATGACGCAGGTGGCGTTATCGGTTTCCAGGCAGCAGTCCAACAGGTGGGCCACCGGCCGGATGATCCACCGGGAGTTAATCACGTCGTCCACGGTCACCCGGTGCTTCATCAGCGCTTTGGGGTTATTGGAGGCGTGAATGGAGTGAGCCACCTTGATGGCCGCCAGATCTTCGCTCTTGACCCCGTACTCGGCCATGTGGCGCGTGAAGGTGTAGGCGAATTGCTGCACGGCGCTGATCAGGCCGTAGGGCCGCTTCATCAGGTCCAGCCCGCCGATGGGAGCCGACGCCCGCGCGCCGGTGCCTCCGATGCGCACGTTGGAGTAGCCGTTCATCGATCGGAAAATCGCCACCACGTCGCACATCCCCGCCTCGATCGCACCGATGGCCAAACCCACCAGCGCCTCCGTGGAAGACCCGCCGCCGGAGCAGTCCATGTAGAAATTCGGCCGGATGCCCAGGTCGTACTGTATCGACGTCGACGGCGTGGAGTCGCCGCCGTGGTAGCTGAGCATCCCGTCCACCTGGTCGGGCGTCAGGCCGGCGTCGTTCATGGCGTTGCGGATCGCCTCGGCGCCCAGGGCGCGGGTGGTGCGTCCCGAGGCCCGGCTGTACTCGGTTTCGCCCACCCCAACGATGCAATATTTGGGAATTACCGCGATAACTTGACAAACCCGCCCTAGCCTGCTATCATCATCCCAGCAATCAAGGATGGTGAATCGCTATGGCCGGTAAGAGTTTTCGCAAGGGCATTACCCTGATTGACCTGTTCGAGATGTTCCCGGACGATGATGCTGCCCAGACGTGGTTTGAGTCCATCCGCTGGCCCAATGGCCGCGTCTGCGCCCGCTGCGACGGCGAAAACACCAGCGAAGTTCCCAACGCCGAGCCGATGCCCTACTGGTGCTCCGATTGCCGCAAGTATTTCTCCGTGAAGTTCGGAACCGTGATGCAATCCTCGAAAATCCCGCTCCGCAAGTGGGCTATCGCGTTCTATCAGATTTGCACCAACCTGAAGGGCGTCAGCTCTACCAAACTGGCCCGCGACCTGGGCATACACCAGGGTTCGGCCTGGCACATGGGACATCGTATCCGCGCGGCGATGGCTGGCGACGATCCGGTCTTCTCCGGCCCGGTGGAATCCGATACGACGTTCATCGGTGGCGTTGAGAAGAACAAGCACGAATCCAAGCGCAAGCACCAGGGGCGCGGCGCAGTCGGCAAAACCCCGGTGGCCGGCGTCAAAGACCGCGAAACTGGCAAGGTGGACGCCAAAGTCATTGAGCACGAAGACGGCCCCACCATGCGGCAGTTCGTTCACCAGCGCACGGAGCCGACTACCCTGGTATTCACCGATGAAGCGCGGGTGTTTAACCGGCTCAACCGCCGGCACGAAACGGTTACGCACTCCGTGGGCGAGTTCGTCAAGGGCATGGCGCACACCAACGGGATGGAATCGTTCTGGGCATTGCTCAAGCGCGGCTACACCGGGATTTATCACTGGATGTCGGTCAAGCATCTTGACCGCTACGTAGCCGAGTTCGAGGGCCGGTTCAACAAACGGCCCAGCGACACGCTCGACCAAATGGCTGCGTTGGTGCGCGGTTGCATCGGCAAGAGGTTGACCTACGCCGACCTCACCGCCGATAATGGCATGAGCCGCACCGGGCAATTCGGTTGGGTGTAGGGATATGACCATCGTCAACAAGTTCTACTGCTTCCAGATGGACGCAAAATCATCCGGGCAGTGGCCTTCCGTCATCCGTATCAGGGCCGATGATATGGAGCAGGAGGGCAGCGCCTTTACCCTGAAAATGGCCGACGGCGAAATCGTCGGCAAGATTGGCGGCGACACCTACATCGCCGCTTGGTGGGTGGAGAAGATCAAAGAGTAGTCAGCGTATCGTATCCCGGCAACGCTGGGCAGCGTCCCGCGCTCGGCTGGCGGCCAGTTCCGCCAAGCCCCTATCTACTTCAAATCCCAACCGCCGGTTGTGCCGCACCAGCCCCGACAGCGTGAGGTTGGCGGACTTCGCCCCATTGCACGGCCCGCACAGCAGTATCCGGTTGGTGATGACGTTCTCGCCGCCGTCCTTGCGCGGCGTGATATGGTCCAGCTCCATGTAGCGCACGGGCAGCTGTATCCCGCAACCGGCGCAAACGACGCTATCTCCGTTGGCCTGGGCAGTCGCCAGAATATCCCGCATTTCGGCGTGGGACAGCCGTTCCCAGCGTTCCGGCTGACGTTGCGGGCGCAGCACCAGGTCGGGAACCTCGGGGCCGTCGTCGTCGCCGTCGTCGCCGTCGGTGCGCTCCGGCGGGATGGTGGCATAGATGATCTGGGGGTTGGCGTCGGTGAGCAACTGGCGGCTATCCGCCATGCGGCGGCGCACCTCGTCAATCGCCCCGTCCCAAATGTCCATGCCGACCCACTGCCGGCCCAGCCGCTCCGCCGCTACCGGCGTGGTGGCGCAGCCCGCGAACGGGTCCAGCACCAGATCGCCGGGGTTACTGCTGGCCGCGATGACCCGCTCGTACAACGCAAGGGGTTTCTGCGTTGGGTAGCCGGAACGCTCGTTGCCATCCGTCAAGCGCGGGATGTCTCCCCAAAAATCATCAACAGGGATGCCCTCATAGTCGTCAAGATACTTGCGCCGTTCCAACTTGCCGTCAGGTCGGATTACGACGTTGCCTTTCTGGTACTCCTCTTCCAGACGCTCCTTGCTCAACCGCCAACCGCTCGGATGCGGATTGCGGAACCCGCGCCACTCAAAGCAGAGGTTGGGGCGTGCCCCCATTGACTGCGAACAAAACACGGGGATCCCTGCATAGAAACGCTGGCCGTTTTCATCAGTGCGCGGAAATTTCGCCTCCACTTCTTCGGCGGTGAGTTCCCGGAACGGTTTTACCCCCCCGCTCAGACTTGGCATAAAACAGTAGGATGTCAGTATTCGACCCCCATGATTTCGGGTTGTGCTGACTGCCCTTGCCCCGGCCATCATTGCGCTGCCATGCAATCGCGTTCCGAAAGTTGCGTCGGCCAAAGATGGCGTCAAGCAGGCACTTCGCGTAGGCGTGGGCGGTGTGGTCGATGTGCAGGTACAGGCTGCCGTCGTCGGCCAGCACGCGCCGGCACTCAATCAGCCGGATGCCGAGCCAGCACAGGAACGCAGCCATGCCCTCCGAGTGGTTGACCCGCCCGTTCTCAATGGCCTGCCAGACGCCGGGCCAGTCGTCTTTGATGGCGTCAACCCAATCCTGGTGAACGTCGCGCTCCCATGCCCAGCGGTCAACGAAGCGGGCGCCGCTGGCCAGGCTGTTCGGGGTGGAATGGAAGTCCTTGTTCTTGTTGAACGGCGGATCGGTGGCGATGAGGTTGACCGTCCCGGAGTTCATGCCCCGCAGGAAGGGTAGATTATCGCCGTGAAAAAGGGTACGATTGGCGAAATTTCGGGTAGCGGCAGCCATGCGGCGATGCTACCGGCGGAACGCTACTTTGTCAACTTATCCCGGTAATTCCCCAATATTTGTCTCGCGGATTGCCTGCCATGTCATCCCTCCGGTTTGGCAACGAGTAAGAAAGCGCTAGGCGGAGCGCCTGGCGCAGTCGAGTTACGCTAACACGGTGACAAAACAAGGGGCAACCCTGCGGTTGCCCCGTTTTAGGTCGGTAGTCCTTTCGAGTCAGCGCCGCCCCATAGCCTGTGGTCAGGTGTAAACCACCTGCATCGCCTGGCGAACGTCCTCGATGGTCTGCTGCGCGATTGCCCGTTCCCGCTCTGTACCCTCCTTCAGTACGTCGCGCACGAAATCCGGATGTTCCTCATACCAAGACCGCTTCTCGCGGATCGGCTCCAGGAACTGGTTGAGCGCGGCCGTGAGGCGTTCCTTTACCTCGCGGTCGCTCACCGTTCCGGCGGTGTACCGCTCCTTGAGCTCCGCCACCTCGTCGGCGTTATCGTTGAACGCGTCGTGGTACAGAAACGCAGGATTGTATTCCACAACGCCCGGATCCGTGGCCCGCAATCGGGGATTTTCGCCGGTTACGTCGGTGACCATCCGTCGCACCCGGTCCTCCACTGCTTCCGGGCCGTCGGCCAGGTAGATGGCGTTATTCAGGCTCTTGCTCATTTTGGCCTGGCCGTCGGTACCGACCAATCGGGGCACGCGCCCCACCCTGGCTCGGGGGATCGGGAACACCTCGCCGTACAGACGGTTGAACCGCCGGGCAACGTCGCGCGTGTACTCGATGTGCGCCACCTGGTCCTCCCCTACCGGCACCAGGTGGGCCTTGGGCAGCAGGATGTCGGCGGCCTGGCTGATGGGATAGTTGAAAAACCCCAGGGTGATGGACTGGTTTTCCGCTTCCAGTTGCGCCGTCTCGGCCCGCAGTGTCGGGTTCCGCTGGTGCTGGTTCAACGGCATGAGCATGGAGAAAAACATGGTCAGTTCGGCGTGCTCCGGCACATAGCTCTGAATCACGAAGGCCGACTTCTCGGGGTCCAGGCCCACGGCCAGCCAGTCGGTGGCGACCTCGAGTACGGAACGCTGGATCAGACCGATGTCGTCCAGGTGATCCCCCATCGCCTGGTAGTCGGCAATGAGGAAAAAGCACTCGTACTCGTGCTGCATCTGTATCCAGTTTTCCAGGGCACCCAGGTAGTGCCCCAAATGCAACTGCCCGGTGGGTCGCATGCCGGTCAAAATTCGTTGCTGGTTTGCCATTTCGGAGACAGCCTCCCTGGACGTTTACGCGCCGGCTAGGAAACCGGGCCGGGCGTCCCTCTCGTCGGAGATCCCCTCCCGTTCGCGCCGATGCCGGTCGAAATATTCTAGCAGGCGGTCTGCCGCGTACGCCTTGCAATCCCCACACAGCAACTCGCCCGCACGGCACCGCGTTTGCAACTCTCCGTACTCCTTCGGGTCCGGCGTGGTGTAAAAGGCGTGCAGACTGGACACTGAGCAGACCCTCGGATCGGGGTTGCCACCTTTCTCCCGCTGCTCTTCCAGCGTGCCGCGGCCACCGGTGTATGCCCGGCCGATGCGTCGCCGGATCTCGGCCGGATCGTCGTTATACGTGATGCGGCCGGGCGGGACCCGATTGGTCATGACCTCCACCGCGTCGCCGGTCCGCGGGTCTTCGTAGGTGGTCAGATTTCGCAACGGGCGCAGATACAAAGCAGACGACTTGAGGAACCCGAACCGATCGGCCACGTTGCGCGCCATGCGCACGTACACATCGCCGCCGATGCCGTCGAGGACCAGTGTCCTACAAGGGCCGCCACATTCCTGTTGCTGTAAGTGCAGAATGTCGGCCAGCCGCAGGAGCGGCCGGAAGGTGTCGGTTGCGCTGTCCCGCAACCGGAGTCCGAGCGCCGAGTTCAACACGCTCAGCGGGATGGCCTCGCCCAGTTCAAACGCCGTCCTTACGATCGAGGGACTGTCCTGCTGCAGGTAGGCGTCGACACGCTCCAGATTCAGGTCGCTGGCTGCCATAGCTGACAGGTGGTCGTGCATCAATTGCCGCGCCTCTTCGAGATCGCCAAGTTCGTCGCGAAAACCGATGGTCACCTCCGCGCCCATTGTCTGAAAATGCGCCAGCATGCTGGCGATAGTCCCATGGCCCAAGTGCGGCGGCCCGTCGATGGCGACCGTCGTCACGACCTTGCACCGCTGGCCGTCAATCAGCGACTGCATGAAGATGTCAGCGTCCCTGCTGCCCACCGTCATCCCGGTTTCCATGTAGGGATGCGGCGGGTCGAACCACTCCATGAACCGGCGTCTCTGTTCCGGGTAGGCCTCATTCAGCCCGGTGACGCGCAGCTCCTTGATCAGTTCGTTCTCGCGGGCCAGCGGCTGGTCCCCGGTGCGAACCACCAGGGAAGGGATCGCTATGTCAGCCTCGTCGGTGCGAGATTCCGGCGATTCCGCATCCAGGATCTGGCCGTGCAACCGGCTCAAACGCTGGGCAATGTCGTTGAGGGTCCGCTCCTGCGCCTCGCGGGCGTTGGAAAGCAACAGCCTGGCGATGTCCTCCGCCGTCTCCGCAGACAAGCCCAATTGCCGGGCCCGACGACGCGCGCCGACGAACAGGTTTTCCTCCACCGCCGGCTTGTGAATCGTGTCGCTTTCCAGGTATTTTTCCGCGGCCACGTTGCGCGACGCCTCAATGCGAGCATGGGTCAGTCCCAGGATCCGGTCGTGACTCCCGGCAATGATGGCCCGCTGCCGCCCCCGATACTCCGCGTAGGGCAGCCCCCCGGCGGGCATTTCGGCCCGAACCGCCGCCGGATCTTCGCCGGCCAGCAACCTGTCCACCCCGCTCTCGATCTCCGCCACTTCCACCAGGCGCCGCCAATCCGATGGGACCAAATTGGCCGGCTGTTCATCCAGCCACGCCGACAATTTGGGTATGCGCTGGGAATACATTTCCAACGCCGCCGGCAGAGTCAACATGCCGCGCAACTGCAACGCCGGCGTCAAGCACTCGCGGCGATATTCCGCCAGGTATGTCTCCCGAAGCCGTCCGGGCGGCGGCACGTCTCGCAAGTAATCGGAATGCCTTTCAACGCTCGCCAAGTCCAGCAGCGCGGCGTCCCGCAGCAACTTGCCGTTGTCGTCTTGCCGAAAATCGAGATCGAGCACAGGAGCTTCCGACAAAGCTCCCGCGATCGCCCTCGCTACCGCCGCCACGTATGGTTCTGGCGCCCCCGCACCACGCAGCCATGCAACACCCAGTCCAACCGACCCGTCCGCACGGTCCGGATCATTCGGACGGCCCACCAGATGCAGTAGAGCCGCAGTGTTCACCACCGTCGCATCGAGATCCAAGTCGCAAGACTCGAGAAGTTCAGCAGCAATCGCCGCCACTCTTCGGGCTGAGGGCAATCCCTGGGCATCGGGATGGCCGGCGTACATTCCCACCAGGAACGCGTCCAGGCGGTGCCCTTCAGGCGTGTAAGTATGCGCCGTTGCCATGGCTGGTGAAACTGGGTCCGGGTGAGGTTGGCCCCATGATACCAGCATCGTCGGCTGCCCAAATCCTCGATAACGAGGAAGCCCGGCCAATGGCCGGGCGGAAACAATGGTAGTCCGAAATCTTCGTCTAGCCTGCCGAGGCTACTAACCGGTCCAGGAAGCGCGCGATGGCATCGTTTACCGCTTCCGGTTGTTCCAGGGTGACGAAGTGCCCCGAGTTGGGAACTACCACTACCTCGGCGTCCTGCATCTCCCGGCCCAGGTATTCCGCATAACGCACCGGGGTCATGATGTCGTCTGCGCCCACGACCACCAGGGACGGCAGCGCGATTTCCTTGACCCGCTCCATAACGTCGAACTTGTCGCAGCAGGAGAGGTCGTTGTGCTCGACCATGGGGCCCGATTGCAGCGCACGGGCGGCCAGTTGCGGCGCCAGTTCCCGGTTGATGGCCTCGTAGTACCCCGGCGCCTCGGAACGCCACTGGGCATCGTCCAAACAGCGGTTCAGATAGTCGGGGTGCACGCGCAGCCGCGCCCCGGTGCCAATCAGCACCAAGCCGGCCAGGTCCTCCGGGAACCGCAGCGCGTAGTCCAGCGCTATCGCTCCTCCCATGGAGTGCCCGGACAGCACGAAGGGCGGATACCCCTTTCCGTGCGCATAATCCCGCACCCAGTCCACGTATCCGCCGATGCTGTCCCGGGGTTCCCCATCCGGATGGCCGGGCAGGTTGACGGCGTCGGCGTCGTCGAACCTTGCCGTCTGGTAGTGGTAGGTCAACTCGTTCTGGCCGGAGCCATGAACCATCACCAGTTGCATTGCATCAGTCCCTTACAGCAACGGAGCCTGCCCGTTGATATGCGTGTCTGCATCATCGTCATCATCGTCGATGTCGTCATCCGGGGTGTCCTTGGCGGTTACTTCGTCTCCGGCATCATCGTCCTCGTACTGGCTGTCCGCCTGGGCAGCGACCTCCTCGGCCTGCTCAAGGGCCGTACTCGCCGCGCCGTCCTGGACTGCCGGATCCTCCTGGCTGTAATCGGTTGCCCGGAAGCAGTAGATGGACACCACGCTGTCGTCGCCGCCCCGCTCGCGCCAGACAATGACCCCCTTGGTCTGCCGGGTGTTCACCACCTTGATCTCGGCCAGGTCGATGCGCACCACCTGACCACGCGCCGAGATGATGAAGACCTCGTGTCCTTCTTCGTCGTTCATTTCGGCGGAGGTCACGATCTTGGCGTCCACCACCGGGCCGGTGGGCTTGTCGCCCTGGTCAACGGCAAACGTTTTCACGCCCATCCCCCCGCGGTTGGTCTCGCGGTACACGGGTTCGCCCTTGCTGTTGCACAGAGGCGTCGCCTTGCCGTAGCCTTTATCGCTGACCACCAGCAAATACTCGTCCTCGGAATCGTTGACCACGTCCAGCGCGACCACCCGGTCCTTGCCTCCGAATTCGTCCTTGAATTTGATGCCGATGACACCGGTGGCGTTGCGGTTGCGCTCGGGTATGCTGGTGACCGGACACAGCAGAGCCTGGCCCTGCTCGGTCACCAGCACGATGGACGCATCGGCCTGCGCCGGCCGCACCGCGACCAGCTCGTCGCCGTCCAGTACCTTCATCGCGATGAGGCCGGATTTCCTCAGGTTTTGCAGCTGACCCGGGCGCAAAGCGTTTACCCTGCCGTTTCGTGTGGCGAAAACGTACAGCCGGTTGTATTCGTCCCGGCTCGCCGGCAGCATGGTCTGCACATGCTCGTTCGGCTGTAGGGGAATGAGGTTCACCAGCAAGGTGCCCCGGGCCGTGCGGCCGGTATCGTTGGGCGTTTCGTAGACGCTCAACGGGTACACCCGGCCCTTGTTGGTGAAGAACAGCAGTTGTTCGTGGGTATTCACGACGGCAATCTGCATGATCGCGTCGTCGTCCCGGTTGTTCGCGCCGCGCACTCCCTTGCCGCCTCGCCGCTGATTGCGGTAGGTGTTGATGGGCACGCGCTTGATGTACCCGCGCTGGCTCAGCGTGACGACCACGTCTTCCTGCACGATGAACTGCTCGATGGACTGCTCCTGCAGTTCCTCCCGAATGATTTCGGTGCGGCGCGGGTCGGCGTGCTTCCGCTTGACCTCCCGGGTCTCCCGCTTGATCTCCGCGCGAATCTTCTGGGGATTCTGGAGCAGGTCTTCCAGCCGGGATATGGTCGCCAGCAGGTCGTTGTATTCCTCGTCCAGGCGTTGGCGCTCCAGGGCGGCCAGGCGGCGCAACTGCATGTCGAGAATGGCCTGGGCCTGGATTTCGGACAGGTCGAACTGCTGCACCAGGTTGTTGCGCGCGGTTTCCACGTCCTGGCTGTTGCGGATCGTTTCGATGATCGCATCGATGGCGTCCAGGGCCTTGAGCAAACCTTCGACGATGTGGGCGCGGTCCCGGGCACGACCCAACTGGTATTCGGTCCGCCGCCGGATGACGTCTTCACGGTGGGTGATGAAATGGTTGATGAGGTCCTTGAGCGGCAATTCCTGCGGCTGCCCGTCCACCAGCGCCAACATGATGGCGTTGAAAGATGACCGCAGCGCCGTGCGCTTGTACAGGTTGTTGAGGATCACCGTAGGCTGGGCGCTGCGGGCCAGTTCGATCACCACACGGATGCCCCGCCGGTCCGACTCGTCGCGGATCTCGGTGATGCCCACCAGGGTTTTATCCCGAACCAGGCTCGCGATTTTTTCGACCAAGGTGGCCTTGTTCACCTGGTAGGGCAACTCGCTGATGATGATCCGCTGCCGGTTGGAATTGCGGCCCGGCATGTCCTCGATCTCGGTCACCGCCTCCATGACGACACGGCCACGGCCGGTGGCGTACATATCGCGCACGCCGGCCACGCCTCGGATCCTGCCTGCCGTGGGAAAGTCGGGCGCGGGGACGATTTCCATCAATTGGTCGACGTTGCAAGTTGGGTGGTCAATAACGTAGTTGATGGCGTCGCAGATCTCGCCCAAGTTGTGCGGGGGCATGTTAGTTGCCATGCCCACCGCGATGCCGGAGGAACCGTTGACCAGCAGATTGGGCATTCGCCCCGGCAACACCTGGGGTTCCTTCAGGGAATCGTCGAAGTTATCGGAGAAGTCCACGGTCTGCTGGTCAATGTCTGCCAGCATCTCGTCGGCAATGGCGGCCAGCCGGGCCTCGGTGTAGCGCATGGCCGCGGGAGGGTCGCCGTCGATGCTGCCGAAATTGCCTTGCCCATCGATGAGTGGCGCCCGCATGGAGAACAACTGCGCCATGCGTACCAGCGCGTCATACACCGACCCGTCGCCGTGCGGGTGGAACTTGCCCAGCACCTCGCCGACGATGCGGGCACTCTTGCGGTACTGGCTGCCCGGGCGGATTCCCATGTCGTGCATGGCGTACAGAATCCGACGTTGCACCGGCTTTAACCCGTCGCGAACGTCAGGCAGGGCCCTGGCCACGATGACCGACATTGCGTAGGACAGATACGACTCGCGCATCTCGTCCTCGATGGGTCGGAGCGTAAATTCTCCGCCGGGCTGCTGTGGAGGCGCCGTGGTCATCGTGAAGTTCTCCTCGCGTCGTTATTTTCTATGAATTCCTGGGCGCGTTCCACCAACCCCAGGAACAGGTTGTTGAAACTGGCGGGCACTTCGTCGCTGCGCTCCGGCTGAAACTGCACGCCGATCACCCAGCTGTGTTCCTTGCTTTCCAGACCTTCTATGATGCCGTCGTCCAGCTGATACGCGATGGTCATCAATCGCTCGGCTCGTTGCGACTCGCGGATGCCCCGGTGGTGCCGGCTGTTCACCCGGAACATGCCGGCGCTGCCGATGATTGCGGCTACCTTGGATCCGGGAGAAAGATAGATCTGGTGTCGGACCGGTTCTGGGTCGTCATCCGATTGATGAGCTAGCGCTGGAATGGGGTCGCCTCCCCCGAAGTGCCGGTTAAGCGCGTGCATCCCCCCGCCCGTAGCCAGCACTGGCATGTTGACTGCTAGCGCAGCCTTAAGAACCGCCGGATCAGCGTCCAATGGGACATCGGGCAACAACAGCCCACCAGAACCGTCTAGCGCTTCCCTATCGGAAGCATTTGATGCAACGACTTTGACCTGACCGCCGGCTTGTTCTACTGCGCGGATGGAAGGTTCCGGACTATGGCCATTGCGGTTGTCGGCCAGGACGACGATAGTAGGCAAATTGTATGGCCTGAACGCACATTCGCTTCGAATTATCTATAATCATTATACTAAAAATAGAGCCAAATTGCATGATGGCACGGGTGCGGCTTTCAACGTGTTTGATACCGTTGGTGGTTTAGCAACCCCTCTCGGCTTGGTAAATTCGCTTCAAACCAGGGCCGCGTCTTGATCCAAGACGTGCTCGCCCACATCAATTTTCAGTCGTGCTTCACCGGCGACTCCCTCAATCTGTGGTCCGCTCCCACCCAACAACGCCAGTTGCGTGTTCTCACCCTCGACGGGAGCACGGAGACCTCGGCTCACCATTGTTGCCTCTCTGTCAATGCCGGTAAGGCGTTGTGTTGGCGCGAACAGTTCAGCGTTGATAGTTGTCGCAGTCCGTGCGCAACAATTTCCAATTTCGCTGTCATCATGAAATTGTGCATCTGACGATGCCTATTCGAGTCGGTACGTACTGGACCTAATCGGAGCCCGAGCCATCCTCCAACACCATCCGTGCCACCCGCCGGCCCATGCGCACCGAATAGTTCGTCCCACGATCTTCGGGATAGATCTGCGTCGTGTTCGCCAGGTAAAGCGACGTAATCGGCGTTCGGTGGTCGGGTATGTTCCGCTCGCTGTAGTGCACGCCGTTAATTGGTTGCGCGCCATCCACCCGGTGGTGGTGATATTCCAGTATCCAGTCCCGCGAAAAGTCAGGGTTCAGCTTCCGGAGATGAGGAACGTATTCCTCCAGCAACTCTTCGGGTTCTTTGCGATATAGCTCGCTGTTGCGGTCGGGATAGTTCGTCAGGTACACGATATGGTTGCCGCCGTACAGGTCGCGGTCAATCATGTTTGTATGCTCGATCACCCCAACAAACGGCAGCGACCGGTCCGCCACGTTGAGCCAATACTTGGAGGTCAGCGGACGATCCAAAACCAGTATCACGAGCACGGCGGACAAGTAACGGGCGGACTCCAGCACCGACCGGTAATCATCCGGCAGGTCGGGCGCCAGCCGCGTGAATATGTACGAAGGGGTGGTAGCGATGACCGCGTCGTACTCGCAGTCCCTTTCCCGGCCTCCATCCACCGAGGCGACAAATCCCTGAACCCTGTTGTCCACCACATTGAGCCGCTGCACCGGCGCGCGGATGTGCACCTGCCCGCCCTGCTGCTCGATCCGCTCCCCGCACGCGTCGAATACCCGGCCGAAACTGCACATCGGGTATCCCAGCCGCTCCTTCTGCATACGCTTACGGGATGCCACGCGCAGGTAAATTTTGCCCCACAACCACGTCATGCTCACCTGGTCGTAGTAATCGCCGAACTTTCCCCGCAGCATCGGCTCCCAGATGACCCGGAACGCATCCTCTCCCATGTGGTCGCGCGTCCATTCCGCGGCTGTCACGCCTTCGAACTTGCGCCAGTCCCGGGTTTTCTGCAGCAGGAACGTCCAGAGACCCAACCTGATGCGCTGGGTGAAAGGCAGCGGAGAAAACCGCAGAAGATCCATCGGCGTGGCGAAATCCCATATCCGGCCGCCGTGGAACAGCCCAACTTTGGACTCCAGCCACTCCAAGGAATCACCCAGACCCAATTCGTTGATCAGGTCCACCATGTCGGTATCGCTGACGAACAGGTGGTGGTATCCGCGTTCCAACTGCCCGCCGCCTACCTCGAAAGTCGACGCCTGCCCGCCGAGAAATGGCGCCGCCTCAAACACCTCGGCGAAGTGTCCCTTCCAGGTCAGTTCCAGGGCCGCCGCCAGCCCGGCCGCCCCGCCGCCAATTATTCCTATCCTCATTAACTAGCCATCCTGCGCAGTGCCGGCTCGAGGCTGCCCGGCCACCGAGGTTACCGCGTCACTCGGTTCGGGCTCGGCGTCGGCTTCCGGTAACGCGGTCAGGCGTCGCAGCGAAACGTTGTACCACAGCAGCAACAAGACACCCGCGATATTGACCGGCAACCACAGCGCGACGAGGTGCACCGCCACCGTGTAGGCCGCAGCCGCAGCCGCGCCAATCCCCAACGCCACCAGCGTTTGCTGCGCTACGACCTCAAACGGCCCGATACCGCCTATCGAAGCCGGTACCGCCGTGATCAGGTTGGAAGTAACGGTGACCAGCAGTACGGCGGCTGCCAACAGCCAGAACGAATCGAACCAGGCTTCCAGGTTGAACGAGTAAGCCACGATCAGGTAGACGCCGGCCTCCGCCAGCCATACGGGCAGCGAACCCGCGAACAGGATGGCATGCTTTCGAGGCGAATTGAGCGCAGCCAGGCCCTCGACGAAACCGTGGATCACCTCTGCCGCCGTGGAGCGGAACCTTGCCGGCAAGATTGCGGTGACTGCTATCAGCCAGTCAACGGCCCGGCGGCTGGTCGCCAGGGCAGTCAGCGCGACCAAAGCCACCGCGAAGCTGCAGATCACCCCGATCATCAAGATCACGGCCGTGGATTGGTACGCGAGACTCGCATCGCTGAACAGACCCGCGGCCAACAGGATGGGCGCCGCCACTGCCCCCATCGCCAACAGGGTCAGTCCGTCGTAAAGCCGCTCGACGCTCAGCGTGGCGATTGACGCTGGTACGCTAACTTCCTTCTCGCGCTGCGACAGGTAAACCGCGCGCACCAACTCACCGAGACGAGCCGGCAGGACGTTGTTAGCCATATATCCGATGATGATCACCGGATACAAACGACGGGCCGATATGCGGGCCACAGGCGCCAGCAGGTATTGCCACCGAAGCGCCCGGAACCATTGCCCGACAAAGTACAGCACGATGGCCGGCGCCAGGTACCAGTAGTTCGCCGTCAAAAGGGCGTGGGCCAATTCCTTCCGGTCTACCAGCAACACCAACAGGCCCAGCGCTACCACGCTGACCAGCACGCCCGCCCAGAACCGCCAATTGCCGAAAAAATATCCCACTGCAGAGGCGGTTAGTGTGTGTTTGAGAAGCCCGTCGGGGACGCATCGCCAACCTGCAGGTCCTGCTTACCGGTAAGCGTTCGCACACGCCAAAGATCACCGTCGCGAATGGTGAAAGGCCGCGGCAGTGCACCCAACGCGTTTTCCAGCTCCGGCAGCACGTTCGCTACGACCGTTATGATGTCTGCGATCTCCGGAGGGCTCATCTCATTGTCGTAAAAATTCCGATGACCGTTGTCAGCTGCCATGTATGCACTGACAACATCGATTTCGTCGTATTCAAGGTGCAATTGCCTGGCGATGTGGCCTACGGTGCGATGCCCTCCGAGATTCATCCAACCTCGCTGCTGCCCGTGGGCCTTGAGCATCTGTGCCAAGGCGCCCCAAATTTTTTCGGTGGCTTGAAGACGGTCTCCCCGTGCAAGTTCCCCGGGAGCCTGCAGGATCAACCGCCGGCTGATCTGCACACGGTCTTCCACTGTGGCCGCTCCCGGTTCCGGCAATGCTGGCGCCGTAGTCATGTGTCGGCCTCTGTCATCAAGGTTCTATTCCTTGGCGTACTGGTAATAGCTCGCGGAATACCAATCACTGTCCTGGCGTCGCGCGAGGATGTATTCCAGCGCCTGTCGCAGTTTGTCCGGGTTGGAACCCACGTTTCGGAAAAAGGACACGTCGGCTTTCATTTGCTTCCATAATCCGGTGCTGGTTCGCGACTCTCCGGGCCGACGGTAAGTTTCAGGATACCATAGCAGATTCCGCATGGGCCCTTCTTTGCGGTACTCCGGCGCGTCCTCTTCCTCCACCGCGTGGCCATGCTCGGCCAGATAGATTTGGGGACCGGTGTCTTCGCCCACCGGACGGCAGTCTCTCTTCTCGCTCTGCTTCTCTTCGTCTTCGTCGCTGGTGGCGGCGCAGAAACGGTCAAACTGCAGGCTACCCGCTTCCGTCTCGTGCCGCACGTACCACTGGAAGGGATACCACATGTCGTAATCGACCTTGACCGACGCATCGGCCGCGCCTTCGCCCAAGGCGGTCTCGCGCAGCTCGGCGTAGGTGTGTTCCAGGTCTGCAGAACCCTGAGCATAGGCCAATATCTCGACGTTGGAATCATCGTAGGTGTAAGCCGCTCTGACCGCGCCCACTGCGTCAAAGACCAGGAGCAAGGCCGCTATCCCCACCACCGTCGCCTTTGCTGCCTGGCGATGGCGACGAATCAGGCAGGCGATCGCGACCGCCAGGGGCAGCAGGATCAGCGCCGTCATCCAGACGGGAAGAGTGTCGACGTTCCCTCGTGCCGCCAGCCAAGCGACCCACACCGCAATCCCCAACCACATGGGACCGAGCACCAGCGTCATTGCCACTCTGCGACTCGGCGCCCCCCAGTTGATCACATCCATAAGATGCCCCAGGAACATCCCCGCCACCAACGCCAGGGGTACGGTTATGTTGACCAGGAGCCAGGGCATTTTTTCGGCCGCAATGGTGTACAACGCCAAAGTCGCGATCACCCACGCCGCCAGCACAATGCCCATCCCACCATAGGTGGCCCGATTCCTGACCAGCCATACGACGCCGACCGCGCCGAAAGCAAAGGCCACCAGTTCGTACACGGTCAGCCCAACGAAGTAGTAGTACCAGGGCTGGTTGCCGCGGGCGACGTCCTGCTGCATCAGCCAGTAACCCAAGCTCTGCCATGACCCCGTGAAGACGCCGGCCCAGTTGGTGAACACGGTGGTGTAGAGCATCGTCCAAATCGCATAGAAGACCACCGCGCACCCCAACCAGAGCCCTCCTCCCCAGGCGATGCCGACCGTACCGCCCACTACCAGCAAAATCAACAGCGCCAGCACCGGGACCAGGTAGTTCACCGCAAGGCGACCTGCGGCCAGATCTTCGGCAGGGACAGTTGCGGGCAGCATCTGGCTGATGAAATCGGCGCCACCCCACAGAAGTGTCAGCCAGGCCCATGTCAGCAGGATGGCGGGCCCCAACAACAGCATGACGCCCCGCCATCCGACAGTCGATGCGAGATTCAGTCTCAGGGCCACAATGCCCAGCAGCAAGATCACCGCGCCTACGCCACAGTCCGCAAAGGCGGCGGCGGATCCGCCTCCCGTCTCCCCCAACGCCGCGAGCAGGTTTTGCATGGGTCCGACCACCACCACCGACACCGCGGCAACGGTAGCCAGTATCGCCACGGCGACTGACAAGAGGTCGATCGGGCCCCTGATACGCCATAGCCACATCGCCAGCGCCAATCCAAAGCCGACCAGAACGCCCGCCGCCATTACGTGCAGCCACACGGGCGCTGCCCACACCGGCAACGTGACGAAGGGCGCCTCCCATACCGGCGCTCCCGTGTCCCCGGTGGATCCCGTGTCGCGGGACGCGATGGTCAGACCGAATGGTGATTGAACCAGCGCGATCAACGCGGCCGCCTGGGGCAGCGTCAACGTCGCCACCAGGATGAAAAACCCGGCCGCCCCCCTCATTCCCGCCAGTCCGCGCCGTGTCTTGATGAACTCCCAGAACTCCCGCCAACCTAACGCCAACGCTGCCAGTCCCATGAACAGGATGACGAAGTAGGCCGTCTCCTTGGTCGCCAACATTAGCGCGGTCACCGCGGCGGCACCGAACAGGTAGCGGCGGCGGCTGTTGATCCCGTACTGCCAGAGCATGATCAACAACAGCACGGCCCACACCGCCATCAGGATGTCGTTGCGGCCGAACCGGCTGAAGTACAGCAGCGATGGGGAAAACGCCAGGACAACCGCCGCGCAGACCGCGCCCTTGTCGCCAATGAGCCGGCGCATGAAGTAGGGCAAGACCGTCAGGCTCACCCCGAAGAGAGCGTAGGGCAATCGGGCCAGGAAATCCGTGTCTCCCAGATATTTCAGGACGACCGCCACCAGCTCGATCTGAAAGGGCCCGTGCATCCAAGGCGAATGAATGTACTCGACACCCCGGGCAAGCTTCCACGAGAAGTGCAGGTGGATGGCCTCGTCGTAGTGCATCGTCCGCCCGTCAAGCTCCCACAACCGCATGGCGGCTGACACGAGCGCGACCAGCAAAAAGACCCACTCGACGGGGCCGAAGCGAACCTCAGGCAGACGGGCTTTGAGTCGCAGTGCGTCGACACGCGACCGCGCCATCTCAAATGCGCTGAAAACCATGTACCGGTCTACGATTTGCTAGCGCTGCCCAGATTTGTGGGCAACGCGTTCGCGCGCCAGCAGCACCGTCGGGAACCGGATCAAGGCAGCTGCGATTCCTCGACGACGGCGGTCGTCGCGGGCTGCCGTGGACCGCCCTCTAGCAAACCGCGGGGCGGTGGTGCGCCCACGGACGCGCCTCTTCGAAGGCCGCCATGGCGCGCAGTACCCGTGCTTCCGCTCCGGCTGGCCCGACGATGTGCAGACCCACCGGCAGACCCGCCGCCGAGAACCCACATGGCACGCTGGAGGCGGTTTGCCCGCTCATGTTGATGGGGAAAGTGAACGGCAGGTAGCCCCACCATGGGTCCACGGATCGACCTCCGATGCTCATCGGATGCTGTCCTATCGGAAACGCGGTCACCGCCATTGCCGGCGTGAGCAGCAGGTCGTAGGTGTTGAAGAAGTCCGCGAAACGACGCTTGTGGCGGTCCACATATGCCAACGCCCTCGACAGGTCTGCGGCTGTGTGTCGAGATGCAGCGTCGTAGGTGTTCTGCACATAGTGGGTCAGTTCATCCCGCCTCTCGGGATAGAGATCGGCGTAGGATGTGTATGACGCGGTCCCGAAAACGGTGGAAAACGCTGGGAACGGATCGCCCTCGATTTCTGGCGCGGCCTCCTCGACGATGGCGCCCAATTCCTGGAAAACCTGTGCGGCTCCGCGCGTGATCTGGACCACTTCGGGATCCACCGCGGCGTAACCCAGGTCGTCGCTCCACGCCACGCGCCAACCTTCGACGCCGCCCTCCAGATCTGCCATGTAATCCGGGGGCGTGTCGGTCATCGTGTTGGGGTCCCGCGAGTCCGGACCGGCCAGCACCTGCAACAGCATGGCAGTGTCCCCGACGTTCCTGCTCATGGGTCCACTTTGCGAAAAATGGTTGACGGCCGGACCGCCGTAACCCCCGTACCGGGGCACCCGACCGTGCGACGGCTTGATCCCGGTGACCCCGCTGAAGCTGGAAGGAATGC
The DNA here is from genome assembly GCA_034423575.1 of Dehalococcoidia bacterium. GTDB lineage: Bacteria > Chloroflexota > Dehalococcoidia > Lucifugimonadales > UBA3495 > Bin87. The sequence continues at coordinate 14,064 of DAOUIF010000078.1, read as the reverse complement.
GGATGCTGCCGCCTCCGTCGCTGCCGGTGGCCAGGGTGCACAGACCGGCAATCAGCGCTGCCGCCGCGCCCCCGCTGCTGCCCCCGGGGGTGTAGTCCGTATTCCAGGGGTTGCGGCACGGTTCACTTACCAGGTTCTCGGTGGTTCCCGATTGGCCGAATTCGGGCGTATTCGTCTTGCCCAGGATGATCCCGCCGGCGGCCTTGACCCGTTCCACTACGATCGAGTCGATCTCCGGCACTCGGTCCCGGAATATTGCGGAACCCATGGTGGTCCGGACTCCTTGGGTCAGCTCAAGGTCTTTCACCGAAATGGGTACACCATGCAGCGGTCCCAACTCATCACCCCGTTGCACCGCTTCGTCAGCAGCCCTGGCATCCGCCAAAGCCTGATCGGGACACACGGTCAGGTAAGCGCTCAATTTGGGGTTCAGCTCTTCGATCCGCCGGAAGAAGAACTCAGCGAGCTCGACCGCGGATACCTCCTTGGCGGCGATCATACGCCGCACTTCCGTGGCGGGAGTGAAAGCGAGAGTGGAATCCATGACATGCTCCAAAGGCTGAATGGACTGGCGTTGCCGCCCCGACCCGGCTACTCCGATTCGCCGGCAAGAATGCCGGCCAGTTCCGGGGTGACGGTCACCCCTCGCGCTTCCAACGCGCGTCTAATGCGCTGTCGCTCCGCAAGGCGACCCTCCTCGCGGCCTTCCTCGCGGCCTTCCTCACGGCCTCGATTTGCGGCCCTTTTCTCTACGAATTCTTTGGCGGCGAAAAACATTATCAATACTCCGTAAAGCGCCAATGATGTCGGAAACAACAGAAGCGTGGCTACGATTATCACCCCGTCATCTTTGTTGGTCAGTATACCCAAGTATTCCAGCAACGGAGCGCTTTGACACCGCTGGCAACCGGACAGCAGAACCGCAAGCAACATGCTGACACTGATTGATACTGAACCGTCAAAGAAGCGCCACGTTGGTCGGTTGATTTCGTTGTCCCGCATTCTACCATCCTTGCCGCAATAGTCCGGGATTACTCGATCACCTCATTGGTCGGCAACATTACCACACCGCCTTTACCGCTACCGTTCGCCGGCTCCATTTGCAACGCATTGCGGAACCGCGCGTTGCGATCCAGGCGTGGCCCGCAAACCCCCATGGTGTATAGTGTGCCGTCGTCACCAACCCTCGCCAATCCGCCGGCCTCCGCCACCATGACCACTGTCGGAATCATCGCCAATCCCGCCGCCAGTAAGGACATCCGCCGCCTGGTGGCCCAGGGCCGGGTGGTGCCCGATTGGGAAAAGGTGAACACGGTCCGACGTGTCCTCATCGGCCTGCAATCCACTGATGTGACACGGGTAGTGGCGATGCCCGACAGCGGCAATCTGTGTCGCCGGGCCGCTGACGATTCCAATATCTCCCTGCCGCTGGAAATGCTGCCCATGTCTCCTCTCTATACCGAGGGAGACACCACCCGGGCCGCCGCCATGATGGCGTCAATGAACGTGGGCTGCCTGATCACGCTGGGCGGGGACGGCACTAACCGGGCCGTGGCAGTGGGTACGAATCAGATCCCGCTGGTTGCCATCTCCACCGGGACCAACAATATCTTTCCGGTGATGGTGGAGGGTACGCTGGCCGGGATCGCTGCCGGCCTCATCTCCTCAGGCCGCATGGAACCAACCGACACCTCAGTGGTCAGCAAGACCCTGCAAATCAACGTCAACGGCGAGTTCCGCGACCTCGCTCTGGTGGACGTGGCCATCTCCCGGGAGCGCTATGTGGCCACCCGGGCGATCTGGGATTTGGACACCGTTCATGAGGTCTTTCTCACCCGCGCCGAACCCGGTGGCATCGGATTGTCGTCGGTGGGCGGACGTCTCCATCCCCTGTCCATCGGCGATGTCGGCGGCCTGCGCTACGTGCTGGCACGCGGCGGAGCCGACGCCGATCCGCCGCCGGCAGATACCGTCATAGCGCCGGTGGCGCCGGGCATTGTGGAGACGGCCTCGATTGCATCGTGGGAACTGCTCCAGGAGGGAGTCCCGGTCGCACTGGAACCCCGTTATTGCACGATCGCCCTGGACGGTGAGCGTTCACTCACGCTGACGCCCGACGATTCGGCGGAAATTGTGCTGGCTCGAAACGGGCCGCCGGTGGTATTGGTCCAGCGTACCCTGCGCCGCGCTGCCCAACTCGGATTGTTCAACCTGGCCTGATGCCCTTCGGCTGGGAGCTCGCTGTCATCCTGGCGGCGCTGCTGCTGGGATCGTTCGTTTTCAGCGCCGTTGGTTTCGGTATGGCGCTGGCCATGGCGCCGATCCTGCTGCTGATACTGGCCCCACGCCAAGTGGTGGTGCTGTCCAACGCCATGATCGTCGTGGCCACGGTGCTGATTCTGTTCCAGACCTGGCGCGCCTTTCGCTGGCGGCAGTCCTGGCTGTTCATCGTATCCGGCCTGCCGCCGGTGCCCCTGGGGGTGCTGCTGCTCAGCGTCGCCGCGCCCGTCGCGCTCCGACTATCCATCGTCAGCCTGATCCTGGTGATCGCCTTGCTTACCCTGTTCAACGTGCGGGTTCCCGCCTCCCGCACCCGATGGGCCGCCGTCGGCTTCGGTTTTACCACCACCTTGTTGACTACGACCCTGAGCATCGGCGGCCCGGTGGCTGCCATCTACGCCATTGAGCAGGACTGGCCCCGGGAAACCATGCGCGCGACCCTTGCGGTGTATTTCCTGCTGGCCGGAGCGTTGGGGTTGGCGCTGTACTATGCGGTCGGGTTGATACCCCAGGGCGTCGAGCTGGAAATGGCGATCGGGATCCCGGTGGTCGTGATCGGCTCCACGCTGGGCGGTTGGCTGGCCCGCCGCATGAGCCTAAGCATTTTTCGCTACGCGGTTCTGTTCGTAATCATTGGCGGCAGCGCGTCGTTGCTGATTCGGGAGACGGCCAGATTGATTTAGGGGCGGGTATGGGACCCGCCCCTAAATCTCGTTTTGTCCTCAATGCCGTCGCCGGCTTACGACGACAGATCATGGAAAGCCGCCAGCGCGGCTGTGATCCCGTCCCCCACGGCGGCTCCCAGTTGCCTGGTGGATTCCGCCCGCGCATCGCCACAGACGTAAACCCTGGGTATGTTAGTCCTCATGTGCAGGTCGCTGCGGATGTGGCCCAGTTCATCCATGTCCAGCTGCTCTTTGAAGGCCTCCGTGTTGGGATGGAAACCGACGTAGACAAACGCGGCTGCGGTTGGATAGTCGTACACCTCATCGGTTTTCAGGTTCTTGACCCGGGCGGCCTCCAACACGTCGTTGCCCACGAACTCCTCGACGACATGGCTCCACAGCCATTTGTACTTCGGGTTGGAAAAGGCGCGGTCCTGCAGCACCTTGGTGGCGCGAAGTTCGTCGCGGCGGTGGATGATCGTAACCGAGTTGCAGATGCCGGTCAGGTAGTAGCTCTCGTCCATGGCGGAGTCACCCCCACCGACAACCACCACGTCCTGCCCACGAAAGAAATTCCCGTCGCAGACCGCGCAATACGAAACGCCGCGTCCCCCAAACTCGTCCTCGCCGGGGACCCCCAGCTTGTTGTGGGAACCGCCGGTGGCGATGATCAGGGCCCGCGCTGTGAAGTCGCCCTCGGAAGTACGGATCAATTTCCGGTCTTGGTACAGGTTTTCCACACCTTCGACTTCGGCGAACTCCATTCTGGCCCCGAAACGCTCCGCTTGGACATACATCTCATCCGCCAGCGCCTGACCCTTTACGCCGTCCCGGAAGCCGGGATAGTTCTCGATATCATCGGTGATCAGCAGTTGACCGCCGGGACCGATGCTTTCGATCATGAGCGTGCTGAGCATGGCTCGGGTCGAATAGAGCCCCGCCGACATACCGGCGGCGCCGGCTCCAAGGATCACAACGTCGTAGTCGTTGGACATCGGTTGGATTCCTCCTTTATCTGTTCGATCCGTTGGCGACTGCTTGCGCCGGATTGGCGTGATGGCGTCTGCGATCTGCCGTGGCCCCTACACGGTTGGCCCGCTGTGAAAACGAAGCGCGAACGTACTCGACCGAACGCCGCAGCCCTTCCTCGAGAGGCACCTCTGGCGTCCACTTCAGCTCTCTCTCCGCGCGAGTGGAGTCGAGGGCGATATGGAGCACCTCACCGGTTCGCCGAGGTCGATAGTCCGGCTCCGGATCGAATTCGACGATTTCCTGCAGCATCTCGTAAATCCGCGCTACGCTGACCTGCTGCCCGGTGCCGATGTTGTACGTCCTGCCGTGGCCTTTATTGACGGCGGCGAGGTTGGCCCGGACCACGTCGGACACATAGACAAAATCACGCTCCTGGAGACCATCCCCGAAGATTTGCGGCCTGCGCTCGCTGAGCATCATCCCGGCAAAGATCGCGATCACGCCGGCTTCCCCATCGGGATTTTGACCGGGGCCGTAAACGTTGGCGTACCGGAGGATCGTGTAATCCAGTCCATACGTCTCGTTGAAAAGCTCCAGGTATTGCTCGCCGACATACTTCGAAAGGGCGTAAGGAGTCAGCGGGTTGATCGGCGTATCTTCGTCGCAGGGTATCGTCTCGGGGTCGCCGTAGATCGCGCCTCCGGTGGACGAGAAGATGAACTTCTCCACGCCTTCGGAAGCCGCCGCCGCAATCAAACGGATGGTGCCCATCACGTTGGCGTCGGCGTCGGCCACCGGATCGATGGCCGACTGACGGACGCTGCTCTGCGCCGCCAGGTGAAACACGATCTCCGGCCGTTCCCGCTGGACGATCTGATTCAAGCGAACATCGTTCAACTCTGCATGATAAAAAGTCGCCTGGTGGTTCACGTTGCGCAACTGGCCGCTGCTCAGGTTGTCCACCACCGCCACGTCGTATCCGCTATCCAGCAGCCCATCGACCAGGTGGGAGCCGATGAACCCAGCCCCACCGGTCACCAGCGCTTTGGTTCGTTGTGTCAAGTCATTACGTCCGTTGCGTTCGATCATGCTGATCGCAAATCATCGTCTATCGTAATTCAAACCACTGCAAGCGGCAACCGAAACCTTCCTCTTGATAATCCCCTTCATCCCGTTTATCCCTGTAAATTTACTCCCGTCGCTAAAGCGGGTACGCGTGAGGAGCATCTCCCTTTGACACCCTCCGCCCGTCAACCTACAATCAGAACATATGTCTGATATCGCCGACATCATCGCCCAGGAAACCCAGGACGGCCGGCTCATCGTCCGCTTCCTCATATCCACCATGCACGGCGAACTCCCCGACTCCCTGCCCTGCCACCGCCTCGACGCCGCCCGTCTGCTCGTCAAACTCGGCTTCGAGCCCGCCCAAGCTGTCGTCGACCGCGCCGCCCCTCGACGCTCCCCTCTACCCCATCCTCGCTCCCAGCCGCAAGCCGAAACCGAAACCACCGAGGCAACGCGCCGCATTCGTTCCGCATTGGCCGAAATCGTTCGCGATGAAACCGATCACGGCCGCGCCGCCGTCCGCTTCCTCGTCGACGCCATGCAGGGCGCACTCCCCGACTTCAAACCCTGCCACCGGCTCTCCGCCGCCAAAGAACTCCTCCGCCTCGGTTTCAACCACGACGCCGAAGATCAGAGCCAGGACACCTCCGAAGCAACCCAAGCCGACCCCGAACCTGACCCCGCCGAGCCGGACCCCGCTGAGATAGAAGCCCAGCGCCGCCTTGCCGAGCATATCGAATTCAGCCCGGCACGGCCCCGTGTACTACGCCAGCTATTACTACCCCTTTCCCTGCGAAGACCGCCGACACGACTGCAACGGCAATCCCCTCAGCGACCAGGAACTCGAAAAAGCCGCCCGAACGCCCCCCGCCGAACCCCATTTCATCCACGACCTTGATGAAATGGACGCCTTCACCGCCCGTTACGCCGATTACCTGGCGCGCCATAACGCCGAATACCCTGATAACCCCATCGACTTCAATCTAATCCAACCCAATCTCATGCCCGATCATCTTCTTCACCGCGCCCGCAGCCCTTAGCCGCGCCGTGATCAACCCCTGGAACCCAGGTGCCCCGCTCGCGGTTGTGGTTTAATGCGGAGCGAAAGGGAGGTGCGTCATGGCCAAGAAAAAGGGTTCCGCTCTGTTGATCGTCTTCACCGACGTCGACATTGAGAACGACGCCGAATTTAATGCCTGGTACAACGAAGAACACGTACCGGAACGCCTCAGCGCTCCCGGGTTCCTGGACGCCGCCCGCTACGAAGCGCTGCGCGGCGGCCCGCGCTACCTGGCGGTGTACGAGTTGGAGACTGTCGACGCTCTGCACACGGACGAATACCTGCGCATGAGCCAGAATCCTACGGAGTGGACCAGGCGCATGTCCCCCAACGTGGTGGGGCGGGGCACCGTGCGCCTCGCCTGCACCCAGATCTATCCCGACGAAAGCGACCCACACACCCTGGGGAGAGGGATGGCACCCGCCTTGCAGATCGGCCGGATGGATGTTCCGGCCGACATCGAGGCCAAGTATAACGAGTACTACGACACGGTGCGCACGCCGGCAAACCTGCAGATTCCAGGCTGCCTCCACGTTCGCCGGTATCACGCCGTGGAAGGCGCTCCCAAATACCTGACGATGTACGAATTCGAGCACGAAAAAGTGCCGGAAACCCTGGCGTGGGAGAACCAGCGTCGCCAGGACACGATGCATGAGTACATTGGCGGAACGTACGGCCACGCACCGGGCTCGCCTGGGGTCTACCGCCGGGTACTGCCACCCCGCGCCTTCTGACCGTCGCCCGATGCTGCGACCCTGCGTGTTAGAATGACGCATCCAGCGACCTTGAATTTCCCATAGCCACATGAGGAGGCAATCGATGAACGCTCCGGCCCGCATGAAATTTGGCGTATTTATGGCTCCGTTCCACCGGGTCGGCGAGAACCCAACCCTGGCCCTTGAGCGTGACCTGGAACTCCTCCAGTGGCTGGACCAACTGGGCTACGACGAAGCCTGGGTCGGCGAGCATCACAGCGCCGGGTGGGAAACCATCGCCTCGCCGGAAGTCTTCATGGCAACCGCCGCCGAGCGTACTCGCAACCTGCGCCTCGGCACCGGCGTCGTGAGCCTCCCCTATCACCACCCCTATATGGTCGCCAATCGCATGGTCCTCCTGGACCACCTCACCCGCGGGCGCGTGATGCTGGGCGTTGGCCCCGGCGCCCTGGCGTCGGATGCCTACATGTTCGGCATCGACCCGGCCCGACAAAGGGAAATGATGGACGAGTCCCTTGGCGTCATCAAGCGGTTGATGGACAGCGATGAGCCTTACACCTACGAGAGCAACTGGTTCGAGCTGCACGACGCCCATTTGCAGTTGCGCCCCTACCAGCAGCCCTTCCCCCTGGTTGTCGCTTCGGTGCAGTCGCCGGCTGGCGTGACCACGGCGGGCAAGTACGGCGCGGGTGTCATCTCGCTCAGCGTCCCCCGGGACATGGTGCGCTCCACCAGCCTGAAAGACCAGTGGGCTATCGCGGAGGAGACCGCCGCCGAGCACGGTCAAACCGTAAAGCGCGAGGAATGGCGCCTTTCAGTCGGTGTCCATCTGGCAGATTCCAAGAAGCAGGCCCAGGAGGACATCCGCGAAGGCTCCGCCCGTGTCGTCACCGAGTATTTCGGCAATACTCTCGGCCACGAAGTGCCGGACGTCCCCCGCGACCAGATCGTTGATTTCATGACCGACAACAAGCAATGGATCGTAGGTACGCCCGACGACTGCATCCAGCGCATCAACGAGCTGCAGGAAATTTCCGGCGGCTTCGGTGGGCTGCTGGTTCGGGTGGAGGACTGGGCGCCCCGTGACAAGCTGCACCGGTCGTACGAGCTGTTGGCCCGGTACGTCATGCCCCAATTCCAGGGCAGCCTGTCCGGCATCCAGACCTCCCAGCAATGGGCGTCCAATCTGCGTGACACCCTCCAGGTCAACCGCCGCGCCGGTCTCGACCGCGCCACTCAGGCCTACGAGGAAAGCCGCCAGCGCAGTTGATAGTCTGTCCGCATCACTGAGAGACAGTGCAGGGGCGTCCGCTTGGGACGCCCCTGCTGTTTTCGGCAGTCGCCCGTCATCGTATTTCCGATGCGGGACTGCGAAAATACGCTCGTAAATTTACTGCTACGCCATAAAAAGCGACGCTACCGTCGCGCGTATCAATATGACGACCTAAACGGGGGCCGGGTTATAATGGGCCAAAGAGAGAGGACGATGGAGCAGAGGTAGATATCATGCGCAAGACCAAGATCATCGCCACCATAGGCCCAGCATCCCGGTCTCCGGAAATCCTGGACCGGCTCGTCAGCGCCGGCATGGATGTCGCCCGCCTAAACTTCTCCCACGGCACGCTGGAAGAGCATGCTGAAGTGATTGCGAATGTACGGGCGGCGTCCGACCGACACAACCGGCCCGTGGCAGTGCTGCAGGACCTGGGCGGCAATAAGTTCCGGCTGGGCACCATGGCCGAGCCGGCACAGTTGAACTTTGGCGATGAGGTTTCCATCGTCAACGAGCCGGCCTCCGTTTCTCCTTTCCTCCTGCCTTTTCCGGAACCTGACATCCTGCGCAGCATGCGCCCCGGCAACCTGGTTTACATTTCCGATGGAACGGTATGCCTGGAAGTCCAGGAAGTAACCCCGGAGCTGGAAGTCAAGACCCATGTCCGCAACGGAGGAAATCTCTCGTCGTACAAGGGCGTCAATCTCCCCGACGTGCCTATCGACATGCCGGTAATCACGGAAAGCGACAAGATCGCCCTGCAGTTTGGAGTTGACCAGGAAGTGGACTGGGTAGCGCTCTCTTTTGTGCGCACCGGCGAAGACGTCCGCTACGCTCGCGCATATCTCAACCAGCTCGGCAGCCGCGCTCCGGTGATGGCCAAGCTGGAACGCCGCGAGTGCATAGCCAACCTGGAAGACATCCTCGGAGAAGTGGACGGCATCATGGTCGCGCGCGGTGACTTGGGCGTGGAAATGCCCATGGAGGAGGTCCCCGTGATCCAGAAGGACATGGTGACCAAGGCCAATCGGGCCGGGCGCATCTCCTCAGTGGCCACACAAATGCTGCGGTCCATGGTCAACTCGCCAACTCCCACACGGGCCGAGGTGTCCGACATCGCCAACGCCGTCCTGGACGGCTGCGATTCCATCCTGCTCTCCGACGAAATCGCGGTGGGCTCGTATCCGGTGGAGGCGGTGCGAATCGCCGACGCTGCCATCGTCCAGGCTGAAAAGATGTACCACTACTACTCCGAGTTCCCGCAACGGGACCAGACGCAATCGGTGACGTGGGGCGCGACCCAGTTGGCCAAGTCACTCAACGCCAAGCCCATCGTGATCACGAGCACCGGGCGCGCCGCCTACGAGATGTCGCGCTTCCGGCCCGAAAACGACATCATCGTGTTCTCCCACGACGCGGCGGTGCAGCGCCGCGTGTGCATGGCCTGGGGGCTCAATCCCAAAGGGGTCATCCCGGCCGAACCCGACGTCGCCAAGCTGGTCACCATGCTGGTCGACGCGGCCATGGCCACCGGCATGGTTTCGGAGCGGGACGTGGTCACACTGGTTCACGGGTTCATGACCGGCGTAACCGGCACCACCAATACCATCCAGGTGCTGAACATCCAGGAATACCTGGACCACATAGGTCGCAACGCAGTGTCTTCCGCCGCGCCCGACGCTATATGACGAACGCGGGAGCCTGTGGCATGACTGAACAGGAGTATGCGGAGTGCGCCCGCAAGTTCCTAGCCGATTCCGACCGGGAATTTGCCGCCGGCGAACGGCAGCAGGCATCGGAGAAGCTATACGGAGCGGCCAACGAAGCATTGACCGCAGTCGCGGTCCGGCGCGGCTGGAAACACCGCACTCACCGGGACATGAAAAATGTCAGTCAGAGGCTCGCTGAAGAGTACGACGATCCATTGCTGATCGGAGGATTCACGGCGGCGGAGAAGTTCCACAAGAACTTCTTCCACGACGAAATGGAAGATTTCGAAATCGCGGTTGATCGACCTTACGTCCACCAGTTCGTTCATCGGGCGCTGGAATTGATCGAGCAATAAAGCGAAGGGGCAGGTTCTCAAACCCGCCCCTTCACATACATGGCACTAGCCGCTGGTTTTACTCGATTGCCGTGGATCGGGGCAGGTGGCTAGTTCCAGACGCCAGGTATTGGTCCACGCCACGAGCAACGTCCCGCCCTTCGGCGATTGCCCACACCACCAACGACTGGCCGCGGACCATGTCGCCGCCGGCGAACACGCCCGGTACCGAGGTCATCTTGTTGTCGTCGACCTTGACGTTCCCCCGACCATCCAACTCCACGCCCAGTTGGTCCAACATCCCGCCGTGTTCCGGGTGAAGGAAACCCATCGCCAGCAGCACGAGGTCTGCGTCCACGCTGAATTCACTGCCCGGCACCTCCGCCATTTGGAAGCGACCGTTCTCGCCCCGGGTCCAATCGACCCGCACGGCGTGCAACTGGTTGACCTGGCCGTTCTGGCCGGACAATGACTTGGTGAGGATGTTGTAATCGCGCACTCCGCCCTCTTCGTGGGCGCCGGAAGTGCGCAGGATCATTGGCCAGCGCGGCCACGGGTTATCGTCCGGGCGGGTTTCGGGAGGCTCGGGGAGCAGTTCGAATTGGTGGACGATCTCAGCTCCCTGTCGGTGAGCGGTACCCAGACAGTCGGCGCCCGTGTCGCCTCCGCCCAGGATGATGACTCGTTTGCCCTCGGCCGTGATCTGACCGTTGATAGTCTCTCCGGCCAACACGCGGTTCTGCTGGGGCAGGTAATCCATGGCGAAGTGCACGCCATCCAGGTCTCGTCCGGGCACGTCCAGATCCCTTGCCTGGGTGGACCCGCCGGTCAGGCAAACCGCGTCGTATTCTTCCAGGAGCCTCTCAGCCGGATAGTTCACGCCTACGTTGATGCCCGTGCGGAACTCTATACCCTCGGCCTCCATCAACTGGATGCGGCGTTGCACCACCGACTTTTCCAGCTTGAAGTCCGGAATGCCCAGCATCAGCAGACCGCCGATGTAGTCGGCTCGCTCCAGCACCGTGACCTTGTGCCCAGCCCGGTTCAGTTGCTGGGCAGTGGCAAGGCCTGAGGGCCCGCTCCCGACCACGGCTACGGTTTTACCCGTCCGCGTCTCGGGTGGCACCGCTTTCATCCAGCCCTGCTCGTATGCGCGGTCGCTGATTTCCTTCTCGATGTATTCGATGGTAACCGGATCGGAATTGATGCTGAGCACACAGGAGGCTTCACAGGGGGCGGGGCAGATCCGACCTGTAAACTCCGGGAAGTTGTTCGTGCTCAGCAGGACTTCCAGCGCACGTTCCCAATTCCCCAGGTAAACCTGATGGTTGAACTCCGGTATGACGTTTCCTAAGGGGCACCCCATGTGGCAGAACGGCACCGCGCAGTCCATGCAACGCCCGCCCTGCTCCGTCGCCTGTTCGTCGGACCAGCGGTGGTAATACTCCCGGTAATCACCGACCCTTTCGGATGGGGGGCGTCGCTCCGGCGGAGTCCGCCCGAACTCGACAAAGCCGGTAACCTTACCCATTGGTCACCGCCACCAACTCGTCCGCTGCCCGTTGGGCGCGTTCCTGGAGCACGCGACGATAATCGCGCGGCATGACCTTGCGGAACTCGCCGATGCTCGCCTGCCAATTGTCCAAAATTCGCAGCGCCGGTCCGCTCCCGGTCCGCTCCCGGTGCTCGACCAGCATGCTGTGCAACAGGTCGATGTCTTCCTGCTCTGCCAGGTTTTCCAGGTCTGCCATACCGTCGTTGAAACGGATGTGGAAATCGCCCTCCGGATCATGAACGAACGCAATGCCCCCGCTCATGCCAGCGCCAAAGTTTCGGCCGGTGCTGCCTATGACCGCGACGACACCGCCGGTCATGTACTCACACCCGTGGTCGCCCACACCCTCGACAACCGCTCGCGCTCCGCTGTTGCGGACGGCAAACCGTTCTCCGGCCCGTCCACGGATGAACACGTCGCCGCCCGTGGCTCCGTAGAGCGCCACGTTGCCAATGATGATGTTGTCTTCAGGCACGAATCCGGAGCCGTTCGGCGGCACGATCACGAGGCGTCCGCCTCCGATGCCTTTGCCCATGTAGTCGTTGGTGTCACCAGCCAGTCGGATCGATACCCCGGGAGCCAGAAATGCGCCGAAGCTCTGGCCGCCGGAACCCTCAAGTTCGATGTTGATGGCGCCGTCAGGCAGACCATCTTCTCCATACTTGCGAGCAACCCGTCCGCTGAGCATGGCTCCGACGGTGCGGTTCGAGTTCCTGACGGGGAGGTTTATATGCACGGGCGTGCCGCTATCGATAGCGGGTTGGGCCTGCGCGATCAACTGGTGGTCCAGAGCCCGTTCGAGGCCGTGGTCCTGATCGATGCAGCAGTAGGTCTGCACGCGCTGGGCCCTCGGCGGAACGGTCAACAGTTTCGACATGTCGATGCCGGAGGCTTTCCAGTGGTCCACCGCCTTGCGGGTCTCCAGTTTGTCCACCCGGCCCACCATGTCGGCCACCGTGCGGAATCCCAACTCCGCCATGATCTCGCGCAGCTCCTCAGCCACGAAGTAGAAGTAGTTGACCAGATGCCCAGGCTGCCCAGCGAAGCGCTTGCGCAACTCCGGGTCCTGCGTGGCAATGCCTACCGAGCAGGTGTTGAGGTGGCACTTGCGCAGCATGATGCAACCGCTGACCACCAACGCCGCCGTAGCAAAGCCGAACTCTTCGGCTCCCAGAAGGGCGGCTATTACCGCGTCGCGTCCGGTCTTCAACTGGCCGTCAGTCTGCACCACGATGCGGCTTCTAAGCCCGTTGGCCACCAGGACCTGCTGCGTTTCGGCGATGCCCAATTCCCAGGGCAGCCCGGCGTGCTTGATGGACGATTCGGGAGACGCGCCGGTCCCGCCATCGTGCCCGCTGATCAGCACAACGTCGCCGTGTCCCTTGGCCACGCCGGCGGCCACGGTGCCAACGCCAACTTCTGCCACCAGCTTCACGTGAATCCTGGCATCCGGGTTGATGTTCTTCAGGTCGTGTATCAGTTGGGCAAGGTCTTCGATGGAATAAATGTCGTGATGCGGGGGCGGCGAAATCAGCTCCACGCCAGGCGTGGTGCGCCGCACCCACCCGATGTACTCGTCCACCTTGTGGCCCGGCAACTGTCCGCCTTCGCCCGGCTTGGAGCCCTGGGCCATCTTGATTTGCAGGTCGGTGGAGTTGATCAGGTAGTTGGCGGTGACTCCGAAGCGTCCCGACGCCACCTGCTTGATGGCGCTGCTGCGGTCGTCGCCGTTCTTGTCCGGCGTATACCGGCGGTAGTCCTCGCCGCCCTCGCCGGTGTTGCTGCGCGCGTTGATCCGGTTCATGGCGATAGCCATGGTCTCATGGGCTTCCCGGCTGATGGAGCCCAGGGAAGCAGCTCCCGTGGCGAACCGCTTGACGATTTCCGAGGCCGGTTCCACCCTCTCGATAGGAATAGGCTCGCGGTCTTTCGTGAAGTCCAGGAGCCCTCGCAGGGTGGCCATCCGTCGGCTCTGGTCGTTGGAGATACGGGCGAACTTCTTATAGGTGTTCCAGTCATTGCTGCGGGCGGCGTGCTGGAGAATCCCTATCGTGTCCGGGTTCCACTGGTGGTGCTCGCCTCCGCGCCGCCACTGGTAAGCGCCGCCCATGGACAGGGAGCGATTGGCGGGCACGTCTATGGCCTCATAGGCCGCTTCGTGACGTTGCAGCGTCTCGCGTTCCACGGCATCCAGTGCGATCCCGCCGACGCGAGAGGGCGTCCAGGTGAAGTATTCGTCCACGAACGCCTGGTCCAGGCCCACGGCCTCGAATATCTGGGCGCCCCGGTAGCTCTGCACCGTGGAAATGCCCATCTTGGACATCACCTTGAGCACGCCCTTCTCGTTGGCCTTGATGAAATTCTTGCAGGCGTAATCCGACGAGTGCCCGTTGAGCAGGCCGCTTTCGTTCATTGTCTGCACGGTTTCCAG
>DAOUIF010000077.1:0-48623 GCA_034423575.1 Dehalococcoidia bacterium | reverse complement strand
GGCGCGGCTTTGAGGCGCATCTGGCCTACCTGATGATGGCCTTCAACCTCCTGGTGCAGTGGAACGGACTGGAACCCGACGCAACCGGGCGCATCCACCGCTCCATTGCTCAATTCGTCCTCTGACACCAACTAGCACCAATGGTTTGTAGGTGATGACCAGGGTGAATTCTGCGTGAAGATAGAAGCCAAGGGTGATGCGATAACAAATCTCCCGGATTGGATACAGCTGCAAGTCTTTGCCGTTCCCCACCTGCATCCATTCGAGTATTACAGTTTGGCAAGCCATTACAGCATCGTCAATCCGGCAGAGAGCAACAACAATGGAATGCTGGCTGTGGGTGCCGCCGAGAGGTCCAACACTTACCAGATCTGGAATGACAGCAGCCGTGGCCCGACGGTCAACGGCACAGTGAAACCCGATATTGTGGGAGTGCACAAAGTATCGTCGGTGGCGCTGGGCGGGGAGTTTGCCGGCACCAGCCAGGCTGCTCCGCATATCGGCGGTCTCACTGCCTTGGTTATCCAAGCGCTTACCACTCCAGCGGGAACGCCCCCAGCGCCTACACAGGTGGTCGGTTTCCTGAAGCAACACGCTGTAAATAGATCAACGCCAGGCCCTGACAATACGTGGGGCCACGGTTTCGCCTACCTTCCCACGCTTACCCCAACTCCCACGCCGCTTCCACCCGCCGTGCCCACGGGCTTCACCGCCACCGCCACCGCCGGCGACCGCTCCATTGACCTGGATTGGGACGATGCCGCCCGCGCCACCGGCTACCAAGTGCAGCAGTCGGGTGGTCTCACTACAACACAACAGTTTCGTCCCGGAAGATCACCGGGCTGACCAACGGGCAAACCTACCGGCATCGCGTGCGCAGCTACGACAGTCGGGACTATTCCGGCTGGACCAGATGGCGTTCCGCTCGGCCGACCGCTCCGGCGGCTACGCCAACACCAACCCCTACGCCCACTCCTGCGCCGCAACCGCCGGCCATGCCCACTGGCCTCACCGGAACCGCCGGCAACGGCTCCGTCACCCTGGACTGGGACGACGCCGCCCGCGCCACCAGCTACCAGGTGCAGCAGTGGGACGGCCGGGACGTCCGGTGGCGGACGCTCCCCTTCAGCGAAAGCCACGTCAACTACGATTACACCATCAGCTTCAGCGGTTCCGGCGCCACGGTGGGCCGGCTGACCAACGGCGTTACCTACTCGCACAGGGTGCGGGCGGTCAACAGCGCCGGTTCCTCGGCCTGGACGCGACATATCAGCACGGCGCTGACCTCGAGAACCCGGGGCACATCCGGCGACCCGACGCCGTCACCGCCGGCCCAGTAAAGATCACGACGGTTACAAGGCTGGTCCTTATGCTCGCCTCAATGTTAGCGGATGCCATCGTTAGGGGGTGACCGGGGGCGGTGGGAGGACGGCTGCTTATGTGCGTATCCAACCCGTCCCCTGCGCCCCAAATCTACAATCAGGGTGACGACGATGGTATAGCCTATGGGTTCAAACCCTGCTTCATCAGCGTGAGGGACACCGTGGTTCCCTTAGTCCCAATCCACCAATGGTGTAGTGAAGAGCCGGCATGACTTTGACCCCGACGGATTGGTGCGAGCGCTGAGCGAGCTGGCGGCACCGAGCAGAGTCTTGACGGCTTGCATCCTCGGCGACCGTCGAGATCAGCAGGCAGGTTGCAGCAGGGTATCCCGTGGGGCCCGGCCTAGCGTGGGTCAACCAAGCCTGTGGATAGTCTGGCGGAGGGGTAGTGCGGGCGATGGCCAGGCCGGACGTAGGCCCCTTATCCGTCGAGGCTGACCAAGGTGCGACTCAAAAACATCGCCGTAGTCATCATCACCCTCGCGACGGTGCTTGCCTGCCAGGCTGGAGCTCCGCAAGATGACACCAGCCATCAGGCGACGCTTCTGCCGACGCCGGACCGATCCCAGGTCCTGACCATCGACGAGGCAGTGCCATACGGACCGACCCGGAAGCGGTCTCCGCCTATCGCCAGGGCTACGCCCACATGAGGGACGCAGCCTGGTTCGCCGCAATCGCCGCCTACGGCAAGGCAATAGAAATCCAGCCAGAAGTGGCGGGCTTGTACGAATCCAGAAGCACCGCCAACATGTACGGAGGGCGCCGCGACGAGGCCATCGCAGACTACACCACGGCTATTGAGCTCGAACCTGACGACGCCGGATACTGGCGCAGGCGAGCGCACGCGTACACCATCGCGCCCACTCCTCAACCTCACAGGGGCGTCGAGGACGCCACCTACGCCATCGAGCTGGATCCGCACCACCCAATGAACTACGGGCACCGCGCCGTCGCCTTGACGGAACTTCCAACGCCGGACTGGCAACAGGCGTTGGCTGACATGAACCGGCGCATCGAGCTGTTCGCAGGTCGCGACCCAGAAGCGTACCGGTTCCGAGCGTCGATCCACGAAAACCTGGGCAACCACGCCGAAGCCGAAAGAGACCGCCAGATGGCTGAATAGCTGTGTTGTGGCGAGCCTGAGGCGCAACCGCACTGCGTTGGTCGTCCTCAACCCGTCGTGCGAACGGCAAGGGCAACGCCGCCAACCGGCAGGCCCACATCCGACCCTATGTGGGACAAATCAGACCTGGTTGGGTCTGTGTTCCCGGAAATGGTTCGCTAGAAATCGGTCGTCAGATCGCCGGTCTCTGTGTGCGGTTTGATGCCGTACAGAGGTGTCCAGTCTGGTGGGCTAGTGTACGTTTTTCCCGCAATTGTCCCACGTCGGGGCGCAAATGAGGGCGGTTCGCCGCTTGTTGATACTGGAAACAAGCACGAACCGCCCTTTTATTGAGAAAATGGTGCCGAGGGGCGGATTCGAACCACCGACACCGGCATTTTCAGTGCCGTGCTCTACCAGGCTGAGCTACCTCGGCTTAGGGGCTTTAATCATAGTCGGCGGCGATAAACGTGTCAATTCGGTCGCGCGCACGCCAATACGGCCACGGCGTGACGCTCCAATATCCACACGATGAGCAGAGCCATATTGGTGCGACGGGTAGCCTGCAACTGCGGCAACGAATAATTCAGAGCAAAGCGGGTACGCGTGAGTTCGCGCTGCCGTTGCCGGGCCCAGGGCCGCCTGCTACAATCGGCCGGTGTTAGCGCCGCCGCCATCCACTTGCATTTCCCGAGCGCGACGCACTCAAGGAGTTGGCCAATATGTCGTGGCGTTTCAGCCTTCTGAATAGATTTGAAGACCCCCCGGGCGGCATCACCGAAGGGCCGGCATGGAATGGGGAAGTAATACTCTTCACACACATCCACGCCAGTCGGATATATGCCTATAACCCCAAATCGGGAGACTTCTCCGTTTACCGGGAAAACACCAACCGCACCAACGGGTTGGCTTTCGACGCCCAGGGCCGGCTGTTCGGCTGCTGCCAGAACGGTCGGGCCATCGTGCGCTTCGACGCGGACGGCAGCATGGTCACCGTTGCCGATAACCTGGACGGCGTGCCGCTGAACACCCCCAACGACCTGGCCATCGACGTCCAGGGCCGGATCTGGTTCACCAACCCCTGGAACACCGGCAACATCGATCCCCACGAGGTAGAGCAGCTGGACCACCGTTCCGTGCTGTGCGCCGTACCCCAGGCCGACGGTTCCTACACGACCGTCCGATCCACCTACGACACCACCATGCCCAACGGCATCCTGGTATCGCCCGACGGCAATACTCTGTACGTGGCCGAGAGCAACAGCGACCGGATCGACATCGACCGGGAGCTTCGCGCCTACCCCATTAACGCCGACGGCACCCTGGGGACCTACACCACGCTGCACACCTTTGGCCGCGACGCCAACCGGGTGCACCGCGGCATCGACGGAATGTGCCTTGACGCCGACGGGAATATCATCGCCACCGCCGGCTGGCCCACGGGCGGACCCGGCCCCATGCTGTACGTCTTCTCGCCCACCGGTCGGGTCATCGAGACCCATCCCGTGGCCGCCACCCGCCCCACCAACGTGTGCTTTGGCGGACCGGATCTCACCGACGTCTATGTAACGTCCACCGACGGACATTTCTTCCACGCCGAGACCGAACGAGTCGGCTGGGCCATCTACCCGTAACAGTACCTTCGCCACTCAGCCCGTAAGGAGATCGCGGCAATGACCACAGCGACGCAGTACCCGGACCCGGAAGAACCGTTCGAGCAGGTTGCGCGGCAAATTGACTGGGTAGAGCAGCTGGAAAACATCAGGGTGCGGCATGACACCCTGGCTGCCGGGCGGGCCGCCGTGGCCTATGTGGACAACCTGCATGACGCCATCCGCGCGCTCGCGGGACGCCAAACCTATGAAGATTTGACACTGCTGTACGGGGCAGACCTGGCGGACCTGGTCAATACCGTCAGGACCCGAGATAGCGGCAGCGACTGGGAAAGCACGATCAGGCCGGGCCTGCTGCGTGAAAACTGACCCGGCTCGCACGGCAACGCTCTACTGAACGTAACGGTGGGGTCTTCATGCAACGCAGACGCTTGAGCAGCTACGGAATCGGCCGCGATCAACTCCGGCAGGGCGGCGGCCGCGGCAACGGCAACGACCATTTCGACGAACTGGTGGGCAGCGTGGAGTTCTACGTCTACCAGACCCCGGGGCGGCGGGTGAAAGGCTTCGACAGTCTCAAACTGTACGCCGAAGGCGAGGGCTGCGAACTGCTCTACACCGCCGACGCTCCACCGGAATTATCCGACTACGAAACCCTGCGCATCACGCACCGTCGGTCCGAGCCCATACCCGACGCCGTGCTCAAGCGCGCCCACTCCTGGGCCCACCGCAACAACTTTCTGCACAGTTTCTTCAAGCCGATGTACCGGTAACTCCCGGCTTTCGTGGCTGATGCAGGGGCGAATACACATTCGCCCTTATGCGTGTCCGGTCCGGTCTCGATCCCATGAACGTGCCCACTGTTGCGGAACGGGCCATTCGCCGTCGCATCGCTCGCCACGGCCCCATCACTTTCGCCGAATACATGGCCCGCGCCCTGTACGGACCCGGCGGCTACTACGCCCGGAACGACTTCGGCGCGGATTACTACACCAGCCCGCAGGTCCATCCGGCTTTTGGAGCGCTGCTGGCCGTTCAACTGTTCCAGTTCTGGAGTCTGCTGGACCGGCCCGACCCGTTCTTCGTGATTGAACCCGGCGCCGGCGCCGGTCTGCTTGGGCGCGACATATGCTGCGCTGCCAGCCACCTTCCGGAGGACTTTGCCGACTCACTGCGGTACGTCGCCGTGGACCGACGCCCGGTCGGTCGGGAAGTCTTCGGTCCAACATTCACGCAGATCACCGGCGACGCGCTGCGACTGCCGTTGCGCAACGTCACCGGCTGCGTGATCTCCAACGAGCTGCCGGACGCCCTGCCGGTGCACCGGGTACGCATGGAACGCGGAGCGTTGCGCGAGTTGTACGTAGGGATCGAGTCGGACGTCGCCGATGGCTACGAAGGGCAGTTGGTTGAGGTTTTGGGAGCCCCGTCTACTCCGGGGCTGGAGCGACGGTTGGCCGACATTGGCGTCAACCTGTCTGACGGGCAGATCGCCGAGATATGCCTGCAACTTGACGGCTGGTCCTCGTCGGTGGCGTCGTCGTTGGATGCGGGCTTCGTGCTCACCATCGATTATGGCCGGAGCGCGCACGATCTATACGATCCGGTTCAACGGCCTTACGGAACCCTGGTCACCTACCGTTCCCATCGCCAAACTGACACGCCCCTCTTGGATCCGGGGCGACAGGACATCACGGCCCAAGTGGATTTCACGTCCCTCGGACTCGTCGGGGAGCGAGCGGGTCTGGCTACAGTTGGCAACATGCCCCAGGGCCGGTTCCTGACCCGCCTCGGCCTGCAGACCATAAGGCGGAACCGAGCGCCGTCGCGCAACGAGACCAGCGGGTGGATCACCATCCCTCTAAATCCGGAAGGAACGCTGCCCGAAGTTTTGGGCGAACCGTTCGAGCCTCGGCCCGACGAGGTTCGTGATTGGCTGACGGGACTGACCCACCTGTCTCGCCCGGGAGGGCTGGGCGACTTTCGCGTGCTCATGCAGGCCAAGGGGATTCGCGCCGACCGCGCGGCGTCCGCAATTTCATGGCTCGATGAAGCCGACGGGGCTGATGGCTACACTCCGGCGGAACTGGCCGGGATGATCCCCGCCGAAGCGTTGGCGCTGGGTCCGGAGCGTTTCCGGCTGGCCGGGCCCGCGATGCTATAATCGGCCGACGACCTTGCACCGCCCGGAGTGACGCCATGGCCGGCCCGCTTGATGGCATCAACGTTGTCGAATTTTCCACCATGATCGCCACGCCCACGGCCGGCATGCTGCTGGCCGACATGGGCGCCAACGTGATCAAGGTGGAGCCGCCCTGGGGCGACCTGTGGCGTTACGCCCAGGCGGTTTTGCCGACTGACGGCCGGCCCTTCATGGCCTACAACCGGGGCAAGCGTTCCATGACGCTGAATCTGACGAAGCCAGAGTCCGCCGACGTGGTGCGCCGCCTGACCGAGCAGGCCGACGTGGTCCTGGCGAACAACCGTCCTGACGTTGCTGGTCGATTTGGCATCGACTATGACACGCTGGCCGGTATCAACCCGTCGATCATCTACTGCGAGGGATCGGCCTTCGGGCACGAGGGTCCCGACTCCTACCGGCCTGGCTACGACATCATCATCCAGGGCATGTCGGGCATCGCCACCGCGGAGGGCAAGATCACCAACGGCGTGCCCCAGCAGATTGTCGCCAGCCCCCTGGTGGACACCGCCTGTGGGCTGGCCCAGGCGTGGGCCGTCTGCGGAGCCCTGTTCGCCCGCGAGCGCAAAGGCGGCAAGGGGCAAAAGCTGGAAGCATCATTGCTTGGCACCGGATTGCTGATGCTGGGCATGCGCTTCGTACGCATCGACGGTATCGACAAGGGGCCGCACGCGGAGATCATGGAGTCGGTGAACGCCATGTGGGCTGCGGGAACTCCGTATCCCGACCTGTTGAAAGTCTACGAGGCGCAGCACTTCCAGTCTCCCGGCAACATCTACTACCGGTTTTACCAGACCGCGGATGGCATGATCGTGGTGGGATGCCTGAACGACGGCCTGCGGCGCAAGATGCTCGATGTGGTCGGCCTTCACGATATCCGCTACGACGACGGGTACGACCAGCGCTCCCAGAAGGCCGCCGATTTCGGAGCGCAGCTGATGGCAGACGCGGAGGCGATCTTCCGCGGCAAGACCAACAACGAGTGGCTGGACCTGCTGGACGCCGCCGGCGTACCCGCCGGCCCGGTGCGCTTCGTCGAAGAGTTGTTCGAACACCCGCAGGTCGAGGCCAACAACCTGGCCATCGACGTGCGCCACCGCGACCTGGGCGCCGTGCGCATGGCCGGCCCTCCGGCCACATTCACCGAGACTCCCCTGGAGCCGGGCAACCTGCCCGCCCTGGGGGAGCACACCGAGGAGGTCCTGGCGGAGTTGGGCTACAGGCCGGAACAAATCGCCGACTGGCGCGAATCTGGCGTGCTCTAAACCACCCATGCCTGAGTACGTTTGGGACGAAGCGAAGAACGAATGTTTGCGGCTCAATCGCGGGCTGTCGTTCGACGACGTGGTGTACCATATAAATCACGGCGGACTGCTAGATGATATACAGCATCCTAACCAGCACCTGCATCCCGAGCAGCGGTTGTACGTGGTTCTCATTGACGATTGCGTGTACCTGGTTCCTTTTTCCGCGCTGGAAATACTGAATCACTGAGGACGGTCTATCCAAGCCGAAAATACACCCGCGCATACTTGGGCTAATTGGAATGGACAATGGGCGGCAGCGAAAATAATAATGACCAGTTTTCAGACGCCCCGTTGACCGACGAAGAGTTCGATGCTTGGTGGCCGTTCAACGATGATGACCTGGACGAATACGAACGGCAAATTGAGGAATCTCTCCACGATTACGAATTGGTTGTCCCACCTCATTTGGAAGAGGAACGACGGCAAGCGCGGATGAGAGTCCGACGCATCCTGGCCGAAAAATACCCGGATGGGATTCCCGGAGCCAAAGCCGACGACGTCAGGGCGGCGGACCAACCCAACACCGCCGCGGCCGGCGCCGATGATGGCGCATAGATGACCACACCAATCTAGGCAATTGTAGGCGAACAATGAGCGGCAACGAAAATAAAACCGGCCCGACATCGGATGCGCCCGCTGACCGAGAGGAATTCGACGCTTGGCGGCCCCTCTGCCACTCGAATAATAGAGGGCGCACATGACGCAACCCTCCGGCATGACCGTTTACGGAGCCTTGTGGTGCCCCGATTGCCGCCGCTCCAAGCAGTTCCTTGCCGAACACCGAATACCCTATCGCTGGGTGGACATCGAGCAGGAACCCGAGGCCCAGGAAACCGTTCGCCAGCTGAACGAGGGCCGGCAGATCATCCCCACCATCGTCTTCGATGACGGCGGACCCATCCTGGTCGAGCCTTCCAACGCCGAGCTGGCCGCGCGGCTGGGCATCAACCCGCAGGCCAGCCGCTCCCACTATGACCTCATCATCGTCGGTGGCGGGCCGGCGGGTCTGACTGCCGCCATCTACGCCGCCCGGGAAGGGATGGACACGCTGATAATCGAGCGCGGCGGCGTGGGCGGCCAGGCGGGTTCCACGGAGCGCATCGACAACTACCCTGGGTTCGCTGAGGGGATCACCGGAGCGGAGTTAGCGGACCGTATGCGCGAGCAGGCCGAGCGTTTCGGCGTGGAAATCCTGGTCGCCCAGACTGTGGCGTCGGTGGATCCTGGTTCCAAAATGAGCGGAGTGCGCACCGTCACAACCGAAACAGGTCAGGAGTATCGGGCTCCGGCGCTGCTGCTGACCCCGGGAACGCGCTATCGTCGGCTCAACGTGCCCGGCGAGGATGACTTCATTGGGGCTGGCGTCCACTTCTGCGCCACCTGCGACGGCCCGTTCTACCGCGACACGGAAACGCTGGTGGTGGGCGGGGGCAACAGCGGCGTCGAAGAAGGCCTCTTCCTCACGCGATTCGCCTCCCGCGTGACCGTTCTGGAAGTGGGCGATCGTCTGCGGGCCAGCCAGGTCCTGCAGGACAAGGCAGCCGCGCACCCGCAGATGGACATCCGCCTGAACACCACGGTGCGCGAGTTCCGTGGCGACGGGCGCCTGTCTTCGGTGCTGGTCGAAGATCTAACCACGGGTCACCAGGAAGAGCTGCATCCTGCCGGGGTGTTCGTCTTCATCGGCCTGGACCCCAACACGGACTTTCTGTCCGGAGTGGTCGATTTGGACCAGCGGGGTTTCATCGTCACGGAGTCCGGCCTGGAAACCAGCCGCCACGGGATTTTCGCGGCAGGTGATGCCCGCGCCGGCAGCACCAAGCAGGTGGCCGCGGCGGTGGGTGAAGGCGCCGCGGCGCTGATCGGCATCCGCGCCCACATGGAGGACGAGATCCGCAACCGGGGCTACGCCGGGGACGGCTGACCGACGCGCTGAGGGCCGGGGATCCACTCCCCGGCCCTCAGCGATCACAAAGACCTGAAGCGCAGTACCCGGTCGCGCTTCCTACTGCACGAAGCGGTAGTAGCGGACTCCGGCCATCGGGATCCCGTAGCCGAAGCTATAGACCCGGGCCGTGCCCTTTTCTCCCCCGGAGGCGGAACCGAATTCACTGAGCGTCTCGGCCATGTCCCGTTCCACCTGCTCGCGCAGCAGTCCGGGCTGGCGGCGCCCCTCGTCGGCAACCAAACGTTCATTGGCAGTAACCATCGTCATCTTCCTCCTGTTTCAAGTATCTGATCAGTGACTTGATATGTCTTATATCATAGTTGGTTATAACGGCTTTGTCAATATCATACGGTTGGCGATTAAATTATTTGGGGCGACCGGCTGGCCGCCCCGAGCGCATCGTCGCGCCATTTCGCCCGCTGCCTTATGTCTCCGGCACGAAGCTATAGTACCGCACTCCGGCCATCGGCACGCCGTACGCCAGGGTCGGCGGGGAGATGCGGCAGGCGCGCTCCGGCGCGATTTCTTCCTTGTGGGCCCCAAACTCGGTCAATGCTTCAGCCAGATCCCGTTCCACTCTCTCGGTCAACAACCCGGTGACTTGCTCTTGATCCACGGTGACTAGACGTTCGTTGACGGTAACCATCGCTCCTAGCCTCCTGTATCGGTTTAGCCTCCACATTACAAACCGCAATTTTGGTTATCATAATTGGCAATAGCTGCGATGTCAAGCCTCAAAGTTATTGTCAGAATCAGGATTTACGGGATTAGAGGATTTTCAGGATGTGCATAAATCCTGAAAATCCTCTAATTCGGCTGATCCTGATGCTGACGTTTCCCACCCTCACTCCATGCGCCGTATCCGCGGAGCGCCCAGCGTAGCCACCACGTTGATAGCCACCAGTGCCGCGCCGTTGATGAGCAGAGCCCGCGGGGCGCCGACGAATCCGGCCAGGGCTCCGATTCCAACGTGCCCCACCGGGGCGAACCCGACGCTGAGCACCCAGGAACCCATGGCCCGGCCGCGTTCCTCGTCGGGCACCAGGTCCTGCATCAGGGTCTTGTACAGCGTGTCCACGGCCATGGCGCACGCGTTGACGAACAGCAGCACCGCCATGAAGGTATAGATGTTCACGGACAGCGAGAACGCCATCAGCCCGCCGCCAAATCCCAGCGCCGTTGCGAGGGTCATGAGTCCCTTCTTCCGCGCCGTGCCCAACCCGGCCAGGATCCACAGGCCCAGCAGCCCTCCCGCCTGCCGACCGGCGGTCATCACTCCCAGTCCCGTCGGCCCCACGTGCAGCACGTCCTTGGCGAAAACTGGAAACAGCGTCATGTGGGTGAAGCCCAGCACCTCGGTGGTTGCGGTGAGGAACATGAGCATCAGCAGGATGGGATACTCGCGCACCAGCCGGGCGTAACTCGTCAAATTCGCCAGGACCGATTCCGACGACGCGCGCAGCGAACGCCCCTCGTTGTCGATCAACCAGGTGGCGCCGGCGGAAACCGCGTAGAATGCGGCGGACGCGATGAATTGCCAACCCGGGCCGACCAGGTCGATCATAGCGCCAGAAACCAGGGAGCCGATGATGCCGCCGCCCTGCATTGCCATGGCGGCCAGGGCCAGCCCGTTGAGCGCCAGCCCGGATCCCACGATGTCGTAGGTGAACGCCTGCCGGATGGTGATGGTGAAGGCCAGCATACTGCCCAGGGCGGTCACCAGGGCGATCAATGCCCAGACGTTGACGAAGCCCTGGAGCAGCATCAACCCCATCAGCAGCGCAACGGCCGAAGCCGCCAGAGTCCCGACCCGCAGCAGCGTCCGTCGCGACCACCGGTCGGCGATGGCTCCGGACAACATGCCCAGCACGAAGAAGGGAAGCATCCGTGCGGCCGCTGCAACACCCACCATGAACTCCGACCCGGTTAGCTCGTAGATGAGCCAGCCGACGGAGACCTGCTCCATCCCGGTGGCCAGCGAGTAGCATGCCGTTGATGCCCAGAGCAGGCGGAAGTCCTTGGTGCGGAGGGATGCAGCCCAGTTCCACATGGGGTTCACTGGCCTGGGATGATACACGGGCCAGTCCGGTCACCCCAATCATACCGGCTGCCGGTTTACGCTGAGGTCGGCTCGGTCGTTTTACCCGTACTAACGGATGTTGTACACTACGAGCATCCCTCACCAGGCAGACCTGCTCGTGGCGCAAGTTACAGTAATCGGCACCGGACTCATCGGCACATCCCTGGGCCTGGCCCTCCGCGCATCCAGCCTGCGGAACCTCACCGTGGTTGGCACCGACGCGGACAGCGCGGCCCGTTCCGGAGCCCAAAGGCGAGACGCCTTCGACCGTGTGGAAGGCCGCCTGGGCAACGCCATCGCCGAGGCGGACATCATCGTCCTGGCCACCCCGGTGCTGGCCATGCGCGAACTCCTGGAGGGCATGGCCGACTACCTGCCCGAGGGCTGCGTCGTTACCGACGTGGGCAGCACCAAGACCCAGGTGCTCCAGTGGGCTGACGAGTTTCTGCCCAACTCGGTGGACTTCGTGGGCGGACACCCGATGGCCGGTCGGGAAACCCCCGGCCCCGATAACGCCGACGGCACGATGTTCTCCGGCAAACCCTACTGCGTGATTCCCAGCCCCCGGGCCAGCGAACGCGCCGTGGGCGAAATTTCCACCCTGGCCGAGGCCGTGGGCGCCGTGCCCTACTTCATCAGCGTTGACGAGCACGACAGCTTCGTCGCCGCCGTCAGCCATCTGCCCTTCGTCCTGTCCACCGCCCTGGTGGGCTGCACCAGCAAATCCGCCAACTGGTCGGACATCGGACAACTGGCTTCCTCCGGCTACCGCGACATCACGCGCCTGGCGTCGGGCGACCCGATAATGCACCGGGACATCTGCATCAGCAACGCCGAGCCCATCGTGGCCTGGATCGACGCGTTTATACGGGAGCTCTACGAATACCGTAAGCTCCTTGCTACCGACGGCGAACCACCCGACACCGACGCCGTCGGCGCTGTTTTTGAGGACGCCATGCTGGCCCGCAACAAGTGGATGGCCGGAGAGGTCAATCCTCGCGCCCGCGAACTGGAGAACACTCCCGAGTACCCGACCTTCAGCCAGTCCATGGGCCAGATGTTCCTGGGGGGCTTCGCCGACCGCGCCCGCCGCATGATGACCGGCGATCGAGCCGCCGACCGTCGGGGCAACGACCGCGACCCCGGCAACCGGCGCTGACCCGGCTGCCTTCCGATCCCGGTTTCGCCCGGCCGCTATTCCCGCTTTCGCCGGGACCGACCGTCACCGGATCGGCAACAACCTGTAAATCCTGTCCATCAATGTAAGAAAAACCGGAGGAACCCAGGTGGACCAGATCATTCGCAGCCCCGAACGCCTGGCCGGTTCCCTGGCCGTGCCCGGAGATAAATCGGTCTCCCATCGTTCGCTGATCCTGAACGCCATCGCCAACGGTTCTGCGACCGTAACCGGCATTTCTGATGGCGCCGATGTGCGTTCCACCGCCGCCTGCCTCCGCGCAATGGGCGTGTCCATCGAGCCCCTGGACGAGCCCGGGAGTTTTAGCGTCGCCGGGCTGGGCCCTAACCTGGACGAACCCGCTGACCTGCTGGACGCCGGCAACAGCGGCACTTCCATGCGGCTGCTCTCGGGTTTGCTGGCCAGCCAGGACTTTCTGTCGGTGCTTTCCGGCGACGGATCGTTGCGCTCCCGTCCCATGGGCCGGATCGTGCAGCCCTTGCAGCAGATGGGCGCGTCCATCATGGGCCGCAACGGGAACACCCTGGCCCCGTTGGCGATACGCGGCGGCACGCTGCGCTCCATCGAGTACGAAATGCCCGTGGCCAGCGCGCAGGTCAAGTCCTGCCTGATGCTGGCCGGCCTGGCGGCGTCGGGCCCCACGGTTCTGCACCAGCCGGCCTTGTCCCGGGACCACACCGAGCGCATGATGTCCGCCATGGGGGCCAGGGTGGAGACCGAGGGCCTGGCCCTGACCTTGCATCCCGCCGAATTGCAGGCGGTGGACGTGGCGGTTCCGGGCGACATCTCATCTGCGGCCTTCTGGATGGTCGCCGGCCTGATCCACCCCAACGCTCGCGTCACCATCACCGGCGTCGGGCTCAACCCCAGCCGTGCCGGCATCATCGAAGCCTTGCAGATGATGGGCGCCGGCGATTCGCTGCGGCTGGAGAACGAGCGGGTGGAAGGCGGAGAACCGGTCGCCGACGTGGTAGCGTCTTCGGCCAATCTTCAGGGCATCGACCTGGGCGGCGAGATCATTCCCATCATGATCGACGAACTTCCCGTCCTCGCCGTGGCAGCGTGCTTCGCCGAGGGCGATACCATCATCCGTGACGCAGCGGAACTGCGCGTCAAGGAGTCGGACCGAATTGCCACCACCGTGTCGGAACTGACCCGCCTGGGCGGGAACCTCGAGCCGCGCGAGGACGGCATGGTCATCCACGGTGTGGGCGGCCTCACCGGCGCGGAAGTGGAGAGCCACGGCGACCACCGCCTGGCGATGTCCATGGCCGTGGCCGGCCTCGCCGCCTCG
The DNA here is from genome assembly GCA_034423575.1 of Dehalococcoidia bacterium. Classification (GTDB taxonomy): domain Bacteria; phylum Chloroflexota; class Dehalococcoidia; order Lucifugimonadales; family UBA3495; genus Bin87. The sequence continues at coordinate 34,499 of DAOUIF010000077.1, read as the reverse complement.
GGGGCGACTACCATCCACGGCGCCGAGGATGCTTCGGTGTCCTACCCGATCTTCTGGGAGCATCTCGCCAGCCTGGTGGGCGACGGCGAATAGACCGGCGATGGTTGGCTCGTCCGAGCTGCCCCAGGCCAGCCCGGCTCCGCCGCTGCTGGTGGTTATTTCCGGACCGTCCGGAGCAGGTAAGGGCTCGGTACTGGCCGAGCTCAAGAAACTGGAGCGTCCCTGGCATCACGTGGTGACTGCGACCACGCGGCCCATGCGCGCGGGCGAGGTTGACGGCGAAGACTACATTTTCCTGGACGTGGACACCTTCCTGCGTATGCGGGAACGGGATGAGTTGCTGGAGTCGGCGCAGGTGTACGACCGCTGGTACGGCGTCCCTCGTCAGCAGGTCCGCGACCCGCTCATCGCTGGCCGGGACGTTATACTGGAGATAGACGTCCAGGGCGCCGCCACCATCCGAAACATCGCGCCGGAGGCCCTGACCATATTCGTGATGCCCGCCAGCATGGACGAACTCCGCAGCCGCCTGGCCGGCCGCGGCACCGAGGACGTGGCGGAAATGGAGCGCCGCCTGCATGAGGCATCTGTCGAGTTGGGGCGCATGGGCGAGTTTGACTATCGCGTGGTCAACCGCAACGGGAAATTGGACAACGCCGTCCGCGAAATAGACGCCATCATCGCTGCCGAGAAATGCCGGGTGAACCCGCGGTTGGTTCAGTTCCTTTAGGTCGGAGAACAGAATGACGACACAGACCGAAACTCCTTTGCGTCCGCGCCTGCCCGAGTGGCTCAAGGTGCGAATGCCCGGCGGACCGCGCTACATTGAGCTGAAGCAGCTCATGCGCGAGAGCCAGTTGCACACCGTGTGCGAGGAAGCCCATTGCCCGAACATCGGCGAATGCTGGGAGCGGTCCGCCGCCACCTTCATGATCCTGGGCGACATCTGCACCCGCGCGTGCGCGTACTGCGCCGTCACCACCGGGCGACCCGGTGCGCTGGACCTGGGTGAACCCTTCCGCCTAGCGTCCACGGTCAAGCGCATGGGCCTGAAGTACTGTGTGATCACCTCGGTGAACCGTGATGACCTGCCCGACGGCGGTGCCGGAATCTTCTCGGCCTGCATCAAGCAGGTTCGGGCGACTGTTCCCGGCTGTCGGGTGGAGGTGTTGATCCCCGACTTCGACGGCAACTGGGATGCGTTGGCCAAGGTGGTCGCCGCCCAACCGCAGGTGCTGAACCACAACATCGAGTCGGTGGAGCGCGTGTTCCGCCGGGTCCGTCCCAGGGGCGATTACCGGCAATCGCTGGAACTGCTGCGCAGGGTCAAGGACCTGGACCCCGAAATGCCCACCAAGTCGGGCATCATCGTGGGGATGGGTGAGACGGTCGACGAGGTCAAGCAGACCATGGCCGACCTGCGCGCCGTGGACTGTGACCTGCTCACCATCGGCCAGTACCTGCGCCCGTCTATCAAGCACATCCGCATCGACCGCTTCTACACCCCCGGGGAGTTCGAGGAACTGCGCATGGCCGGCGAGGCCATGGGCTTCACGCACGTGGCGTCCGGCCCGCTGGTCCGCTCCTCCTACCACGCCGACGAGCAGCACGACGCGGCGACGGTTGGGGAAATTTAACAAAGACGCTTGTATCCTGCATTCTTGGATCAAGGGGGCGCATCGTGCTTAAACGCAGCGTTATGTACCGGGATCAGCAGTACGAAGTCCTGCTAGAGCAAGAGGAAGACGGCGGCTACGCGGTTAGCGCTCCGGCGGTCCCTGGAGCTTATTCCGATGGCGACACCGAGGCGGAGGCTCTGGAGAACATTGTTGATGCCATAGCCAACATGAAAGAAAGTACGACGGAAGTGGCCGAGATACTGGCGGCTCACGATCGTAGGGGCCATTCCGGGTCGGGAGTGAGCGTACCTCTATACCAAAGCGAGGTTGTGACCGATTAGTTCATCTCCAAGGCTCCCAACCGACGTTCGGAACGGAGACTGCGTCAATGCTCTGTTGCGGACGGATCACATCGAGTGGGTACGGGAAAGTGCGCGTCACACAGTGATGGTCAATGCGCGGACCCGCAAATCCTTTACGATCCCCAGGCATCCCAGCCGGCCCATTCGCGTCGGTACACTGCGCAACATCCTGCGGGATGCAGAACTAACTGTCGAGCAGTTTCGAGCGCTGCTCTAAAGCAGGCCGCCTACCCCCGTCCCCAACCCACAGGCACTACCTCGCGAAACTGGCGCATCGCGTCGATGTGCTGATCGACCGAGCTTAGGGGACCGCGGCGAGCTTCCGCCATGACGTGCGTCCCGCCCAGGGACTGCCAGCCTTCCACCTCGGCCAGCCATTCGTCGGGCGTCTTGTCCGGCATGCGGATCCGGCCGGCCAGACCCACATCGGAAGGCTGACGGCCGGCCTCGGCGATGTAGGTCTGCATCTTCTCAAGCACGCCGCGGGCGGTGTCGTCGGGGCCGAAGCTGGGGAACCAGCCGTCGCCCATTCGAGCGATGCGGCGCAACACCACGTCCCGGGGCACGGGGCCTGCCGATCCGCCGGCGCCAAACCATACCGGGATGGGACGCTGAACAGGCAGGGGCTTGATTCCAGCGGAGCGCACGGTGTCCCAGCGGCCGTCGAAGTCGACCACTTCCTGCGTCCACAGGGCGCGCAGCAGGTCGATTTGCTCCTCGGAGCGGACGCCCCGGTTGGTGAAGTCCTCGCCCAGCGCCTCGAACTCCACGTGGTTCCAACCCACCCCGATGCCCAGGGTGAGGCGTCCGCCGCTGAGCACGTCGATCTCCGCGGCCTGTTTGGCCACCAGTGCCGTCTGACGCTGAGGCAGGATCAGGATGCCGGTGATCAGGCGGATGCGCGTCGTCAAGGCCGCGATGAATGCCAGGGTGGTGAGCGATTCGTGGATCACGCTGTGGTGCGTGTAGTAGCTGCCCCGGACGTGCTCGTGGTGGTCCGGGTCGGCGCCCAGCACGTGGTCGGCGATGAACAGGTAGTCGAACTCCATGCCTTCCACCGCCTCCACGTAGTCGCGGATGGCAGCCGGGTCGGGGCCGATCTCGGTTTGCGGGAAGATTGCGCCGATTTGCATGGGAACCTCAACAGGGATTTTTACATGGATGAACAGGATAAACGGGATTCTCGTTGATGATTCTGGATTCTCGCCCCGTATCAAGTACAGGGTGACGTTCTTTCACCGGAATGACGGTTTACCGCCGCCGTAGACTAGCGGCGGTATTCGTCGCCGCAGTCGCCGATCATTTGATACAGATCGCGGGCGTTCGCCAGCGCGGTTTCTATGGCCGAGTTGTCATCGTCATCCAGGGCGAAGTCGAACAGCCGAGCGTTTTCGGCGATGTGCTCCGCCACGCCCAGGCGAGCTCCGATGATCACGCCGGCAACGGCCGGCTTGTCCAGGATGTAGCGCTCCGCCACGTTGGCGATGCTGACCTCATGCTTGTCCGCGATGGCGCGCAGCGTGGCCAGCAGGCGCTGGAACAGTGTCCAGCCACCCCAGGCGTCGATCATCTGCTTGTACTTGCGCAGGCTGGCGGTGTTCAGCTCCGTGTGACCGGGTTCCGGCTGGCCCAGGTAGCGGTCGGTAAGCAGGCCGCCGCAGAGGACGCCGTAGGGCAGCAGCCACACCCGTTGCTCCTCGCACACCTGGGACATCTGCACTTCCGGCCGGCGGTCAATCAGAGAGTACTGCACCTGGTTGGACACCACGCGGATCCCGTGGGCAGCGATCTCGCGCAAGCGTTCCGTGTCGAAGTTGGTCAGGGCCACGCGGTGAATCTTGCCCTCGTCGCGCAGCGCGGCCAGTTGCTCCAGCGCATCCAGGTAACGCGGGTCGCGGTACTCCCACCAGTGGAACTGCAGCAGGTCCAGCCGTTCCACCGCCATGCGCCGCAAGGAGATGTCCACGTTGTTCTCGACGATCTGCCGCGTCATCGGCCCCGGGCGCGGCACCCACTTGGTGAACGCCTGGATCTCGGACAGAGCAGCCTCGCCACGTTCGGCCGCCAGCCTCCGGCGGAACTCGCCGATGAAGTCCTCGGCCGGCCCGTAGTGATCGGCGAGGTCCCAGGTGGTGAAACCGGCGTCGTGGTAGGCCAGCATGGCGTCAATGGCGGACGCAGGATCGATGCGGCCGTGGGCCCCGGACACCTGCCACATGCCGTTGAGGATGCGGCAGATGGGCAGGCCATCAACGAAACGGAGGCGGGATTCTGGCGGGAGGGACATGGCGGCACTCGTAGTGGCTTTGGCTACGGTATTTGAGATGCTTCTGCGGCGATTTCGGCTATTGTGTCGAGGACAGACGTGACTTCAGGATCTATCTTCTCGGGTTCGATGTGGTTCACCAAGAAATGGTAATCGGCTTTGTTTTGTATGCTCGACATGCCGGTCTTCGAATAGAACGACCTGAATAGTGGTCCTAGGAAATCGTCGGAGACCTTGGTATTGTCGTCCCACGGCGACCCTCTTCCGAGCAACTGCATCGCATTTTCCGTTTCTGCTATTGACGCGGCCATGCTTTCGCGAAAGAGTGGCCACTCCGAGTCTGCCCACTGCATCAGGACATCGTGATTGCAGAAATAGTTTTCGATTTCCCGTTTACCCCAGCTATGTTCAAGCAGTGCGTCACTGCCACCACCTGGTAGGTTAAGGTTATCGTACAGGGCGAATCCGCGCAGGCTTGGATACGCTTCGCGCAAACCCCAGAAATGCTCCCGGGCTCTCATGGGTTGGTTGCCCACGTCACGGACAAACAGGCGTTGGAGCGAATGCTGCGCGGGGTGGTTCAGGCATCGAGCGAATGCCTGGAGGATGGACAGATCTGTTGACCCCTCAACGTACAATATCCATCCGGTCAGCTCGGCCAGCAGGTATTGTTCGTAGCCAATATCCGACAGCGCTTTGAGGACTTGACCCCGACCGCTGCGGCTGTCGATACGATGGGGAGAGCCGACAAATGCGGTTACCTGGTGCCGTTGACCGGCCTCATTCATCACGATCTCGGAGTGGGTCGCGATGACCAACTGACTGCCTTGCTGCTCTGCGGTTTCAGCGATGGCCTGGTAGATCTGCCGTTGTCGCAGTATTTCCAGGTGAGCGTCCGGCTCGTCAAGCAAGATGACCGAATCGGGGTGCAGAAGCATGTAAGCCGTGAGCATCAACGTTTGTTGGAAACCACGTCCCGACGATGACAGATCCAACTCCAGGTTTTGCATATAAGCGTCTTCGTAACGGAGCGTAATTTCGCCGCGTTCAGGATTGTATTGAGGCTCCAATATCGTTGCGCCGAAAATATTGCGGATGCTGGGTATCAGGACGGTGTCCCATTGACTCCGGTGATCCAGGTATACCTCGTAGCATAGATTGCGGAGCACCTCGGCCGTTCTGCCTTGTCCCAGCAATACGTTGACCGTCCCGGGTTGCAGCATGGCTTCTGATGATGCCAAACCGGACATAGGGGGCAGGAAAGCGATTTGCTCGCGAAAAGCTTCCTCGGGGATCAGCATTCGATGCTTGCCGTCAGTGGAAATCCTCAACGGCCGGCAGTAGAAGGATTCCGGGTTGGCGTAGTCAAACTCCAAACCGCAAGTCCACTCCTTGCCACTGGGAGACACGCCGTCAACGATAATCTCAATGCGGACGTTGGCGGTTCCGCCCTCCTGTCGATTGGCTTCCCGTGTTCTCAGCCCGCGCCACAATAGGTTGGCGTGACCGACTGGTACTGACAATAAATCCAATCGGTTGATTGACACGCCAGGGCGCTGCAAATCATCCGTGGGCACCATGCCCCAGCGCTCCCGCCAGCGCCGCAAGCCCAACTCCCACAGCGACAGCGCTTGCAACGCGGTTGTCTTGCCGGAGTCATTGGGACCGACGAACACCACGACGTTATCCAGCTCGACTGTGACGTCTTCGAACTGCTTGAAATTGCGGACTGTCAGCTTGGTCAGCATCTGTGTGGTGGCTTCCCTGTAGACGGCATGGCGATTGTACCATCATGCTCAATTCGACACCCTGCCCTTGTGTTAGGATGCCCGCATTCAACCCTTCAGATGCAGCTCTTCCCGCCCGGCACAGGAGGCTTTCCATGACTACGCAACAACCAATTCGCATCGGACTAATCGGCGCCAACATCCACCAGGGCTGGTCGCCGCGGGCTCACCTGCCCGCCCTGGCGGCTCACCCCGACTTCGACCTGTCCGCAGTGTGCACCACGCGGGAGGAATCGGCGAACGAGGCCAAGGCAGCCTATAACGCCGGCAGCGCGTGGGACGACTTCAACCGCATGCTGGCCGACGCCGACATCGAGGCCGCCACCATCTCCCTGCGCGTGCCCAGCCACTACGAACCGACCACCGCCGCGCTGCGGGCCGGCAAGCACACCTTCACCGAGTGGCCGCTGGGGCGCACCACCGCCGAAGCCATTGAAATGGCCGACCTGGCGCGGGAGCGGGGCGTCAAGACCATCGTGGGCCTCCAGGCGCGGGCCAACCCTGCCATCGTGCACCTGCGCAACCTGGTAGCCGACGGCTACGTGGGGCGGGTCATGACCTGCCACGTGCGGCTGATGCGCGAGGGCGTGCTGTCGCGGGATTCTGGCCGCACCTGGCAGCGGGACAACGAGCTTGGGGCCCATACCCTGACTATCGCCTGCGGGCACACCATCGACGCGCTGTGCAGCGTGGTGGGAGAGTTCGCCGACGTGGCGACTGTGGTCAGCACCCAGGCCACCACCTGGCACGAGTCTGACACGGGCCAGGACCTGCCCGTGACGTCGCCGGACAACATCCTGGTGAGCGGGAACCTGCAGGGTGGCGGAGTGGGGTCGGTGCAGATCGGCAGCACGCCGTGGGCCGGCAGCGGCTACCGCATGGAGATCTACGGCGAGGAGGGCACGCTGGTGGCGGTCTCCGTGGACTCGCCGCAGTTGCAGCAGGTCAGCATCCGCGGCGCGCGCGGCGGCAGCAACGAGCTGCAGGACCTGACCCCCGCCGAGGAGCTGCACCTGGCTCCCGAGATACCCGCCGGGTCTCCCTACAACGTGGGCCAGCTGTACAGCCAGTTTGCCGCGTCGATCCGGGGCAGGGCCAACGGGGATGAGGTACCCGACTTCGACCACGCGGTGGGCCTGCACAAGTTCATCGACGCCATCCGCCAATCCAGCGATGAAGGGCAGCGGATCGCCGTGGCGTGAGGTAATGGGCCGCGATGCTACAATAGCGGGAGATCACTAATTGGGACAGTTGCCATGACGACCACACCTGACATCAGGACCGGCAACCGCATGACTCTGGCTGAATTCCTGGAAATGCCCCGCCAGGAAAAGCGCTGCGAACTCATCGACGGAGTGGTGTACATGGCCGCGTTCCCGATTCCCGACCACCAGTTCCTGGCTATGGTTCTGAGCGGCCATATGTTCCGGCAGATCATGGAAACCGGGCTGGGCATCGTGTATCAGGTAGCTGGCGTCGTCGTGTCGGACAGCAGCGCTTTGGGGCCGGATATCGTAGTGGTGCGGGCGGATCGTGTCGGGATCATTGGCCCAACCGTTATCGACGGTGGACCGCCTGACATTGTGGTGGAAGTGCTGTTGTTCAACCGGCACGTAGACCTGGTGCGCAAGCGCCAGCTGTACGCCGCAGCGGGTGTGCCTGAATACTGGATCCTGGATGGCGATGCCGACACGCTCATGGCGCTGGAGTTAGCCGACGACGGTACCTACCGTGAACGCGCAGTCCTCACCGCCGCGGACACCCTGACCACACCACTCTTCCCGGAGTTCAGATTGCTCCTGGCCCAGCTGTTCGAGCATCCGGCTCGGATACGAACACAGGAATAGGCCGACACGCCAACGCAAAAACCGAGGGGCGGGTTGCACACCCGCCCCTCTTGCTTGGTGCGATGCCGCCGGGGTTAGTCGGCGGTGGCGGTTGCCGTCTCCGCGGCGGTGGCGGAGTCGACGATGGGCTGGTTGGTGCGCGGGTCCACCTCGAAGGGGGAGTAGAGCTCCAGCTCCTTGCCCATTTCGCGGACGGCGGGGATGACTTCCTCACCCATGAGGCGCAGGCTGCGCATCTGGTCCTCGTGGGTCATGGCGCCGTCGCCGTCCCAGAAGAAGACGCTGCCCGGCCGCAGGTACTCCAGCACCTCGCGGATCTTGGGAATGACCGTCTTGGGCGTGCCGGTGATGATGGTGCTGTCGGCGACCTGGTCCTCGAAGGGACGGCGGTTGGTGCCGAAGCGGCCGGCGGGGCCGAAGGCGGCGGCGGACAGGCGTCGCGACGTGCGCGACGTGTGGCCCGGCAGGTTCATGATGGCGGGGTTGATGCCGCCCTCGTTGCCCGCCAGGAACGGGTTGCTGACGCCGGACAGATACTTGCGCCCGACTTCCTCAGCCAGTTCCTCGGTCTCGTCGACGTGCACCTTCCACAGGTAGGCCACGTTCTGGGTGCCCGACTCGTAGCCGTTCTCGGCCGCGATTTCGTGGTAGAGCTGGAAGGCCTCGCGGGTGGGCTCCAGGCGGGTGGCCAGGAGGACCAGCGGATAGCGGTGCTCCGCGCACCACCGCACGGTCTCGACGGACACTGTAGACGGGATCCAGATCTGCGGGTGGGGTTCCTGCAGGGGCTTGGCCCACGGGTTGACGTAGCGGTAGTGGAAGTGCTTGCCCTCCCACCGCCAGGGACCGTCCTCGGTCCACGCCTTGAGGATCAGGTCGTGGGCTTCCTCGAACCGCTCGCGGTTGAAGTTGGGCGGCGAGTTGTGCGACCAGCTCTCGCGGCCGCCGCCGCGCACGAAGCCGGACACCAGGCGGCCGTGGGAGATCATGTCGATCATGGCCAGCTGCTCGGCCAGCCACAGGGGGTCGTCCCAGATGGGCAGGACGTTGCCCAGGATGATGATCTTCACCTTCTCGGTGATGCGGGCCAGGATGGACGCGCCGACGTTGGTGACGCCCTGCATGCAGAAGGGCGTGGAGTGGTGCTCGTTGAGCATGACGGCGTCGAAGCCCATCTGCTCGGCGTAGACCTTCTCGTCCAGGTAGCGGTTGTAGAGCTGGGCGCCGATGTCGGGCCGGTAGTGGCTGTTGGAGATGCCCAGGTCGGTGCTCTGGGTGCCCATCAGGCCGGAGTTTTCATCCTGCCAGGGCTGCTCGGTAAAATGGCCAATCAGCATAACGGCTGCTCCTTAGCGGGTGCGCAGTACGGGCGTATCAATAATGGCCGCAGTTTAGCAGGGGACGGGGGAGGCGGCAAGGTTGGGGAACTACAGAACTCGATGACGCGGGTGGACCGGTTGGGATTAAATCTCGGACCCGATCTGATATGCTGTCTGAACCAATCCGGTTCCAATTTCGAATAGGACGCGAATCATGCCGGCAATTGATCCCGAATCCCGGGTGGGCGTAACCGTATTAAGCCCTGCGGAACTATTCCACCATCCTGTTCGCTACCAAATACCCCAATTCCAGCGGCGTTATATCTGGAACGAAGAAAAACACTGGAAGCCGCTTTGGGCCGACGTCGTGAGAACCGCTGAGCTTTGTTTGAATGGCTCGGACAGTCCAGTAGCACCGCACTTTTTGGGTGCCGTTGTCCTGCAGCATCAAACAAGTTCGACCGGTCAAATCGAAACCCGTTTGGTGGTCGACGGCCAGCAACGATTGACAACGTTGCAATTGTTGCTCGACGCAGCCCAGAAAGTGATGGAGGGGAAGAGCATCCAGAATTCAGCAGAATTAGTTTCCTTGACGCGCAATCAAGACATATCAGGAAACCACGAACCACATTTCATTTTCAAAGTGTGGCATACCGTCATCGACCATCACGCTTTCCGGGAAGCCCTGATTCAAGAAGAAACTGCCCAGACGGACTCTCCCATTGTTAAAGCACACCAGTTCTTTGTTCGGCAAATTGAGGTTTGGCTCGACGAGGGTTTTGACAACCTCGAAGAGCGTGCAGGCGCGTTGGTGGAAGCACTCTCGCATTTGCTCCACATGGTGGTCATAGACTTGAACTCTACCGATAATCCGCACGTAATATTCGAATCCCTAAACGCACGCGGCGAAGCATTGCTCGAATCAGACCTCATAAAAAATATGGTCATGTACGAAGCTGAACGAGCGCGGATCGTTGAAGGGACGCGGAATGCCGATTGGTTGTGGGATTTTAACGACCGCTGGTGGGTTACCGAAATCGGTAGAGGCCGAACCAAACAGCCGCGCATTGACATTTTTTTGAACCATTGGTTGATAATGAGAACTGGCTACGACGTGACTACAGATGAAGTTTTTTCAACGTTCCGACGTTATTATACTGACGAAGCTAAACAGCCGATTCACACAGTCGCGATGGACATCAAAAACATCGGTGACACTTATAAAATCTTGGAAAATGAGAATATCCCTGATGTGAAAGGCATCGCACGAAAAGTCAACGACTTTCTTTACCGTCGGCGGATCATGCAAGCTGGGGTGCTTACTCCCGTTTTGTTGTGGTTGTTTTCTTCGACGGTTCCGGGCCCTCAGTTGGAGAAGGCGCTATCTGCTATCGAAAGCCATTTGATTAGAAGGATGATCTGTTTGCGGAGTACAACCGGCCACAACAGGCTATTTATCGGATTAGTGCGCTTGCTAAAAGATTCTGACCCCGAAAGCGCCGGGGATACTGTGGTCCAATATTTGGGCGATCAAGAGTCCAATGTTGGCTGGTGGCCGAGGGACGACGAGTTGAGAGCCGCGTTCATAAATAACGCACTCTACGATACCCTCACGCAGGGCCGCGTCAGAATCGTGTTGGAAGGTATTGAACAAGGGCTACGATCCAAATTCGCGGAGACCGAGTCGTCACCACGAAACCTAACGATCGAACATTTAATGCCGCAAGAGTGGCGCGACAATTACCCATTGAGGAGCGGATTCGATCCAGAGGAACGTGACAAGATTATCCACACTCTAGGGAACCTCACGTTGGTGAACAGACCGCTCAATTCGACCATGTCTAACGCTCCTTGGATTGGCAAGAAAGAAGAGCTCAAAAACCACAGCACGCTGTTTTTGAACAAAGAACTAGTCAACGATGAAGAACGCATGGTGTGGGACGAGGCGGCAATTGAAACTCGAGCCCAACAGTTGTATGAGGCGGCAGTAAAAGTATGGCCTCACGCCGATCACCTTTAACCGCAACGGTTATACAAAGGAGACACAAAACGCCCATCGACGCCGCTATCTCGATCGCCCGCATCATCAAGCAGGAAGGTGTTGCGTGGGTTTCGGCGTCTCGCGGGCATTAGAGAGTTCCCATGCTGACCCGTGAGGAGTTGCAAACCGCCCAGGACTTGCTCGCCGCCGCCGAGCGGGAGTTTGCGCTGGGAAACCTGGAGGCCGGATCCGAACGAATCGGGGATGCCGCCGCTTCCGCGGTAAAGGCGGTGGCAAAGCGCCGGGGCTGGCCTTGCGAGGACGGTCGTGGTCTGCGCGAAGTCGCCAAACGCCTCGACGCCGAATTGGGCGAAGACAGCATGAGCATACGCCTGGGCCTTACCGGCGCGTTGGCTGGAGCCAGCCGCGTCAGGCATGGCCTGATGGAACCCGAAGACGCCTGGGCCGATATGATGTCAGTGCGCCACTTCATCTCCAGGCTCCAAGAACTGGCCGACTGATCTGTGACCGAACCAATGTGGATCTCCGAGCACGCTCAGGCGGCTCGGGATTTCCTGGTTGAAGCCAGCGACGCCCTCGCCACCGACCGGCGACTGACAGCGGCTGAAATGCTGTGGGCAGCGGCCGCTCATTCCATCATCGCTGTGGCTCAGCATCGGGGCTGGCCCTATCACTATCACCGAGATTTGACCGCCGCCGCCAAACGGTTGGCCATCGAATATCAGGACTGGGAAATGTGGGACGCGGGCAAAGCGGCCGAACAGTGCCATATCTATTTCTACCACGGTCGAATGTTTGACGGCACTTTGGAAGAGTCCTTTCCTCTGGTACGATACTTGGTAGCCAGATTGCTGGCGCTGACTAGCTGAAAACCATCACCGCGCCTTGAGAGGTCAAAAACCATGTCCATCGACGTCGCAACTTCCATTGCCCGCATCCTCAAGCAGGAGGGTGTCGAGTGGGTTTCCACCTTCCCCGTTTGCCGGGTGAACAACGCCCTGGGGCGCGAGGGCGTGCCCATGATCATGATGCGGGACGACCGCTACGCCGTGGCCCTGGCCGACGCCTACTCGCGGGTCACCGGCGGCGACAACCGCATCGGCGTCTGCACCGTGCAGGGCGGCGTCAACGGCGCGGGCCTGCAGTACTCCTACCCCGGGCTGGCCCAGGCCTTCGAGGACAACTCGCCCATGCTGTGCATCACCGACGGCGTGCCGGCCGGCAGCAGCGAGAACACCCAGTTCGACGTGTCCACCAGCCTCAAGACCGTCACCAAGTGGTTCGGCTACATCGACCGGCCCGAGCGGACGCCGGAGTTTCTGCGCCGTGCCTTCTCCATGCTGCGCAGCGGGCGGCCCGGCCCCGTGGTGCTGGCCGTGCCCAACGCGGCGGCCATCTACGACGAGACCGCCGACCCCTACTTCCCAACGCGGGCGTACAAGTCGGCGCCGGACCCGTCGGACGTGACCCGGGCCATCGACCTGCTCATGGACGCCGCCAACCCGCTGATCTACGCCGGCGAGGGCGTCATCTACGCCGGCGCTTCGGAGGAACTGGTGGGCCTCGCCGAGATGCTGAACGCGCCGGTGATCACGACGCTGAAGGCCAAGGGCGTGTTCCCCGAGAACCACCCGCTGTTCGTGGGCGTGCGCGGCGAGCATCCCATCGCCTACCTGAACAAGTGCGATGTCATCCTGACCGTGGGCAGCAGCCTGTCGCCGGGCCGGTTCACCCACGGCATCCCCAACGCGGCCGGCAAGAAAATCATCCAGTGCAACCTGGACGACTTCCACCTGAACCGCATCTTCCCCACGCACCACGCGGTGCTGGGCGATGCGAAGTACACCCTGCAGGCGCTGGCCGACGAGGCGTCGCGGCGCACGGACGGGGCGGGTCGCGCCGCCGGCAACGTGGTGGCGGAGGTCCGGGAGACTCGTGACGCCGGACTTGCCGAGTACCGGGAGGCCATGGCCTCCAGCGACACGCCCATCAACCCGTACCGCGTTTTCGGCGACATGATGAAGGTGCTGGACCCGCACAACTCCTTCGTGACCCACGACTCCGGCAACACCCGCGACCAGCTGAGCACGGTGTACGACACGCTGATCCCCCGCGGCTTCCTGGGTTGGGGCAACATCTCCACCCTGGGGTTCGGGCTGGCCGGCGCCATGGCGGCCAAGCTGGCCTTCCCGGAGCGGCAGTCGGTGGCGGTCACCGGCGACGCCGGCGTGGGCTACATGCTGGGCAACTTGGAGGTCCCGGTGCGCCAGAACCTGGGCATCACCATCGCCCACGTGGCCAACGGCGGGTTCGCCGGCTACGGCCCCGGGTTCTGGGGCGACGGCCACGACCCCTACACGCACAGCGTGCTTGGTCCGGAGGACGTCAACATGTCCCGGGCCGTCGCCGAGCTTGGCCTGTACACCGAGCGGGTCACCGAGCCGTCGGACGTGATACCGGCGCTGCAGCGGGCGTTGGCGGCCAACGAAACGGGTCAGCCGTCCTACCTGGAGTTCATCTGCTCCCAGTACCCCCGCTACGGCGGGTTCGCGCCCAGCCCCGTGGCGCACTGACGCCAAGCGCATAGCGGCGCGGCGATATAATGGTGGGCAGGGGACGCAAGTCTCCTTGCCCACCGCTTTTATCAGGAGACCGCGATATGAAGCTCACTCTGGACATTGACGAGGAAACTGTGGCCAAGGTCAGCAAGATTGCCGCCGCTCGGGATATGACGGTGGAGGCGATGGTGAAAGAATACCTGACTGGGATAGCGAATAGCCATGCCGCCTCCCGCCTAGAACGCATTACCAAGTTCCGGGACGCCTTGGAACTCACAGAGGACGAGGCGAGAATCATCAATCTGAACCGGGATGACATATATGACCGCCCCTACCGTTTCTACTACGGGGAATAGGGATTTGTTTCAAGGGAGCAGCATGGGCATTTTTAACATTAACATTCAGATCGGCAATCTTGAAGGTGAGGGCTTTGAGGACGTTGAGGTGATGGTGGACACAGGGGCCGTCACGACGGTTATACCGCGCTCAACCCTGGAAGAGCTGGGCATCCAGCCGACCAGGAAAGGTACCTTTGAATACGCGGGCGGCGAGCAAGTGCAGCTGGATATGGCTCAGGCAAATGCCATAGTCGAAGGCATGGAAACCGTTACCTGGGTCATCTTCGGCGAGGAAGGAGCTGCGGCGCTGCTGGGCGCATACACGCTGGAAGGGCTGCTGCTGGCGGTTGACCCTTACAATGAGCGTCTGATTCCGGTGGTAGGTTCACTGAAGTAAAGAGGCGCGCTATGACCAACGCAGTCCTTGTAGTCGACATGGTGCGCGGCTTTTTGGAGCCTGGGCACAACCTCTACTGCGGCGACGAAGCTCGCCAAATCATCGAACCCGTACGGCAGTTGTTGATCAGAGAAGCCGCGGCCGGCTCGTCCATCCTGTTCGTCTCCGACCACCACCTGCCCGACGACCTGGAATTCCAGATGTTTCCGGTTCACTGCGTCATCGGGACCGAGGAGCCGGAGGTGATCCCGGAGTTGGCCGAGTGGGTCGATGATGGGAATGTCATTCCCAAAAACCGCTACAGCGGCTTCTTCAATACCGACCTGGCGGAACGGCTGTCCGCCCTCGATCCCGACAAGATCATCGTGTGCGGGGTGTGCACCGACATCTGCGTGATGCACACCACGTCGGACGCGCGCAACCGGGACTACGCCGTGGAGGTGCCCACGGACTGCGTGGCATCGTTCGACGCCGACGCCCATCGCTGGGCCCTGGACCACATCAGCCGGATACTCGGCGCGCGGGTGGTCTAGCCCCGGGCATCCTTAGACAGGCTCAGGATGAGCGGAAAGCGGGGTAGTCAGAGTATCGCGTCGCCCGGCTCGTTGAGCATCGCGTGGCGCAGCAGGGGGACGGGCGGCGCGCCCCAGGATAGCGTCGCGTCGTGGAACCGGCGCAGGTTATAGGCTGACCCCTCCTGCCGGCGCCAGTCCTGCCGCAGCTTGAGCAGCATCAGCTTGCCCAGCGTGTAATTCAGGTAGCCCGGGTCGAAGGTGCCCCGCAGGGCCTCGCGTCGGGCAGGATGCTCCTCCATGTAGGCGTGGGCCTGGAAGAACCTCGTCGCCTCGTCCACGGTCATGCCCTGGGTGTGCATCCCCAGGGAGCACAGGTAGCGGCAGTTGCGGACCAGCGCTTCCAGCAACTGGGTGAGCCACAGCGCAGGGTTGTCCCGGCCGTATTCGGTCTCCAGCATCATCTCCTCGGTGTAGTGCGCCCAACCTTCGGTGAAAGCGTAAGAGGTTGCGACGCGGTTGATCAGCGGCAAAGTGCGCCGGTCACCGGACCTGTCGTACCGATTGTGCAGGTTGTGGACGTAGTGGCCCGGATAGACTTCGTGGACACTGACGATCTTTAGTGTGTCGTAATTGAAGTTGGTGAGCCACTCCTCCTGCTGGCGGGGCGTCCAGTCAGGCTCCACCGGGGTCACGTAGTAGAAGGCCTCGGTGGCGACTTCCTCCAGGCCGCCGGGCGAGTCCATGGCGGCAAAGGCGTAGCGCATGTAGGACGGCGTCTCGGTGACCTGGCAACGCTCTTCGGACGGAACACTGATGATGTCGTGGTCGATGAGGGCCTGGCGGATGTCTTCCAGCATGTCCCGAGTTTCCGGTATGAGGGCTTCGGCGGCAGGATGGTTGGCGGCAACCTGGGCGACGGCTTCACGCACCGACTTGCCGGGGGCGACCAACGACGCCGCCTCGTCCAGGCGCCGCAGGTTCTGCTCCAGGTTGGCCTGGCCGATGGACAGCACGTCCAGGAGCGGAGTGTCGACGCCTTCGCCGACCTGCAGCATCCGGCTGTACAGGTCGCGTTCGATGGCGAACTCGGGGCGCGTCCGTCGATCCTGCAGCCGCTGGGCGAACTCGGTTACGGCGACGGTGGCGGTTTCTCGCGCCGCGTCGAACTCGGCAGCAACATCGGATGCGATGGCAGCGCATTCGGAAGACTCAGCGGCCAGCCCGGTACGATAGAAAGAGGCCATGCCGCGGTAGGATTCGACAGCCATGTCCCGCACGGGTTCTCCCAGTTCCGGATCTGTGAGAGAATCCAGGGTTACCAGGAAATCCGGAACATCCCCCAGGATCGCAGTCGCGGAGCGCAGACGTTCAGGGAGTGGAGCGTAGTCCCGCTGTACGTAGCTGCCGACGCCGATGTAGCCGACCTGCCGCTGGGGGTTGTTGTGGAGGGCGCGCATCTCTTCCAGGTTGAACAGCTCACGGCGAAGGAACATCTCCAGCAGGCTGCGCGACAACCGGCCCATCCTTGCCTGCTCATCGGAGCCGTCTGCATCGTCCTCCGGAATCGAGGATAGCTGCGCCAACGTGCGGTGCAGTTCTTCAACCCTGCGCGCGATCCTGCCTCCAGAGAAGTCGGGTAGCAGGCCGTCGTACTCGTGACGGCCAATGCGGCTCCCGGCAGTTGGCACGAATTCCCAGTGCTCACGAATAGCTCGTTCGGCGAGGGCGTCGACGGCTTGGTTCATGTCATGTCACTCCGTAGCCTGAGGGATGGGATCGATTCTGATACAAGTGGGGGGCGACCATCCGGCCGCCCCCTGCCACTGTCATCGTGAGTGTCCGATCATGCGATCAGCTCGCTGATGAGGAACTTGGGATCGATGTCGGTGAAGTTCTTGACGTCGCCGACCAGCTCACGGCCGTGGGTCTTGAAGCCCTCGTGCACCCCGTCCACGTCGTTGAAGAAAAGGTATCCGACGGCAGTGTACATGGGCGGCGCGTTCGGGTCGGTGTCGGAAATCCCGCGTTCGACGTTGTAATAGCGCATGCCGAAGGTGGTCAGGCGTTCCTGCACCAGGGGCATGTGGGTGTTGCAGTAGTAGTCGAAATCGAAGGACTTGCCTTCCGCATTTTCGTAGAAGACCGTTACTTTGATCATGGGGAGTGCTCCTGGAGGGACGTGGATTCCCGCTTTCGCGGGAATGACGGTTGTAAGTCTGGAATGCCGGGCGCGAGTCTGGAATGCCGGGCGCGAGTTTGGAACGCCGGGGGAGAGTCTGGAATGACGGACGGAAATTGTCAGTGGTACACGTTGGTGCCGGACCCGCCGCCGGCCGCGATGGTTTCGCCGCTGATGGCGATGCTGAGCGGGGACGCAAAGAAGGCCACCACCCAGGCCAGCTCTTCGGCGTCGACGATGCGGCGGGTGGAGTTGCGCGAGGCGGCGCGACGCTCGATCTCTTCGACCGTGGTGCCCTCCCGCTCGGCCTGCTCGGCGTACATAGGGCCGCTGCGCTCGGTGCGCGTGGTGCCGGGATGCACGAGGTTGACGCAAACGCCGTCGCCGCCCAGCTCCTCCGCCAGGTACTTGGTCAGGTTGGACAGGCCGGAGTTGCGAACCCCGGCGCTGAGGTTGCCCTCGGCCCGGCGCGCAGACAGTCCACCTACGTTGACGATGCGGCCCCAGCCCTGCTGTTGCATGTACGGAGCGACGGCCCGGGCGCAGCGCAGGTAGCCCATCACCTTGGTGTCCAGGTCCAGCATCACGTCCTCGTCGCGGATTTCGGCCAGCGACCCGCGGGCGAGGCCGCCGGGCGCAGCGGCGTTGTTCACCAGGATGTCGATGCGTCCGCCCAGCGCCTCGGCGGCCTGGGCGACCATGGCATTCACCTGGTCGGTGCTGGTCATATCGGAAACGATGGGGATGACCTTGCCGCCGGTGTCACCGGCGATATCTTCGGCTGACTCGGACAGCGTATCCGCGTAGCGGCCGGTGATGACCACACCGCAGCCGTCGGCGGACAGCACCCGTGCCACCGCCTTGCCGATTCCCCGACTGCCCCCGGTCACAATGGCCGTCTTGCCATCAAGTTGCAGATCCATACAGGGAGGACCTCCCGGTCAAACTAGCGGCATTGTACACCAGGCAAACGATCAGGGGGCAGGTGCAATACCCGCCCCCCGTACCGGTGACAAGGGTCGTTTGGGAAGATGGCTAGCCTACTTGAACCGTGGCCCCCGCCTCTTCCAGCTTGGCTTTGATGCTGTCGGCGTCGTCCTTGTTCACGCCCTCGCGGACGCGGGTCGGTGCGGACTCCACCAGCTCTTTGGCCTCGCGCAGACCGAGATCGGTCACCTCGCGCACGGCCTTGATGACGTTGATCTTGTTGGCGCCGAAGTCGGCCAGGGTGATGGTGAACTCGGTCTGCTCGTCGTCGGCGGCAGACGGAGCGTCGTCGGTCACCACGCCGGCGGCCGGGGCGGCGGCAACCGCCACCGGGGCGGCGGAGACGCCGAACTCTTCCTCGATGGCCTTGACCAGATCGGCCAGGTCCATCACGCTCATGCCCTTGATCGCGTCAAGAACTTCCTGGTTCACTGCCATGATTGTTGCCTCCTGATTGTTGTTTGCGATTTGCGTGAGATGATTGGCGCTATTCCGCAGCCTCGGCCGGCTGCAATTGTTCAATCCTGGCCTGCAGGACGTAGGCTAGGCTGCTAATGGTGGCATTAAGCACGCTGGCCAGGCCGTAAAGCGGCGACTGCATCGTGCCCAGCAATTGAGCCACGAGGATCGGACGTGGGGGCAGATCCGCCAGACGCGACACCTCAGCGGGTTGCATGGCGTCGCCCTGCTCTACCACCGCGCCATGCACGGCCAGGGAGCCGGCGCTGGCCTGGGCCGCCTGGTTGACCGCCTTGGCTATAGTGGCCGCGTCATCGTAGCCCAGAGCAATGGCGGTCTGACCCGTCAAAACGTCTTTGAGTTGAGGGATCTCCGCAGCATCAGCCGCGCGGCTGAGCAAGCTGTTCTTCACCACAATGAACTCGACGCCGCCGTCGCGCATCCTGCGTCGGAGGTCCACCATCTGATTGGCGTTCATGCCCGAGTAGCCGGTGGAGATGACGATGGAACTGCGTTCCAGCTTATCCTTCAACTCGGCTACGCGATCAATTTTTTCCTGGGTTGGCAAGGTCTACTCCTGGATTAGGGATGGTCAAAAAGAAAGCCCGCGCTCCGAGACGAGGCGCGGGCGTTTCAGCATACGCAGCAACAGGTCTGAGAGCGCTGATAATCCACATGGATACCGGATCAATCCGGTAGAAGGCCTCGGCGGGCGACTGGTATTGCCATTATCCCCATCGGGAACCCGCTGTCTCGGGCGAGGTAACGGTATTCGATTGTTCAGATCAGTCTAGCATCCCCTCCCGGGGTTGGCAACGGCCGGAAACGACTCAACGCCCGGCAGCAGAGGACCTACTCGGGTTTCATCGCCTGGAGCGTTCCCACATCAACGGAGATGCCCGGGCCCATTGACGAAGTGATGTAAGCCGACTTTATGAAGGCGCCCTTGACCGCGTCCGGACGTTCCCGCATGACGGAATCCATGAACACGGTGAGATTGTCCATCAGCGCCTCGGTCTCGAAAGACGACTTGCCGAACTGGCCGTGAATGATGGCAGTGCGGTCAGTGCGAAACTCCAGACGACCGGCCTTGGATTCCTGGATGACGCGAGGCAGGTCACGGGCGGGAACCAGGGTGCCGGTGCGCGGGTTGGGCATCAGGCCACGACGTCCCAGCACTCGACCCAGTCGGCCGATCTTGGACATGATCTCCGGTATCGCCAAACCCACGTCGAACTCGACCCAGCCACTTTCAACCTGTGCGATCAGGTCGTCGTCGCCCACGTAGTCTGCACCGGCCTGGCGGGCGATGTCCGCGGCTTCGCCGTTGGCGAACACCAGCACGCGCACCTGTTTGCCCAGACCGTGGGGCAGGACGGTGACGCCGCGAACCTGCTGCTCAGCGTGGCGAACGTCGGCGTTGGTGCGGAGATGGACTTCCATGGTCTCGTCGAACTTGGCGGTGGAGAGCTCCTTCACCAGGTCGATGGCCTCTTGGGGTTGGTAAACGCTGTCCTCCGGAACACGCTCGGCAACGGCGGTGTAGCGTCGGCTGTGCTTGGGCATTATCGGTTCTCCCTGATAGCGTTTCCGGGAACTGAGCGGCGTTGGGCTCAGTCGTCTTCGACGGTGATCCCCATGCTGCGGGCGGTGCCGGCAATGATGTTCATGGCCTGTTCGACGGAGTTGGCGTTGAGGTCCTTGAGTTTCTCCTCGGCGATCCCGCGCAGGACGTCGCTGGAGACCGTAACCCCAATGGGCGCGCGGGCGTCTCCCTGTCCCTTTTCGATGCCGGCGGCGCGCCGCAACAGGTCCGAAGCCGGGGGCGTGCGCGTGACAAAGGTGAAGGATCGGTCCTGGTACACCGTCAAATGGACGGGCACGATGGTGCCCGACTGGCTGCCGGTGCGTTCGTTGTACTCCTTGACGAAGGCCATGATGTTGACGCCGTGCTGACCCAGCGCCGGGCCGACCGGCGGCGCGGGCGTGGCCTTGCCAGCTTCCAGCTGGAGCTTGATGACGGCGAGTACTTTCTTTGCCACTGATGGCCTCCGGTTGTCCTGATTTTATGCGGGCGAATCGGCGCCCGGGTAGCGGGGATCAGGCCTTTTCCACCTGAGTGAAGTCCAGCTCCACCGGGGTCTCGCGACCGAAAACGGAGATCAGAACGGTGACCTGTCCTCGGTGTTCGTCCACCTCTTCGACGCGGCCCAGCATGTCGGCGAAGGGGCCCTCGGATATGCGCACCGTGTCTCCCTGGGCCATGCCGATGACGGCGCGGGGCTCCCCGGAAGCGACGCGGTCCAGGATGTCGTCCACCTCGCGATCGTCCAGCGGCACCGGACGCGGACGGTCGCCGCCCTCTTCCTCGGCGGATATGAAACCCGTCACGCCAGTAGTGTTCCGCACGAGGAACCACGCCTCGTCGTCCATCACCATCTGGACCAGGATGTAACCCGGGAACAGCTTGCGCCTCTGCTTGGTTCGCTCACCCTTGTTGCGGGTGATTTCGTCCTCGGCCGGCACCTCGACCCGGGTGATCCGATCGTCCATTCCCAGGCTCTGCCGGCGCAGGTCAAGGTTGCGCTTGACCATGTCTTCCTGGCCCGTGTAGGTGTGGACGATATACCAGCGCAGATCTGCGGAATGCGTTGTGGTCATTGTCTCAATCTCAGTGGGCGAAAAAGCGACCCCAGCGTGCGCTGGAGGTTCCCAGCTACGCCGGCTTTAGAGTGGGCTTCGCCAGTCTCGCAAGGAGACACGAGCGCGCCGACCCGGTTCAGATCAGAAGGAGATCTGCCGCAGGCCGATCACGAAACCCATGCCGAAGTCGAAAATCCGGTCCAACAGGCCGAGGAAGAAACCCATGGCCACAGCCAGCACGATGACAATAGCTGTGAGGCGGGCAGTCTCTTCCTTGGTCGGCCAAACCGATTTCCTCAGCTCGGAAACGGTTTCCCGCAGGAATCCGATCGGGCCGACCCTCCCCACAGCGCGGGGAGAGATCGGCGCCGGTCGTCTGGTTGATGCGCGGGCCACAGGCCGCTACCTCACTTCCCGATGAACCTGATGGTTCCGGCAGCGGCTGCAATACTTCCGCAGCTCCATGCGGGTGGTGTGGCTGCGCCGGTTCTTGATGGTCGAGTAGTTGCGCTCACGGCAGTCCGTGCACTGCAAGGTGATGACCTGCCGAGCGTCGGTGGACTTGCGGGCCATGGGATCACTCCAGCAATCGGGTGAACACGCCGGCGCCGACGGTACGTCCGCCCTCGCGGATGGCGAAGCGGAGTCCTTCTTCGACGGCGATCGGGGTGATGAGGTTGACGGTCATGGTGATGTTATCACCAGGCATCACCATCTCCACACCGTCGGGCAGGGCAATTTCGCCCGTGATGTCGCTGGTGCGGATGTAGAACTGAGGCTTGTAGCCGGTGAAGAACGGCGTATGGCGGCCGCCTTCGGCCTGGCTCAGCACGTACACCTCGGCCTCGGCACGGCGGTACGGGCGCATGGAGCCGGGGGCCACCAAGACCTGGCCACGTTCGACCTCGTCCCGGTCCACGCCGCGGAGCAGCACGCCGACAGCATCACCGGCTTCGGTGGTGTCGAGCAGCTTGTGGAACATTTCCAGGCCAGTGGCAACGGTCTTGCGGACGTCGCCGGAGCGGATGATTTCCACTTCCTGGCCGACGTTGAGCTGTCCGCGCTCGACACGGCCGGTGACCACGGTGCCGCGGCCCTTGATGCCGAAGACGTCCTCGATGGGCATCAGGAAAGGCTGGTCGGTGACGCGGGACGGCTGGGGAATGTAGTCGTCCATGGTGGCGACCAGTTCCCGAACACCTTCCATGGCGTCGGCGTCGCCTTCCAGCGCCTTCAGGCCGCTGACGCGGACGATGGGTGTGTCGTCGCCGGGGAAGTCGTAGGTGCTGAGCAGTTCGCGGACTTCCAGCTCCACCAGTTCCAGCAACTCCTCGTCGTCCATCATGTCGACCTTGTTCAGGGCGACGACGATGGAGGGCACTTCCACCTGACGAGCCAACAGGATGTGCTCCCGGGTCTGGGGCATCGGGCCGTCGGGAGCGGACACGACCAGGACCGCGCCGTCCATCTGCGCGGCGCCGGTGATCATGTTCTTGATGTAGTCGGCGTGGCCGGGGCAGTCGACGTGGGCGTAGTGCCGGTTATCGGTCTCGTATTCCACATGCGCAATGGCGATGGTGATACCGCGAGCGCGTTCTTCCGGCGCGTTGTCGATGCTGTCGAAACTGCGGAAGCTGGCGTTGTTCTCCTGGGACAGCACGCTGGTGATGGCAGCGGTGAGGGTGGTCTTGCCGTGGTCAACGTGACCGATCGTTCCTACGTTCACGTGAGGCTTGGAACGGTCGAAGACTTGCTTAGCCATGATGGCGGGTTACTCCTTGCT
Source organism: Dehalococcoidia bacterium (assembly GCA_034423575.1). Classification (GTDB taxonomy): domain Bacteria; phylum Chloroflexota; class Dehalococcoidia; order Lucifugimonadales; family UBA3495; genus Bin87. Next base: position 11,438 of record DAOUIF010000077.1, on the reverse strand, counting down.
CCTTGTTGGTGGTTTTTTGTTCCGGCCCGCGGGAGCACCCTGCGGGTTGCTGACGCCGGTGGAGCCCAAGGGCGGAATCGAACCGCCGACCCCGTTCTTACCAAGAACGTGCTCTACCTCTGAGCTACTTGGGCGTGTGGGTGGTTTCTTTTAGCGATGTGGTGGTGGAGGGGGCAGGATTCGAACCTGCGAAGCCCGTCAGGGCGCCAGATTTACAGTCTGGTGGCTTTAACCACTCACCCACCCCTCCATGTGTTATCTCCCGGATAGATTATCCAGTTGCGACTTTATCAATTTGGAGCCCCAGAGGGGACTCGAACCCCTAACCTGCCGATTACAAATCGGCTGCGCTGCCAATTGCGCCACCGGGGCGGGGGTCGGCTCCGTTGGGCCCGATTGGAAAAACCCGCGCAATACGCTAAAAAGCCCCGGCAACTTCCGGGGCCTTCCGGTTTTCGCCAATCGATAATTAGGTTACGCAACACCACGCCGATTGTCAATCCTTTTCGGCCGTTGCAAACCTCAAGGCCGTCCCCGTATGGCCTCCTCATGGCGGACGGTACGACTGACTAAATCCGTTCAAAGTAGCGGGCACGTTCCCAATCGGTGACCGCCCTCCGGTAGGCCTCGGCCTCGGTTGAGAAGAAGTGCGAATAGTGCGCCACCACGTCCGCGCCGAAGGCCGAGCGCGCCAGCTCGCTACGCTCAAAATTCTCGACCGCCTCCTCCAGAGTCCCTGGCAGCATCGCCGCTTCCGGGTCCGAATACACGTCACCCAGATACGCCGGAGGCGGCTCGATCCTGCCCTCGATGCCCGCCAACCCCGAGGCTATAACCGCGGAGTAGGCCAAGTACGGGTTCACATCCGCGCCCGGGATCCGGCACTCGATACGCAGGCTCGGCCCCGTGCCGACAATCCGGAAACCGGCGGTGCGGTTGTCGGGAGACCACGCCAGCGCGGTGGGAGCCCAGCTTCCGGCCTGAAACCGCTTGTAGGAGTTCACGGTGGGCGCGTAGCAGACCATCAACTCCGGCGCGTACCGCATCCACCCGCCCAGGAACCAGCGAAACTCATCCGAACACTCTATCCCAGTCAAATTACCCTCGCCTGGGAAGGCGTTGGCCAACTCGCCGCTCTCCTCCCTCCACAGGCTCACGTGGAGATGGGAGCTGGAACCGGCCTGGGCCGCATCCGGCTTGGCCATGAAGGTGACGCTGCATCCGAGTTGGTCCGAAATCTCCTTGAGGGCCTGCTTGAGCACCGCGTGGCGGTCCGCCATTTCCAGCATCGGGGCGTAGCGGATGTTCAACTCATGCTGCCCGCGTCCGAACTCTCCCTTGGTGGATTCAACGGGAACGCCTGACGCTGCCAGGTTGCGGCGGAACGCGCCGTTCAGATCCTCGGTGCGGGCCGCTTGCAGGAGATGGTAGTCCTCGATATACCATCCCGCCTCGCGCAAATCCCGATAGCCGCTCCTGAACGCCTCAGAATACGATACCCGAAACTGGTAGTACTCCAACTCGGACCCGGCCATGGCCTCAAAGCCCCTGGCGGCCAACCGTTCCAGCTGTTTGCGCAGGATGGAACGGGGAGCCACCGGAACCGGGCGGTGGTCGGACTGTAGTTCCGCATCGCAGATCACCAGCGCGGTGCGATCCAGCCACGCCAGTTTGCGCATGGTTGCCAGGTCGGGCACGAGGTGTACATCCCCGTAACCGCGGTCCCAGCTGGCAAACTCGTATCCGACGACCGGCTCCATTTCCATATCGACGGTGAACAGGTAGTCGCAGACATGGGTGCCGCCCGTCACGTCGGTCAGAAAGAAGGAAGCATCCAGGCGTTTGCCCAGCAGCCGTCCGTAAAGGTCCGGGAACGCCAGGATCACGGTGTCTATCGAGCCGCCGCCAACCGCCGACTTCAACCCGGCGACATCCAACATCCCGGGAACTTGCGCGTCGCCCACTTGCACAGTCATTGCCTCCGGGGGCCCTCGTTCAAGCTTGCGGCGCACGGGTTCCTGCAGCCCCATGCCGCGACGTCGTGGCTCCCGACGACCGTCGCGCTGCTGGGATGGGTTATAATGAGTTTACTGAGCGGGCGTAGCTTAGTGGTAAAGCCCCAGCCTTCCAAGCTGGCTACGTGGGTTCGATTCCCATCGCCCGCTCCATTCTATTGCCCCTATCGAGCCGGGGGTAAGGCTAACCGGCAACGGCGGCGATGCTGCGATCTCCAATGGGCTGCGGCGGCCGGTTGTTGGGACCGCCGGTCAGCGATTGCAGTATGTCCACCTGGTCCTGTGACACCGTCCCGATCGACTGCATAACCATCCACCGCACCCCTTCCGAGCACGGCGGTGTGGTCAGCGAACCGCTGTATCCGTAATAGCCGCTATCTGACGGTGCGTACTGAGCCGCGTTCGGCCCGCCTCCAACGTCGGCTTCCACCCCGGTCGCCGGAGCCAGGCCCAGCAGGTCTTCCACCAGTGGGCTGGCGCTGCCCAGTTGGAACAGCAGTCCCACGACGGCCAGATTGCCGCCAGCGTCCTGGTGCACCAAATGAAGCTCAGCCGCGAAGCTCTCGCCGTCCAGCAGGTGCTCTCCCGGAGAATGGTAGTGAACCCCCAGCAACTCGTAGCGGCCTCCGCCCACCGACACCCCGCTGCCGGGGTCAAAATCCAGGTACACCGTGTGCCCGTTGTTGCGGGCCTGGACGGCGGTAGTCGTGTAGTCGAAGGTCACCGGTTCCGTTCCGCCCGAGACGTACCCGGTCAAGTTCACCGGCGACTGTTCAACCCCTGCGGAGCACAGGCCGTAGTCTGATGACAGGCAGCCCCAGTGCTCCGGACCAGTGTCTCCGGTGTATCCCCAATGGGGGTGGCCAGTCGTTGACATCAGGCCGCCCGGGCGATTTCGAGGGCGCGGACGGCGGCTTGCTGCAGCGCCTCGGCGTCCAGGGTCGCCCGCAGCTCGCCGGCGTCGTCCTGGCCGAAGCTCTCCTCGACGCGGAACTCGTCGATCACAGCCAGGATGGCATTCGCGCGTTCCGCTTCCGTGGCGGAGGCGAAAGCGGTCAGCCGGCCGTCGGCAATGTGCCGGTCGATCTCGGCGGTGAGCAGCTCATCCTCCACCACGCGGCGCTGGATGAGCCCGATGTTCTGCAGGTTGCGACCGAGGTAGCAGCCGCCGAACTGCATGATCTCGCACTCACGGCCCTCGAGACCATCGATTTCGGCGAACCAGTGGTAGCGAGGCTCGAGCTCGTGCTCGCTGAGGTAGTCGCGCACCTGCTGGTCCTCGGGCGCCGGGTCGGACGGGTCGAACACCAGCTTGACCGTGTGCATCATCAGGCCGGCGGGTTCTACGGTGATGTACATCTCTGGCCTCCTGTTGGCGTATGTCATTCCGAGCGTAGCGCGGCAGTCTCGTCGGGATTGCCACGTCGCTGCCGCTCCGCGCGATGACAGAGTATTAACCCTCCACCGCGCGGATGATGCGGTCGACGTTTTCGGGTCCGGGAACGACAGTCTTGTTGTCCACCAACCGCATCGCCTCGACAATGGCGTCGTGGTAGGGGGTGGCAACACCGGTCTCGCGGCCCTTTTCGCAAATCAGCCCGTTCATGAAGTCTATCTCGGACTTGCGGCCTTTGTGCACGTCCTGGGCCATGGAGGCGAGCCAGTTCACCCGGCCGCCGGCCTGGGACAGCTTGCCGTCCAACTCCTCGAACACGTCGCCGGTGTCGGCGTCCGCCCAGAATTCGGCGGGGGTGCCGTTGATCTCCACGACCCGCAGTCCCTGGGCCAGGCCCACCTGCGCTCCTTCCTTGGCCAGGTTGATGCGGATACGACGGATCCTGGCGTCGCCGGCCATCTCCTGGCTCCCCAACTGGCTCATGGCGGAGATGGCGTTGCCCATGCCGTTCTGGCACAGCTTGGCCCAGCGTTCACCGGGGAGGTTGTCGGTGGCGTAGGCAGCGTCGATGTGGTCCAGCTTGGCGGCCAGCGCCTCGGAACGCGGGGTGAGGGCTCCGGTGAATTCGCCGATGCGGAACACGGTGTGGCCGTGGTCGCGTCCGGGCGCGCCGCCGCGATTCACGTGGGCCGGCTCCCAGAGGGCCACCTCGATATGGGACGCGATGCAGCCCAACTGCCGGTCCTCGCCCACAATGTTGGCGATGGTCGGGTCGTTCCAGCAGTTCTGAATGGACACGAAGGCGCCGTCGTCCTTGACGTACCGCTTGACGAAGTGGGTGGCCCACTCGGTGTCGTAGGACTTGACGGTGATGAAGGCGTAGTCGAAGGGCTCGGTGATGTTCTGGGCGTCGGTGAGGTGCATGGCGTTCACCGGCACGGTGAAGTCGCCCTGGCTGCCGCTGGCGCGGAGGCCCTCGGCGCGCATCTTCTCCACGTGCTCGGGCCACATGTCGATGAAGGTGACGTCGTCTTCGCCGGCCTGGACCAGGAAAGCGCCGACATAGCTGCCCACGGCGCCGGGACCCATGATTACGATGCGGTCTGCCATGATGTCATCTCCGGGAAAGAGTTTGGAGTTTGTGAAAAACCGTGGGTTAGCGTTCGATAAGGGGCGGGAAATACTCTTGCAGCAGATCGATGCCGTCGCTGACTGTGGTCGCCGATTGGATGACCACTGCATCGGTCAGGTCGCCTTCGTAGAAATGGGTGTGCAGGCTGTGAACCAACCCAGTCATATTATTCAGAGTGTGTTCCGAGTTGGGATCCAGTTGCCCGACCAGGGCCGCCAGTTCACCGGCCACCCGGTAGATTCCCACGTGACTGGACAGTTTTATCTGGTGGTCGGCGCCGATGGACTTGACGATCTGCGTGAAAGCGCCCCAGGATTTTTCGGCGACTTGCAGATAATCGCTTTCGTCCAGACTGCGCTGAACGTGTTGCCGGTAATGTGCCAAATTGGCGCGGTAAATTGCCGCGCGGGCCGCCGCGTCTTCCCGGGACAGCGGCGTGTCCCAGCGCGGGGAAAAGGCGGCGCGGATGGCAGCAACAACCTGCTCATCAGTGAAGGTCGGCTGTGGCGCGTTCACGGCATGATCTCTGGGCGGTGGCGGCAAGGCAACGCCCCTGCATTTTTACAGGGGCGGAGCGGATTTGTCTATTGCGGATGCTATTTCATGATGGGCAGTCGGAACGCATTGCGCCGAGGTCACCTTCTTATCCGATGCCTCGAAGGGCGCGGACTTCATCAACGGCAGCGGGTTCGACCGATGCTGATTCCGGTGGTGAATAGATGATGGCGTAGCAGCGCAAGATTTCATCGCGCCAATGCTGGGGGATGCGGCGCCAGTCCTTCAGCTCGACGATGTAGGGCAGCAGCGTTTCCGACAGGTCATTGAGCAGGTTGTCCATAAGCATTGCGCCGATTGGAAAGTCGCCCAGCGCCACCAAGTCGAGGTCGGAGTAACGCCAGGAACGTCCGGTCACCCGGGAGCCGTAAGCCCACACCTCGCGGTCGGGCAGATGTCGCCGCAGGATGTCGGTAACGATTTCAAGATGCTGCGGCGCGATGTCAACTTGGGAAAGCGGTACGATCATTCGAGCCGGTCCCGCAGCGCGATGAGCAGTCTGTCGACTGCATTATTGAATTCAGGAGCCAGTTCCACCAGTTGGTCGATGGCATTCTCGTCAAGGTATTCGTGGGACGTTGCGTTGCGTCGTTGTCTGAAGATGAGCCATTCCTCCGAAGATTCGTACAACCCGTTTTTGGCCGCGGCGCGGAGTACGTCGGGAATGCGCATCTGCCCGACTCGTCCAGGAGACAGGACGTAGTCGTCTACGTATCTTAGTATGGCGTTAAACGCCAGTTCGTAGGTGAACTCGAACCCTTTCACGACCGCGGTGTGGAAAACGTCGTGGTCGGGATGGTCTTCGTCAATCTCCGCATAGCGAGCTACAAAGCGCCCCAGGCGGTCGTTGGCTCGCTCCAGTGGAGCCAAGTTGATGTGCGGTTCCGTGACCATGATGCTCTGATTCGGTTTGCTGCTGCACGGATGCTAAAGATAGTCTCACATCACATCGTCTCGCCCCAAGGCCCAAACCTCAACACCTGTCCGTTCCAGAGAACGTTGTCTCCCTGGCTTGTCGCCGTGGGATGGACAGTAAAAGAACACAAAAAGGTTTTTACGGTTTCGACGTGCATATCGTCTCTTTATGGCAGATTGCCTACATCGTACCCGCGTCCTGCTCAGGTGGGAACCACCGCCGGAGCAGGTCAATGGCCTCGCTTACCGCGTCGGCAGACTGGATGACTCGATCATCCGGCAGTTCGTCTTCGTAGAAATGCAAATGCAGGCTGTGGGCCATAACCGACGCATCGCTCACTCTGGCGCCGTCTTCCGGAGTGGTCTGGGCAATCAACTTTGACAGCTCGTCGGCCACGCGCATGATCCCGACATGGCTGGAGAGCAGAATCTGATGGTCTGCGCAAATGGCTTTGATGGCCTGGGTGAAGGCGCCCCAGGACTTTTCCGCCACTTGCAGGTAGTCGTTGTCCACCATACTACGCTGGACATGCCCCCGGTGGCGGGCCTCACTGGAACGGCAGGTTGCAGCCTTGTTCGCTGCGTCCTCCTGCGTCAGCGAAGTATCCCAACGTGGGGAATAGGCAGCCTGGATTGCGGCTGTGACTTGTTCGTCGGTGAATGAAGGCGCGCGGTTGGTCATGACATCGACCTATATGGACATGGCGTTCGCCGCCGTGGTGCTCCAGTTCAAGCCGCGCTACATCGCCACCACCCGCGCGTCGTCCACCTGCGGCAGGGCTCGGATTTCGGCCAGTACGTCCGCAGATATTGGGTCGTCCAGTCCCACAACCATCATGGCCTGGCCCCGGGGGGCGATGCGGCCCACTTCCATGAAGCTGATGTTGATGTTGTGGCGGCCGGCTGCGGTCCCCACCGCGCCGATGATGCCCGGCTGGTCCTGGTTGTCCACGAACAGCATGTAGGGGGCAGACGGCGCAACGTCCATCCAGTACTCGTTGACGCGCACCAGGTGGGGCTCGTCGCGCAGGGAGGTCCCGGCGATGGTGATGTCGTCGCCGGTGGTGTGCAGCGTCGCGGAGATCAGGCTGGCATACTCCCGGCTGTCGCCGGAGGTCTGCTCGGTGACCTGCAGGCCACGCTGCTGAGCGAGCACCGGGGCATTGATCATGTTGACCGCCTCGCCGCTGACCTGTCCCAGCAAACCCACCAGCGCGGCGGCCTTCAGTATGGCGGTGTTGTGCTCGGCGATCTCGCCCTGGTACCGGATGGTGATACCGACGAACTGTCCCCGCGCCATGCTGGTCAGCAGGCGGCCCACCATGGACGCCACCGGCACGTAGGGGGCCAGGATGGCGTGGACTTCCGGCGGCACGAAGGGCGCGTTGACGGTGTTGCGGGCCGGCTTGCCTTCCAGCACGGCCAGCACCTGCTCCGCAGCCTCGATGGCGACCTCGCGCTGAGCCTCCTGGGTGGATGCGCCCAGGTGCGGCGTGGCGACGAGGCGGGGGTGTTTCAGTAGGGGCAGGTCGCCCGGCGGCTCATTGGTGAACACGTCCAGAGCGGCGCCGGCGAGATGCTCGCTTTCCAGTGCCTCCAGGAGGGCATCGTCATCCACCAGCTCGCCGCGGGCGACGTTGATCAGGCGGGCGCCCGGCTTCATCTTCGCCAGCTGCGGCGCGGAGATCAAATTCGCCGTACCAGCCGTGAGGGGTGTGTGCAGAGTGATGAAATCCGCTCGGGCGAGCACTTCGTCCAGGGACGTTACGGCCACGCCCATACGCGCGGCGAAGTCGGGGGCGACGAACGGATCGTACGCGATCAGGTTCATGCCGAAGCTGGCCGCCCGGCGAGCGACCTCGGAGCCGACCCGGCCCAGTCCAATGATGCCCAGGGTCTTGTTGCGGACCTCGATGCCCATGAAGGCCGACCGCTGCCACTGGCCCTCCTTCATGGAGGCGTAAGCCTGTGGCACGTTGCGGGCCAGGGCGAGCATCAGGGCGACGGTGTGCTCGGCGGCGGCCACGGTGTTCCCGATGGGCGCGTTGACCACGGCGACGCCGGCGCGGGTGGCCGCGTCGAGGTCGATGTTGTCCACGCCGATGCCGGCGCGGGCCACGACCTTGAGGTCGCAGCCGGCAGAGATCACGGGTTCGGTCACTTTGGTCTCGCTGCGCACCACCAGGGCGTCGTAGCCGGGGATGGTGGCGATGAGTTCGTCGGGTGAGAGGCCGCGCTTGACGTCCACCGGGACGCTCTTTTTCAGCAGGTCGATGCCTTCGGCGGCGACGTTGTCGGTTATCAATACTTTGGGCATAAGAACAAGAAGCCTCCCCACCGCGTCTGCGCTGAAAGGCGCGAAATTTATGCTCGGAGGGCTGCCTGCATGTGGCGCAATGACACCCGCCGGCGGCGGTGGTAGCATATCGATGGTAGCACAAAGGCTCTTTAAATGTCAGCCGCGCCCGCTCAAACGACCCACCGGGCACGCGTGGCAGTCGCGCTAACGGAGGCATCCAATGATCAAAGACTTTTCGGTGCTTTACGCCGGCCACGTGCTGGAAGGCGACGGCATCGGTTTCGATGGCGTTCCCGCCAACGACCGGTGGTACGACAACGATCGGCTGTCCATGGCCATGGACATCGCCCGGCAGGCGGCGGTTTTCCTCGACGACCTGGGGTTCGACATCCTGTGGATGGCGGAGCACCACTTCCAGCGGGAGGGATATGAGTGCATCCCCAACCTGCTGATCATGAGCCAGTACCTGGCCCAGCACACCAACCGCATCAAGTTCGGCTGCGGGTTCAACATCCTGCCCATGTGGCATCCGATCCGGCTGGCCGAGGACTTCGCCATGGTGGACATCCTCACCGGCGGTCGGGTGGTATTCGGCATTGGCCGGGGCTACCACACCCGCGAGGTGGAGTCATTCGGCGCTCCCATGATCGACGGCGACGCCAACCGGGAGCTGTTCGAAGAGCAGTTCGAGATCGTGATGAAGGCCTTCAACGAAGAGTCCTTCTCCCACCAGGGCAAGCACTACACCATCCCGCCGGACATCCCCTACCGCGGCTACGATCTGAAAGAGGTGACCCTTGTACCCCGGCCCAAGACCCGGCCGGTGGACGTCTGGCAGCCCATAGTCAGCGCGTCTGACCGGGCGCTGGACTTCATGGCCAGGTGGGGCATCAAAGGCGTGATCCTGGGCACCGGCGAGCAGTACGTGGAGGAGTGGGTGCAGCGCTACCAGGCGGCCAACCAGCGGGCCGGCCGGGACCTTGCCTTGGGCGAGGGCCTGTGCATCGGGCTGTGGGCCATGGTGGACGACACCACCGTCGGAGCACGCCGGCAGCTGCAACCGCTTTTCGAGGAGCACGTCAAGTTCGCCGCGCCGCTGGGGATGCTGCGCTACAGCGACCAGCAGATCGCGGCCACCGGCCCCGGCGGCGTCGCCCGCCACATCGCCGCGGGCACCGATTTCCAGGACGTGATCGACAACCGCGCCTGGTTCGCCGGCAGTCCGGAGGACACGGTCGCCTACCTGGAGGAGCTGCAGGACAAGTACCCCGGCCTGGAGCAGATCATGATCGCCTTCCCCATGGGCGCGACGACGGCGCAGTTCAAGGAGCAGATGGGGCGGTTCGCCGCCGAGGTGATCCCGCACTTCAAGAAGGAAACCGCAAGCGCGGAGGCGTGAAATGACCACCAAATTGCCATACGCGCCGCCCGACGCTGCGGCCATTCCCAACCTGGACCCGTTTTTCGCCCCCGGCGCGCCGGCGTTGCCGGACGCGGTTCCACCTGACGATCTGATGCAGCAAAATCCCGATATCCATTACGTCCTGCAAATCCTCGATGACGTCGCGGTCGGTGACCGGCCCGACGTGTTCATCGATACCAACAGTATCATCTACTATGACCCAACCAATCATAACCGCCGGGTTCAACCCGATGTGTACATCGCTTTCGGCGTTGATGCCGAAGCCATCCGCCAGCGCAACGGTTACGTGCCTTGGGAAGTGGGCAAGCCGCCCGATTTTGTGCTGGAAGTGGCGTCGGAAACTACGGCTGGCAACGATACGGGTTTCAAGCGCGAACTGTACGCCCGCATCGGAGTGCTCGAATACTGGCGGTTTGACCGCACCGGTGGCGCACTGTACGGGGCCGGACTGGCCGGAGACTACCTTGAGAATGGAGCCTATCGGCCGGCCACCATCAATACCGATGCCGACGGTGTGGAATGGGGATATAGCCGGGTGTTGCATCTCAACCTGCGCCACCACAACGGGTCACTGGAACTGCAAGACCCTGACACCGGGGAAATCCTGCTCAATCGGCGGGGCGTGCGCATCGCCAAGGAAATTGCCCAAGCGGCCCTGCGCGAGCGGGACGCCACTATTGCAGACTACCAAGAGCAAGTACGCCGCCTGCAAGATCGGCTGCGGGAGCTGGGGCAACCGCCGGAATAGGCCGGTGCGTAGGAGACTACTATGGCCGTGCCGACCAAAAATCAACTGCATCGGGTGATCTTGGAAATAGCTGCGGAATCTGCCCAAGCACTTTCGAGAAGAGACGTTGTTGAGTTGGTGTCTGTCCGATTGTCGTTGACGGAGGAAGATTTGGCCGAACAGTCTTCGTCCGGAGTGTTCCGCGTGGCCGACCGAACTGATTGGGCCATGTTTGACTTGCGGCGAGCTGGTTACGTCTACCGTCCGTCAAGAGGACGTTTCCTGATTACCGAACAGGGCAGGGCTATTCTTACCACTCACAAAGGTGAGATTACAGACGCTGACCTACGGCCCATCATCGCAACGCAGCAAACGGAAAATGAAGACCCACTACCAGAAATATTCGATGTAACTGATGCTGTTCGCTTGGCCGACGCCACGCCCGGAGAACAAATGCTGAGCAGTTTCCAAAGGCTGCAAGGCGATTTGGAGCAAGAATTGCTGGATAGTATCAGAACCATATCCCCAGAGCGATTTGAGCGTCTGGTAGTTCATCTGCTTGAAAATATGGGTTACGGCCAAGGTGAGGCAGTCGGGCGCAGCGGCGACGGTGGAATTGACGGCATTATCAATCAGGACGCACTGGGACTGGAGAAGGTCTATATCCAAGCCAAGCGGTACACCACAGGATCAGTCGGTGAACCGGAGATACGAAATTTCTCCGGCAGCCTTGACGCAAGGGGCGCCTCCAAAGGCGTATTCATCACGACCTCAACATTCAGCAGCACAGCCCGCCAAACCGCCCAGACCATCTCTGCCGGTAGCAAATTCATCCGGCTGGTTGACGGCAACGAACTTGCCCAATTGATGATCCGGCACGGGGTGGGCGTCGTCACCGAGTACACCTACGAAATCAAGAAACTGGACGAGAACTATTTGGCGGAGGAAATCTAGCGGGCCGTTCCGCTCGTCACGG
>DAOUIF010000076.1:0-1883 GCA_034423575.1 Dehalococcoidia bacterium | reverse complement strand
CCGTAGTAGATCCTGCTCAACGTGCTGCCATCCAGTCAACTCGCAGTCTTGTGTTCCGGCAGCGTGGCGACGGCGTGTCTCAATAGCGCTTCCAGGGGATCAAGCGGCCATGACCCCCTATGATATGATTGCGGCGACGGCGAATCGTTAGCCCTATTTCGGGTGTTCGCCGACCCTTGTCACTCCACGCACACCGGAAAAACGGAGGCTTGATTATGCCCTTTGGAGGCAATGACTGGCACGCGCTCCGACAGGAAGAAACCCTGGAGCCCGAGATCCCCATCTGCGACCCTCACCACCATTTCTGGGACTACCGCACCGAGCGAATCCCCTATCATCGCTACCTGCTCCACGAGCTGGCAGACGACGTCAACAGCGGTCACAACGTGACCTCCACGGTTTTCGTGGAAGCCCGCTCCATGTATCGCACCACCGGACCCGAGGAGATGCGTCCCGTCGGCGAGGTGGAGTTCGTGCAGGGTCTGGCCGCCGCGTCCGCCAGCGGCCTCTACGGCCCATGCCGCGCCGCCGCGTCCATCGTGGGCCACGCCAACCTGAACCTCGGAGACGGTGTCAAGCCCGTGTTGGAGGCGCTGCAAGCGGCCAGCCCCAACCGGTTCCGCGGCATCCGCCACTCGGTCACCTGGGACCCGCACCCCGAGGTGGAGAACACCGCCGCCCATCGCGCCGCCAACCAGATGTCCAGCGACAACTTCCGCGCCGGCGCCCGCGTCCTCGCCAGCATGGGCCTCACGCTCGAAGGCTGGATGTACTTCCCGCAGATGTTCGAGCTGGCCGACTTCGCCAAGGCGGTGCCCGACCTCACCATCATCCTGAACCACATCGGCGGCCTGCTTCGCGTTGGCCCTTACTCCAACAGCGAGGAGACGCTGGCGACGTGGCGCCAGGGCATCGCGGCCGCCGCCGAGTGCCCCAACGTGGTCATCAAGTTGGGAGGCATCGGCATGCCCCGCACCGGCTTCGACTGGCACGAGCGGGATATCCCTGCCGGCTCAGAGGAGCTGGCCAACGACATGGCGCCGCTGGTGAATTACTGCATCGAGCAGTTCGGCCCCGACCGCTGCATGTTCGAGAGCAACTTCCCGGTGGACAAGGTGTCGTACTCGTACAACGTGATGTACAACGCCTTCAAGCGCCTCTCGAAGGACTACTCCCCCACCGAGCGCGCGGCCATGTTCCACGACACGGCGGTAAGGGTGTACAGCGTGGACGAAAGCTGACGGGAAAATCGTGACCACCAGGGAAATGAGCGCCGCCGAGCACGCCCAAACCGACTGCGAGTTCCTGGTCGCTTCCGACCGGGAATTCGCCGCCGGCGACCACCTGCAAGGCTCGGAAAAGCTTTTAAGGGGCGGCCACGCAGGCGATCATCGCTATCTGCCAGTAGCGCGGCTGGCGTTACAAGAGCCATCGGGCAATGCAGCAGGCTGTGGAAGCGTTGGCCCGAGAGCACGGCGACCCAACCCTGCTGACCGGATATGCCTCAGCCAACCGGTTTCACGAGAATTTTTTCCACGACCACCTTGAAGACTACGACGTTGAGGCAAATCGGCCGGGTGTGCATCACTTCGTAGCCCAGATGCTGGCCTTGCTGGACGGTGAATGACTGCCGTTGTTCCAGCCCCGCGTCGTGACGTCCCCGGCACCGGGGGCAATAAGCAGGGCACCATAGTCCAAACTCGTAAAAACCGGCGGATTGCGTAAAACTCTGTGGCTGTCTGTGAATTTTCAGCGTCATTGACCGAGATTTTCACGGTCTTTGACCACCTTGGGAGCGGAGCGATTAGACAATTATCAGGTTGTCGTTTGTCGGTCAATCACCTCCTTGGTTGCTGAGCAGGGCGCGGTGTGGGGACAGTCGT
>DAOUIF010000075.1:0-28979 GCA_034423575.1 Dehalococcoidia bacterium | reverse complement strand
TTTCGAACCGGGAACCCTCGCGTCGGATTTCTACGTCCCCGGGTCGTCATCAGCGCAGGAAGGCCCGGCCGACCAACCTCCCATGACGCCGGAACAGGAGACGGCGATGCTCCGCGCGGCGCTGGCCGAGGCCAACGAGGAGATCGCTCGCCAGGCCGACGCCGTGCAGCGCGGTCACGCAGACCTGGCCAACGCGCGCCGGCGTCATGACGAGGAGCGGCTTAACTTCCAGCGCCAGGCCAACAGCCGTCTCCTGGTCGGACTGTTGCCCATCGTCGACGAGTTGAACCTGGCGGTGAACCACCTGGAAAACAGCGCCACGGCGACTGTGCCCGATGCGTCGGACTCCTGGACCGAAGGCGTACGATTGATCCAGCGCAAGCTGGCAGCCTTCCTGGAATCTCAGGGGGTCGCTCGCATTGAGTGTCTGGGCGAGCCTTTCAACCCCGAATTGCACGAGGCGGTGGGGATGGCTCAGGTCGACGACGCCGCGTCGGGCAGCATCGTGGAAGTTCTGCGACAGGGCTATCTCCTGCACGACCGGGTCGTACAGGTGGCCCAGGTAGTGGTGAATCAGTAGCCCGGCTGGGCTCGCTGACAGCACAGGTAAATCGAGCTCGCAACCGCCCGGTAACGGGCTGCGGGCAAAACGCAAACTGCACACCAAAACTTATTGAGGAGACACGACAATGGCAAGGATTCTAGGCATCGACCTCGGCACGACCAACTCGGTAGCTGCGGTGATCGAGGCCGGCGAGGCTGATGTGGTTGAGAGCGCCGAGGGGAACCGTATCACGCCCTCCGTGGTCGCGGTCAACGCCCGCAGTGGAGAGCGGTACGTGGGTCAAACGGCCAAGCGACAGGCCGTCACCAACCCCGACAACACCATCTTTTCCGTTAAGCGGTTGATGGGAAGGCGTTTCACCGATCCCGAGGTGCAGGACGCCGCCAAGCGCCTGCCTTACAAGATCGCCTCAGGAGACAACGGCGATGCCCACGTGGAGATGGCCGGCCAAGCCTACGCGCCTCCTCAGATTTCCAGCATGATCCTCCAGAAGATCCGTCAGGACGCCGAGGCTAAGCTGGGCGAGCGCATCACCGAGGCGGTCATCACCGTACCGGCATACTTCAACGACTCCCAGCGTCAGGCTACCGTCGACGCCGGGAAGGTCGCCGGCCTGGACGTGAAGCGGATCATCAACGAACCCACCGCGGCCGCGCTGGCCTACGGCATCGACCGGCAGCAGACCGATTCCAAGATCGCGGTGTTCGATCTGGGCGGCGGCACCTTCGACATTACCATCCTTGACCTCGGCGCCGGTGTCTTCGAGGTGCTGTCCACCAACGGCGACACGTACCTCGGCGGCGACGACTTCGACGAGGCCATTTTGAACTGGCTGGTCACTGAATTCCGCGCGGAAACCGGGATCGACCTGTCCCAGGACCGGATGGCCCTGCAACGGCTGCGCGACGCGGCCGAGCGCGCCAAGATCGAACTGTCCAGCACCCTGGAAACGGAAATTAACCTGCCGTTCATCACCGCTGACGCCAGCGGCCCGCAGCACTTGGTGAAGCCCCTCAGCCGTTCCCGCCTGGAGCAACTTGTCGGCAATCTGATCGACCGCACCGAGGGGCCATGCCGACAGGCAATCTCCGACGCTGGCGTGAGCCCGGGCAGCATCAACGACGTCATCCTGGTGGGTGGCATGACCAGGATGCCGGCAGTCCAGGCCAAAGTCCAGCAGATCTTCGGCAAAGAGCCCTCCCGCTCGGTCAATCCCGACGAGGCGGTGGCGCTGGGCGCGGCGATCCAGGCCGGCGTGCTGGGCGGCGACGTGGGCGACATCGTCCTGCTGGACGTCACCCCGTTGACTCTCGGCATCGAGACCCTGGGGAACGTGACCACCGCGCTGATCCCGCGCAACACCACCATTCCGACCAAGAAGACGGAGACCTTCACCACGGCAGCTGACGGTCAATCCAGCGTGGACATCCATGTGCTGCAGGGTGAACGGCCCATGTCGGCGGACAACAAGACCATCGGCCGTTTCATGCTGGACGGCATTCTCCCCGCGCCGCGCGGGGTGCCCCAGATCGAGGTCACCTTCGACATCGACTCCAACGGCATCCTCAGCGTGTCCGCCCAGGACAAGGGCACCGGCAAGGAGCAACGCATCGTTATCCAAACAAGCAGCGGCCTGTCTGACGAGGACATCGAGCGCATGATGGCCGAAGCCGAAGCCAACGAGGAGAGCGACCGCCAACGGCGGGCCGAGATCGAGACCCGCAACCAGGCGGACAGCCTGGCCTACTCGGCCGAGCGGCTGCTGACCGAAAACGCCGAGACGTTGCCCGCCGATCTCAAGGCCGAGGCCGAAGGCAAGCTGGAGGCGCTCAAATCGGCCATCGCTGCCAACAACGTGGCCCAGATGCAGACGGCCATGAACGAGTTGAACGAAGCCCTGCAGCGCGTGGGTCAGGCCGTGTATTCCCAGCCCGGGTCGGGCGGACCGGGAGCAGCATCCGGCGGCGCCGACACTGGTCCCGACGACACGGTGGAGGGCGAGTTCCGGGAAGTTTAAACCGGGCTGAAGTGCGCCCGGCGGGGATGGGCGTTGCGCCCGTCCCTGCTCTGCGGCGGGGAAACCGGTTTCAACTCGCGGACTTGCCAAACCGTAAATCCCTTGTAAACTAGGCCAACGTCGTATTCGGGCGCCAGCGATAGTGCTATAATGACCCTGAGCTCAGCATCCGCCGCGGGTGCCGCCCCGCCGGACATTGGGAGAAGTGCAATGAGCGCATCACAAAGAGATAATGCAGAAGTCACAGATTTGGATAATGAAAATCCAGTGGTGGGAACCGCGCCAATAGGCGTGGAGCAGCAGGCGGGACCTCAGGTAGAGGAATACGAACCCGAGACGATGACACCGCTTCAGTCGCACTACCTGGAAACGTTGCGACAGTTGATCGAGGTGAAGAACGAATACCAGACTGCTCCGGAATACGAGGGTTGGATGATGGACGCCATCAAGCGATCCATCTACTCAGCGCTGCGAGATTGCATGGAAGCCAACATCGGCGACGCGGCCAAAGAAATGCTGAATCAGGAACATCAGGTCAACTAACCATTGAGCTCGGAATAGAGGCGGGCCGGAACGTTGCTCCGGCCCGCCTTTTTCATTGCATCTGACGTAACGTCGTCGACCCCTGGTTGATCGTCAAAAGTCGCCATCGGTTCCTGCGGGGCCGGCCGCGTCGAATGGTGGTTGTACCATCTTTTGCTCCAATCTCGGTTCCCAGGTTGCAATGTCGTTTGACAGCCATTTCAGTGCTTATGCTATACTTCCGTATGCGCTAGCCGAGGTGGTGGAAATGGTAGACACGCGGTCTTGAGGGGGCCGTGGGCTTTCGCTCGTGTGGGTTCAAGTCCCGCCCTCGGCACCATCATCGTTGCGGACAAACCAGCGTAACGATGATCAAGACAGCGCAGCGCAGACACGAGGCGACGTAGCCAAGTGGACTAAGGCGGAGGTCTGCAAAACCTCTATTCGGCGGTTCGAATCCGCCCGTCGCCTCCACATTTTCAGCAACAAAACGGTCATCACGCGGGCGGCCCGCGAGCCGAGATAATACCGGCGCAGCGCTTTGGCTTAACGAAGCGTTGCGCGTTTTAATTTTTGAAACGTGCCGAGGTGGCGAAACGGCAGACGCGGCGGACTTAAAATCCGCTACCTCCCGGAGGTGTGTGGGTTCGAGTCCCTCCCTCGGCACCAATTTCCGATTTCCTACTCAGAAACGGCTCCAAATGGGGCCGTTTTGGCTATTTTGCCGACCATTTGCCGACCAAATCCACAACTGCCGACATCGCTCTACCGCACTGAACTTCACTCCGCGCGCTTTCGTAGGTCTCAATACTGCCGGCGCACCGTGCCAACCCGGCGTAATAAATTGGGGAGAATAGCACAGGAGAAAGCCGGCAGGCGGGGCCGCCGGCAGGCTACTACTCCCGGTCCAGCGAGGCCATCCTGAGGATCAACCAAAGCCTGGACTTGGGTACGGTCTTCCCGGCCGTGTTGGGGAGCGCCTGCTCTGCTCCCGGGAATCCTATGGGGAGCGCCGCGGGCTCACGGCCGCAAACATCTCAGTGAGCTGGCCATTAATCACACCAGCCGAATCCCGATCACCCAACCTGGCGCCGCAGGGCAGCCGACACCTGCTGGGTGAGGGAAAACGGGAAGGAACGCGGTGCTCCGGTCGCGCCCGGGTTACTCGGCCGTGCCGGCGGAAGGGGGTGCCGACCGGTTCGCCGGCGAAAGCGACGTCCGGTAAAGCGGGGACAGCCTGGCGGGAAGAACCGCCCGCGGCGAAGAGCAACGGTGTGCGGAACCGCATCTGGAACCCCCTAGCGGCCACTGGAAAGGCTTCTTGCCACAGACGCCAGGCCAGATATAGGTCCCGCTAGGAGGCATGTAGCCTTCCGCGGCAATCGAACCTATATCTGTTACGCCAGGCGTACCGTCTTGCGTCTGTGGCAAAGCCGACGATAGTCGAGGCCCGCGGGATGTCAACCGCGCAACGATGCTCTGACTGCGGGGACTCCCGGGCCCCGGTGCATATGGGCGAAGGTCCCGCGACCGGCTGGAACAGCATCGGCGAAATCCCCACGGCCCAGCCAGCGTTGGGAGACCGCAATCCAATCGTCGACGGTCTCCATGGCAGACAAGGAGAGGCGCTCAACGATGAGAATGTACCCACGACAATTTCCGCCGGCCCGGTCGGAGATGCCCAAACGGCGGGCCGAGCAGCAGGTTTTCGAAGCCCTGGCCAATAGCAAAAGCCGGGGCTTCGCCTATTACGAGTGGCGGCGCGGCTACGGTCGCATCGAGCTCGATTTCGCCGTCTGGATTGAGGGCCTGGGGCGATTTGCCCTCCAGGTGAAGGGCGGTCGCTACGCGCTGACCGACGGCGATTGGTACCTGAAGACACGCGCGGGTCCCCGGCTCATAGAATCATGTCCCCTGGACGAGGCGAAATTGGCGGCCCTGGACCTGCACGACGATATCGAAGAGAAAGCGGAGACGGCGTACAACCCGTTCGTGGTGCCGGTGCTGGCGTTTCCGGACATGGAGCCCGATCCCCACATCGAAAGCCTCGCCAGCCGCAAGGGCGTCTACCTGATTTGGCGAACCGATGCGTTGGTGGAATGCCTGTCGGAGATTGCCCAGATCCGGAGTGCGCGCGAAGCGCTATCCGTGTCGCGGATCGACCAGGAAGTCTGTGCGGTTACCGACGGACTCATTCGCCTGAACATGCCCGCCGACCGCCGTATCTCCATCCCCGAGGCGGAGCTGGTGTCGGGGTCGATTTCCTCCAATGAGGCTGCGCTAAGGCTCATGGTCAACGGGAAGAGCGTGCTGACCATCAGGAGCCGGGCGTTGAGATTGGAGTTCGGGCCGCCAGCATCCCCGCGGGAACATCGCCGGCATTGAATATCAGCGGTCGAGGGAAGCCCGTTCCGTCAACCAATTCCCCGCCGCTGCACCAGTCCAGGGATTAGCCGCTGACGCCATTATTCGGGTCTGGGCTTGCAATCCGGATCTGGACTTTCAGGCACCTAACCTCCGAGGTATCCATCATGAACTACGCCAACGAAGTGGACCCGGCCATCCGCCGCCTGCATCCGGAGCTGGACGAGCGGCAGCTGGAACTGGTGGGACATCTGGATGGCCCTTTGCTGGGCATCGCCGGTCCGGGCTCAGGCAAGACCCTGACGATCGTATTGAGAGCGGTGAACCTCCTGCTGTTGGGCGTCGTCGAACCCCGGGAACTGCTGCTTTGCACCTACAGCCGCGCCGCCGCCCGAGAACTGCGCCAGCGTTTCAATCGGGCAATCTCGGGGGTCGACTATCGGGGCGATCCTTCCCGGGTACGCATCACCACGCTTCACGCACTCTGCGGTCGCCTGATCCGTCCCCACAGTCGGCGGGTGGGACTGCGATCGGGTTTCCACCTGATGAACGAGGATGAACGGCGGGAACTGCTTGACTGCCACTTTGATGAGGTTTTCGGCCCCGACCTGCTAGGGCTGGAACGCGGAAGATGGCGGCTGCCGGCCACGGTGGTGCGCAACTCCGCCAAACCCTTTGACCGCATCTCCGACGAACTCATCGACCCGTGGGAACTGGTCTACTCGCGGAGCCGTTTCAAGCGGGCCCTGGGCCGGTCCTACCTCCGCTATGTGGGACTACTCCTGGACCGCAACCTGGCCGACTTCGCCCACCTGCAGCGCTGGGCGGTGGAGCTAATTCGCGATGACCATGAGGTCGGCGACGAGATCTCGGCGGGGATCAGGCACTTGTTATGCGACGAGTACCAGGACACCAGCCACGCCCAGGAACGACTGCTTCGACGGTTGGCGCGCGCCCATGGCAACCTCTGCGCGGTGGGCGACGACGACCAGTCCCTCTATCGTTTCAGAGGGGCCGACGTCGGCAACATCCTGGAATTCCCCAACCGCTTTCCCGATTGCCGCGTGGTGAGGCTGAACGTCAACTATCGCAGCCACCCTTTCATTGTCCATGCGTACGACAGCTGGATGGCGTCGGCCGACTGGTCCAACCCCGATCCGAACCTGCCGCCGTTTCGCCACGACAAGACCATCGTCCCCCGCGCGGTGAACGATGAGGATTATCCCGCGGTGATCTCCATCGGCGGCAACGATCCATGGGACGAAGAGGAACAGCTGGTGGACCTGCTGAGGTTCCTGAAGCGGAACCGGGTGATAGGGGACTACTCCCAGGCGGCGCTGCTGCTGCACAGCGTGCGCGAGGAAGTGGCCGGTCGTTACCTGGACGCGTTGGACGAAGGCGGCATACCCGCCGCCGTGGCGCGAGCGCGGCCGAACTCCAACGCGGGCGGCCGGCACCGATCGAGCGGGGAGGTGGTTGTCACCACCATTCACCGATCCAAGGGCCTCGAGTGGGACGTCGCCATAGTGGGTTCGCTGGATATCCGCAGCGCCAACGTCGACCCGGTGGGACGGGCGCTGTTGCCCCACACCGGGCGGGGCGGCCGGGAACCCGGTGAGCGCATCGCCGGCTTCGACCACATGAGGCAGCACTACGTTGCATTCTCCCGGGCCCGGCGCCTGCTGGTACTGAGCGCGTACGAGACGCCACGGGCGCGGTTCGATCCCATCTGGCGCGCGGCAAAGCGCTGGACGGCACTGGGCACCAGCGAACGCCGCGCGCTGGCACGCCAGCGGTTCAGAGACAACGGGGCCGGAGGTCAATCTGGAACGGGCGCCCGCCGGGCGGTCTCAGATAAGCAGGTTTTGGATCTGAGCGCCAGGCGGGTCCGCGTGCGCATGGGACCGCGCAGCGGTCAGGGTGCGCCGTCGCCGGTGACGCGAGCGTGACGGAAGGCATCGCGACGGGGGCCAATATCGACCATGGCGCCGCTGCCAATCCAACCAATAGCCCCGCCGGGGCAGGGAGACGCAAATGAACTTTAGACCCAAGGCCAACCGCGGCGCTCGCGGGCCTCCCCGAGGCTCGAGTGGCCGGTTGGCGCACGCCGACCGCGTCGCATTAACTCGTGCGTCAAATACGCCGGGCGGGCCCTGGAGCCGGGGCTCGCCCGTGTGTTGTTTCGGGCGCAACTTTTCCGACATTCATCACCGCGAGGTGCATCTGATGAAAGTATTGAACAATATGCCCAACGGACGCGACCAGAACCCGTTGACCCCCGCCGAGCTTGAGGCCATAGTCCAGTTCGAAGCCAGCGACCGCGATGGAACGGCGCTTTGGCGCCCTTGGGTCGCTGGCAACGCGCCCGCTCCCGACTGTATGGCCTACTTCCATGGCATCGGGCGATTCGCCATCAGCTTCCTCTCCGGCAGTTACTCGGTGGAAGGCCGCAGGTGGTATCACCGCTCGGGTGACGGCGATGCCACTGCCGTAGAAGACCCGGTGGAAAGAGTCTGGCAGGCCGCCATGGCGGTCAAGGAGGAGATCACCCGTGACCACGATTTCGGCCCTTACATCCTGGCCGTGGCGGTGTTTCCGGACATGGCGCCTGACGACGCGCTGGTTGCAGTGCGCGGTCGCAGGGCGGTCAAAATGCTCTGGGGCATGCACGACCTGGTGGAACGGGTCATTGGGCAGTTGGAGGAGAGCAAGTGGCGAGCCGCCCTCTGCGCCGAATTTGTTGAGAAGGACATCCGGGCCCTTACCCGGGGCCGGGCGCCCGGCGCTGCCGGGTCCCCGGAGGAGGTCGAGGTGGACCTCTCATCGGGCGAGCTTCATCTGCACGATCCCAAGAGCGTGGTCATCAACGTGGCCAGCGGCGCCACCGCCAATATCAACATCCACGGGTCTGCGGTAGACGGCGGACCACCATCACTCAAGCTGGAGGGTCGGTAGGGGTGGGGGAGGACGTACTTTTCTGACGCGCCCTCCCCCAGTAGCCCATCGCCCAAATACGGGTCTCTCAGCGCGTCGCGAAGGCAATCGATCCAGCTCTAGTCGTTCGGCGCGCCGCGTGGTCGCAACGTCCGTCATCCGGCCATGGGCCCGATCTGCTGCGGTGGGGTTGCCAACTGTTCAAGATTTAGTAGATGAAAGTAGGTTCTGGTAGTTAATGGTCAGGCCAGCAGACATCCTTCGGCTGTTACCAAGTTGGTCTGGCGTCTGCATGTGCTTGGAACCGGCGTTCTGGTATCATTAGACCATGACACTTTCCCAAGGAGATAGTCGAGCAATGGCCCAGTCAGGCTCTTCGGAGCAGCGTCTGATCGCCACGTATCAGACCCGCGTCCGTTGTTATGCCACGTTGGAACGCGCCGATGGCTACGCGGCCTTGGATGCCTACGCTGAGCTTTTCGGTCGAGTGGAGCGGCGACTGTTTGCCGAGGTGGCGGCGGGCCGCTCGGTAGCGTCGTTGAAGAGTGAATACCTGAAGCGGTACAGTGTACCGGCGCGGATGTTCAACGCAGTTCGGGTGTCGCTGGAAGGCAAGGTGTCCTCGGTGAAGGAGCAGCAGAAGCTGCGGTTGGACAGTTTGGGACGACAGATTGCTCGAGCCCAGCGTCAGAATGCTGATGTCGCCGAGCGCGGTCGATGGGATCAAGTTCATCAGAAACGGCGCCGCCTTGGTAATCTCCGAAGCAAGTTGGCGGCGCTGGAAGCGGACATTGCGGCAGGACGGTTCCGCCTGTGCTTCGGCTCCAAGAAACTCTGGCGTAAGCAGCGCCACTTGGCGGAGAACGGCTACTCCAGGCATCAGGAGTGGCTCAGCGACTGGCGTGACGCTCGCAACAACGAGTTCTTCGTGCTGGGCAGCGGTGATGAAACGGCAGGGTGCCAGCTGTGCGTGGCGACCGTCGCTGATGATGGCACGCTGACCTTGCGACTATGTTTGCCTGATTGTCTGGCGCCGCGGCACGGGAAATATCTGGTGATCCAAGGCGTGCGGTTCGCCTACGGCCACGAGCAGGTGCTGGCCGCGTTGGACAGCAACGCCGAGTACGGCCGGTACCGTCGCCAGCACGGCGAGAAGGCAGCCAGGTCCACCACTCTGGGGCAAGCCATCAGTTACCGGTTCAAGCGGGACGAGAAAGGCTGGCGGGTGTTCGCCACCACTGACATGATGAACGTTCCGGCGGTGACGGATCAACGACGTGGCGCCATCGGCGTGGACCTGAACGCAGATCACCTGGCGGTTTGCGAGACCGATGCCTCGGGCAACTACGTCAACTCCTTCACTGTGCCGCTGGTCACCTACGGCAAGTCGCAGCATCAGGCGGCGGCCATCATCGGTGACGCCGTGGCCGATGTCGTGTCCTACGCCAGAGAAGCGGGCAAGCCCATCGTGATTGAGAAGCTGGACTTCCGGCAGAAGAAGGCCGCTTTGGAAGCGGAGTCCCGCAATTACAGCCGGATGCTGTCCAGTTTCAGCTACGGCAAAATCAAAGCCTACTTCCTGTCCCGCGGTTATCGAGAGGGAGTGGATATACACCAGGTAAACCCGGCCTTCAGTTCGGTGATTGGCCGGGTCAAATTCATGGAACGTTACGGGCTGAGCGTCCACCAGGCAGCAGCATTGGTGCTGGCCCGACGTTTGCTCGGCTGTTCCGAGCGCATCCCCCGTCGACGGGTCTGTCCCGTCGGCAATGGCGTTCAGGTCGCCTTCACCGTACCCGTGAGGAAGCGAGTGAAGCACGTGTGGACGTACTGGGGCGCCATCTCGGGTCAGCTGAGACCGGCGCTTGCAGCGCAACACCGGCTGGGGAAGCGGAGACGTGGAACCAATTCGGTTCCGGCTGTCGTGCGGGGCTCGCCCCGCGTGGTGGCTTGAACGGGGATCAGCTCGGTGTTCCCTGGTGAGATTCCAGGGCGGAGTCGCCTTGAACAGTTGGGGCGGCGGCGCGACGCAGATCGCGTCTTCAGGAATGGCTGATTGCGTTGTTGTGACTAAAATCAACCATTTTTACAACGGTGTCAAAGCCATGCTCGGCCAGAATCCGCCCGCCGCACAGGCACATATTCTGCGCAGCAGGGCAGCGCACAACGTTCCTGGGAACGATGCCGGATCCAGCCCGGGCCGGTGATTGCGGCAATAACAGTTGGCCAGATTCTCAACGATGGCTGGAATCGACCGCACCAGTATGTCGATGATCAACCCGTCCTGCCATTCGGAGAAACGCCGCGCCTGGTCGTAGGTCGTCATGGCCTCCCTGCTCATGCCGAGGGCAGGGCCTCGCCGAGACGGGCACCAGTGGCCAGCTCCTGGATGAAATAACCCCGGAGCGCAGGCACACGGACTCATTCCGGGAACAGGCCGCAGGAGCACAGCCCGCCGGGGTCGCCGCGCTGCAGAATTGCCCAACCATCGGGTATCATCACCGCGACGAAGGCAACACAATGGGAACTATCACCACCACATTCGAGATAGGCGACCAGACCGGCCAGCAGTTCGTGCGGGTCGAGGCCCTCGTAGGCACCGGCGCGACTTTTACCAAGGCCCCCAGGTCCCTTCTGGAGTCCCTGAATATACCGGCGGACCGCCCCTATACAGCCGTGCTGGCCGACGGCCGGCGCGTACCGAGACAGCAGGGATGGGTCACCATAAGGCTCCAAGGCCAACAGTTCCCCACGGCGGTAACATTCGGCGAGGAGGGAGAGCCGGTCCTGCTCGGAACCACGGCCCTGGAACACGCGCTCCTGGCGGTCGACCCCCACGGCCAAAGGCTTGTGCCAGTCGACGCGCTGGAAGCCAACGGCCGAGCCAGAGGAATCTAGCCGGCCGCACCAGCGCCTGTACCCCGGCACGTGGCACCTCTTATCCAGCCTCGATGTCATTCACGGGTAGCGCAAATGGCAGAGCCCCGCAAGGTGAAACCAACTCACCGCACATATCACTGTGAGCCGATCTTCCCTCCGCACCGCGAACCGGCGAGCCTGTTCATCGGTCATCGCGACCTCTACGTCTTTGCCGTGAGCAGGGCCCTGTAGATGACGAAGCCACACGTAGACAACAGCGCGAGTGGCCGTACCATCGCGCTGGGCAATGGCCCAGTCTATGAACCGCCGCCGGCATCAATTTGCACGGCGCCCGGATTGATGGCGGCAGGCCGTAGCGAGCAGGCACCGACGGCTGGGACATTGGCAATGTCGCGGAC
Organism: Dehalococcoidia bacterium; assembly: GCA_034423575.1. Taxonomy (GTDB): domain Bacteria; phylum Chloroflexota; class Dehalococcoidia; order Lucifugimonadales; family UBA3495; genus Bin87. The sequence goes on along the minus strand of DAOUIF010000075.1, from coordinate 17,299 downwards.
CAACGGCTACGCTCGCCGCTCCAGACGAACGGAGCGGCCACCTCTTTCACGCGTGGCCACGGGCTATTATCGACACGTACCCGGCCCGGGTGGCCGGCGTCGAATACGGCGATCGCGGATGGAGCAGGTGGAGCAGGTGGAGCAGGTGCGCCGGCACGAAATAGCTGGCGGAGCATATCCGCCGAGAGTTTCCGGCATGCAAACGCGGATGCGGCCAGCTCACCGGCTAGTTTACTCCGTGTCCGGCTCCTTTCCCTGCGGCAGAGGCCGGTGTCCGGGATGTTCGCCAAGGACGTCGAGAGAGGCGCGGGCCGCCTCGCGTACCTCTTCATTCTCGTCCTGAAGGGCAGCTGTGAGGAATGGGACGATGCTTTGGTCGCCCAGGCGCCCCAGCTGTCGGGCCGCCGCGGCGCGGACTGTCGCGTCGTCATCGGCCAGAGCGTGACGCAGTTGCGGAAGCGCATCCCCACCCACCAGCGCGGGGAGGGAGAGGACCGCACGCAACCGGTCCTCCGAGGACCGGCTGCTCAGCCGCTCCACCATGTCGCCAGCAGTGATGGTATCGCCCAATTGACGCAAGGCGCAGGCGGCCAGCGGCACCCAACGCTGATGGCCCTCCTCGATCACCAGTCTGAGGATGGGCATGGCGCGAACCGAGCCCATACTTTCCAGTTCACAGATGACTGGCCGGACGTCGCTGTCGCCGCGAGGGTCGTACATATTCTGGCCCACAATGCGGATCAGGGCATCCTCCGCCTGGGGCCCGCCCAGCTGTCCCAGGGCCAATATGGCCGCGCGGCGGACATTCCTGTCATAGTCGTCCAACGCCCGGATGAGCGACGGAACGGCTTGGCGGTCGCCCAGATTTCCAAGGGCAGTGAGCAAGTATTCCCGCAGTGCCCTGCGCTCCTCAGCCATGATGTTCGCGTCCGTCAAGGCGTTCACGAGGGCGGGGACGGCTTGGGAGTCACCCAGGTGGCCGAGGGCAACGGCGGCTTGCTCCCGCACCGACCTGCTGGGGTCGGTCAGAGCGTCCATGAGGGCCGGCACAGCCGCGGCGTCGCCCAGAAAGCGGAGGGAAACGGCCGCCTGGCGCCGCGCCTCCCGTGGTCCATTGCGGAGAATTTCCAGCAAGACGGGCAGGGACTGGGGAGCACCCAGTTTGCCTGCGGCAAAGGCGGCGGCAGCGCGAACCTCCCGGTCAGGGTCTTGGAGCAGGGGGATCAAGGGCAGCAACGCCGCGGGGATTGCCAACGCGCTCAACGAGATCGCGGCCTGGGTCCGCACCGTGGCAACCGGATCCTGCAGAGCGTTGATCAGGGGCAGCGCCACATCGTCCGAGCGCAGCAGGTCAAGCATGGGTTCATCCCGATACCGCGCCGTCCAGTCGGCGAAACGGCCCAAGGCACCCAAGCCCTGAGCCGAATTGGCCCGCACCACGGCGTCCACGTCCCCAAGTGAAGCCGTCAAGCTCTCCATGGCCAACCGGTCGATGGTGGATGTTAACCGCGCCACCCGGTCCGGCGTCAGGACAGGTCTGGCTGGTGTTCCCAGCGCGAAGGCGGCGGCCCGCCGCGCCGGGACCGACCCCGATTGCAGCAGATCCGCCAGGAACGGAACCAACTGGTCATCCTGACGGATGCCCAGCATCATGGCGGCATAGCGACCCACCTCACGGTTGTGGTGGGTCAGGGCGGGGACAATCTCTTCCGGTGGGTATCGGTTCGGCATCGGTGATTCACTCGCGGAAAGGTCTGTATGGCGGCGCTATGCTGGCGGCGAGTAGTCCGCAGGTTGCCCCTCCCGGTGGGAACGGAACCACCGGGCAACCGCATCCCGTATCCGCCAATCGGGATCTTCACGGCGGTCCAGCAGGTGGGGTTCCGCTCTGGGATCGCCGATTTCGGCCAGAGCCAGGAGCGCCTCCCGCCGCACCAGGAATTCCGGGTCTTCGAGCGCACTAATGAGGGGATCCACCACGTCAGGATTGCCGGTGTGGCCCAAGGCGCACGTCGCAGCCATCCGAACATCGCGATCCGGTTCTCCCAGGGCAGCGACGAGACGGGAGAGGGCGGCGACGGACCCCAGGCGAGCCAATCCACGGGCGGCGTTGACGCGGTCCGACGGGTCGGGATTATCGAACAGTTCCAGCAGCGTGGATTCCAGCAGGTCCGGGTCCAGGGCAATGAGAGCGTCCGTGGCGGCCTCGACCACCTGATCCGAGCGGTCGTGCCTGGCGGCCAGCAGGTGTGGCAACGAACGCGACGCGCCCAGCCGGCCCAGGGCTCGCACCGCTGTTAGTCGAACCCGCTCGGACGAATCGTGAACGGCGGTAATCAACGGGTCCACCGCCTCCAGGGAGACCAGTGTTCCCAATGCCTGGGCGGCGGCGGCTCGGACCGGGGCGTCGCGGTTGACCCGATCGGCATAATGGTCCGTCTCGCCATCGGGTTGGCCCATGGCGTTGATGAGAGACGGAACCGCGGCGGGGTCTCCCAGCTGTTCCAGAGCCCGTACGGTCGCCGCGCGCAATTCGGGGTGCCATTTTTCGGTCAGCGTCTGACACAGGGCGGCCACCGCGCTGCGATCTCCAATCTGACCCAGGGCCTGTGCCGCCGCAGTCTGGGATGAGGTTCTCCAGCCGGCCAGCAGATCGATCAGCGTCGGCACAGCGCCGCGATCCTGCAGTTCACCCAGAGCCCGGCACATTGCAACCTGTATCGGCTCCGGCGCGCCGGGCAGTGTCCGCACGAGGGGTTCTGCCGCCTCCCGAACCCCCCACCGGCCCAGGGTCTCCGCCGCGATGTCCTGGATGCCGCTGTCCGGGTCGGCCAGGACTTGCAGGAAGGCAGGGACGGCTTGCCGGACGTCCAGGGCCGCCAGGGCTTCGGCGGCGCAGCGTCGGAGGGAAGCGTCGGGAGATTGCAGGACCGGCGTCAATGCAGGGATCGCCCGCAGATCCCGCAATGAACTCAGGGAACGCAGTGCTTCACTCCGTACACCGTCGTCGGAATCGGACAGCAGGGCGATCAACTCCGGGACGGCCGTCCTATCGCCCTGCCAGCCCAAGACCCGGGCGGCCTCGGCCCGGACCACCGGGTCGGCGTCCCTCAGGGCTGACGCCAAGGGTTGGAGCGTCCAGTCGTCGGTCAGGTGTCCCATCGCCTGGACAACCGCGCGACGCTGCCGAGCCGTTCCCTGGGTGAGGATGCTTTTGAGATACTGCTCCACCCGCTCGTCACTGTCCAACCCGAGCAGGCGACCGGTGTAGTTCCTCACCCGAGGGTGCTCATGGGCCAGAAAGGGGATCAGTTCTTCGGGGGACGAATTCGTCATATCTTGGTCTTTCCTCGTGTCTGGCGGATGATCCGGCTTGCGCCGGCCAGGGAAACGGTTCCGGTCGCGGCTCGAGTTGCCATGCCGTGCCTCCGGATGTGGCTCCCGGCGCCCAGAGCGCCCCAAGATCCCGCTACGGCGTTCATCCCGGCGGGATCGGCGATCACGGAACCACATATACAGGCTAGTACCGGAGCCTGCGTTTCGGCAAGACCCTGCTGTCATGTTAGGCCATTCGGCCACTGGGCAATTGTCTTGCGGCACCGGCGAACGAAAAGGCAGACGCCCGGAGTCCCGGCAACAGATGAAAACCGCCACTTCATCATCGACGCCAAGACCGCCATTCAGAAACCTTGGAGCCGGTCACAGTTCATGGTCCGTACGCGCGCCATTTCGACGCGGTGATGACCCTGCGTGTCTGCTGGTCGTTCCGCCGCCGGCCGCCATCACGCCGTCACGTCCCTGATACTCAGCGGGATCCGGCCGTCGCTGGAGGATGCCATCGCGGCCATCGATTGATTAACGAACAATCCCATCCCGCGCTGTATCTTGGCGGACCGACCACTCGACTGGTGGTCAGAAGTCGTAGTCGGGCTCGCCGATGGGCATGCCGTCCCAGGACATCACGTTGTCGTAGCAGTCGGTTCCCTCCCGGGGCGAGTTCATCACCAGCTGGTAGCGCCCGGCCTCCGGCCGGCACTCGTCGCAAAAGAGTATGGGCACAAGCGTGCCGGAGTCCGGGGACAGCAATCGCCAGCGCGCCGGTCTCTGGCACGCCACGCACTCCTCGTCTGGCTCGTTGCGGGCCAGCACCGCGACTCGGTCCCGGTGCCACGGCTGGAGCGGCCGCAACAGGCCCACCAGGTCCCCGTGGCGGCCCAGGTTCTCCAGGTACAGCTCCGTCGTGCTCCCGTAGTCGTACTCGTAGCCCACCTCCACGCCCTCGGGCATTACGTCGGCGACGGCGTCGTCCATGTGCACCTCGTCATCCTCCATCCAGTACTCGGCGCGGATGAAGTCGGCGTCGGGGTCGTCGCGGTGAGGAGCCAGGTTCGAGTAGCGGACCCCCTGTATCTTGAACTCGCTGAGGTGGCCGCAGCACTCCAGCCACATTCCCCCCAGGAACTCGTCCAGCTGCCGGAGCGTGGTGTCGGCACGCACCGCCAGCTCCATCCAGTAGAGGCCGCTGCCGTCATGAACCGACAGGTGCAGCGAATAGTCAGATCCCAGTGGGCCCGTCCCGGACGGCGCCGGGAGGTTCTGCCGGGCGATGCACTCGACCAGATGGCCGCTGGCAGTGATGTCGTTCACCATGTCGTCGCAAAGGGCGCAGGTCCCCCGGCTGATCGGGCCGTCCATCTCGGGCGCCAGCAAATCGCGGCTCTCAGCCGCCGGCGACGCCACCAGGTCCAGCAGGGGCTCCAGCTCCGAACGCTCAATGTATGAGGTGGTCACCATCAGGTCCGGCCCCAGATCCCGCAGCTCCCGCCGCATCCGGTTGCGCACGCCGCTCAGCCAGCGCAGGTCCAGCGTTTCCCCGTTCTCCTCATAGACCACGTAGACGTGAATGCTGTCCTCGTCCCACTGATTGGTCCTGAGAACCACCATGATGGCATCGAAGGAGACCCACTGGAACCGAGTTTCCAGGTGCCGGCGTAAAACACCCGCGATCCGAGCCTCATACGAACCTTCCGTGAGCATGATGATCGTCTCCGCAGTCGCGACGGTTGGCGGTGGCGCTTGTTGCCTGTTACGCCTCTGGCCGTTGGATCATGGACAGCAGCCTGCTGATGACGGCTCTTATTTCCTCCGAGCGCGCCCTGCCGGCGGCGGTCAGAGCCCGCTCGCCGACGTCTATCGTCCGCACACGCTGGACCAGTGCTGTCATCGCGGCGTCTGAGCCCGGCGTGGTTATGGGCACGTCTCCCGGAACGCCAGGTCGCGGCTCCCGCTCCTCAACCTCCATCATGATGGCCAGGTTATTTCCGGCGTTGTAATCGACGACCAGCGCGGTGGTCAGAAATGTTCCGCCGCCCGATCCGGTCGTGGGAAGCCTCCAGAGAGAACCCGCCTCTATGGGCATGACCCCTTCGGGCGTGGCCACATCGCCGGTACTATGCTGCGTGGTGAACCGTCTGGCCAGGGAATCGATGGCGTCGTCCAGTTCATCAGGCGAAGCCCGCCCCATCACGGCGCCCAGGCGGCTTTGACGCACCGCCTTCACCTGCCTGGTCGATGCCCATGAACCGGTGTCCGCAATGTAGATATGCTGTCGGGCGCGGTACCTCTCCGCCGGCATGGCCGTCGACATCGGGAGCGCTATCGCCGTGCGGTAGTGCTCGTTGAACACGTCGGAGCTGATGATCAGGGCTGGCCGCCTGCCCGAAAGTTCGGCCCCGATCACGGGGCCAAAATCATAATCGTGGATGTTGCCCTGCCGGATACGCGGCATGATTGGCTCTTGATTACACGGCGTCGACGAAGCGCAGGTCCCCCTCGATCTCCTCGGGCGTCTGGCTGAAGTCGCTGAAATCCGGCTGCGGTAACCTGCGGTTCTTCGCCAGCAGATACGCCGCCTGGGCCAGTTCGTGGACCTCCAGCCACGCGTAACAGGCCACCAAGAGCTGGTCCGGCACCTCCGTTTCATCCAGCAGTTCGCGGAGCCGGTCGTATCTCTCTTCCGTGAACCACTGGGCGGCCACGTGGTGCGGCGAGCCCTCCTCCTCCAGACACCGGGCCGAAAGCCGTCTCACCTCGCGCCGCGCCGCGCCGTCCAGAAACACGTCCATCACGCGGTTCACCTGCCTGAGATGGTCGGCGCTGAAGCCCCACTCCGGTGACTGCATGTGTGCGAGCCGCTCGTCTGGATCCGTGTGCAAGAGAGCCGCGGCCCGGTGACGGGCGGCGGCCACAGCCGCCTCCTTCGTAGCAGGCGCTTTGGCAGATGGACGGAACTTCTCGACCCAACTGAGCGAAGCGCTCGGTTCGAGCATGGTTGCGGGTATGGTCATGGCGCTTTTGCGGAGCCCTGTCTCACGAAGTCAGCGTCGGCTCTCACGGTGATCATTATGATGATCCGGCCGGATCATGTCCATTCCCGGTCAGCTTGGGGTGGGATATTGCCCCAACCGGTGGCTCGTCAGCACACTGGCCAACGTAATGGATGTTGCGCGAACCAAATTAAATATCGCGAGGGATCAACGCAGCGGGTTTTACGTTCAGACTTAAGCCTTGATAGCGCTCTTGGTGCAGGATCCCCACAGAGCCACCTTGCGCCTTGGAATCAGGGCCAGGCGGCCAAACGACGACCGGCCACGGCTGAGGGACCAAAACGGGTGGGCCAGTAGCTGCGCCAAGGGCGTCTCATGGACGAATATCCCGCCAGTGTCGAGATGAGGGCAATTTCTTGCAGAACCGTGTCGGTATCCGCCACCCGGTAGCAGATCCCAAAGCCTACAACCACGTCAAATGATCCGTCGCTGAGGGGCATCCGGTGAGCGTCGGCATGAGAACGTCGATAACGTCGGCCGCAGTCGTCGGGCGGGAAGAAGCCCAGAAATCACAAACCATTGCCCGTCAGCGCACGTCTACACAACGTTGCGAACGACGATTCTAAAATCCGGTGGCACTCTTTGCTCAACAGTCCCTGATATGCCGCTGTCCAAGCCTGGGAGAAATCTTTGTCGCTGAGCGACTCCAACAACACGTTCGGACTCGGATTTCTGGATTGTAGCCGCTCCGCTGGTACAAGCACCCAACGCGGTGTGGGAAAGCCGATGGCGAGCGCGAAATATCCAAACACGCCGGGCACGCCCACCAACGAGGCAAAGTCTTCTTCTTTCAACCGTCTTGAGCGCGGTCTGCCTACTTCCGCTTCAATTTCGAAGTGGTATCGCTTGGCGCCTCTAGTAGCGACGATATCCGGATGGCCGGATTGATTGATCGCGTGGACCTGAAAGCCGAGTCGCAACAACACATGGGCGGCTAGGGCTTGCACCTTATACCCGAATTCAGCGGAGCGAACATTTAGCCGCATATCCTCAATGCATCCAGCGGCCTGAATGGGCACCGATTCACCCATGTCTAATCTCTAGTTCTGGCCCATCGTATGGGGACCAACCGGTTGGTGCTACGATGAAGTAACTACCAGAGTCGAATACCTTCGGGACCATCTCCGTAAAGCGTTCGGCTTCTTGGGAGGCAACGATGAGTTGCACATTCCGTCCCAACTCTTCCAGACGCTGCAACAGCATGTAGATGTGTTCCGTGTCTGACGCTCGAGTGGGGTCATCCAGCATTACCAACAAGACCTCAGTGGGGGTGTCGTCTGCTTGGCTGAACGCGAAATACGGGACAATAGTCAATGCGCTTTCCGCCTGGCCGTTTAGAACACCCGTCGGGTCGATGGCACCAGTGGAATCTTGGCTACTGGCGACGCCGAGTTGCAACGTTGAATTGGGGCCTCTCGAAACCACCACACGGTCATACCAATCGTGATTGGTCAGCGCATAAAAAGACTTGGAAAAGATATCTGACACACAGGGGAGGCCATCCGTAAGGCTCTCGTCAAGACGGGAATTTACGCCCTCCCTGATTCTCCGAACTGATTCTCCGAACTTGACCAAAGAATCGTACGAGATGATGACCCGATCGATCGCCCTCTTGTCCCTCATGAGGTTTTGCAAGAGACCTTGGATTCTTTGGAACCTTTCCTCTTCCTTGAATTTTGCCAAATCAGCGCGTCTTTCTTTGAACCATGCCTCTTGATCTTCTAACTGGGCATTGACAGCCGTTTCTTGCTGGGAGTAACCCGCGATTAACTGGCTGATGTCCTCTCCTTGTTCCAGTTTAGCCTTGTCACCGCTGCTGACAAAACTCGTGACATGCGCTTCGTCGTATCGTGCCGACCCCAACTCCGCGGTTTGCGCTTTCAGGAGCGTTTCCAACTTTGCGGCTTCTTCGATTCTGGACTCAAGGGCGTCCATCGTCGATCTTCCCGAATCCTTGGAATCACCAAATTGGTCTGCGGCGTTTTTAACCCGAACCCTCAACTCATGCCGGTCGTGGGGCGACTCACACACCGGACATACTGCCTCGGCGGAATCTTCGCGTCCGATGAGAAACGCTGCATCCGACGCAATCCGTATCTTTACGGTGGCCGTTGTCCAGGCAGACTTCGCGTCAGAGAGTTGTTGTTGCAGATCGTCGGGAGTCTGGCCGGCGTAAATTTTCTCCAGAGCGCCCTTTGTGTTCTGGACCTTGGTTTCCTGCTCCTTTGTTTTGGATTGGGCTGCGCGCAAATCTTCCAGTTTTTTTAGGGTTGCGGCCAGAGCCGTGGACTTATCAATTAGCTCGCTCTGGCTCACGCTGCGCTGATTGTGCAGTAACCTCTCAGCACCTTCGATTAATGCGGACAAAGACGCGCCGTCCAAATCTGTGCTGGGCGGGTTTCCCGTGATCTCTTCTATGAAGCGCCTCAGTTTTTGTTCTGAGGTTGCGGTTAATGGCGGGGGCCCGTCACCCCAAGGCGGAGCATTCAGAATATTCCGTCGGCGGGTTTCTTCTTGCTCTATCTGGTCGTCGATGTCCTTTCGGGCGTCCGTTATTGCAGCGCCTAGCTTGTCTTCGGCGTCGCTCTGGTCTCTCAGGAAATCGTCGAGATGGCTCAACAGAGCTCGTGGATGCGTGAGGCCGAGGTAGGCGTAGATGTGCTTTTCGAATGGTTCAAGGTCTGTAGGTTGCCTGCTGAGAGGAGCGGACTGGGAGGCGAATATGATATGAGCACCCTCACCAGCATCCAACGAATCGAGGTTGGGCATCACCTCGCTCATACGGTGAACGGTCCCGTGGCGGTCGGTAAGAACGGGAATGCTGGTTCGAGCAGTGCCCGGGTTATACGTTCGCCTGAGGTTCCAGGGCTCCCCGTCGCGCACCAATGTGATGATCACGCGGCAATCTCCTGGGTAGCGAGTGTTTCTCACAACTTCATGGCGCCGGGATACCGATCCAAACAAACCCCAGCGAACGGCTTCTATGATGCTGGATTTACCCTTGCCGACGCGACCGAGCAGGAAAACGTGGCGACCTTCAAAGTCTATGGTTTGAGGCGAAGTAAATCCCTTGAAGCCCTCTATTTCAACGCTCTGTATGTTGAAGCCACTTGCCATTGCTCTACTTCTCCTCGAACTGGTCAAGTAAATCCCGAACGTGACTTTCGAGCCGCACCTTCTCGGCGTCCAAGTAAAGTTGGACGGCTTCTGGGCCCTCTCTAACAAAAGCGTCGGCCATCGGCATCCACAGTTCCCTATGCTCTAGACCCAACTGTTGCGCGACGGCTTCGCTGAACGAACGGTTGGGGTTATCTTCTGTCATACTTTCCTCCATCTCAGTCCCGGTTCAGGTCATTGCCGATTTATCCAGTAGCCGCGTGTTCAGGCTTTTCCCGCTGGCCTCGGCTGCTCCCACGATCAAGCGATGCGTCTCCGGGTCTATGCGCGGCGGTGCCTTGCCAGAAAAAGTATTGTCGGGCACACGGCCCTGTTCGTCGCCAAACTGCAGGTCGACCGACTGCGGGAATACGTCCGGTAGGTCATCCACCGACCAGCCTTGGAACGTGACCACGTCCCGGGTGTCGATGATCTCTCCTGCGGGATACTCAGATCATCGTCGTAGGTTACGACGGCGTTGTAACCCTTGTATTCCATCATGTCTCCCTCTGCTGAGGCCTGACTCCAGTTGGTCCAGGAAACGTCGTAGCGACGCCACGGCTCCTTTGTCCATCTCACTGTCCGGGTGTGGTCGATGCAGGTAAAGGACTTCGTCTTTAGTCCATGAGGACGCAGAACGGAGGGTTCCTTACAGCCATTGTTACGAGGGTCCTATTTGTTGCCTGCAAAGGACATGCTCGGTTCCCTCAATATCCCAAAACTGGCGTGCCTAATGGACCCATTGGTCTGCCTCATTTTTCATCAAAATGGACGGTGACCCTGACGGTCCGAGGTATGCCCTCGACGGCCCTTTTACGTAGGTACAGGGTGCCGATGATGCCGTCATCCAGACGCCTGATACGCTGCCCGAGATGGTTCAATTCCGCGTACCGCAGGGCGCCATCAGTTTCCCTTTCGAATTCGAAACGAACATCAACAGGATCCATCATAAACCTCTTTCGGGAATGCGCGACAGTTGGTGATAGTAGCGATGGTTGCTCGGCAAAATGTAACGCGATTGTCGTCCAGGGGGTTCGTCGTCAAATCCCCTCGAGGAGTTCCTCGCTGAGGGCAACACTGGATGCAATCATGACTTCGCGGTCCTCGATGCCCGCGACGTGTTCGGCCACCAGCATAGTTCCCACGCCCACCGGTGTTGCAAACAGCTCACGGAACCCCGCCATCGCTTCGGCGGTCACCTCCGCCGAAACCTCCGCAGCCGCCAGGATGTTGATCTCGTCGATCAGCTCCACGGTTTCGACCGCCTGCAGTAGCCTGAAAACGTCGAAAGCGTCCTTGCTGTTGATTCGGCGATTGTCGTCGGCATTGACGCGGTCCATCAGCTTGTGCGCCTTGGCCACCAGCAGGGCGGCTGGTCCCGCGACGTTGATCTCGTACGCCCGGTCGTCTCCGGGAGCTAGAGCCTGAACGGTCAGCAGCTGTCGGCTCACCAGCACTCCCTCGAGACCGCGCACCTGCCTGGCGGCGCGATTGCCATGTACCCCAAGGCCCGCTCCTCTCCCGACTCGTCCGCCCACGGCAGCTGGCACCAAGAGGTCCACCTGAACGCCGTCGTCCCTGCGGTAGATGCCGGGCTGGTCGGTCAGGCTGTAGCCGGCGTTCCGCATGGCATCGATGACCCTTGGATCGTTCACCAGCAGTTCCGGTATCAGCGCCAGGTCGGCGTCGAACGTGAACGGCGAGACCGCGTAATCACCGGCATGGTCGCGGGTGTACTCGTAGATCGCCTGGGCGCCCACCAGCACAGCCGCCTCCCGAAGGGGACCCAGCGTCGCCAGAGCATCCAGCAGGCCGGACCTGGCCCTTACGTAGTTGGCGTCGACGGGAGCCGCCATGCTTCCTCGTTGGCTTCCATCCACTCGATCAGGCCCTCGGCTTCCGACGGACCTCGCCCGGGTCCCGTCATCAGGTCCGCCGCCACCTGCGTCACCCGGGCGTAGGTTATGCCGTCCTCTCGTTCGGTGCGGTCGAACACCACCGGATCGAAGGGCTGTCCGATCAACACATTGCCCCCGGTGTCGGCCGGACGGAGTCCCAGACAGTTCATGGTGCCACCAAGGTCCGCAACGTAAACGGTGGCCAGCCTGGGTTCCGCAAGCGGCGCGTAGCGGTTTCCCGCGAACGATCCGGTGACCGCGTAGTCGAACTCCGCTTCCCGAAGCTTCCTGAACAACCTGGGCAGTCCCCGCGGCTCCAAGCAGGGGACCATGCGATTGGCTGATGAGAAGTCGTAATCGACCGCCCAACGGTACAGCAGGCGCTTCCAGTCAACGGAAACAATCGCCCCTCTGGGACTCGCCCGCTCGATGATGGCGTCCCGGCCCAGGAGCTCCGCCACCCTGGAGATTGACGCCGGCGCATTGCCGGACAGTGCAGCCAGTTCCCGCGTGCCGTACGGGGGTTGGTAGTCGAGGAACGCCCGGACCACCCGGGCGCTGCGTCGTCCCTGTAGCGATCGCAGCGGGACGTTCTCCCGCCAGGGGTTGCGGACCGCCCCTTCGGTTTCGATGAATACCGCCGGCCGGCTGGTGACGAAGCGCATGTTGCCGGTGGCATCCGCGTAGCTGATGCCGGCGTCGGCCAGGCGCTCCTTAGCGGAGGGGCCCAGAAAGGGCGAAATGACCATGAGGCAACGGGATCCACCGGAGACCGAGGCGTCGATGTCGGTGTCCAGCAGCCCCTGCGACTGGTAGAGGAGCGAGCTGACCGCTCGTGCCTCGAGGGGTTGCCCTTTGGCTTCCACCATTATGGTTGCCGATTCGCCCCTGGGATCCGTGAGCGCGAGGGCGGCATCAACGCGGGATCCGCCCGGCCCAGCGGGCATTTCCTGCCCCAGTCGTTCCAGGGACCAGTCCGGCGGCAGCCGGCGCCGCAGCTCATCGGCGACCTCGCCCAGGAGCAGCGTTTCAGAATACATTCCGTTCAGCATCGCACTAAACAGGCTATCAAGCGGAACAATGGTCGTCAAGAGATGCAGAATCCCCGACCCAGCGCCAGAAGGACTGCCGGCCGACGGCGGGGACCGGTTCCAGCAACACCTCCACGTCGTCCAGGAACCACAGCCAGCGGCCACAGCTGAAGTCGCCCCAGGGATCGACGGGGGTGCGCCTCGTTCCCACGGCGCAGCCGACCTCGGTGCTAGGATCATGCACCGCACAGCCCTCCTCCAGATCGATATGCTCCACCTGGGTCATGCCGGTGAGCACGGCGGTGGCCAGCACCGCACCGGTCGGGATGATCTCCCGCCAGTCCTCTCCCCACTGGGCCCTCAGTTCCCGTTCAATGGCATCACCCGGTTGCCGAACCAGGCGTTTGCCGGCGTGGACGGCGATACGCTGGCCCACCAGCCTGGCCGGCGCCGGCCAGGACCGGGTCTCCACCGCCTTGAGGTTCATCGCGATCAGCGACGCCCAGGGCTGGTGGAGCGTGATGGCGTACATCGGCTCAGCGCTGATGGGACCGGTCATACTCGGCCGAGGGCGCTCCCCGATAAGCCGCCGCCACCGGGCCAGCGCCGGGTTTGATCTCGGTAATCACGCCGGCGGCCACGGCGGCCCTGATGATGTGGTGGCGGCAGTAGTCCTGGCCGCCGATGCGGTACAGCGTCTTGACGTAGACGGTGTGAGGGACACGCACGGGCGGCTCCAGCTCGGCGCCGCAGGCAACGCATTGGGGCATGGTTATCACCTCCGGGTGATTGGTGGCATTAACCGGATTGTAGTGAAAACCACCGGTGCCCCCTGGCGTTTTGCCCAGGACGGCAACGCGCCATGGACCGGTAACCAATGGTATCCCATGGATTCCAATGCATTGGATACCAGTCCAGTCCAATCCATTGCGGTGCATTCCTTTTAATAGGAGTGCATGCCATTGCAATGGATAGCCATCCATTCATCGCCGCCGCCGTCCGGGCGGCTGACGACGCATGCACGCCGCGGGATCGGCGCTCCGGCCGAGCGTGAGCGAAGGCAGCCCGTGGGCCACGGCCGGCTTTGAGCCCGCGTTGGTCAGGCAAACGACGGTGACATCAAGGGTTTGGAACTCCACTTGCGAACGCCCATTCGCCGCGCGATAATTACCTTTATCGAGCAGCTTTCAGCCCCCGAAATCGCCCACTAATCGCACTGTCGGAGACCCATCCATGACCACCATTGCCGGCGCCCCCATCGTCCCCCAAGAACCCACCTCGGTCCCAGAGCTGCGGGCCGCCGACCGGGGCGTGGCGCGCTACCTGGCCGGGCGGCCGAGCTCCGGCCCTGGCATCGTCGACCGGTCGCCCGGGATCGGGGCGCCGGCAGCATGCTAATCTAAAGACACGGAACCGTCGCCCGCGAAACGAGTTGGATCACGTACCGATCATGACCATCCCCGACGATCATCGCCATATCGTGTATTTCGGCATGCGCAGCACCCCCGACGGCGCCGGGCAGGTGGGAGCGGCCCTGGCGGTGGACCTCACGGGCCTCCCCGTGGAATTCTGCTGCTCCGTACCGGTACGCCCGTCGCTGTTACAGAAGGCGGTGTACGGTCGCCGGCTGGAAAGTCACATCGCGGTCGATCTCTGTGGTCGGCCGCTGCTGCGGGCGCTGAAGTCTGAACCCGCTGTGTGCCTGGTGGAATCAGTTTCCCTGTTGGACCTCCAGCAGGACCTGCCCCTGCCCGTGTTCCATGCGTGGAGTGCCAACGCGAACCCTGGGGCAAGGCAGTTGCACCAGGATGCCGAGAACGGTGCGGGCGGCGCGGATGACATGGTCCGCATTGACGGCCCGCCCGGGTCGGGGTCTACTTTGTTGCAGCGCAGTCCTCTTTGGCGCCAACCTGTGGAGGCGTACATATCCCTCCTGGAGCGCATTTCCGCCAACTCCGACCTGCTGGAGCCCTTCGACCGTTTGACTGCAGCCTGCCAGCTGCATTGCCAGGAGGACCCCCGGTTCCGATGAGGCGGGCAGACCGGTGATTAAGCAGATGCGCAGGAAAGTGGCGCAATGGCTCCTGCCTCTCCGGATCCCGGAGATGGTCGACGGCACAGGCGCGCTGCCCGACCGGGAGATTCCGGTTGGGACAGGGTCCCGGCATACGGACCCGAACGGCGCCCCGCGCTTCGCGAAGATCCTGCCGCCCGGTGTGGTTGCGCCCTTCGACGCGGCCGCCCGTTTTGGCCGTCCCGTATTCCTGACTCCATGGGACGGAACCGACCCGGTGGGGCAGCCTGAGCTGCGGTCGCTCTTTGCCGAACTCGCTCGCCCGGATCTGGTGGGGTATGCATTTGCCGGCGCCAGCGCCGCATCCGGGGGTTCGGCATGCTCTCGAAGTGAACAAAGCGGACGGTCCGATCTCTTCAGACGGCTGTGGCTGATACTGCAACCTCCCCTGCTGGAACGCCTGAACAAACCGGGAGCGTTTCCCGACGGCAGGCATCCCTACCCTTTCCAGGTCGAGGGCATACGGTGGCTGCTGGACCACCCCGAGGCTCTTCTGGCCGATGAAATGGGACTGGGCAAGACCATGCAGGCCATCCTGGCCATGCGCGCCCTGTTCCACCGGGGGGAATTGAATCGGGCGCTGGTCGTAGCTCCGGCCAGCGTGGGAGCCACTTGGGATCGGGAACTCGCCCTTTGTGCGGGGGATCTGATCGCGGTGCGAGTGCAAGGGACCCCGGCGCAGCGCGGTGGACAATGGCGCTCCGGAGCGGAGGTTTATGTGGTGTCCTATGAATCCCTGGTCCGGGACATACGGCAGTTGTCGCCGGTCGCCAGCATACCCTTCGATCTCTGCATCGCCGACGAAGCGCAGAAGATCAAGAATGCCACCACCGCCAACGCCCGGGCTATCTGCGCCGTCTCGGCCGAATGCGGCTACCGTTGGGCGCTGACCGGAACGCCGTTGGAGAATGCCGTCAGCGACGCGGTCTCCATCTTCAGATTCATTTCGCCGAGCCTGCGATTGGACCCTCAATCGCCGAGCGCGCAGATGGTGAGGCGCGCCATCGCGCCCCAGGTCTTGCGCCGCACCAAGGCGCAGGTCGAAATCCAGTTTCCGGAGCTACGACATGACGTGCATTGGCTGGACCTGGGTCCCGGACAACGCAGGGCGTACTTGGACGCGGAACAGGCCGGCGTCGACGAACTGCGGGAACTGGGCGTTTACGCAACCCGCATTCACGTGCTCGGTCTGATCACCAGACTGAAACTGATCTGCAACCACGATGAACAATCGGCCGAGAGCTGCAAGGTTGATTTCCTGCTGGATTGCCTAGACGAAATATCC
Source organism: Dehalococcoidia bacterium (assembly GCA_034423575.1). GTDB lineage: Bacteria > Chloroflexota > Dehalococcoidia > Lucifugimonadales > UBA3495 > Bin87. Next base: position 1,469 of record DAOUIF010000075.1, on the reverse strand, counting down.
GCCCACGGCGAGAAGGCGTTGGTATTTTCCCAATACCCCCACAAGAGCCTCGCCAAGGTGGCCGACCGCCTCCAGCGCTTCAAGCCGTTGCGGTTCGACAGCTCCATCAGCTCACGCCATCGGGAAACGACAATCGAACAGTTTCAGCAGCAGGATGACAACGACATCCTCCTCATGGGAATCCACGCCGGCGGTACCGGCATCACCCTGACCCGGGCGAACCATGTTTTTCACTTCGACCACTGGTGGAATCCGGCGACAGTCGACCAGGGGTCCGCGCGAGTGCACCGGATCGGTCAGAAGCGGCCGGTGTTCATTCACTCCCTGTATATCCGTGACACCATCGAGGAGCGGATTGACGAGATTCTGAACCGGAAGCGGCGCCTCTTCCACGATGTCTTCGGTGCGCTGGAGGACAATGTGGTGATCAATAGGCTCAGCGATGAGGAGCTGTTTGGCCTGTTTGGTCTGGAGCCGCCCAATGTCGGTGAACGCCCAGATTCCGCCCCGGAGGCCCAACCATGACCACCGTAGGCCAGGAGCTTGTCCCACACCAGCCTCCGCCCCTCCCCGAGCTCAGGGCCGCCGACCAGGGGGTGGCCCAATCCTTGGAAGCGGTCCTCTCCGACAACACGCGGCGCACCTACGATGCCCAGTGGCGACTGTTCACCGGCTGGTGCGACGAGGTGGGCCTTGTGTCCCTGCCCGCCGATCCCCTCACCGTGGCCCGCTACCTGGCCGCCCGGGCGGGCTCCGGCGCATCCATCGCGACGCTCCGGCTGGCCACGTCGGCCATCAGCAAGGCCCACGAATGGGCGAAGCTGGAATCGGCCTGCCGGGACCCGGGCGTGCGCGCCTCTTTAAAAGGATGGGGACGGCGTCTCTCCAAACCCCAGCGCCAATCCGGCGCCCTCACCGCCGACGTGCTGGCCGTCATCCGCCTCACCGCCGTCCAGCCCCGAAGGCGCGGCCGGGGGATGGAGACGCCGGAGCAGGCGGCGGAACGGGGGAAGTTCGACGTGGCCCTGGCGGCCGTGCTCTCCGACGCGGGGCTCAGGCGCAGCGAGGCTTCGTCTCTCACCTGGGGCGACGTTGTGCGCTGGGAGGACGGCTCCGGCCGCATCACCGTCATCCGCTCCAAGACCGACGCCGAGGCCCAGGGCGCGGTGGTCGCCATCACCCCCGCCGCCATGGGGGCCCTCGCCGCCATCCGGCCGGCAGGGGTTGCGGGTGATGAGAGAGTGTTTGGGCTGTCGGAGTCCCAGATCGCCCGGCGGGTCAAGGCCATCGCACGGGCCGCGGGGTTGGAGAATTGGGAGTTTTTCAGCGGCCACAGCGGACGCGTGGGCATGGCCCGGCGCATGGCCCAGAACGGCGCGCCCACCCACGAGATCGAACGCCAGGGCCGCTGGAAACAGGGCACCGGCATGGTGGGCCGCTACACCCGCGGCGAGTCCGCCGGCTCCGCG
>DAOUIF010000074.1:0-6654 GCA_034423575.1 Dehalococcoidia bacterium | reverse complement strand
TTTCACCGATCTGACCCAGCGACGGGAAGAAGTCAAACATCGCTGCCGAACCGTGCTCCAAGCCAAGGCCGGCGAATTAATCGCCGACACCCAAGCCAACCCGCTCTGCACTGCAAATGTAGATTTCACCTTGGCTTCGGTTTAGGTCAACTTGCAAGCATTCGCTGAGCGAAGCCATCTTCCGACCTGCAGGTATGGTTTCACCCCGCTCCCAAGATCGTAGGGTCTTGCGATCTATTCCCAATCTTAATGCCAAATCTGACTGAGTCACCCCCAACGCGATCCGGCTTTGTTTGATCGTTGGTCCGAAGATATTTTGTGGTTTCGACGGTTGTGAGCGACGGAGCCGCACATTGAAGGGCCAGGTCAGGATTCGTGAGTCGTGCCCTCCCCCGTCTCCACCATTCCCAGTTTAAATGTCCGGTTTTGGCCGGTCGCAATGAGATATCGTTGCGTTTCGCTATGGCCAATATCGCGGAGCAATAATCCGGTCTTGGCAAAGGGCCCACGATCGTCCTTCGGTCGAGTTTGACGGACACGGCCTCGCGTGCCGTGCGTAACAACCAGGGCCAATTGGAGCGTCCGCGGCGCCACCGCCTCGGTTTCGCGCGCAATCTCAAACCGCGAAGGCCCGCCCTCATATCCAGTTGGGAAATCAATAATGGGACGATGGTCAGAGTGAGTGGCGATGTCTTCACGGTAGAAATTTCGCTCGAGATGAGGAATTCACCACTTTATTGTCGAGCCCATCCGCATGTGTGACGACCAACGTCATCGGTAGTGCGGTTGGCCCTCGAGAGCGCGGGTATTGGCATCGTTTCGGGGCAATCACAGCGCCGTTATCCAAATCTGGCGGCTGGTGCGGAGCTAGCTACGATGGTATAAACTCACCGAACCAAATACGTTCCAGAGGTCGCATATGACCAAATCCATCAGCGGGGTCCTCTACCGGGCCCCCGCGCTGTGCGGGCTCGCCTGTTTGTGCTGGTTCGTGCTGGCGTGCGGCGGTGACGAACCGGAAGTCGCCGATGCCCCTGACTACGAAGCCACTGTCGCCGCGGCGCTGGCGAAAGCCGGCGAGTCCGATCCAACGATTCAGTCAACGACCACTCCGGATCCGACACCGGGGCCAACGCCCACCGAGATTCCGCTGAGCCCTACCCCTACTGCATTGTCCGCAGTTCCGCCACCGCCAGCGGTTGCCGGCGAAATGGAGCCTCTGGCCCCGCTGGCTATGGACGACGCGAATGCCTTTCTCGTGGGCGTTTCAGAAAGCGAGCGGAGTTGCCTGTCCGGAACCACTGCGCCGGGGCGATTGGCGGCGCTGCTGCGATCCCCGGAGATGGCCGACGAAGCGGATCGTTCCGCGCTGTTGGGTTGCCTGGAGCACGACACCGCTTTACGACTGTTCCTGACCCAGGTGCTGACCGCCACGGGACCGCTCCGCCCGGAATCGTCCGCCTGTCTGAGACGCAGCTACGCGGACACAGACCTGCATGCGCTGATGGCAAATCCACCGACAGACGCCGAACCCGGCAGCCCCGACGAATCCGAAGCGACTGCCGTCATGGTGGCATTTGTCGTCTCTCTGTCATGCTTGACCGAGGATGAATTCCAAGCTGCCGCACCGGCCATGGGCATGGCGCCCGAAGAGTACGACAACTTCCAGTGCGCATTGGAAAAGGTGGGCGGCCAGGATACGATGACGACGCTCCTGACACCGGCAGCGGAGTTCCCAACCGCGCTGCTCGAAGCCGCGCTGGAGTGCCAGGTGCAGTTGTCAGGCCCGCCACCGGGTTAAACCGTCGGGGACGCGCCTGTCCCCCGAAGAAGGAGATCGAACATGTCCCGTCTTGAAGGAAGAGTGGCCGTGATCACGGGCGCCACCGGCGGCATCGGCAGCGCCGCCGCCAGGCTATTCGCCGCAGAAGGCGCCCGGCTCACGCTGGTGGACCTGGACGAGTCGGCGCTGCGGGAAGTTGCGCAATCCATCGGCGCTGATCTGGCCAGCTACGCGGTGGCCGACGTCACGTCGCCAGAGCAGACCCAGGCATACGTGCAGGCTGCGGTGGACCGCTGGGGAGGAGTGGACATCCTGCTGGCCAACGCCGGGATCGAGGGCTCGATATCGCCCATTCCCGACTACCCACTCGACGTTTTCGACCGGGTGATGGCGGTCAACGTGCGTGGGGTGTGGCTGGGGATCAAATACGTCGTGCCGGTGATGCGCGAGCGCGGCGGCGGCAGCATCGTGATCACATCGTCCACTGCCGGCATTGGCGGTGGACCAGACATGTCGGCGTACACCACGAGCAAACACGCGGTGATCGGGTTAATGCGGACCGCCGCCATGGAAGGAGCGGCCTTGGGCATCCGCGTCAACACCGTCAACCCGGCCCCCATCGAGACGCGGATGATGCGCTCCATCGAAGAAATGCGCGTGGCGGCGCTTGATGACGCCGACGCCACCGTGGAGCAGACCTACAGGGCGACGTCGGCACGCATCCCGCTGGGTCGTTACGGGAACCCCGAGGAAGTAGCGCGCATGATGCTGTTCCTGGCCGGCGACGACAGCAGTTTCTGCACCGGCGGCGTTTACATGGTGGACGGTGGGCGTTCAGCGGGCGCACGGTAATCCTCTCCGCCGAACGCTGGAAAACCCTGGGGCATTCACAGATTGAGGCGCTTCCGCATGTGGCAGGCTACGGAAAACGAGCTGCAATCCATCGCCATCGGCGCCGGCATCCTGGGCACAGGCGGTGGCGGCAACCCCTACATCGGGCAACTGAGGGCGCGGGAGGCGATTCGCCGGTGGGGACCGGTTGATGTGCTGGCGCCCGACGAGCTGCCCGAAGACGCCCGAGTGGTATGCGTGGGCGGTATCGGCGCGCCGACGGTCGGAATCGAAAAGGTGCGGGACCTGCAATCCTACCATGCCCTGCGCGCCATCGAAGACTTCACTGGCGAGCAGGCGACGGCTCTCATCTCCAACGAGATTGGCGGCAGCAACTCGGTGGAGCCGTTGATCGCGGCGGCGATGGCCGGTCTGCCCGTGGTGGACGCTGACGGGATGGGCCGGGCGTTCCCCGAGTTCCAAATGAAGACCTTCTTCGTCTATGGCGTGCCCTGCTGTCCAATGGCGGTGGCAGACGAAAAGGGCAACAGCGTGGTGATACGAGAGACGATTAACCCCCGCTGGGCGGAGCGCCTGGCCCGCTCGGTCACGATACAAATGGGATGCGTGGCCTGCTACGCGGTAGCCCCCATGTCTACCGAACAGGTGAGGCGCACCGCGGTACCCTTGACCCTCTCACTGGCGCGGAACCTGGGAGATGCGGTTATAGCCGCCCGAGCGAATGGCGACGACCCTCTGGACGCCATCCTCGGCGTCTGCCCGGGCAAGGTCCTGTTCAGCGGAAAGGTCGTGGACGTTGAACGCCGCACCACGGCAGGATTTGCCCGGGGCGTGCTGACCATCGACGGGATGGACGAGTACTCCGGCGAGCACATGGTCATCGAGTTTCAAAACGAAAACCTCGTCGCTCGGCGGGATGGCGTGGTTGCCTGCGTGGTGCCCGACCTGATCTGCGCGGTGGCCACCGACCTGGGCGAGCCAGTCACGACGGAATTGATGCGGTACGGCCTGCGCGTGACGATCCTGGGTTTTCCCGCCCCCGCGTTGTGGACAAGTCCCGAGGGTTTGGCCGTCGCTGGTCCCCACGCCTTCGGCTACGATGTTGATTACGTCCCACTTGCGGTTTAGGAAACACGCGTTATGTTAATCGGGGTCGACGTTGGCGGCACCAACACGGACTCGGTGCTCATGGACGGCCCGGCGCTGGTCCACGCCGTGAAGCTACCCACCACCGCGGACGTGACCACTGGCATCGTCGATGCCCTCGCGGAGTTGTTGGCGGAGCTGCCCTCTGGCGCACAGGTCGACGCGGTGATGGTGGGCACCACCCACTTCACCAACGCGTTGCTGGAGCGCCGGGAACTGGCGCCCACCGCGGTGCTCCGCCTGTGTCTCCCGGCCACCCAGTTGCTGCCGCCGTTGGTGGACTGGCCGGACGATCTCCGGAACGCCATGGGCGGGTTCACGTACCTGGTGGGTGGCGGTCACGAATTTGACGGGCGTGAGATCAGCCCGCTGGACCGCTCAGAGATACGTCGCGCGGTGGCCGATATGCGCCGGAACGGCGTCCGTGCGGTGGCGCTCTCCGGTGTGTTCTCCCCGGTCAACGGCGAGCACGAGACGGCGGCGGGTGCGGTGGTGCGGGGAGAAGCGCCCGATCTGCGGATCTGCCTGTCCCACGAAAACGGGCGAACCGGGCTCCTGGAGCGGGAGAACGCGGCCACGCTGAACGCCGCCCTGGGCGAACTCGCCGGACGCACCATCCGGGGAATCGAACAGGCCATCGAAGCCTTGGGAGTGAAGGCTCCGCTTTACCTGAGCCAGAACGACGGCACCCTGATGGATGCCGATTTCGCCGCCAGCTTTCCGGTTTTGACCATCGCTTCGGGACCAACCAACAGCATGCGCGGCGCGGCCTGGCTTTCGGGTATTCGCGACGGCATCGTGGTCGACGTGGGCGGCACTTCAACCGACGTGGGAGCCTTGGTGAGCGGATTCCCTCGGGAAGCCGCAGTGGACGTCGAACTTGCGGGGGTGCGTACCAATTTCCGCATGCCGGACACCGTGTCGATCCCCCTGGGCGGCGGCACGGTGGTGGATCCCGACTCCCTGCGCATCGGTCCGGAAAGCGTGGGATACCGACTGACGACAGCGGGGCGCGTTTTCGGTGGGGATACGCTGACAACCACTGACGTGGCGGTCGCCAGCGGCCGGATCCAGGTCGGGGACCCAAGCCTGGTAACCGGCACAAATCCGTCGCTGGTTGAACGGGTGATGGCGGAGATACGGGCCCGGGTTGAAACGGCAATTGACCGGGTGAAACTGAGCCGGGACGACGTTCCGGTGGCGCTGGTGGGCGGGGGCAGCATCCTGCTGGGCGACCGTCTGGCCGGAGCGTCCGAAGTGCTCCGTCCCGAGCACTCGGGCGTAGCCAACGCCATCGGCGCGGCCATCGCGCAAGTGGGCGGCCAGGTGGAACGGGTCTACTCGCTGGACGGCATCGGGCGCGAGGAGGCTATCGCGGACTGTTCCGCCGCGGCCATCTCGCGGGCGGTATCCGCCGGAGCAGACCCGTCGACCATCGAGGTCGTCGAGATCGACGAGGTGCCGCTAACCTACGTCCCCAGCAACGCCACTCGGGTGAGGGTGAAGGCCGTGGGCGACCTGCCCGGGCTCGGGCGGGCAAGGTGAGCCAGGTGCCTCGTCCGCAGGCACGTTCCACGGCGGGGTCACTGGGGGTCTACCACTCGAAGCCAAGCTGGGCGTAGCGCACGAACACTGTCCCGAAGGGGTCTCCCAGGGGACCGTTGACGGCCAGTACGGCGATGGTGTGCTTGTCCCCGGGCTGGGCGTTGGTGGTTACCGGGACGCGCTGCGAAACGTTGAAACCCTGGACGGTGCCGCGCTCGCGGTTGCACTCGCCGTCGATCCAGATTTCGCCGTAGTCGTCCACGCAGGTCTCGAACTGCACCCGCATCCCGCCGGTGGGCTGGCCATTGACGGTTTCAGGGATGGTGATGGTGGCCCGATACCAGGCGAAGGTGAACCCGCCTGATACACGGCCCGGCAGATCCTCGCAAATCTCCCAACCGGAGTCGTCGTAATCGGCCAGCCGCGCCGGACTACCGCCCTGGGCTTCTCCCACCAGACCCAAGTTGGATTCGCCGGGGATGTAGCCGACGGCAAAACGCCAGGTGGTATCGGTGATCGCCTGGCCGGAGGGTTCCGCGATGTTGACTGTCGCTCGGGGCATAGATGCACCTGCCTTTAGTGGATTCGACCGTGGTGTTAACGCGCCAATAGTACCGCAAAACGGCGCGTGCGCGTCAGGGCGACAATAGCTGGAGTCCGTTCGGGTCGGCCATCGGGCTGCGAGCCACGCTCACATACCCCACGATTTCATCGCGAAGGCTTGACAGGCAAGAACATGCGCTCTAATATAGTACGCACGTTCCGAATATCAGTTTGCGGAGGCTCGAACGATGGTTGCCGCCGAAGTGACCGAAATCCGATGCAAGTCCCTGATCGACCGCGTCAACGCGCCGGACTATCCCTTTCGCTGGACAATCAATCCCTATCGGGGTTGCCGCCATGCCTGTCGCTACTGCTATGCCCGGTCGACGCACGAATACTGGGGTATGGACGCCGGCGCCGATTTCGAGCGCCAGATCTTCGCGAAGGTCAATGCACCCGAGGTTTTGCGCCAGGAACTTTCCCGCCCAAAGTGGTGCGGTGAGCCCATAGTCGTCGGTACTGCGTCCGACCCTTACGAGCCGGCGGAAGCCCAGTACCAGTTAACCAGAAAGATCCTGGAGGCGTTGGTGGAGTTCCGCAATCCGGCCTCGGTGACCACCAAAGGCACGCTGGTGCGCCGGGACGTGGACCTGTTGCGCCGGCTGCATGAAGCGGCGGGTACGCAGGTTGTTTTCAGCGTCGGCACCGTCGACGAGACCGTCTGGAGGCAAACGGAGCCGGGGGCTCCGCATCCCATGGCACGCCTGGAGGCCATGCAATACCTG
>DAOUIF010000073.1:0-21458 GCA_034423575.1 Dehalococcoidia bacterium | reverse complement strand
CCCCTGCACCACGAAGGAACCCATTGGGACGTGGAGTTCCCGCTGCTGCGGCCCCGCCCCTATCAGAAGCCCCACCCGCCGCTGATCCGCGCGTGCATCAGCGAGGCCTCCACGATCCGGATGGCCGAGATCGGCCGCCCGGTGATGATCGGCATCCAGACCCTCGAAAATCTACAGTCGCGGCTGGAGAGCTACCGAGCCACCATGCTGGATTCCGGTTTCCCTGAAGAGGAGACCGAGGCTACCGTGGACCAGTGCTGGGCGTCCCGCGACCTGTTCGTGGCCGACAGCTACGACGAGGCCCACGAGATCGCGTCTGAGGGCTTCGAACGCGAGCGCACCCACTTCCGCCGCGCCCGCGAACTCTACAACCCCGGTGGATTCCCGCCGCCTGATCCCAACCGTCCCGTCCCCGCTGGCGAGAGCCTGGAGCACTCTTTCATCATGGGCACGCCGTCCCAGGTGGCGGAGCAAGTCGCGGCCATGCGGGACATCGGCGTGCGCAACCTGATGCTCAAGCTGAACGTCGGCGAAATGGACACCCACAAGGTGCAGAAATCCATGCGAATGTTCGGCGAGAAGGTGATGCCGCACTTCGCCTAGGTTTGGCCCTGCCCTGATGGCGCTTGCGCATCCTCCGCATCCGGCGGACCGGCCGGCATTACCGCATCAACCGGTATCTCCACGTCGCCAAAGCAGCCGGGCCTGAGTACGTCACCCGCGCGGTACCGCCGAGTTACTCGATAACCATCGCCAGTAGGCTCGGTATGCGCCTCCACGACACCCTCAGGTAGCACCGTGAGCCACACTTCGGGTATGCCGGCCCGGGCATACCGGGGCAGCTTCTCGTTGCGGTCATAGTCAACCGAACTCTCGGCCACTTCAATCAACAGCAGCACATCGTCTGGTCCGGGCGTCCGCGAGCTGTAAAAATCCTCGCGCTCCCTCAGCAAGACTAGATCGGCCTCCGGAGCGTTGTAAATATCCAGGGCGATGGTTCCTCGCACGCGAGAGATGGCTCGCTTGTCGAGTGCCCAGATGAATTCCGTGTTGAGTTTGTTCACGACGAAGTAATACAGTGGCGTGACGGGTGGGTCTTGATCCACTATGAGCCCGTTCAACAGGTCAACGCGTTCCTCTTTTTTCAGGGTGCCGGCCTCGGCCATAGCGTAATATTCGGATACCGTAAAGTGCCGCAACGGTAGTTCGGGCACGCCAATAACATCCGACGGCGGTTTGGGCTGCGTCGTCATAACCACGTGCTCTCTCTAGCCTGGCAGCATCTCGCTCACCAGCACGGCAATATCCGGGAAACAGCCTGGAGAAATAGCGTCGCCGGGGCGGAAGGTGCGCATTTGGGTATATCTCCCGCCGGCGGGTTCGGTGTGCGCTTCGATGACTCGCTCGGGCAGGATGGCGAGCCAGACTTCGGGGATGCCGGCCCGAGCGTACCGGGGCAGCTTTTCGTTGCGGTCGTAATCAACCGAGCTGTCGGATACCTCAATCAGCAGCAGCACGTCCTCGGGGCCGGCCACGCTGGAACTGTATAAGTCGGCGCGCTCCCGCAGCAACGCCAAGTCAGGGAGCGGCTCCGTTCCATCGTCCAGTCGTACCGAACTTTGCACCTGCACTACGGCCTGCTTCCCCACGGTTGCGGATAATTCTCTGGTGAATCCGTTGACGCCGCCGATGTGACGACTTCCAAGGGGAGGCATTTCGATTATCACTCCGTCAATCAATTCCACCCGGTCGTCTTCGGTCAGGATGCCCGCCTCGGCCATGGCGTAGTATTCATCCACGGTGAAGCGGCGCAACGGGAGTTGAGACACATCGGCGGGATGCGGCGGTGGCTTGGTCTGTGTCGTAGCCATGGGGTGGTACCTCATCTGCCGGTGACATTGCTAGAGCGCCCGAACCATGGCGTCCAGGCTCTCCAGGGCCTTGCTAATGTTTTCCTGGCTGTTGGCGTAGGACAGCCGCACGTAGCCCTCGCCGAACTCGCCGAATGCCGAGCCCGATAGCAGGGCGACTCCGGCCTCCTGCATGGCCCGTTCCTCGAACTCCGCGCTGGTCAGACCGGTGTCCTTGATGCTCGGGAAAGCATAGAACGCGCCTTCCGGCTCCGGGCAGTTGATGCCGGGTATGGACTGCAAACCGTCGGCGATGAGCCGGCGACGGCGCGCAAACTCCGCGGCCATCTCCTGCACCGCATCCTGCGGCCCGTCCAGCGCGGCCACGCCAGCCATCTGGCTGAACGACGCGGCGCAGGACACGCTGTTGGTGGCCAGACGGGAAATGTGCGGGACCAACTCCTCGGGCATGATCCCGTAGCCCAAGCGCCACCCGGTCATAGCGTAGCTCTTGGAGAAGCCGTCCAGGATGATCGTGCGGTCGGCCATTCCCGGCAGCGCGGCGATGCTGTGGTGCTCGCCAGAGTACAGGATGTCCTTGTAGATCTCATCGGACATCACGTACATGTCGGGATGGCTGCGCACCACCTCGGCAATGGTCTCCAGTTCCTCCCGGGTGAACGCGGACCCGCAGGGGTTCTCCGGCGAGTTCACGATGAGCAGCCTTGTGCGCTCGTTCACCATGTCCGGCAAGCGGCTGAGGTCCGGATGGTACGCCTTGTCCTCCAGCAACTGCATCGGCACGGCCTTGGCCCCGCTGAACTCGATCATGGACTCATAGATGGGGAACCCGGGGTTGGGATAAATGACCTCCGCGCCGGCCTCGGCGATGGCCAGCAGTACGTAGAACATGATGGGCTTGGCGCCCGGCGTGACCACCACCTGCTCCCAGTCGGTGTCGATGCCGCGCACCTCTCGGCTGTTGCGGGCCACGGCCTGGCGGAGTTCCGGCAGGCCCGGCGTGGGGCCGTAGTGGGTGTAGCCGTCCTGCAGCGCCTTGATGCCCGCCTGCACGATGTGCTCCGGCGTCTCGAAGTCGGGCTCACCGATCTCCAGGTGCACGATTTCGCGTCCCTGGGCTTCCAGCGCCCGCGCCCTGGCCAGCACCTCGAAGGCGGATTCGGTTCCCAGGCGGCTCATTCGGGTGGCAATAGTCATGACGTCGCATCCCTCAAATCAGTTTTCGGCAAAGGCCATCGGCCTTCACGAAAGGTTATCACATCCCCTGAACGTTTGAGTCCAGCGGCGGATGGTGGAGCCGCATTCCGCTGGCTGGATACGGTGATTGAATCGGACTTTTGCGGTTCTCCCATGCAATGGTACGCTGACCATACATACATCAAGGGGTCGGATACTAATAACGATCACGATTGACCCTATAACCGTCACGACACTTATTGCCGTGGTGCTGGCGGCGGCGGGAGACTTTATCTGGTTCGGCAAAATAGGCAAACGGGTTGATAACCTGGAAACGAATGTCAATGAACTCAAAACGGACGTTAGGGAACTGCGGCAGAGCGTCCAGGCTCACGCGTACCCAGTTTCTGCTGGACTGTCATTGCGAGGAGCGAAGCGACGCGGCAATCTCGTTCCGGTAGCAACGACCGCCGCCCGAACGAGATTGCCGCGCTGCGCTCGCAATGACAAAGTGGGTACGCATGAGAGCGTCCAGGACGTTTTGATTCTGCTCCATAGTCACATGGGATACCACCAGGCCCTACAGCGTGTTGACAAATTGAGCACGGTACTCGGAAATCGCGTTCCCGGCTACTTCTTCGGAAGTGTCCGAGAGCGTTTTCCCAAGCCAACACCTTTTGCAACGCTTCTGGCGTCTGGGACCGCCGCTGGATCACGGTGGCACGGGCCGGATTCGAACCGGCGACACATGCGGTATCACGCCATTGCTCTACCAGACTGAGCTACCGTGGCGCCGCTCCATGCCAAGCCTGACGCGACAGAACGTGTCAAGCCACGTCAGTTGGGCGCACGGTAGCCGTCGGTTCCACTGAGGGCATGCTGGACGACTGACAGCGATATGGCGAGACTGTCCGTAATATCCGGCCTGGTGGCGTCGGCGGCGCCTCGCTGGGCTGCCTTCTCCAGAGAGGATAGTTTTTCATCGGAGGGCGGAGTTGCCATCTGGACGGTCACGACGATTTCAATGGCGTCGCTGTCGTAATAGGTCACGCTGTCCCGTACCCCGTCCTCTGCCATGACCGCGAAGTGCGCTCCGATTACCGCTTCCTCCGCCTCCCTCTTGGTGAACCCTGGGTCTCTGCCTGCTTGTAGGCTGATCTCAACGTGAGGGTTTTCGGACTTGAATTTGTCGATGGCATTTCGGGCGTTGCCGGAGATGGAACCTGAAAACTTGATCCAGGCCGACGACCCGCTGGTGATGGCAGCATCAACGACGCTGTCGGGGTCCTCGTCCCCTATGGCCGTTATAATCATTGAGAAATCGTCGCCCCAGGCATAACGCGCGATGGACTCATCGAGCGTGATGCCATCCTGGTTCGCGATGAATTGCAGGTCGTCCAATTCAGCGGGGCTGTTGATGCTGGGGTGTTGGCGCATCAGCGCAGCCGCTTCGTGGGGGGTCAACGTCGCCATGTTGTGGTGGCTGACCATCGTCTCACTGTCGCCTCTGGGCGCGGCCGCCATCGCCACGATTACGACCACCGCGATCACGCCCAGAATGCCGCCGCCGTAGGCGAGCCACATGTACCAGCGGGTCCAACGATTTTTTAGTGAGTCGCGTAGTTCATTCTCGTTCATCATCAGGAAGCCTCGTTTGATGATCAACTGTGGTTGAATACAATAGTGATCCGCGCTGTCCGGTGGGACGGCGCGGTATTTATTTGTCAACACGCCCTAAGGGCGTTCTGCGAGCGATACCGTGCCGGGGGAACGTCCGTTACCTTAAGGGTGAGTTGTTCTACAGCGACCGCCAACCCCAAAAGGGCCGGGGAGTTGACCCCGGCCCGACCGTTTAACTTGTGATATGCCCGCGCTCGGCAGGCCAGATCCTACAGCTTCCAGAAACTGCCCACCTGGCAGACGATGTCCACCTTGTTGATGGACTCGGCGGGCCAGCCCACCATGTTCAGCCAGTCCTCGAAATGGGACTGCTCCACCGCCTCGCACTCGGAGATCAGCTTCCCATTCTCCAGGTCGCCGTAGACCTTGAGGATGGTGGTGCGCCGGTCGGGACGCCACTTGCGGACGGCGTCCAGCTTGTCCCGAAAGTCGGCTTCGGTGATGCCGGGGACGTTGTGAACGGCAATGAAACGTGCCATCGGATGCTACTCCTGAGTTAATCGTCGGCCGGCGGTACGAACGGGTACGGGATCGGCGGGCCATCCCGCAGCGGCAGCACCACCGTGGCCGTTCCCGGCATGCTCTCGATACCGTCCTGGGTTTTCATGCCGATTTCCAGCTCGACGAAGCCCATCCGGTTTTTCTCGTACTTGCTGGTAATCCGGCCCCACATGATCAGCACGTCGCCGGGAACCAGCATCGCCCGGTGCTCGAAGCGCGCCTTCCACGGCCAGCCGTTGGGCAGGGTCCAGTCCTTGAGGTACTGCGGAACCACACTCTGCTTCCACGAGCCATGCACCAGGATACTGGGGTTGCGGTCGTGATTCAGGCCGAAGTCCAGATCGTAATGGATCCGGTGGAAGTTCTCGATGGCCGCACTCCACCGGAAGAGGTGGGTCGGCGTGGGCTTGTAGATGTACTTGGGCAGCTCGTCGCCCTCGTTCACATCTTCGTAGTAGATCTGCTCTTTCGCGCGCAGGCCATCGGCGTCCGGCCGCTCGTTGAGCTTCCAGATCTCCTCGGCCTCCATGTTGAGCAGGTCGTCCAGCAGGGTGGTCATGTCGTATCTCCAGTGGGTCCGATGCCGATGAGTTCTACCGGCGGGAAAGGAACTAGCGACGAATAGTCGAAGCGCGCGTGATGCACAGCGTCACGTCGTCCTGGTTCCAGAAGCGCGTCTCGCGCGTGATGATGAGAAACGGCGTGCCGTCCCGTCCCAGGCGCTCGCGGATGTCCGAGTAGCGGTTCTGGAAGAAAATCGTGTCGCCGATGCTGGGGTAGGCGTACAACTCGATCTCGTTGCCGGCGTTCAGGACGCGCACCAGGTTGGTGGGCACCGGTGGCAACTCGCCGGGACGTTCCACGGAGCCGATGCCGTCCGATTCGGGGTTCTCTTCGAAGGCCGCGGTGATGGGGTCGCCCTGATCCGGCCGAATGCGGCTGGCCAGGTAGCTCACCATGATCGGCGGCGTGATGATCTCGCCGTAGCGGGTGGACTTGGCGAACTCGTCGTCCCAGTAGCGCGGGTCGGGGTCCATCAGCGCCTGGGTGAACCGGCGCATGTACTCGGCGTCCACCACGCCCCAGGATTCTACGACGTCGCCGCTGACGCCCACCATGGCCTGCACTTCCGGCGTCAGCGCGGTGGGAGGGGCTTGTTGAGTCATGGGGAAATGCTCCGTAACAGAGGAGATTTAATGCACGGGCAAGCGTAGCGCAGGCCGCCCGGTTCGTCAATCGACGGTCGTACGTGGACTGCCCATCCGCTAATACGGGAGCGTTCGGGGCAGGCACCGCGAAGTCATTCGCACAGGCGCGACGGTCCTAGCGCTTCTCCGTCTCCGCCCACACCAGGCTGGCGGCGCCCACCATTCCCTGGCTGTCGCCGAAGGTCGCCGGAGCCAGCCGGAACGCTCGGTGTCCGGAACTCATTGCCCTCCGCCGCGTGCCCTCTTCGATCTCGCCCAGCAGGCCCAGTTCCTGCAGGCCCAGCGTCACGCCGCCGCCCATCACCACCACGTCGGGATTGAAGATGTTGAGCACGTTGCCCAACCCGACGATGATAGCGCCCACCGCCGCCTCTATCACCTCGACGGCCACATTGTCGCCTCGCGCGGCGGCGGAGAACACCGCCTCACCGGTCAGCGTCGCGTTAGCCTCATAGGCCCGCTGCAGCGGCGATCCCGGCGTGGCGTCCCCCAGTCGGGCCTGGGCCGCGCGAGCAATGGCAGTGCCGGACGCCATTGCTTCGAGGCAGCCGCTGTTGCCGCAGGAGCACTGGGGCGCGTCGGCCCGCAGGTCCACGGTCATGTGCCCGACTTCGCCGGCCGCTCCCACCGCTCCGGTGAACACCTCCCCCCGGTCGACGATGCCCGCGCCTACGCCGGTGCTGAAAGTTATGAAAACCAGCGTACGAGAGGGAGTATCTTGCGGCCGCACCGGCCGTCCGGCGCCGTAGTAGTACTCTCCCAGGGCCGCCAGGTTGGCGTCGTTGCCCACCCACACCGGCGCGCCCAGCATCGGCTCCCATAGCGCGGGCAGCGTTACCCCGTTGAGGGCCGGCAGGTTGGGCGATGACAACAGCATGTTGCTCGCCGCGTCGATCGAGCCGGCCAGAGCTATTCCCGCGCCGGCAATCGTGCGTCCCGCGGCCCACTCTTTTGCGGTTTGCAGCAGCCCGCCGGCGGCGTGCACCAGTTGGTCCTGAAGCGCGCCCGGCTCATTGGCGACCCGGTCCTGCCACAGGATGGTCCCCTGCCGGTCGATGACTGCGGCGCGGGCCCATGTCCCGCCCCAGTCCATCGCCAGCGCCACCGGCATATCTGAAGCATGAGCGTTGCTGTCCGGCGTGGTCATCTTCCGGCCTCCAGTGCGCGGGATTGTATCACCCGATAGAGGTCAGCCCGGTTCATCCGTCCGGCGCTGACGCCTCCGCCAGCAATTCATCCAAGGCACCCCGTAGCACGTCTTCTGGCATCGGCCCGACATACTTGCGACGCACCTGCCCGTCGGCGTCAATGAAGAATTTCTCCGGTATGCCCCTCACGCCGTACTCCAGCGCAATCCCTCCATCTTCGTCAATGCCGGTGGGATAGGCAACGCCAAACTCCACCAGGAACACCTCCACCCCGTCCGGCGTATCCCAAACGTTGACGCCCACGAACTCCACCGGCGCGTCGGAGTAGGCGGCGTAGATGCGGTTCAGCGTCGCCGCCTCCTGTCGACACGGTCCGCACCAGGACGCCCAGAAGTCCACCATCACCACTTTGCCCCTGAGATCAGACAGCTGAAGCGTGCCGCCGTCGGCCAGCTCCAGCGTGAAATCGGCGGCATACGCCTCTGACACCCGCACCTCGCCGAATTGAGCGTTGATCCCCGCCCCGGACGGCGCTCCCTGCTGCCGGACCGCTGCCCAGGCAAGCAGGGCGAACAGCGGAACCAGCACGACCGCCGTTCCCAGCATGATCCAGACCCGCCGGGACATTAGCCCGCACTCGCCGTCGGTCGCCGCCAGATGCCCCAGCCCAGCAGACCCGCCAGCACGATGCCCACCATGATGGGCAGCGCGACGAACCAGAACCGCGCTTCCGACAACGGGTTGCCCACCCGGTCAATCCAGGTGGGCTCGGGCAGGCCAGACAGCGTGATGCTGACCCCCTCCCCGGGCGCAAGGCCTTCCGTGACCCAGGCCCGGTACGTTACTTCGCCCACCGAGAACCCGTCGCTGTGAGCCAGTCCCCCAACCCCGATGTTCCCGAACTCCGCCGGGATCAGCAGGTTAAGGGATTCCGCCCCCTGCAGGGTGTTGTCCCGCCACGCCACCTCGTGTCCCTCGTAGGGCAGGGTGAACGTGAAGCTAACCTGGTGCCGGCCCGGGGGCACGGGCGCAGTGATGGCGAACCCCGCGCCCACCGGGATCACCTCGCCGCCAACCAGATTGGTGGCAACGTCCAGGTCGGTGGCCGCCGCCGGCAGGGAGAACCGCAGGAAGCTGAACTGCCCGATCATCGGAGGGGCGGAGAGATCCGGCACCAGCGTGGTATCGCTGCGGTTTTCCAGCGTGAACAGCTGCACCGCCGCCATCCGCCGGGTCGACGAGTCGATTCCGGCCACTATGATCGACTGCTCGGTGGTGGTCACCACACCCACGTCGCGGGTGAATTCGTAGACCGTCAGCACCACCGGGTCGGCAATCTCAGACTGCGAGAGCACGTCGGTGTAGCGGGTTTCGCCGTAATCAACGGCCAATGCCAGGCTGTCGCCATCGGCAACCGCCGGCACGCCGTCGAACCGGAAGCCTCCGTCGGCGTTGGTGGTTTCCTCGTAGGTATCCACCGACCCCGAACCCGCGCCGAAGCGGTGCAGCAGCACGGTGACGCCGGCGGGCACTGCGCCCCCCTCCGTACCGTTCACCACCGTGCCGGTAACGGCGATGGTATCGGGAGATTGCGCGAACAGCGTCTCCGGCCCGACCGTCAGCAACATCGCAGCCGTCAGGACCGCCATGATAGCCAAAACCTCGAATCTCTGATCAGCTATTTGGTGCCTGACCATGCTCGCCCTGTTGATCCAAATCGCGCATGATCTCCGCGGCCTGCCTTCGGTACTGGTCCAGTTGCTCGCGGAAGTCGGCTTCGTCGATGCGGCCCAGGCCGTGCTCCATTTGCAGGGTGCGTATCGCCTCGTACACGTCCTCCAACGCGGCGGTGCTCGCCTGCGCTTCGCCGTCCGCGTACTCGCGTTCCGGCGCATTGCCCGTTGCCCGCCAGCGACCGGCCAGGAGCGGCCACGCCACCGCGCCCACGATGAGCAACGCCACCGCTATCGCCAACCCCAGTTGCATCGAACCGCCCGTCCTGGCGTGGGCTTACTAATCGGCCGCTTCGGTGGCCGGCGACGCGACCACGACCGGACGGCGCGCCGGCACCCGCGACGGCCACAATGCCACCACCGTGCCGACTATCATCACCGGGCCGGCCACCCACATCCACCACACCAGCGGGTTGACCAGGATGCGGAAACCCACCGCTCCGTCTTCGCGGTTCTCGCTGGGCACCACGTAGAAATCCTCCACGGGCGTGGAGCGTATTGCCGCCCGCGTCGACGCCATGTTGAATGCCGGATGGAACGTCCGCTGCGGGTGCATGGTCTCGAGGAGCTCGCCGTCCCGGTACACCTCCACCGTGGTCCGGAACTCGGTGCGGTCGGCAAAGGCAAGCGCGGAGGTGTCCACGTACTCCAGCGTGTAGCCTTCCACGGTGACCGAGTCGCCCGGCATCAACGCCACGTCGCGCTGCACGCCGTAGAACGACTGGCCCACCACGCCCAGGGCTACCATCACCACCGCCAGGTGCACGATGTAACCGCCGTAGCGCGGCCGGTTTGCCAGGATCAACCGCACTAACCCAACGGCGGGATTGTCTCCCACGCTGCGCCGCCTGGCGACGGTTCCCCGCACCCACTCCGAGACGACGCTGGTCGTAACCAGGGCGCACAGGGCGAAACCGACCACCGCGTAAGGCTGCCTGACTCCTGCAACCAAGAGCACCGCCACGGTTGCCAGCGCGGCGATTCCCGGTACCAGCAGTGCCCGTTGCAGCGATCGCAGGTTCGCCCGACGCCACGGCAGCAGCGGCCCGATGCCCATCAGCAGCACCAACCCCAGCATCAGCGGGCCGTTGACCTGATCGTAGAAGGGGCGGGCCACGGTGATCTCCTGCTCGGCGAACAGCCGCGACAGCAGCGGGTACACCGTGCCCCACAGCGTGGCGAAGGCGATCCCCAGCAGCAGCAGGTTGTTCACCAGGAACGCCGATTCGCGGGAGAGCATCGAGTCCAAGCTCTGCGCGCTCTTCATGCGGTCGTAGCGCCAGAAGAAAATTGCCAGCGGCACAATCACGCCGAAGGCGAGGAACAGCAGGAACACCCAACCCAGGGTGGACGCGCCGAAGGAATGCACCGATGGCACCGGCCCGCCCCGGTTCATGAACATCCCGTACAGCGCCAGCGCGAAGGCCACGTCGATGAGCACGATGTTCCACATGCGGAACATGCCGCGGCGCTTCTGCACCATGATCGAGTGCACGAAGGCCGTCAGCGCGATCCACGGCATGAACGCGGCGTTCTCCACCGGGTCCCAGAACCAGAACCCGCCCCATCCAAGGATGGTGTAGGCCCACCAGGAGCCCAGCAGCAGTCCGGCGGCCAGCAGCGCCCAGATACCCACGCCCCAGGCGCGGCCGGCGTCGATCCACTCGTCGCCGCCCTTACCTCCGATGAGGCTGCCCAGGGAGAAGGCCATGGGGATGCTGATGCCCACCAGGCCCGCCATCAGGGCGGGCGGGTGGAAGAACATCCCGAAGTGGGTCAGCAGCGGGTTGATGCCCTGCCCGTCGGGGACGGGGAACGGCAGCTTGGCGAAGGGGTTCGCCATGAATCCCATCACCGCCAGGAAGAACACCAGAATCAGCATCAGGATGGCCGTGGTCCACGCCAGGGTGGGTCGCGTGGACGCCGGAGCCAGCCAGATGGCCAGCGCAGCCATCACCGACAGGGCGAAGGCGATGTAGAGCAGCGATCCCTCGTTGCCGGCGTAGAACGCCACCCAAGTGTAGATGTTGGGCATCGCCAGGTTGCTGTGCTCGGCCACGTACTTCAGCGAGAAGTCGCGCGCGATGAACGACTGCACCAGCGACAGTGTGGACACCAGCAGCACAACGACGAGGACGTAGGACGCCTTGCGTCCGCTGTCCACCAGCGCCGGCGAACCGCGCAGTTGTCCGCCCACCGAAGCGAAAAAGGAGTAGGCCGCCAGCGCCAGCCCCATCCAGAGGCAGGCGGCGCCCAGATCAGCCATGTTCAGCCTTCTCCGGCGGAGTCCCGGCCGTCCAGGGCCAGGTCACGGTCCACGGCGGCGAGGTACGGCTGCAACCCGTCGCCATCGCCGGTCTCGGCGGCTTCATCGCCGTTCCCACGTCGCCCGCGCATGGCGCGCAGAGTGAGCAGTCCACCGGCCAAGGCCGCTACTACTACGACGCCGGGGACAATCCACGCGATCAGGTAGAAACCGGAGCGCGGCGGCTCAGCCAGCACGCTGGGGCCGTACCGCTCCGGGGCGGAGAACCAGGCCAGCACCTCCTCACGGGTCGCTCCCGACTCCAGCAGTTCTCTCACCTGCGCCCGCATCTGTTTCGCCAGCGGCACCTCGGTCTGGTCGATGGTCTGCGCGGGACACACCGGGCACATCAGCATCCGGTCGATCTCCTGCGCCTTCGCCTCGTCGTACGATGCGCCCGTTTCGCCGGATTGCGCAGACACGATGCCGGTGAATAGCACGATCGCGACAAGGGCGATGGCCACCGGGGTACAGACATTAGTCAGTGCTGGGGAAATCCGGCCCGGCCAGCGGAGTTGGCGCATACCAGAACCTGCCGGCAGATATGGTCAGGGTTCCATCGTTTCGGAGCCAGCGACCGTCAGGAAATCGGCGGGGCTGACAATCGCTACCCTGCGAAACGGGTTCATCACCAACAAGTCATCATCGCCGGTTACGATATAGTTGGCACGCCCGTTGACGGCCAGTTCCAGAATTTTGTCGTCTTTGGGGTCGCGACAGGCGCGCACGCGCTCGGTGATCTGCACCCACTCTGTTTGGTGTATCAAGTTATCCAGGAACGTTTCCCGCTCCTCCAAACTACTGTAACGATTGAACCGTGGCCGGGCAAGCACATCGTCCAACTCATCAGCCAAATCCTGGAACATTAAAATCGTTCCCAGACGTAACGCCAGCATCAAAGCTCGTGCTGGCACGGAATCTGCAAACAGCGCCGCACTGACGACGCTGTTCGTATCAAATACACACCTAAACATTCCATGCTTATTCGTCGTCAAGTATGGATTGCAGAATTTCAGGCGTCAGGCCTCGCTCCTGAGCTTTCCGGCTCATCTCCCGCATGGATGCTTCCAGCTCTGCCAGCCGTTTTCTTTTTGCCATTACTTCACGCAAGCGCAAGTTGACCAGCCAGTCAATTTTGAGCCGCTCAGATTCCGAAGCCGAGCGGTATTTTTCGGCTATCTCGGAATCAACCGTCACCGTTATGCTGTCTTTGCCCGCCATCGGTGTGCCTCTCGGTACAATGAGGATTACCATTCAAAGCTAACACAGCAAGGCGTCTCTGTGTAGGGAATTTGAACCGGCCGGCGGCGCTACTGGCAGGCTGCGGCGTTGCCGTCCTGGATGCAACCTTCTACGTAGTCCAGGACCAGCTCGATCTGATCGGGGGTCAGCAGCTTTCGGAACGGGGGCATCACGTTCACCCCGCCCTCGATCACACCCCGCAGACCGTTGCGGTCCAGGCTCCTGGCCGCTTCGGACGTGAGGTTGGGGTTCTGGGTGGCCAGGTCCAGCGGTTGGTAGCCGTAGTCGACGATCATCCGCGCCAGCACCGGGCCGTTGCCCAGTCCTTCGGCTCCGTGGCACATTACGCAGTTGGCCTCGAAAATGTGCCGACCCGACCCGGCGAACGAGGTCGGTTCCGGTGGCGTCGAACCGTACCACGGCACCGCCGACGCCGGCACAGTGAGCCGCGGCGGCTCGTGGGCCTTGTACGACGGCTGGTAGTGCATCTCGTAGAAGATATCCAGCGGGTAGGACCCCTGCGAGCAGCCGACCGCCACTATTCCCACCGTCGCCAAAGCCGCAACCAGCAGCGGCAGTCGGAACCTGCCGGGGATCGAGCTAATCCGTGTCATCAAGTTTTTCATTGCGTCTTTCAGCTTTGGTTATCGCAGCAGTAGGGCCGGATCAGGCGCGGTTGGTCGTAACGTCCAATGCGCCCGCGTGGTTCAGGATTTCAGTGACCTGTGGCGCCTGTGCCGCACCCGCGTTCACCAGGACGCCGATCAATCCGGTGGCGATCCGGTCGTCCGTGTGCGGAGATCCCAGCCTGGCCCGTACCGACACGGCGATCCCGATCACGGCGAACAGGATCGCGCCCAGCATCGCTCCGGCGTAGCAGATCACTGCCAGCGGCGGCAGAGCGAGTATGGGCTTGGGTCCGGTGGTCATGGGAACGGCCAACGGGGTCATGCCGGCGACTATCAGGGCCAGAACAAGGCCAAGTATTCCGCCGACAACCGGCCACACGAACAGGGTATGCCTTTCCATAGGCTCGCCGAACGCCCCTTCGGGATAGGGGATGTCGGTGAGGAAGTGGTAGTCCGACTCGGCGATGCCCGAGGCCTTCAGCGCGTCTCCCGCGTCGGCGGCCGCTGAGGCGTCGTCGAACAAACCCAGTATTCCTTGCATTGCCATGGCGATGGTTCCGGTCCTTGCTACTGGTCCGTCTTGACGTCTACGGCGCCGGCGGCGTTCATTATCTGCACCACCTCCCGGCTCTGCTCCGGTTCTGCGTTGACGCGCAGGCCCAGGAACCCCTGGGTGATGCGATTGTCGTAGAGGCCCAGGTCGAACTTGGGCAGGCGCGACTCGAAGACGATGCCGATCACCGTGAACAGGATGGCTCCCAGCATGGTTCCTTCGTAGCAGACGATGGCCATCGGCGGCAGGGACAGCACGGGCTTGCCGCCCGTGACCAGCGGGTATGCCACCTGCGTCATCGCCGTGATCATGATGCCGGAAGAGAGCCCCAGCAGCGCGCCGATGAACGGGTACAGGTACAGGCGATGCGGCTCGTCACGCTCGCCCAGCGACCCTATGGGGTAGGGAGCGTCGGTCAGGAAGTCGTAGTCGGTTTCGGGGATGCCGGCGGACTTGAGCCCGTCGCCAGCGGTGGCTGCGGACTCGGCGTCCGAGAACAGGCCCAGAATGGCCTGCTTGCTACTGGGCGGAGACATCGTGTTCCGCAACTGCTGCAAAAATCCTGGCATGGCCATGGCTATAACCCTAGTCCTCTCGGAACGTCGCCGGCACGGTGCGGCGACCCACCTGCATTTCCGTCTTCAGTATGTCCCCTTCCTTGATGTCGTACAGGGGCACCAGCGGGAACACCCGGCTGAACAGCAGCATCAGCATCGATACGAAAGCGAAGGTCGCTCCGACGATAAGCGCTTCCGGCCACTGCGGCAGGTAGTCGTTCCACGTGAAGGTCTGGAACTGCTTGTTGGCTTGGCCGGGCACGAAGAGCAGGTAGCGCTCCAGCCACATGCCCACGTTCACGGAGATACACGCCGCGGACATGATCCACAGGTTGCGTCGCCACGCCTTGGGCAGCCACAGGATAACCGGCAGGAAGTAGGTGATGCCGACGAATATTATCATCCAGACGTTGTAGGCCACACCGTGATCGCCGGGCAGGAACTGCAGGGCGCGGACGGCCAGCTCGTCGCCTTCCAGACCATAGATGCCGAAGATGATCTCCATGACCAGGAAGTAGAACCACCCGGTGGCGACGACGATCAGCAGGCGGCCCAGCGCGTCGATGTGCTCGTGACGGATGTAGTCCTGCCAGCCGTAGGCCCAGCGCAGCAGGATCATGGCGAACACCACCGCGGACACGCCGGAGTGGACCGCGCCGACCACGAAGTAGGGGGCGAACACGGTGCTGTGCCACGACTTGATGGCCACCGCCATGCCGAAGTCCCAGGACACGATGGAGTGCACGGAGACGAACACGGGCAGGATCAGCGCGGACAACAAGACGCCGGCGATGATCTGCAGCTTCCACTGGCGCGGGTTGCCCTCCCAGCCCATGGCCAGCATCGTGTACACGATCTTGGGCCAGCCGGTGGTGCGGTCGCGCAGCACCGCGAAGTCAGGCACCAAGGCGATGATGACGAACAGGGTCGAGGAGGTCAGGTAGGTCAGGATGGCGGAGGGGTCCCACACCAGGGGAGTACGGATGTTGGGCCACACGCCGCGGGCGAAGTCGTAGGGGAATGCCCAGTAGAGGATCCGCCACGGCCGTCCGGTGTGGATGATCGGCATGATCATCGCCGTCATCAGCGAGAAGATGGTCAGCACCTCGGCCGCGCGGGTCGCCGGGCGGCGCCACTCGGCCTTGGCCAGACGCAGGATGGCGGAGAGCATCACGCCGGCGTGGCTGATGCCGATCCAGAACACGAAGTTGGTGATGAAGAAGCCCCAGACCACCTTGTAGTTCAAGCCGGTGATGCCGAGACCCCGGTCGACCATGATACCGATGGTCACGGCGGCTGCCAGCACGACCATACCGAGCAGTGACACCACCGGCCAGAACCAGCGTGGTGTCTCCAGTATGGACCGCAGCAGGTCCCGGTTCACTTGCGCTGCGGGTAGGGCTTTGCCTTCCTGCATTTTGACTTACTCTTACCTGTGGTGGCTCTGGCGGTGTCTTGGCTGAGAGATCAGCGCGTCGGTCTGGCGTTCAGTGTCAAAACGTGTGTGGTTAGCGATCCAGGCTTTCGGTTTGCGTCATGCTATTCCGGCTTGGCCAGCACGAGGTAGCGTCCCCGGATCAGCGTGTCGACTCGTTGGTACATCGACCCTTCTTTCATCTCCCACATCGCAAGCGGCGGCAGGATCATGAGGCCGACGCGTAGCAGGAATAGCACTATGCCCACGCCGCCCAAGATCATGAAGATATCCCAAAGGTCCGGGAACGTCGCCCCCGGCGGCGGCAACAGCAACGCCGGGAAGGAGAAGGCGTCCGAAGGCAGGTAATACAGTCCGTGCAGGTCGGCCGGCGCCGCACCGAAGGCCGCGGCGAATATCCGGATGTGGAACAGCAGCAGACCGATGAGGATGAAGACCGCTGCCAGCGGGGCGCCCCAGCCCTCGCGGCGGGCGTGGTTGGACACCAGTATCGGGAACGGGATGAAGAAGGTGAAGAACAGCTGCGCCCAGAAAATGCCGATGTACGACTTGAACATCAGGTAGTTCAGGATCGCCTGCTCAACCTCCAAACGGCCGTACCAGTAGGTGATGAAGAACGCGAACAGGTGGTAGGTGTGCAGCAGCGTCAGGCCCAGCAGCACCTTGCTGGCCGCCCAGAACGGGGCCTGACCGATGTAATCGCGGTAGCCGCCCCAGCGCCGCAGCGCGTAGGCCGTCAGCAGAATCGCCGCCAGGCCGCCCTGGAAGCTGATCACCGTGTAGAAGGGCGGCAGGATCGAGTCCTTCCAGCCCGGTATCATCGCCATGGCGAAGTCGCTGACGATCAGGAACTGGACGAACACCACCAGCATGAAGTAGAGGCCGCCCAGGATGGCCAGGCCACCCTTCTGGATCTGCCACTGCCGCTTGGTGCCGTACCAGCCACCGGCCAGCCGCGCGTAGAGGGAGGCGCGGAACCCGGTAACCATGGAGCGTGACTGCGCCATGTCCGGCATGGCCGAGAGCCACAGGATCGACAGCGAACAGAACACCAACCCGATCATGGAGGCCATCAACCATCCCGAGGGGTTGCTCAACTCCTGGAACCAGATGGACCGGCGGACCATCTGCTCGCCGCTTTCCGTCATCACACCGATGTCGGGCAGGGCGATCAGCGCCGGGATGAACAGCAGGATGTTGACGATGCTCACCACCGAGAACACCTCGGCGATGCGCGTCAGAGGCCGCCGCCAGTGGCTCTTGGTGAACCGGAAGGCGCAGGCGGCCAGCGGAGCCGAGGCGGACAGGGTGAAAACAAACGCGAACGCCGCGACGTAAAATCCCCAATCGCGGTGGTCGGAGAACCCGACCGTGAACAACTTGAGCACGAAGCCCACGATGCCCAGTATCGTCAGCACGCCGCCGACGATAAAGACCCAGCGCAGCAGGCTCGAGCCCGCCTGTTGCCGCTCGACAACGCCGGACACCAACCCCGACCGTTCGGGGATCACCCACATCTCCGGCCCGAAATGGCCGTGCTCGTGGGCGTCATGCCCGTGGGCTTCAACGCCGTGGGCGTCGGGTCCCGGCTCGGGATGGGCCTGTGCTTCGCTTGCCATCAGTGTCCGCCCTTGCCCTTAAGGGGGTACTGGTCGATCTTCTTCAGGTAGATGACGCTGGGACGAGTGTTCATCTCTTCCAGCAGACGGTAGCCCCGGGTCGAGCGGTCGTGCTCGCCGTGGCCCGGGTGCGCGTTCACGTCGTCGAAGTACGGCTTGATCGCCGTATCCGGATCCTCCAGGTCGCCGAACATCAGGGCGTTGGTGGGGCAGGCCTGCACGCACGCGGGGTCGTAGTTTCCTCCGGCCATGCGCTCGTCGTTCAGCCGCTGTCCGCCGCGAGCCTCAACCTCGATCTCGCCGCGGCGCAGCCGCTGGACGCAGAAGGTGCACTTCTCGGTGATACCGCGCGTCCGCACCGTCACGTCCGGATTGAGCTGGTTTTCCAGCCTGGCCGGCCAGTTGGGGTGCCAGTAGTTGAACATCCGCACCTGGTAGGGGCAGTTGTTGATGCAATAGCGGGTCCCGACGCAGCGGTTGTACACCTGCACGTTCAGGCCCTCTTCGTTGTGGTAGGTAGCATACACCGGACAAACCGGCTCGCAGGGGGCGTTCTCGCAGTGCTGGCACAGCACTGGCATGAACCGTGCCTTGACGTTCGGGTACTCGCCTTCCCAGTAGCGCTCGATGCGGATCCACTCGTAGGCGCGCCGCTGCAGGAAGTAGTCCTTGGTATTGATGGGGATGTTGTTCTCCGCCTGACAAGCCACCACACAGGCCTGGCAGCCCGTGCACTTGTCGAGGTCAATGACCATTCCCCACTTGTGCGGAAATTCGGCTTTTGGCATGTCTCAGTCGTCCCAGGTCACGACGGGCGCGTCGGCCGGCCTAGTGACCATGACCTCCCTCCACGCTGATGCTCTTGAAAACCTGCTCAGCCGGATGTTCGCCGACCTCGCGGCTGGTGTAGTCGCCCTCCATCTTGGAAACCGCCATGCTGTCGCCGGTAGGCATTATCGAGCAGCGAGTGGAACCCCAGGCCAGTCCTCCGGCGCCGTCCACCGCGACCAGCTCCAGTATGGATACCACGTTCCCGCTCTCCCGCGCATCCCGATCCGTGGCGTAGCTGGATCCCATCGTGCGGCCGCCGCCCATGGGCACCGCCGCGATACCCGGGGGACTCCCGGGGTTCAGGTATACCAGCGCGTGGATGCTGCCGGCGCCGGTGGTGATGTTGACCACGTCGCCCTCGCGCAGGCCCATCTGCTTTCCCTGGGTTTCGTTGATGTCCACCCAGGTCTGCCAGGTCACCGTGGTCAGCGGGTCCGGCGCGTTCTGCGCCCAGGGCAGGTGGGCGTTGCGCCCGTCCCCCAGGGTGTGGTGCTCGTAGGGCTGCAGGTGGAAGTCGCCGCCGCCCACGAGGTTGGCCGGCGACGCCATTCTCGCGATCCGGGCCAGCGTGCCCTCGGGAGGCGTCACGGCGCTACCAGTGGCGTTTTCGTCCCACCAACCGCCGTACATCAGCGTGTCGGTAAAGTCCGCTCCCAGCGTTTCTTCAATGTTGGAGCGGATCATCGCCTCGTAGCTCTCGGCGGGCATGCCATCGCCGCGTCCCAGCGTCGCCGCTGCGTTCAGCAGCACGTCGGGGAAGCTCCTCGGGTCGACGTCCGGCAGGGGGTTCACCACGGGCTGCTGCACGGCGTACACGTGGTAACCCGGCATCGGGTCGGGGAGGTCGTCGCCCCAGTCTTCCAGCGCGGCCCGGTCCGGTATCAGCAGATCGGCCATGGCCGACGTCTCGTCCAGGAACTGGCTGGCGCTGATGACCACCACTCCCTCGTTGCCCAGCGCCCCCTCCAGGCCGATGCTCGCCGGCAGTCCGTGCACGGGGTTGGCGTTGTGGATGATGACCAGGGGAGCGGCGCCGCTGCTGATGTCGCCGGCGATCCGCTGCCAGTCCGCCAGAGACGCCACCGGAGCGCCCGTTGGGCTATCGGAAATGGGGCTTCCGGGATCGGGCAACAAGCCACCTTTTTGCCCCACGTTGCCTATTATGTGGTTCAGGATCAGGACGGCCGAGGCATTGAACTGGCCGTTGCTGTAGGCTCCGGCCTCGCCGCCGCCGCCGATGGCCAGTCCGCCGTGGGCCATGTAGTCGTGCGCCAACCCCTCGAAGAATTCCCTGAGCGAGTACCCGTCCAGGACTTCGTCCGGTATGCCCAACACGCTGACCAGGGCGTCGGGGTTGAATTCACTCAACGCGCCTACTCCGGCTTCGCCCGTGATCCGTGCCACCGCCGACGATTCCGGATGCGTCGAAGCGACCGCCCACGCCAAGGCCATGGCGGCGTAGCCCTCGGAGCCGGGATTGATGGGTATCCACTTATCGGCGTTGGCCGCGGTCAACGAGTAGCGCGAGCCGAAGTGGTAATGCCGTCCCCGGTCTTCCATATGCGGACTCGTGCGGAACTTGCCGTACGCCACTGCGTAGGCCGTGGGGCTGCCCCAGGTCGAAAGGAAGTCGGAGCCGAAGCTGGCCAGCGAGTGCGCGTTGGCGATGTCGTGGAAGGGCAGGCTGTCGGTGCCCATCAGGTCCTTCACCGCCGCTCGGTAGGCAGTGTCGTCGGCCGCGCCGCCGAAGGCTACGTGCCGGCCACCGAAGGCCTCAGCAAAAGCGCCGCATATCTTGGCGAAGCTGCACTTGCGGTCCTCGGTGATCAGCAGCATGCTCTGGCCGCGGTCGTCCACCGCTGCGTTGAACCGGTTCAGCGCCTCTTCCCAGCCGATGGACCGGTAGCGTCCCGAGCCCCTGGGTCCGTTGCGCAGCATCGGCCCGTCGATCCGGTCGGGATGGTACAGCGATTGCAGCATCGTATCGGCGGTGGCCGACTGCTTGCCCTGGTTCGTCGGGAACCGGGGGTTGCCGCGCACCTTCTTGGCGCGTCCTTCCATCACCCGTACCAGCACGCCCTCTCCGCCGGGCGCCGACCCGTCGTAGGTGGCGTACCAGTTGTCCCGGCCCTTGACCAGGTCTTCGGGGATCAGCGCCGGGCTCTGGACCCGCAGCTCATCGTCGAACAGGTCGCAGGCGATCGCTCCAGTTGCAGCGATGCCGGCCCAGGCGAGGAAGTTGCGGCGCGTTAGTTTCATTGGTTCAAGAGTCCGGTAGCGGCGTGCGGCCTACTTGTGGCAAATCGTACAGTCGGTGCTGACGTCGTTTTCCCGGTGGCAGTCCAGGCACGTGCCCATCTTCAGCGACTGGCCGTCCTGCGGCTGCACTTCGACCATCCCGGCAACGTCGCCATGACACACCGAACAGGCTTCGGGCACCGACACCGGCAGGTTCATTGGTTTTTCGTCGCCCACCGGCAGGGTAACCGTGCGCGCTTCTCCCTGGGTCAGGAATCGGATGTGGGCCTCGTGCACGAAGCGGACATGGTCCGGCATACGATGGACCCGCTCCCAGTCGATGGGTCGCTCTTCGGCGTGCTTGTCCAGCACCCGCTGGATGTTGATCAACTGATCGGGTCTAAGTTCCTCAATCGACTGTCGTGCCGACTCAGTCACGTTGCTGCCGTTGATCTGTTTGTGACAGATCACGCAGACCTCTACCGCCGGCACCGTCGCCGCCGCCCCAGAGGTTACGTTGCGGTGGCAGAATTCGCACTGGATAGCGTGGCCACCGTCTTCAACTGATCCTGCGTGAACGTCATGCGGGAAGGGGATGGGCTGCGCCGGAGCGTCGCCCCAGCCAAAGGGCGGGTTGGAGAACCAGGATATGAACAGCACCACCAGTATGAACGCAACGATGGCCGTCACGACCAGCCCGGCGATCGCCATCGGGATGAGCAGTCGGGGGGG